>JAAELT010000433.1 GCA_024226315.1 bacterium | reverse complement strand
CTCGCGGGTCACCTCGGTGCTCATCAGGCCGGCGTCGGAGCGCAGAATGTTGATTGCGCAATCGATGCCCCGGTCCTTCAGCGACGATTCCAGGTTCTTTACGTAGCCGGCCACCTTGGGCCGCACGTAGGAATTCATGCAGGCGGTGAGCGTGCGCTCGTACTCGCGGAACTCCGGTAGCACGTCGGAGGACAACGTCACCGAGAAGCCAGGGTAGATCTCTTCGATGATGCCGCCGATCTCGCGCTCGTGGGCCGGGTTGGCGTAGGAATTGATCAGCGACACCGTGAGCGACTCGACACCCGAGTCCACCAGGTTCTTGACGATTCCCCGCACCTGGTCGCGGTCGACCGGGGCCACCACGTCGCCGCGCGCGCCCATGCGCTCGTCGGCCTCGCGGGTGTCTTCGAGCGCCGCCGGCGGATCGGGCTTGATCATGATCATCCAGCCGGCGAGCGGACCAGGGGTCTGCGACCGGGCCAGGTGCAGGATCTGGCCGAAGCCACGGGTGGTGATCAACCCCACCCGGGAGCCCTTGGACTCGAGAACCGCATTGGTGGCCACCGTCGTGCCGTGCATGACGTTGGCCAGCTCGCCGGGAGCCACACCGCTCTCTTCGAGGATCCGGTGCACCCCGACGAGCACGCCCTCGGAAGGATCTGCGGGGGTCGACGGCGTCTTCACCCGGAACAGGCGCCCGCTCTCGTCGTGAACCAGCATCAGATCGGTGAACGTGCCGCCCACGTCCACACCCAGGCGATAGGCCATGGTTCTCTCCTTCCGTTCTCGAGCGTCGGATGTCTTATTTAATTGTCATAGACATATGACCTTTCGAGTGTAGCCCTGGCAAACCGGGGCTGTCAAGCGGCTCAGATACTGGGCCGGCGGCTCAGAGATTGAGCCGCCGGTTGCGCAGAAACTGAGCCGGGCGTCTCTGCCGGCTCCGCTCCTATTAGAGACTCGGCCGGTTCGAGAAGTCACATTGGTTGAAGTTGTCGACCCGAAGCTTGCCGGCGCTGCCGGCATAGGGCCAGACGAGGTGCATCAACCCGAGCTCGATGGTCGTGAACCCTCCCGTTCCGGTGAGCTCCCCTTCCAGGTACTGGGTCACGACGGGTTGCCCGTCTTCCTGGATCCGCGCTCTGAGCACGCTCCTGCCGTTGCCCGAATAGTCCTCGTGCCAGTCGAGATCCACGGTCAGCACGGGACGATCGGGATTGACCAGGGTATGCCAGGAAGCCGCGGCGCCCCCGCCCTGGACCCGAACCTGGAACTGGCCGTTCTCGCGCTGCACCCGCAGGGCGGCGGCTTCGGACGACGTGCCCCCGGCGGCAAAAAGCCGGAACGCCGTATAGCTGACGTCTCTGGGGTCCTCGGCGACCAGTTGGAGATCGAAGAGGAAGCGACCGTTCGGCTCGGGCGGAAACTCGGGCGGATAGGGCAGCATGACCCCCCCGCCGTCACCGCTGACGCAGATGATCCTGCCGTTCTGCTGCCCTTCCAAGGGCGGATAGATCGTATTGTACTGGACCTCGAACTCGAGCGTCGAGTTCGGCAGCAGGTCGAGATCGAAGTAGTCCCAGTGAGCGTCCGTATAGTCGGGATCTTCGAAGTCATCCTCGAATTCCAACTGGTTGATCTGGACAAAGTTCTCTTCGACGGTCGTCTGTTCGCCCCAGTACCTCGTCATGACGGTCAGACTCACCGTGAAGTTGCCCGTGTGGTCATACTCGGTCACCGGGTTCAGCACGAAGCTCTGCTGGCCGTTGCCGAAATTCCACGCCCAATCGGTGACGCCCAGAACCATGTCGGTGCCGAACTGCACTTCGACCGGGTGGGCCGACGACGGCAGGCAGGCGGGCTCGTTCATGACGTAGATTGCCGGCCTGTCGGTAGGCTGGGCCGTCGCCCAAGGGCTCCAGACGGTGGCGAGAACAACCAGCAGGATCGTTGGGAATCGGGTTTTCATCTCAGTCTCCTCTTGAAGTGATTCACACGATGATTTCTGGCCGCGAACCCCGCGTCGTGTCGGATCGCGCCGTCCGGGCTCTCGGCCGGTCGGCCGAGGTGACAGTGCAAGTTGCGAGCCAATTTCAACCACCGGCGGCGTTCGCCGACTGCCAGCGCTCGATCTGCCGCAGGCCGTGTTCTCCGGCCGAGCCCATGGCGGCGAAGATCTCGCGCGCTTCGTCGATCCGGCGCCGGGAGGCCGAACGGTCGCCGGCGGCCCAGGATGCTCGGGCCTGGGCGAAGCGGACGATCGCGAGCAGCCAGTCCGCCGCCCCGATCTGCTCGGCAAGCGCGGCGCCGGTGGTGATCAGCTCCGTTCCGCGTCGCACCGAACCGAGCTCCAGCAGGACCTCGCCCAGAATCAGGCCGGAATGGACGCTGGTCACGTGCTCCGCTCCGAGGGCCTGCTCCGCGGCATCGTGAGCGGGCTCCAGGTAGCCGAGCGCCTCTCGCGGCCGGCCTTGGTCGAGCAGTACGCTCCCCAGGTTCACCCTCGCGATCAGCGTGTCGGGATGTTCGGCGCCGTCCTCCCGCTCGTGGATCGACAGGGCGCGGCGGAAGTGGCCTTCGGCCTCGTCGTACTGCCGCTGGTCGCGCAACACCAGCCCGATATTGTTCAGCGAGACGGCGACCGCGGAGCTGTCCTCGCCGTTCAGATCCCGCCAGATGTCGAGGCCGCGGCGCAGCGCAGCCAGCGCCGGCTCGAGCTGCCCCAGGCGGGCGTAGGTATTGCCGAGGCTCTCGACCGTGATGGCGACCCGCGAGTGGTCCGGACCGAGAGCCTGCTCCAGGGTGGCGAGGGCCGTCGTCAACAGCTCGCGGGCCTCCTCGTACCGTCCCAGGTTCTTCAGCAGCTCGCCCTGCGCCTGCTGCGAGTAGGCGACGTCCGGATGGGTCGGCCCCAGTGTCCGGAGCCGAATCGCGGTCACCTCTTCGAACGTCGCCAGCGCTTCCGGATAGCGCGCTTGCCGATACAAGGCATTGCCGAGCGTCGAAAGGCTGCGGACCGTGAACCGGTGCGACGGTCCGTTGTGGCGCCGGCTGAGGTCCGCCGCCGTGGTCGCGGCCTCAGCGGCCTCTCGATACTCGCCGGCACGCAGGTGGATCATCGCGGCGGTCTGGTGCCACGAGGCGAGAAGTGTCGGCGGACGGCCCAGGCGTTCCAGGGCCCCCCGGGCCAGCTCGAGCCAGCGACGTGCCTGCTCGACATCGGCCCGATGCACCCAGACCAGAGCGATGTCGCTGTAGAATCGAACCTCGTCGTGGCGCCCCTGATCGGCCTTGGCCGCCGCCAGAACGAGATGCCGTTCGGCCAATTCCAGGTCTTCGCCTGTCTGGGCGATCAGGCCGAGGAGACGGTGAGCCTCCGCCTCCACCGGTGGGTAGGCGATCTGCTCCAGCCGCTCGTCGATCACCTCGGCGGCGGCCTGGGCCTGGTCGAGGATCCCCAGGTCGTTGAGCGCCTTGGCCTCGGCGATGTCCGCGCGCAGGTCGGCGACGAGTTGCCGAGCCTTCTCGTCCGCCGGTGGCGGGATCACCGCGGTCAAGGCCCGGGCGTCGGCGCAGGAGGCGAGCGAGCTGAGCTTGCCGGCGGCCTGCACCGAACGCTCGACCGCATCGGCATCGGCTTCGACCAGCAGATCACCGAGCATTTGGAGCTCGGTCAAGCGGCGATCGAGGCAATCCATACGCAGGTCGAGAAGCTGCTCGGACTGCTCGCCGCGCAGGCGGGTCGCGGCACATGCTTCGGTGCGCATCTCGACCCAGTCCGAGGTGTACTCGTCGAGAGTCCTCTCGATACCTTGCCACAGTCCGCCGGCGTAGGGTTTGGGACTGGCCAGGACCGCCGCCCGGATCGCCGCCTTGCGTTCGGTGTCCCAGATCCCCACCAGGTGCTGCTCGGCGCCCTGGCACAGCTGCGTCGAGCGCTGGTGGAGATAGGTGCCTAGCGCTGCGGCAGCCGTCACCACGACGAGGGCTGCCGCCAACCAACGCCTGGGAGGCTTTCTCTCCAAGGCGGTGAGCAGGGCCTCCAGCGACGGATGGCGGTCCGCCGGGTCGGCGGCGAGACCGCGCGCCACGGCCTTGCGCAGCCAGGCCGGGGCCTGGGTGTTTCGCGGTACCGCGCGCAGACGCCCGGCGCGCATGTTGTCCAATACCTCGCCACGTTCTTTGCCCGCGAACGGCAGCTGATCGTAGAGCGCCTCCCACAGGGCGACGCAGAAGCTGAACTGATCGCAGGCGGCGGTGACCGCCGGATCGTCGTATTGCTCCGGTGCCATGTAGGCGGGGGTCCCCGCCACGCGGCCGGTGCGGGTCAACCGGTCAGTTCTGCTGCCGCTGCCTGACCCGCTCAGATCTTCCGCGCCCGTGCCCGCGGGGACGGCGCCGTCGTCTCGCGGGATGGCGAGCCCGAAGTCCAGCACCCGCACCCGGCCGTCGTCGCCGAGCATGACGTTCGCCGGCTTGAAGTCCCGATGGGTGAGTCCGGCCCGGTGAGCCGCCGCCAGACCTTTGCCGGCCTGCGCGAATAGCCGCAGGATCTCCCGCCAGCCGCGCTTCTCCTGCCGCAGCCAGGTCTTGAGGTCGATGCCCTCGATGAACTCCATCGCGACGAACACCTGGCCACCGACGACACCGACGTCGTGCACCGCGACGACGTTCGGGTGAGCCAGCCGCGCCAGGGCCTTGGCCTCCCTCAGCAGGCGCTCTCGAGCTTCCTCGGCCTGCGAGGCGGCGAACCTCTCGGCGCGCAGGATCTTGAGGGCGACCCTGCGGTCAAGGTCGGGGTCGTAGGCGGAATAGATCACCCCCATGCCGCCGCTGCCGACCAGATCCAGCACCACGTAGCGGCCGAGACTCGCTCCACGATCGAGGCCCGCCTCGTCGAGTCGCCGTGCGGCGCGACCGTAGTCGACAGTCGATGTCAGCTGAAGATCGTCTCCGTCCGTCACGGTTGGGCCTCGATGTTTCTACGGCGGCCGATCACGTGGTATTCGCCGGGTCGCGCCTATAATGCCAGCTACACGGGCGCGTTGCCCCGCCGCGGGCCAGGATGCAAGACGATGTCTCCGAACGACCAGCCTCCCGAGACCGCCTACCGCCTGTGCGGCGAGATCGAGGGCGTTTTTCGCTCCTTTCTCCTGAGCACGCCGGTCGCTCGCGTGGGGTCCCACCCGGGGCATGACGTGGTGCTGCCCTTCTCCGGGGTGTCGCGGGAGCACGCCGTGCTGACCGCCGCAACAGGCGGACTGATCGTCGAGGATCGGGGCAGCAAGAACGGCACCCTGGTCAACGGCGATCGGGTGACGCGGGCTCGGCTGGTGCCCGGGGACGAGCTCACCGTCGGCCGCGCCACCCTGGTCCTCGAAGCCGTCGATGACTCCGACGCCCGCTTGGCGCTGGTCTTCGATTCCGAAGATCCCGAACCCGTTCCGGGAGATTCGCGGGAAACGGACCTCCTGGACAGCCAGCAGCGCGGAGGGTCGCGACCTTCTCACGACTCCAGGTTGTCGTTTCCCCCCGGCTTCGTGGCCGGTCAATCGGCAGCGATTCGCGGCCTGTACCGCGAGCTCGAAATGGCCTGCGGCGGCGACTACCCGGTGCTCATCCTGGGCGAGACCGGCAGCGGCAAGGAGCTGATTGCAGCCACCCTCCACCGCTCCTCGGCACGCGCCCACAAGCCTCTGTTGGCGGTCAACTGCGCGGCCATTCCGGCGGATCTGCTGGAAGCGGAGATGTTCGGCGTGGTGCGCGGGGCCGCCACCGGCGTCACCGCGCGCCCGGGCTGCTTTGCCCGAGCGCGCGACGGCACCCTGTTTCTCGACGAGATCGGCGAGATGCCGGCCGAGCTTCAGGCCAAGCTGCTACGCGTGCTGGAATCCGGCGAGATGCAGCCGGTGGGCGGCACGCCGGTCAATGTGGACGTGCGGGTGCTCAGTGCCACCAACGTCGACGTGGATCAGCGAGTCGCCAAAGGCATTTTTCGCGCCGACCTCTACTATCGGCTGGCGGCCTCGGTGATCACCGTACCGCCTCTGCGCGCCAGGCGGGAGGACCTGCCGGCGCTGATTCAGCACTTTGTCCAAACCTTCGCCGAAGAGCTGGAGCTGCGACTGCGCGGCCTGTCCCAGCACGCCCTCTCCCTGCTCATGGCCTACGACTGGCCGGGCAACGTCCGCGAGCTCCAGCACGAGCTGCGTCGAATCGTCCAGCACGCCCTGCCAGGACAGACCATCGACTCGTCTCTGCTGCCCGAGAAGATTCGCTTCCCGGCGACGCCTCCCGAGCCGGTGCCGGCGGAAGAGCCCGCGGCGCAGGCGCCCGACCGCTCCCTCGATCTCAGGGAGCGGGTCGCGGAGGTCGAGCGCGAAGTGATCCAGGAGGCCCTGGCACAGACCAGCGGCCTGAGGCGGCCCGCCGCGAAGCTGCTCGGGATCTCCCGAAATACGCTGGCGGCCAAGATCACGCAGTACGGTCTGGAATGAAGCGCCAGCGTGGACTTCCCGATTATTGTACTGCGGTTAGTACAATTGAGCCCCGGCCGGAGCTCGACACGGCTGCCGCGAGGTCAACGGCGGCGGAAGCACGGAGGACGACAATGCGGAAGCTGCTCCTGACCCTCACCATCATCCTGGCCTTCCTTGCCCTGGCGGCCAGCGCCTCTGCCGAGCCTCTGAACCTCGACGATCCCGCCGACGCCGTGAAGGCGATGCGCAAGCTCCAGTGTCATCTCGAAGACGGCAAGCCGGCGATCTACTGGTGGAGCGGAACCACCTTCAGCCGAGTCCCCGGCGAAAAGGACCGGCGGCTCTTCACCTACGAGGGCATGAACATCCGCGCCTGTGTGACGGTCGAGCATCCGGACCAGGGAACCGGCTACCGGATGGTGTCCAAGGAAGTTCTCTTCTACCTCGACGAGAACGGCGAGATCCTGCGGAGCTGGACCAACCCCTGGACGGGCGAAGAGGTCGAGGTGGTGCACATCGCCAACGACCCGGTCAACTCGCGCGGGCCGATCATGCCGGGCGGCCCCCGCGGCCCGTTCAGCTTCGACGCCACGATCAAGGACGGCCGCGGCTGGATGATGATCGAAGTGCCGCTCTTCTACCCCAATCCGCTGGCAGGCGACTACCAGAAGTACGTCGGCGGCACCTACCACGCGATCGAGATGTTCAGCTTCTACTTCGACGCCGAGGCGCTGGTCGACGACAGCGTCGGCAGCCTCGACGACGCTCAAGTCGGCTGGACCCGGGTGGCGCAGTGGCTGCCGTGGATGGAGATGGGCAACCGGGTCGGATCTGTGATGTACCACGGCGCCGGCAAGCGCGTTCGCTCCTGGGACGATCTGCCCCGGGGTCTGCGCGACGAAGTCGCGGCCAACTTCCCCGGCTTCGAGGCCCCGCCGCCGCTCGACGACGACCGCCGCAACGAGACCAGCTGGACGTACTTCAAGAAGTGGGTGGACGAGAAGGCGGAGAGCGCTCCTGGTGAAGCTGCTATGCTCCGCAGCCCGTGATCGCCGTCGCCGAAGAACCCGCCGTGACTCCGACTTCCGACTTCGAGCTGCCTCGCACCCACGAGACGCTGACGGCTGGCATCGAGCAGGGTCTCCACCTCGGGGCGCAGCTCTACGTCTCCCTGGAGACGGGCGGCGGCGAGCCGATCCGGCGAACCGAGCTGGTGGTCGGCGAGCGCGCGATCGGCCAGGCGATGACCCCGGACACGCTAATGATCTGGCTGTCGTCGACCAAGCCGATCACCGCGGTCGCCGTCGCCCAGCTGTGGGAGCGCGGCCTGCTCGAGCTCGACGACCCGGTCGCCCGGCACGTGCCGGAGTTCGGCGTCCACGGCAAAGAGCGGGTCACCGTGCGGCACCTGCTGACCCACACCGGCGGCATCCGCAAGCTCAACGTCGGCTGGCCCGAGGCGAGCTGGGACGAGATCATCGATTTCATCTGCCGCGCGCGTCCGGAGCCCCGCTGGGTCCTCGGCGAGAAAGCCGGCTATCACCTGGCTTCGAGCTGGTTCCTGCTCGGTGAGCTGGTGCGCCGCCTCGACGGCCGCCACTTCCGGCGGTACGTGCGCGAGGAGATCTTCGAGCCCCTGGGGATGCGCGACTCCTGGGTCGGCATGCCGCGCGAGAAGTTCGAAGCCTATGGCGATCGCCTGGGCAGGATGTACAGCACCGAGAACGGACGGATGGAACGCGCCTGGAACCGCGAAGCCCACGTCGTCGGCTGCTCGCCGGGCGGCAACGGCTACGGGCCGATCCGCGAGCTCGGGCGCTTCTACGAGATGCTGCTCAGCCGCGGCCGGTGGCAAGACACCAAGATCCTCTCTCCCCAGACCGTCGAGGCGATGACCGTCCCGCATCGGGTGGGGATGCACGACCAGACTTTCAAGCACAAGCTCGACTGGGGTCTGGGCTTCATCGTCAACTCCAATCACTACGGCGCTGACTTGCCCCCGTACGGGTACGGTCGCCACGCTTCACGGCGGACCTTCGGCCATAGCGGTTTTCAGTCCTCGACCGGGTTCGCCGATCCCGAGCACGGCCTGGTGGTCGCACTCGTCACCAATGGCAATCCCGGAGAGCCGCGCCATACCGAGCGCTTTCGCGACGCCACCGAGGCGATCTACGAAGACTTGCGGCTTGCCTCCTGAGCAAGCCGGGCAGGAAGCCACATGCTGATCTCGGCCCTCCTGGTCATCGTCGGAATCGCGCTGCTCTACTTCGGCGGCGAGCTGCTGGTCGAGAACTCGATCCGGCTGGCTAAGGCCTTCGGCGTCAGCTCACTGGTGATCGGCCTCACCGTGGTCGCCTTCGCGACCTCGGCACCGGAGCTGGCGGCCACTCTCACCGCCGCCTTCAAGGGCGCGCCGGAGATGGCGATCGGCAACGTGTTGGGCTCCAACGTCGCCAACCTCGGTCTGATCCTCGGCGTCTCAGCAATCATCTTCCCTCTCTATGCGACCGTACGCTTCATCCGCCGCGAGGTGGCGTTCATGGTCTTCGTGACCATCGTCATCTACCCCCTGATGGCGACAGGCCTTCATCTCAGTCGCCTGGAAGGCCTGCTGCTCGTCGGCCTGTTGGGGGTCTTCATCGCGACCCAGATGCGCGAAACCGGTACCGAGAGCGAGACGGCTGACGAGGAGGCCGAAGGCGAAGCGGCCGGGGAGAGGCCCGTCTGGCTGTCGCTGCTGGGAGTCGCCGTCGGCGTCGGTCTGCTGGTCGGTGGCGCCTATGCCCTGGTCGAAGGAGCCAGCACCATCGCCCGCTCCCTGGGCGTCTCCGATCGGGTCATCGGGCTGACCCTGGTGGCGCTGGGCACCAGCCTGCCCGAGCTGGCGGCCGCGATCGCCGCCGCCCGGCGGCACGAGGGCGACCTGGTGCTCGGCAACGTGATCGGCTCGAACATCTTCAACCTGCTGTGCATCCTCGGCTTCACGTCTCTGGCGCATCCGATCGACGTGCCGGCGAAGGCGCTGGCGCTCGACTTCTGGGTGGTGCTGGCGATCAGCGTGCTGGTGCTGATCGCGCTCGCAACCCAGCGCCGGCTGGTGCGCTTCGAAGGCGCGATCCTGCTGGCCCTCTACCTGGGGTACATGATCTTCCTGTACTGGGCGAAGGGCTAGCGCCCGGAAGGGCCGGGCGGCCCGAAGGCCGCCCGGCGTGGGTGGAGGGGATCAGGCGTCCGTTGACGCCGAGTCGGTGTCGTCGGCAGGCGCCTCCTCGGGGGGCGCCTCGTCGCCGGTGTCTGCCCCGGCGACTGGTGGCGACGACGACGCCCCACTGGCTTCCGACGTGCTCAAGTAACTGCGGGCCGCGGCCAGAAAGGTCCGCGCCTGTTCGAGTACTTCCTCTACTTCCTCGTGGCTGGTGGCGGCATCGAAGCTGTAGTCCATCTGCAGCCGGAGGTTGAAGGCACCGAGAAGCCAGCGGTGGAATCGAGGCTCCAAGACGCCCGTCTTGGCGAACTCCTTGCCGTACGCGGCATGGACTGCGCTGTGCTTACGGAACTGCAGATCGCGCTCGTAGAGAAGAGCCTCCGCCACGTAGAACATCGCGTAGTAGATGCGGCCGGCAGCGAACTCTACGTCGTCGGCATCGAGCAGAGTGCGAGCGGCCCGGATGGCCCGCTCCGCCTTGGCGAGAAGCTTGGCGGAGTCGTCCTTCATGCGGCGACGGCGTCACTGCGGACGTTGACGAGAAACGGTCCCTCGGCCCGCCGCCAGTCCGCATCCGGGATGAAGACGCAGCTGATACTGACCTCGTGCTCCAGCGCCAGGGAAGCGGTGAGCTCGCTGGTGCGTCGAATCTCGCGTCCGTAGTCCGTCACGCGGTCGAGCACGACGGCCAGATCCACGTCCGAATCGGCCTGCGTCTCTCCCCGGGCGCGGGATCCAAAGAGGTAGAGGCCCTGCAGACGCTCGCCGTAGAGTTGCTGGAGCCCTTCCTTGAAGGTCACCAGCAGGTCCGCGAGCCAACCGGCCGGGGGAACCCTGTCGGCGCTCGTACTCTTGCGAGTCGTGTCTGAGTCGCTGGACATATTTCGTCTTCCCGCCGGTTCGACTCCCTGGTCTATCCACACTGCTTGCTCGAAGAGTCGGACAGCCTCCTTGCCAGATTGTACCCGAAGCGTGCCCGACGCTAGCTGCAGCGGCATCGCTTCGCCGTACTGGACGACGGTGAGGTCGGCGACGGGGTATTCCAGAAGTATCGGCAGCGGTGCCCGGAAAGGCCGGGCGGCCCGTGGGCCGCCCGGCGTGGGTAAGAGAAATCAGGCGTCCGTGGACGCCGACTCGGTGTCGTCGGCAGGCGCCGGCTCGATGGACGCCGCGTCGGGCGTCTCGTTGCCGGTGTCTTCCGCCCGGCGGCCGGGGCGGCGGGTGGAGGGGCGCACGCGCTGGGCGAGCTCGTGCATGCCCGCCAGGTCGAAGAGGCCCTCGGTGGTGCGCGCGACGTAGATGAACTCGCGATCATAGGTCTTGATCGCGGTGTTCTTGGTCGCGCGGGTGGCCTCGGCCGTCTTCTCGGCCCCGGCGTGGTCGCCGATGGCCAGCTCGAGCTGGTCGGCGCCCAGGGAGAGCCTGACTGCCAGCATGGGAAGGTCGACGCGGACCTCCTCGACGGCCGGAGTCAGCTCCACCTTGGGATCCTGGAAGAAGTCCACGGCGTCGCGGACCTGCTTCACCAGGCCCCTGGGGTCCGGCAGGGTACTGCCCGCGACTCCCGTGGTGGTGAAGCCGTTGTCCCGCCCGTAGAGGTGCTCCAGAGTGGAGCGGGCCGGGGTGAAGGCCGCGAACAGCTCGTCCCGGACACCGCTGCGCCGCGCCTTGAGCTCGGCGACTCTGGCCAGCTGACCCAGGTGGGTCGCGTTGGCGGTGAGCATCTCCTCCTTGGCGGTCTCCAGACGGTTGCCGAGATCCGTGAAGATCGGCCGGTAGTCCAACGCCGGCTCGCCTTCGACGGCCGTGCCGGTGTCGGGGTTGAGCACGTCGGCGGCCTGGCCGCCGTGGGTATCGATCGCCGCGGAAACCACGTCGTAGGCGCGCAGTTTCCCGGCGAAGGTTCTGTCTCGGGTTCTATTGGGTGTTTTCATGGGTCTTTCTCCTTGGTTTGATCTCGAGCCCGGCCGCCTACGCGGCGACGAGGCTCGGCTTGCGTCCCCTGCTCGTTGCTGGCCGGATCGGCGGTCGGGGACTGCCCGGCGATCCCTGGCCTGTCGTCAGCTCATGGTGTCGTCCTCCTTTCTTCGGTCCGCGGCCGCGATGGAATGAAAACCCGGCCGCGTTGGAGACAGTGTAGAGCGGGGCTCCACCAAAGGTTCCACCAGATTTCAGTACATCTTTTCAGTGGAGCCCTATTTACCTATGCTCCGCCCAGCCCACAAAATGGACGCGTCAAGACAAACAGACCAAGAATGAGGGCCGAGCTCAGGCTCACCCGGGGCAGGTCACGGCAACATATTGCTCATCGGCATTTGTGGTCTGCGCCTACGCGCGGAAGTGCTTCTCTGGCAAGCACTTCCGGATTCTCTCTCGGGCCGATCATGTCTCGGGGACATCGAAACCGGAGCAGATAGTGCGGCAATCATGGTTGATTGCCATGGTCAATCGACCGATGGAGCGGCAATCGTGGTTGATTGCCATGGTCAATGGGCCGATGGAGCGGCCATCGTCTTTGATGGCAATTTCCAACAAGCCGATGGAGCGGCAATCATGGTTGATTGCCATGGTCAATCGGCCGATGGCGGCTCGATCGGGGTCCCTTGGCAGACCCGGGGGCGCTAATCCTCGCCCAGGTCCATGCCCATCACGTGGTAGCCGGCGTCGACGTAGACCGTCTCGCCGGTGATGCCGCCGGCCAGGGGCGAGAGCAGGAAGAGGCCCAGGTTGCCGACCTCCTCGTGCTCGACGTGACGGCCCAGGGGCGACATGGAGGCGACCCGCTTGAACATCTTCATGAAACCCGGGATGCTGCGCGCCGCGATCGTCTTCACCGGGCCGGCCGAGACGGCGTTGACCCGCACGCCCTTCTTGCCGAGGTCATAGGACAGGTACCGCACGCTCGCCTCGAGGGCGCTCTTGGCGATGCCCATGACGTTGTACTTGGGCACCACCTTCTCGGCGGCGTAGTAGGTGAGGGTGACGATGCCGCCACCCTCGGTCAGCAAAGGCTCGGCCTCACGGGCCGCCGCCACCAGGGAATAGGCCGAGACTTCGAGCGCGGTCACCCAGTCGTCGCGGGTGGTCTCGATATAGCGGCCATCCATCGCCGGGCGCGGCGCGAAGGCAATGGCGTGCACCAGGTAGTCGAGAGAGCCCCAAGCGTCGGCGAGATCGGCGAACAGGGCCTTCAGCTCGTCTTCGCGGGTGACGTCGACCTGGTAGAGGCGCACGTTCGGGATGTCGGTGGTCAGTTTCTCGAGCTCGCCCTTGAGCCGCTCGCCCTGATAGCTGAAGGCCAGCTCGGCGCCGGCCGCGTGCAACCTCGCCGCGATCGACCAGCCGAGACTGCGTCGATTGGTGACGCCCATGATCAGGGCGCGCTTCCCAGAAAGATCGATTTGTAGCATGGCGGCCGGATTTTACATCATGCTTCCAGAGCGGAGTACCACAGACGACGCAGCTCGGGCCCCGCCAGTCCTGGCCCCGGCAGCTCTTCGCCCGACATCAGGGCGATGGTGGCCGGATAGAGCCAGACCGGATCGCGCTCGACGGCGCGGACGCAGGCGCGCACGTCGGGATTGTCGCGCGGCAACAGCAACCGGTCGCCAGCGCTTCGGTGGATCCGGCCGCCGCCGGTCCGAAACTCGACCTCGGGGAGGTTCCCGTCGACCGTGGCGGCGCGCAGCCGGGAAAGGAACGACCGCTCGAGAGGCGAGAGCTCCGACTCCGCCACCGCGGCGCCGGGAGAGAAGCGCAGAGAAGACCCGAGCGAAACCGCCCGGTCGAGCAACCGGCGCCACGGACGTTGCCGAGCCCGGGCGGGCGGATTGCTGAACACCACCCGCAAGAGCTCGCCGAGCAGCGCACGCTCGCCCTGGCTGATCGCCAGAGCGCCATGGCCAGCCAGGGAGAAGCGTTTCGGATCCTGGCCCGGTGTGATGGCGTCGAGCGCGCTGACGCCGCCCTCCTCGACTCGCACCAGGCGCCCGACGACGTCGATCGAAACCAGCCGTCGACCCTTCGGGCCGACGAGCGGGAAGATCCCGACCCCCGAGACCTCACTCAGCCGGCGGCGCTTCAGAGCCGCCAGCAGCAAGAGGCGGGCGGTACGGGCGCGGGCCTCCTCCGGCAGGCTCTCCCCGGCTCGGCCGAGCCGTATCGTGAGACCCACCGCGGCGTCGACCAGACCTTCGACATAGGGATCGAGCCGCTCCCGCAAAGCCGCGGCGTTGGCTTCTGAAGCCGAGTGCCCGGCGGGCTGGGGCTCCACCGGCCGGGAGGAGACCTGAGCCATCTCGACGGCCGCCTCGAAGGCCGGATATCCCGGCACCGTGGCGTGGGTGGAGATGATGCCGTGACGCAACAGCCACAGCCGTGGAGCGCTGCCGCGGCGCGGAATCGAGATCGTCGCCGACAGCGGGGGCGGGGAGCCGGCCAGCACGCCCGACCGCGCGAGACCTGCCGGGATCATCAAGCGCTTCTCGATCAGTGGCGCATGAAAACCGCGGTCGATCCGCGCGCCGTCGATGGTGATCGGAACGTGGGCGAAACGACCGACCCGGCGCAGCCATTTCTTGGCTCTCTGGGCCTCGATCGGCAAGCCATCGATCTCGAGACGAAGATCCGCCTGATCGGGGACCGCGGCCGCGGGATTGACCACGCTCAGACGCCCGTCGGGCGCGAGCTCGAGCTTCAGACCCCGTTCACCGGCGGTGGTCAAAGCCAACGATCTCGGGTTCGAGCAGGCAACAGCGGAGAGTACGAAAGCGTCGCGCTCCTCGAGATCGACCATGGCCCGATGGCGGTCGGCGGGCTCGAGCCGGCGGTCGAGGACGCTGGCGAAGTCGGAGATCGTGCGCGCGCCAAGCCGCGCACCAGGCGCCTCGATCACCAGCCGGCGCGGCTCGATGTCGAGCTCGACCGCGCTGGCGCCGGCGCGGATCGCCAGCCTCGCGAGCTCCGCGGGCAGTTCCCACGCCCCCTGGAGCTGTGACCAGGCAAGCTTGTCGAGCGCCGCGTCGAAATCGATGCGCAGCAGGGTGGAAGCGGTCTCAGCTCCCATCCGTGGCCTCCATGAGGGCGCTCTCTCGCACCGCCGGACGGGCAAAGGCGGCTAGCAGACGCGAGAGCTGCCGCCCCTCCATGCCGCCCGGATCGAGCCGATGCAGCAAGGCATCGAGCACCGTGAAGCATGCGGCCTCTGGCCGCGTCTCGATCAGCCGTCGGGCCGATGCGAGCTCGGCATGGGCTAGATCGACGAGGATCAGCCGGCGACCGAGTCGCAGATCCTCGAGCGCGATCTCGACCCACGGCTGGGGCAGATCGGACGCCTCACGCAGACGCCACCGCACACCCTGCCGGCCGAGCCGCCGGTTGATCCGCCGGCCGAGCTCGGAGTCGAAACCGCGCTCCAGGAGACTTGACCAATGATCCAGGTCGATGGCGCCCAGAGCCAGACTCGAGACGCGCCCCTCCGCGGTCGCGGCGTCGATCACCGGAATCCGCCGGCGAGCGGCCCGGCTTGCCAGACCGGAGCCGGCGCTCGACCGGAACAGTCGATTGGCGCGCGCCAGACGCCGAGCGCGGTGGAGCGAGATGGCGCCACCGCCGAGCGCCAGCGAAGGCCCAGAACCAGGGCGTATCAGCGGCACGAATCGGCCATGAAACATCGCCGGCAAGCCGGCGAAGGCCTCCGGGTGCCGAAGCGCGCCGCCGAGAAGCGCCGCCAGATCCTCGCCCGCCGCCGCTCCGGCCGAGGCCGCGGAGCGACGACGACGCCAGACAGCCGCGGCGGCCAACCCCGCCAGCAGCAATCCCACCAGCGCCAACTGTGCGGAGCGGCCGCTCGGCGAGGCGGCGCCGGCCAGCCGCGTCGGAACGCGGACGCCGTTGCCGGACGCTCCGGGTGACAGCTGTGCCAGATCAGAGAACGGCCCCGAAACACCCGGCTCCGGAATCACGCTGGCGTCCGCCACGCTCCAGCCGCCATCGGCTCGGCGGTACTCGACCCAGGCATGGAGCCCAGGGCCGACGGTCCCTCCGGCACCGACATAGCCGAGAGCCAGCCGCGCTTCGACGCCCGCGAGCCGCAGCAGGGTGACGAGTACCCCGTTCTGCACGTCACAGTCTCCGGCACCGACTTCGAGCGCGGTCTCCACGTATCCGGCTGCGTCGCTCTCCGCCGACCGTTTATAGGCCAGGGCCGCCGAGCGCGACCGATCGTAGGCGATGCGGCGGGCCACGAAATCGACCGCGGCCTGCACCCGCTCGGGCGTGGGCAGGCTCCGGATCCGCGCGGCGACGCGGACGAGCTCCGGCGGAGCCTCGACTGATGATCGCATCGCGGCTCGCTGAACAGGTCTGCCAGAAGATGTCGCACCAGAAGACGGCCCAGTGCGGAACTCGAGCACGCCCCCAGGGGGATCCCGCAGCACCGCTTCGCCCGCCGCGGTCTCGAAGACCTCCACCAGGCGGCCGTCGACGCGAATCGACGAAGCCTCCAGCCGATGCCCGGTGGGTACCGGAATCCGCATGCTCCCAGAGCCCTCGGCGATCAGCATCTGCGTGTCGACACAACCCCCACGGCACGGGGCGCCACGATAGCGTGGCAGGTCTCCCCGAGCCGGGCTCGGATCCCACCGGGCGCCATCGAGCTCTTCGATGACGAGAGCGGTGAAGAACGGTGTCGCCGCCGCCGGCTCGTAGATCAGGGCGAGCCTGGAGCTGTCACCGGAGAGAGAGGGAGGGCCCGGCCCGCGATAGCTATGCTCGAGATCCCGATAGGGACGCAGCTCGAGCTCCCGCGCGAGCGACCCGATCTCCCCCACCGGGGCGGTGCCGGCAGCTGTCGCCGTGGATGCCGTGCCCGTGGTTGCCGAACCGCGCGCCCGAGGCCCTGCAGCCGGCTCCCGTCCTGCCGTCTCCGGGGCCGCCGCACCGGGGTCGAGTCGAGCCTCGGCCACGGCCTGCTCGCCTCCTGGGGATCGACCCGACTCGGCCCGGCCTTGCGAATCTCCTGGCTCCGGCAGCCACCGCCAGAGCGCCAATCCCAGGACGACTCCGGCCAGTGCGGCCGCCGAGAGCTGCCGAGGCGCCATCGGCCCCAGCCAGTCCCGCAAGGCCTCCAGTCGATCACGCAACGCTCCCAGCCAGGGTCGCCACCACGGCTGTGGCCGAATGGCCTGGAGCTGGCGCTGGATCAGGCGACCGAGCTGTCTCTCGGTGTGGCGCAGGATCCGGCGCAGATGCTTGTCGTAGCGGGCGTCACTGCGCGCCAGGAGCAGATCGAGCTCGGCGCTGTCGAGCAGCACCCGGGGCGCCAGGCTGGGCAACTCGGCCAGCGCGTCCTCGGTGGCCGCACGGTCGGGGATCTCGCCGGCCCCCTGGAGATCCTGTAGGCTGCTGGCAGAGCGCACGAATAGCCCGTGGGCGAAAAGCTCGACAAGCGGCTGCGCGCCGAGGCCCACGGCGCCACGAAACCCCCGGCCGCCGAAGCTCGCGCTCGGAGACGGCAGTGACAGCGCGGCGTTGACCGCGAGGCCGTCGACGGTGATCCGTAGCGGCTTCCGCGGATCGTCGCGGAGCGTCAGGAAACGCCCGAAGTGGCGGGTTGCGTCCGCGACCTCGGCGGAGAGATCGCGAGCCGCCTGAGCGGGCCGCTCGAGAACGATCTCGGTGCCGACGGCCAGGTGATCGGGCTCGCTGACTTCGAGGTGCTCCAGAGCGCCGTCGAGCTCGACCTGCCAGGGGGCCTGAGGCGCCGTCCGCGACCGGATCGTGATCGCGCTCGGCTCGAACCGCAGGACCGACCAGAAACCGATGCCGAACTTGCCGACCTGAGTGTCGATCTCGTCTTTGCTGGAGGCGTAGAGAGCGAACAGATAGCGGCGGGCATGATGATAGCTCATGCCCCCGCCGTCGTCGCGGCAGGTCAGCCGATCGAAGGCGCCTCGCCGTTCGACGCTCAGCCAGACGCTCCGAGCGCCGGCGTCCCGGGCATTCTGGAGCAGCTCGCGGAGAAACACCCACGCATCGGAGCCGTAGCGAGCCGCCTCGGTGAGCGCGCGGTGGCGGAACGTATCGAAGTCGGCGGATTCTCTCGGCTCGATTGCCATCGATCCCGATCAGTCATGGAGTGGTGTGTGGAAGCGACCGTGGCTTCCACCGCCTTCTACGGCACTCCGCGAGCTTTGTTCTCTCAGTTCGGCTCGGCCGTGGTTTCAGCGGTTTCAGCAGAGCCGGTGCCTTCGATGACCGCCTCGACTACCGCCGCCCGCGCCAGGACCGCAACCGCGAGCCGGACCTTGATCGAGGAGGCGAATTCGTGCGCGATGAGCTCTTCGAGCGTCACGCCCGGCAGCGTGTCGATCCGCTCGTAGATCTCCTTGAACGGCAAGTCCCGTGTCGGGTGGGCACCGGTGGACAGCGCCCGGACGACGAACAGCCCGGCGTTCTCCGCCGGCAGATCTTCGTCGTAGCGATTCAGCTCGTCCTCGAGCTGGGCCGCTTTCAGGGCCAGCTGGGGAATGCGAAGATCCTCGTTGGCTTTCGTCGACTGGATCTCTGCCTCGGTGGAGGGCTCGAAGCTGAAGCGGCTGTCACGGATCGACAGCATGGTGAAGATCGCCTCGGCGCCCTCGAGCAGCCCATACTGCGCCTTGATCAGCTCCCCTTTTCGGAGCTCGATCCAACCGTGGCGCGATTCGCAGGAAAGGCGCAAGGCGCCGCTGCGTTTCTCCTGCTCGAGCCCCTGGAGAACGCGGATCAGGCCGGTTTCGTCGAGATCTCCAACCTGCCCGCCGGGAGAGACCGGGCGGTGGGTCACCATCCGCTCGACGCGCACCACGAGCTCTTCCGGGTCGAACGGCTTGGGCAGGAAGTCGGTCGCTCCCAGCCGCATGCCGCGGACGCGCTCCTTGGTCTCGGAAAGAGACGACAAGAGCAGCACCGGCAGCAGCCGGGTGCGGGCGTCTCGCCGCAGGATCTCGAGCAACTCGAAGCCGGTGAAGCGAGGCATCATCACGTCGAGGATCAGGGCGTCGACGTCAGCGACCGAGAGCAGGGAGATGGCCTTCATCGGGTCTTCGGCCGTCAACACCTGATGTCCGGTCCCCTCAAGCACCGCGGAGACGAACAACCGGATGTCAGCAGCGTCGTCGACGACCAGAATCTTCACCGTCAGCTCTCCTCGCGCCCGCGCCGGCTCAACGACCGGACCGTTCGCTGACGATCCGCCAGCCTTCCGGCAATCGTGACAGCTCCATGGTCTTCCAGGTGTAGAGATGCTTGGTATCGGTCTCGTAGTCCTGGTAGAAGACGGCCTTGGCCCGGGAGGAATCGAGAATCTCGACCTTGATGTTCTTGGCCAGGACCAGAATACCGGCCGGCCCGCGAATGCGGTCCCGACGCTGGCGCTCCCACACCGAACGGCTCAGGCCCGATTTGGTGTAGGTCGGCGCATAACAGGCCAGATAGTCGTCGGGATTCTGGGCCGACCACGCGGCGGCCCAGGCGCTGACCACCTGCTCGACCTCCTGGGCCAGGACCGCGGGATCCGTCTCTATCGCGCTCTGCGGTGGCTCGACCGGCGTCGCCGTGGAGGGGTCTTCCGGCCACGGCGTGACCGCCGGCTGACTGGTCTCGGCCGGGGAAGTTTCCTGGCTGCCCGCGGGCGGGGCGTCCGTGCCCGAGCCGGCAGGCTCGGTGGAGGACGGTTCGACGGCTGACGGTCCGGCGACTGACGGTTCGGTCGACGCCCCGGTGTACGGCGGCTCGGTGCCTGCTTCGGTGGTTGAGGTCCCGGGCTCCCCGGCGGCCGTCACACCTGCGTCCGGGAGCTCGGACGTCGACGGCCCGGTGGCCGCCGCCTCGACAGGCGGCGTCTCGGCAATCTGTCGCCCGGCCGGTTGCGGGTCGCTTCCGCGGCGGCTACGTAGGACGACCAAGACCAGGCCCACGGCGACGATCGCCACCAGGAACGCGAAAATCGAACGGCGCAGGAAACTCACGCCCGACCCACTCGCCGCCTTGGGGTCCGCTCGAGCGGCGCCAGCGACCGGAGGCCGGACGGCTGGAGGCGTCTCGGCGCGAGCCTGGGCAGCCGGAGCCGGAGCCGCGGGGACTC
This sequence comes from bacterium, assembly GCA_024226315.1. Taxonomy (GTDB): domain Bacteria; phylum Acidobacteriota; class Thermoanaerobaculia; order Multivoradales; family J023; genus JAAELT01. The sequence goes on along the minus strand of JAAELT010000433.1, from coordinate 25,783 downwards.
GAGCGACGGGAGGCGGAGCGACGGGAGGCGGAGCAACGGGAGCCGGGGCCGAAGGAGCCGGCGCCGCGGGAGTCCGAGCTGCCGGCGTCGGGGCGGACGGTGGCGGGGCAGCCGGAGCCGGCGCGGGCGCCTGATCGTCACCGGCGCCGGAATCCTCCAGGTCGGCCGGCAGCGAGGGCAGCACCTCGGACGAGGCCGACGCACCTGTCGTACCAGCGGGCGGCTCCGGCTCGACCAGCCCAAACCCGAAGGAGGGGGCCTCCTCCACCTGTTCGGACGGCTCTTCCGCCTCCGAGAAGGCCACCGACAAACGCTGCTCCCACTGGCTCTCGGGCTCCGCGACCGGAGGATGCGCTTCTGTCTCCACGGTCGGAGAATCGAGCCGATCCACGGCTTCGTCCTCGGGAGGGATCACTTTCATCGCCTGGGTTGCCGCCGGACTGAGCTTCTCGCCCACGTCTGGTGACGGTGGCTCGACAGCGGTGACCGCAGGCTCTTCCGGCGATTCGACGGACGACGACAACGGGATCTGCTCCTCGGCCGCCATCGCCGGGGCAGCCTCCGGGGTCGCGGGCTCTTCGGCCGTGGGAGCGCTCGGCGCTGGCGGCTCCTCGACCGCCGGGCTCTCGCTGGCCATCACGACGCCTTCTGGCAACGGCGGGTCCCAGGGCTCAACCTCCGGCGGCTCCACCAGCGGCGGCCCAGCCTGGCGCGGCCCGGCCGGAGCGCTCTCCGGCTTCGCCACCACTACGCCTTCCGGCAACGGTGGCTCCCAGGGCTCAACCTCCGGCGGCTCCGCCTGGCCGCTCTCAGGCTTCGCCACCACCACGCCTTCGGGCAGCGGTGGCTCCCAGGGCTCAACCTCCGGTGGCTCGGCCTGCGCTGGCCCCGCTTGTCGTGCCTCCGCCGAGGGTGCTCCCATCAACGGCGTCATCTCGAATTCCACGGAATCCTCCGTCGTCCGGACCGGCTCCTCCGCGCCCACCGGGAAAGCGTCGTCGATCAACGACTCGACGTCCAGCTCCCAGGTCTCGGCGACCTCCTTGCCCATGGGAGCGCTGCGCTGGCCTGTATAGAGACGGAAGACCGAGTTGATCAGGCGCGCGCTCGCCGGGTCGAGATAGGTGATGTTGAGCGCTGCTCCCGGGGGTCCTTCGTCCTCTTTCTCCCCCGCCGCCCGCACCCAATCCACCTGGCCGAGGGCCCGGACCAGGATCGGCCGATCACGCAGCCAGATCTCGAGGCGCACTTGAGCGCCCTCCGGAATCCGCTCCAGCGTCTCGACGAAGATGCACGAGTCCGAGAGCCATGGCGAATAGCGCTCGACGAACTCGCGAAAGGATCCGAAGGTGGCCTCGAGCTGTCGGAGCTCGGTACCGGGAACCTCGCTGAGCGTCGCTAGACTGGCGGAGGCGGACTCTTGCTGCGGCATAGCGAAAAATCGTACCACGGCTGGAAACGAGAAACTAAAACCTTCTAATCATTGATCAGACCGCATAAGTCGGCAGTCTGGAGCTCACCACAGCAGCGGCAACCTCGAGCCGTCCCATCCGGGGAAGATCGTCTCGTCGCGCGCGAGATCGAAGAGCCTTCCGGTCACTTCCGAGAACACCGCCCGGAAGTCGGTCGAGACCGGCAGGTCCCGGCCTTCGAACAGGTTCTCGCGCTCGAGAACCGGCACCTTGCCGTAGACCTGGCCGCCATCGACCTGATTGCCGAGGGCGAACAGGCAGGAGCCGTGGCCGTGGTCGGTGCCGCCCGAGCCGTTCTCTTTCACCGTGCGCCCGAACTCGGTCATGGTCAACACCACCACATCGTCGTGAAAGGCCTCGATGTCGTTCCAGAAAGCGGCGATCGATCTCGCCAGATCACTTGCCTGCCGGGCGAAGGGGCCGTGCAGCGTGCCCTGGGAAACGTGGGTGTCCCAGCCCTCGGACTCCGCACAGGCAATCCGCAGACCGACGCCGGCCTTGATCAAGTAGGCGATCTGCAGCAGGCTCTGCCCCAGCTTCGAGGACGGGTAGGCGGCGCCCCGCTCACTCCGGTAGGCGTCGATCTCCTGCCGCGAGATCAGCCTCAGGGCGTCGAACATGGCGCCGCCCCGATTCTCCAGCAGCCCCTCGGTTCCCTCTTCGTAGAGCACCTCCAGGTGCTCGCGGGTCCTGGTCACCAGCTTGCGGGGCTCCCGCAGGCGGAGCTCGAGATCCGCCAGGTCGGCGACCGCCAGTGCCGGAGAGTCGCCGTAGAGCGAGCGCGGCAACTCGGGAGTGATCGAGACCGCCGAGAACGGCGATGTCGCCGCGACGCGACTCGCCACCCGGTTGAGCCAACCCGAGGGCGTGCCCTTGCGAAACGGCGTTCCGGTCTCCATGTAGTCCTGGGCGTCGAAATGCGAACGGGTGGGGTTGGGAGAGCCCACCCCGTGCACCACGGCCAGGCGCCCGTCCGTCCACAGGGGCAACAGTGGGGCGAACGCGGGGTGGAGGCCAAACCGCTGATTCAAGTCGATCACGTGACCGCCGGTGGAACGGGCCGCGCTCATCGCAAGACGCGGGCGGAGCTTGCCGAGCTCGGCCTCCTGGTCGAGCGGCGGCACTGCCATCAAGGCGTCCATGGCGCCGCGCTGGAAGATCGACACCAGGGTCTTCGGTCGCCCGGTGGAGTCAGCCGCGAGCGCCAGGCGATCGAGGAACCGCGGCCCGACGCCGACCGAGAACAGGGCCAGGCCGCCGGCGCGCAAGAAGATTCTTCGGTTCCACATGGTCAGCGCCGCTGGAAGTCCGGGGAGGCGAGCAGAAGGGCGACCGCGAAGGAGGCGTGCTGGGCGCTCCGGCGCTGAGCTTCGAGCTCCGTCGCGCCAGCGGACGGAGGCTCCACGGACGGAGGCTCGATCGGCGACTCCGCCCCGGCGTCGCCGACCAGCTCCAGGATCCTTCCCGCGTCTCGCTCCGGCATCAACAGTGGATGGTACACGGCGACCGCCTGCTCGAGCGACTTCAGGTCTTCTCGGCCGGCTAGCCGCGCGAGATCGAACGCCACACCGCCGACCTCGCTCCGGGCCAGATCCAGACCGAAGTTCAGGCGGGCGAGCAGCTGGCCGACGTCGGTCCAGGCTTCGCCACGGTCGGGATATCCGGTGGGGGCGCCGTAGGCGTAGAGGGGCTGGCCCATGCGGCCGATCCACTGGATCGTCTGCTCGGGATCCGAGATCTCGGCGTCCAGCGCCCGCAAGGCCGACGCGGCGAGCTCGAACGGCGTCTTGACCTTGGCGCGCGCGGCCGCTTCGCGCCACAGCTCGGGCGACTCCACCAGTGTGCTCATCACCTCCCGCAAGTCGCCACCGGTCAGCTCCCAGGTCCGCACCAGTCGGGCGACCAGCTCGGGAGGAGGGTCTTCGCGGACGAAGCGCACCGCCAGTTTGCGCGCCAGGTGGTGGGCGGTCGACGGATGGGCCGCCAACAGGTCGAGGACGTCCTCGCCGTCTTCGATCCCGCGGCCGGCGGGGAGCGGTGAGCCGAGAACGGTCTTCGGCTCGCTGTGATGGTGGTCGGCGCGGAAGACGAATTCGCCCTCGATCACGAAACCCATGTCGGCCGCGGTGTCCGTGTCGGCGAGCGCCTTCTCGAGCCGTGCTCGATAGCCGCCGGGGGGAAAGGTCGTCCAGCCGGTCAAGGCGCGCGCCACCTGGACCACGTCACGCTGAGAGTAGCCACCGTCGACGCCCAGGGTGTGCAGCTCCATGAGCTCGCGCGCGTAGTTCTCGTTCACACCCCTCAGCGAGCCCTTCGCCCGCAGGCGTTGGTGATGCCGGCGCCAGCCCAGGAGCTTCGCCAGCCGGAGCCGTGCCGTCGGGTCTTCGAGCGGCGAAAGGCGGTCGAGCTCTCTCATCTCCAGGTCGAAAGTGGTGATGAAGCGGGCCTCGGCCACCGACCGGGTATTGCCCAGGTAGCTCAACATCGCCGGATGACGCGCGGTAGCGCCGAGCAGCTCGCGGAAGGTACCCAGCACGTGTGGCCGGATGGCGTCCCGCTCGTAAGGCAGCAGGTGGACCTTCGAGTGCAGGCTGGTGGCAGAGACGTTGAAGTGATTGAACCAGAAGTCGGTGAGCATCTCCACCAGTTGCGACTCGGAGTAGACCGCGCGCAGCAGCTTCTGCGCGCGCAGCTGCTCGAGTAGATCCGAGTCCGGGCGCATCTCCTGCTCGGCGGCGAAACGCTCGAGCGCCGCCACGGCGGCCTGAAGCCTGCGCTTGCCGTGCTTGCCGGCGTAGTCGTCTTTCGAGATCGCGCCGGCGGCAACCGCCTGCCTCACGATGCCGCGCTTGCGGTAGGAGTACCGCCGGGCGAGCTCGCGCGGCTCGAGCGCCACCGCCGGCAGAGTGGTCAGCTTGGCCAGCAACCGGCTGCCCGGCAGATCGCCGGCCAGCTGCCCCTGAAACCAGTTGCCGAGGCCCTGCTCGACCACCGCGTCGACCTCGCCCGGCCGCGCGCCGTGGGCGAACCGGTCGAGCAGGAACGCCGCCGCCTGGCGCTCGGTCAGCCCCACCTGCCGCCACGGGATCTCGCGACTCCAGGCGTCCTCAGCGACGGCGCACGACGCCACCGCAGCGTGGAATACTGCGGCGTGGAGCACGGCGGCGAGGAGGATCGCGCGGGTGGCTGGTCGCATGTCTTGGTATCGTACCGGACCATGGCCCGACGCATCGCCCTCGGCTTCCTGGCGGTTTCTTCGCCGCTGATCCTTCTGACCTTCCTGGTTCAGGTCCCGGCCGGCGAGGTGCTCTTCGCCCTGCTGGCGACGGCGTTCCCGGTGTCCTTGATCGTCCTCGGAGCACACCGTGGGGGGCGCCTGGGCCCCTTGCTGTGGCCTCTCGTCTTGCTGCTGCTGATCCTCGAAGCCTGTCTCCTCGCGATGTTGGCATTTCGCGGCCAGATCCTGGATCTGCCGTGGGTCGGCGGCCTGCCGGCGGCCACGGCGGTGCAGTTCTACGGCCTGTTCCTGCTGCCGCTGGCCCTGGTCTCGCTCTCCTATGCCTGGACCTTCGACCGCTTCGGCTTGCGGCAGGAGGACCTCGACGATCTGCGCCGCCGCTTCGAGGACGAGGCGCCGGAGGGCGAGTAGACGATGCCGGTCCTGGCCAAGCCGCTGATCATCGTCACGGCGTTGATCTACCTGGCACTGGTGGTGGCGATCGGGGTCTGGGCGGTGCGGCGCACCCGCGACGCCAGGGACTTCTTCATCGCCGGCCAGGGCCTGGGGCTCATGGTCATGGCGCTCGCCACCATGTCGGCGGCGTTCTCGGGCTTCCTATTCATCGGCGGCCCGGGCCTCAGCTACCGGCTGGGCATGGCGTCGCTGTTCATCAGCTTCCCGGTGAGCTTCACCGCCGGCCTGCTGTGCTGGACGGTGGCCAAGCGCCTGCGGCTGCTGGCCGAGGTGCGGGAGACCTTCACCGTGCCCGACGCCATCCTCTACCGCTACCGCTCACGCACCGCCTCGGGGCTGGCGGCGGCGGCGGTGGTGATCGGCACCATCGGCTACCTGGGCGCCCAGCTCCAGGCCATGGGGGTGATCATCGAGGCGATCTTCGGCACCCGCGAGATGTTCGGCGAGCACAGCCTGGCGATCGCCATGGCCGCCGGCCTGGCGGTGGTGCTCTTCTACTCGGTGGCCGGCGGCATGGTGGCGGGCGTCTACACCGACGTCTTTCAAGGCACGCTGATGGTCGGTGCCGCGGTGGCGGTCTTCTACTACGCGCTCGACTCTGGCGGCGGCCTGACCTCGATTTCCCGTCAGATCGCCGGCTCCGAGGCTTTCGGTCCCGAGTTCCTCGATCCGCTGGGCAACCTGCCCATCATGACCGCGATCGGCTTCTTCTTCGTGTTCGCGATCGGCAACCTGGGCCAGCCCCAGACGCTGCACAAGTTCTACATGCTCGACGACCCCCGCAAACTCAAGTGGCTGCCGCTGATCCTTGGCGTCTCCCAGACCCTGGTGGTGCTGATCTGGCTCGGCATCGGTCTCGCCGTGCCGGCGCTGGTGGCGTCGGGACGCCTCGAGCCGCTGACCAACTCCGACGACGCCGCGCCCGCCTTCCTGCTGGGCTTCGCCCCGGAGATCCTGGCCGGCATCGTCTTCGCCGGCATCCTGGCGGCGATCATGTCGACCGCCGACTCGTTCGTGAACATCGCCTCGGCGGCACTGGTTCGCGATCTGCCGAAGGCCTTCGGCCGCACGGTGACCCGCGAGCTGCACTGGGGCCGCGTGGCGGTGGTCGGCGTGGCAGTGGTGGCGGCCGCCTTCGCCTACCTCTACGGCGACCTGATCGCGCTGCTCGGCACCTTCGCCTACGGCACCTTCGGCGCCGCCTTGGCGCCGGCGGTGGCGGTGGGACTCAACTGGCGCCGGGTGACGCCGGCCGCCGCCATCGCCTCGATCGCCACCGGCCTTTTCGTCAACCTGGTGCTCGAGCTCCTGGTCAAGCAGAGTTACTTCCCGGCCCTGCCCAAGCCCGACTTCCAACCCGGCGTGCTGCCCGCCGCGGTGTCGCTGGCGGCGTCGTTCACGGTGCTGTTCGCGGTGACCTGGGCGACCGGCCGGCCCGAGGGCGACGACCTGGACGCGGACGTCGCGGCGGTGATGGAGATGTAGAACGGTAACCGGTCACGCTGATCGGCGCGCACCTGCCCAAGGAGACGGTGTTGTTCCTCGGCTGTTTCGGCCCGCGCGGCATCGCCTCGCACATCCGCCACGCGGAGTCTTGACGGCCCTCACTCCTGGCGGGTAGCTTGGCGGGCACCGTGTCGATCGAAAACGAAAGAGACCTCGACGGCCTGAAACGGATCGGCCGGGTCGTGGCCCTGGTGCTGCGCGAGATGAAGCAACGCCTGCGCCCCGGCATCACCACCCGCGAGCTCGACGACGTCGGCCGCCGCGCGCTCGAGCGTTTCGGCGCCACCCCGGCGCCCGCCCTGACCTACGGCTTCCCCGCCGCCACCTGCATCAGCGTCAACGACGAGGCCGCCCACGGCGTACCGGACGACCGCGTGGTCCGGCCCGGCGACCTGGTCAACGTCGACGTCTCGGCCGAGCTGGGCGGCTTCTTCGCCGACACCGGCGCCTCGATTCCGGTGCCGCCGGTGGCCGACGAGACGCACCGCCTGTGCCTTTCCACCCGGCGTGCCCTCAAGCGCGCCATCGCCACCGCGCGCGCCGGCCGGCGCTTCAACACGTTGGGCCGGGCGGTGGAGGCCGAGGCGCGCCGTGGCGGTTTCCGGGTGATTCGCAACCTCGCCGGCCACGGCGTCGGCCGCGGGCTGCACGAGTATCCTGAAGGGCTGGCGTGCTGCTACAACCCCGGGGACCGGCGGCAGTTCTCGGCCGGGCTGGTGGTGGCGATCGAGCCGTTCCTCTCCACCGGCGCCACCGAGGTGCGCACCGCGGCCAACGGCTGGACCGAGAAGACCGTGGACGGCAGCCTGACCGCCCAGTACGAGCACACGGTTGTGGTGACGCGCAAGCAGGCGATCGTGGTGACGCGGGCCTAGTCGATATAGGTGGCCGAGCAGTCGGGGCCTTCCCAGACGGTGATCTCGGCGATACCGGCGTCGGGCAGGCGGGCTGTCATCTCCTGGAAGAACCAGCGGGCGATGTGCTCGGTAGTGGGGGTGAGGCGATCGAAGGGGGGCGTGGCGTTGATGTCGCGGTGGTGAAGGCGCGCGGCGATCTCGCCCAGCACGCCCTTGATCTCGATGAAGTCGAATCCCATGCCCTCGCCGTCCAGCTCGTCGGTGCGCAGCACCGCCTCCACCTGCCAGCTGTGGCCGTGCACCGGCTCCGGCGCGCCGCGGTAGGAGCGCAGGTGGTGGGCGGCCTCGAACCGTTCGCGGACTCTCAGGACGTATCTCGGCATGGCCGGATACTAACAGCGTGGCCCGAGTCTTCAGACGCGCTGTTGGCGCGGCGGGAACCGAGCCGGGCCCGTCGCCGGTGATAACCTCACCACCCGTCGACGCGGCCCCGCACCATGCGCAAGATCCGACCTCTCCTCCCCTACTTCCGCCCCTACCGCGCGTGGCTGATCGGCGGCATCCTGTGCGTCGCGGCCACCGCCGCCATCGGCCTGGCGGCGCCACTGGTGATCGGCTCGGCGATCGACTCCCTGCAAGAGACGGTCAGCCGCCGCACGCTCCTGCTCTACGGCCTGGCGCTGGTCGTCATCGCCTTCGTGCGTGGCCTGTTCCAGTTCGCCCAGCGGCGGATCCTGGTGGCGATGAGCCGCCACATCGAGCTCGACGTACGCAACGACCTGTTCGAGCACCTGGAGCGCTTGCACCTGGGCTTCTACCAGAAGAGCTACACCGGCGACCTGATGGCGCGCGCCACCAACGACCTCCAGGCCGTGCGCATGATCTGCGGCCCGGCGATCATGTACGGCGCCAACACCGTGTTCTCCGGCATCGGCTCGCTGATCTTCATGGCTGGCATCCACGGCGGCCTGACTCTGCTGTCGATCTGCATCCTGCCGCTCATCGCCATCGTCACCCGCGTCTTCGGCGCCCGCATCCACGTGCTGTTCGACCAGGTGCAAGAGCAGTTTTCGGACGTCACCACCAAGGTACAGGAGAACCTCGCCGGTGCCAGGGTGGTGCGCGCCTATGTGCAAGAAGAGGCCGAGCAGCGGGCGTTCGAGACCCTGAACCAGGAGTACGTCGACCGCAACCGCAAGTTGATTCGCTGGACGGCCGCCTTCCACCCCTTCCTGGCAGGCATCATCGGCCTCGGGCTGGTAGCCGTCCTGTGGTACGGCGGCCTGCTGCTGCTCGGCGGCGAGATCACCGTCGGTCAGTTCGTCTCCTTCAACATGTTCCTGGCGCTCCTGAGCTGGCCGATGATCGCCATCGGCTGGGTGATCAACCTCATGGAGCGCGGCACCGCGTCGCTGGCGCGCATCCGCCGGGTGTTCGAGGAGGAGCCGGCGATCCGCGACGAAGAGCCCCTGGTGCACGTCGAGCGCATCGGCGGCGCGATCCGCTTCCGCGGCCTGGACTTCGCCTATGAGGACGACGGCCCGAAGGCGCTCGCCGGCATCGACTTCGAGATCGAGGAGGGGCAGACCGTCGCCATCGTCGGCCGCACCGGGTCGGGCAAGAGCACCCTGCTGTCGCTCATCCCGCGTCTGATCGACCCCCCGGAGGGCCGGTTGGAGATCGACGGCGTCGACGTCCGCCACCTGCCGCTCGCCACCCTGCGCCGGGCGATCGCCATGGTGCCCCAGGAAACCCTGCTCTTCTCCGCCCCCATCCGCGACAACGTCGCCTACGGCCGGCCCGAGGCGACCGAGGCCGAGGTCATCGAGGCGGTCGAAGTGGCCGGCCTGGTGAGCGACCTCGCCGACTTCCCCGGGGGCCTCGCCACCATGGTCGGCGAGCGCGGCGTCACCCTCTCGGGCGGCCAGAAACAGCGCGTCGCCCTGGCCCGCGCCGTCCTGCGCGATCCCCGCATCCTGCTGCTCGACGACAGCCTCTCCGCCGTCGACACCCACACCGAGGAGCGCATCCTCGGAAACCTCCGCGAAGTCTTCCCCGGCCGCACCGTCCTCCTCGTCTCCCACCGCATCTCCGCCGCCCAGCTCGCCGACCGCATCCTCGTCCTCGACGACGGCCGCATCGCCGAGCGCGGCACCCACGAGGAGCTCGTCGCCCTCGGCGGCATCTACGCCGATCTGTACCAGCGTCAGAGGCTGGAGGAGCAGCTGGCAGCGGTCTGAGCAGATCTTCAGGCGTCAGCGGGCAGCAACGTGAAGGGCTGTCCGTTCTTCGGGCGCACCACCCGAAAATCCCGCTCATCCACCGTCAGAATACGCTGGATACCGAGCCGCTCGGCGGTGGCGATGACCGAGGCATCGGCGAGCCCGAGGTCGAGATCCCGATACTGATCGATCAGACCTCGAACCCTTACGAGATCTTCCGCGGTCGACGTTTCGAGTGTAAAGGCGCCCGAGATCAGATTCTCGAGGAAGCTCAGCTCGGCATCTATGCCGAGGAACTCCCGCAACAGATAGTCGATCTCACCAAGAATCCCCGCTGGGACGATGATCGGGCCTGGTTCTCTGTCGATGGTCGCGCGGGCTGCCGCATGGTGTCGATCGTCCGCGTCAAAGAGCGCATAGAGCCCTCCGGTGTCGGCGACGACTGTCATCGACGATCTCTGGCAGCCTCTTTGAGTAGCTCCTCCGCGCGGGTCGAGACGTCGGAACGACCACTGTGGAAACCGCCGATTCCGGTGGGTTCGGGCCGTCTCAGGCGCTGGATATAAAAGCTCAGAGCTTCGCGGAGCAAAGCTGCCTGGCTCTTGCCCTCGCTTCGTGACAACTGGCGAAGGGTGACGGCGGATTCAGGTTCTAGATAAACCGTGGCCTTGACCATAGCGACACCCTATCACGCGGGCCGCAGCCACCAGCAGCCCACCGGGCGGCCGCACGATCTGGCAAATCTCTTGCAAAGGGAGCCGACGGCGACCGTCATCGGCGCCTTCCGGAGCGTCAGGAACGTCCCGGCGACCGTCATCGGCGTCTTCCGGAGCGTCAGGACGGTCCCGAAAGAGGTCGCCGGGACCGACCGGAAGCTCAGGAACGTCCCGAAAGAGGTCGTCGGGGGGCTCCCTGGGGCCTCTTCGAGCCCTTGGGGCGGAAAATCCACACTTCGTGTGGGGGGTCTCCTCACTTCGTGTCAACTGATGGCGCCCGGCGAATCGGCCGTCGCGGAGGTAGGCATCGCTGAGCGGTAGTGTCGCAAAGAGCGTCAACTCATTCGCACACTATGGCAAGAAAATCTCCGAGAAGACCTGCTGTACCCGCTCGAAGTGATGATCGATTGTCAGAAGCCGAGCTCCGTGCTGCATGGCACTCGCCGCGATCCAGACATCGTTCGTGGGGATCGGCTGTCCAGCCTTCTGCAACGACCGAAGGATCACGGCGTAGCGTTCGGCCGTCTCTTCGTCGATTGCGACCACTCGCACCCTCGGAGCGGCGAGGAAATCTGACAACTCCGTCAGGTTCTTGTCGAGCAACGTTCCCTTCAGGAAACCGGCCCGCAGCTCGCCGAGGACGACCGGATTGACGAGGATCCGCGAAGCCGTCTGGATGCGCCGGCGGATGTCATCATGACCTCTCTTGAAGGCGGAGTAAGCCGAGGTGTCGAGGAAAGTGGGGCTCACTCCCACAACTCTGGATCCACCTGGCGTTGCTCAGACAGAGCCGCATCGAACTCGGCAGCCTCTTCCCGAGACCAGGTACCGGCGAGGTGGTCGAGATCGTGGTGGACGACCCGAGGCCGATCTCCGTGCAAGCCGAGGGACTCCTCGAGCATCCGCAGGACCGTCCTGTTGAAGCTCAATCCCTCTTCCCGAGCCCGGAGCTCGATGGCGTCCTGGATCTCCCCGGGGATGTTCCTGAGAGTGATGGCGTGCATGGCTCGTCAAAGGTGCATCACTTCGTGCACCGAAGTGATGCACATCATAACGCACGCGGCACCCGAGACGCGAGCCTGTTGACGCGCAGCACGTACAATAGTTCCATGTCCGATGCTGGGAAGGGATCGACAAAAGAGGCTCCGCCGCCGTTCCGGATCTTTCTTTGCTCGACCTCCAACGACCTGAAGAAGCATCGCCAGCGGGTCGCGGCGGCGATCGAGCGCCTGTCCCAGCAGGTGGCGCGGATGGAGACCTTCGGTGCCGAGCCCAAGGCGCCGCTCACGGCGTGCCGCGAGAAGGCCGCGTCGGCGGACGCGCTGGTGGTGTGCGTGGCCCACCGCTACGGCTGGGTACCGAGCGTCGAGGAGAGCGGGGACGGTGAGAAGAGCGTCACCTGGCACGAGGTGGAGGCCGCCCTGGCCGCGGACAAGCCGGTGTTCGCGTTCGTGGTCGACCCGGAGTACGCCTGGGCCGGCCCCCGCGAGCAGGACCGCTTGACGACGGCGACCACACCGGAAGAGATGCTCGCCGTGGGCGTGGCCGTCCAGGGGCTGCAGAGGTTCAAGGATTACCTCGGAAGCCTGGTGATCCTGGAGACTTTCACCACCCCGAACGACCTGGCGCTCAAGGTGAGCTCCAGCCTCTCGAAGTGGCTGCTGGAACAGTTGCCGGCGCGGCCCGACCTCGAGATCCGCGCCGCGGCTGACCTCACCCGCTACCTCGCCGATCTGATCGACCGCACCGACCACATCAACATCAGCGGCATCTCCACCCAGCACGCCACCGGTGCCCTGCGCTACCCGATCGAGCGGCTCTACACACCGCTGTCCAGCCTCGGAATACTGTCCAGCCTCGGCAGGGTCGGTACCGAAGACGACGATCCCATGGCCGGCCTGCGCCACGCGCGCATCAACCTTGCCAGCCTGCTGCCGCGCCACCATCGGCTCTTGATCGAGGGCCAGCCCGGGGCCGGCAAGACCACCTTCGTGCGCTTCGCCGCCTGCATGCTGGCGCGCGACGTGCTCGGCGAGCCCTGCCCGGACAGCGTCTCGTGGCGGCGGCGCTACCTGGGCCTCGACGACGAGGCGCCCCGGGTGCCGGTGCTCCTCCGCGTCTCCGACCTGGTGTCGCTGCTGACCGCGCCAGACGGCCCGAACCTCCGCCATGACAACCGCCAGTGGCTACTCGACCTGTTGGCGCGCTCCTGCGAAGCGGACGACCACCCGATCTCGCGCGATCATTGGCGGGACCTGCTCGAGAGCGGCGAGGCCGTCCTGCTCCTCGACGGTCTCGACGAAGCGGCCGACGACGCCCTCCGGCAGCGGGTCTTGCGGATCTTCCGCGACGCCTGTAGGAAGTGGCAGTGCCCGGTGGTCGTCACCAGCCGGCCGATCGACACCGCGCCGCTCAAGGAGATGGGCTTCCACCCCGCCACCATCGAGCCCTTCGGCGACGAGGAGATCCGCACCTTCGTGGACCACTGGGTGGGGGCGCTGCACGCGGCCGAAGGCAAGGAGCCCGGCGCCGAGGCCGAGCGCTACCGCGACACCCTGACCGAGGCCATCGTCGGCCGCTCGCGGGTGCGCCGGCTGGCGGCCAACCCGGTGATGCTCACCTGCCTGTGCGTGGTGCACTGGAACGAGGGCCGGCTGCCGGAAGGCCGCTCGCGCGTGTACCGCGCGGTGCTGCGCTGGCTGATCGCCGCGCGCTCTCGGCTGCGTGAGGAGGCAGGGTACACCGACCTCTTCGCCTGGCGCGCCTTCGCCCGCCTGGCGCTCGCCATGACCGCCGGCGAAGGCGGCAAGCGCGCCGCCTTCGACCTGGAGGATGCTGCCGTGGTGGTGGCACCGCTGCTCGAGCGCGAGCGGCCGGAGCTCCCCGACCAGGAGCGTCGCCAGGAGGCGCGGGCGTGGCTGACCTTCGAGTGCCTGGGCAGCGGCGTGGTGGAGGAGATCGGCGGGCGGCGGCTGCGTTTCTGGCACCTCACCTTCCAGGAGTTCCTGGCCGCGCTCGAGCTCGCCTGGCGCGGTGACGGCGAGGACGAGGAGCGGGACTGGTGGCCGATCGTGCGCGACCGGCTCGACCACGCCCAGTGGCGCGAGACGATCGAGCTGCTGCCCGGCTGCCTGCTCGACGAGGGTGGCGTCGGCCGCGTGGACCGGCTGCTCGCCCGCGTCATGGAACAGCGGGGCGAGGATGCCGACCTGGCCACCGACGCCCGCGTCGCGGCGGTGCTCGGCCGTTTGCTGCGGACGTTGGAGGTGCTCGGCTACAAGCCCTCGGGCGAGATCTCTAATGCCGCCGAGCAGGCGCTGAAGCGGGCCATGGCGATCTTCGAGCCGGAGGGGGCGGCGCGGGTGCCGGTGGAGACCCGGATCGAGGCAGCCGAGGCCCTGGGACGGGGCGGGGATCCGCGTCTGGCGCCGGGGGTGGACAACTCCCTCGAAGTGCCGGGGGTGGGCGGCAAGCGGCTGGGCCGGTTTCCGGTGACGGTGGAGGAGTACCAGCGCTTCGTCGAGGGGCGAGGCTACGAGGAGTCGCAGCACTGGAGCGACGAGGGCTGGAAGCTCAGGGAGAAAGAGGACTGGGAGACGCCCGGCGAGTGGCTGGAGCAGCTCGAGCGCCCGAACCGGCCGGTGGTGAACGTCAGCTGGTACGAAGCGGAGGCGTACTGCAACTGGCTCGGCGAACAGCGCGGCTACCAGGAGGCGCGGCTGCCGGAGGAGAAGGAGTGGGAGACGGCGGCGATGCCGGAGCGCGGGGAGTTCCCGTGGGGAGAGGAGGAGCCGGACCCGGAGCGGGCCAACTTCGCCATGAACGTCGAAGTGCCAACGCCGGTCGGCGTCTATCCTCGGGGCAAGGGTCCATGCGGACACCTGGATCTGGCGGGCAACGTGTGGGAGTGGTGTGTAGATGAAGAGAAGGTGCCTTGGGCAGAGGGCGAGATCGGTCGAGTGCTCCGGGGCGGCGGCTGGGACTATCCCGCAGGGAACCTGCGGGCCGCTTCCCGCAGCTGGGGCTCGGCTTCGAGCCGGAACTCGAGCGTCGGCTTTCGTGTCTTGGTCGTCCCCGCGAGCCTTTGAGCTTTGAGTCTTGGGGTTTGTTCCGGATTCAGGCGGGGTCCAGGGGCGGAGCCCCTGGTCTTGACAGAACAACCACTATCGACAGATCTGTCACTTTGTCAGTCGCGATGCGACGAAATCGGCGACGAGTGGCTTAGGACACGACAGTTTCGTCACCCGAATGGGCATGAGCTACCAGGATCGTCCCAGCTCGATCAGACCCCGATACGAAGCCACCGACCGCTCGATCCTCTCGACGTCGCCCCGTAGCACCACCTCGGTCACCCGCCCCTGCATCCGTCGCAGGATGTCGTCCGTGGCGCGGGCTCCGGCGCGCGTCACGCGATGGCCGAGGTAGATGAAGCCACCGCGCGTCAAGCGCCCCTGGACCCCTCCAGAATCCGGAAGACAACGAACAAAACCCCAAGAAATCAAGGGCTCGCGGGGACGACCAAGACACGAAAGCCGATGCTCGAGTACCGGTACGAAGCCGAGCTCCTGCGGCGGTAAGCGGCCCGCAGGCTCCCAGCGGGATAGTTCCAGCCGCCGCCCCGGAGCACTCTGACATCTCCCTCGCCCTCGTCGCCAACCGGATCCAAGGGCTCGTTGCCCTTCTTCGCACGCTCGGCGTAGATCGTCGTGCTCCATGCATCGCGGCACCATTCCCAGACATTGCCTGCCTGGTCCAGCATTCCGAACGGGCCGCTCCCGTCCGGGAAACTGCCAACAGGCGCCGGCTGTTTGGCCTTGAAGCAAGCCAGCGTGTCATTCGGCTCGTCGTCACCCCAGGGGAATCTCCTTCCATCGTCGCCCCGAGCCGCGAGCTCCCACTGCGCTTCGCTGGGGAGCATAGCGACACTCCCCAACTTTCCGGACAGCCACTCACAATACTGATTGGCGTCATGCCAGGTAGCACCGACCACAGGCTGCTCTTCGCCCGAATAGCGCCGGTCACGCCAATACTGCGGTTCCTCGTGACCGGTCTCCTCCAGGAACGCGGCATACTGCCGATTGGTGACCGGCGTCTCACCGAGCCAGAACGGCGACACTCGCACCCAGTGGGCGGGCTTCTCGTCGTCGTGAGGCGACGCGTCCTCACCAAGCTGAAACCGCCCGCCGGGGACCCACAGAAATCGAGCGCCAGTGACCGGGTCGGTCAAGGGCTCGCCCGGTTCGGGGCCGGCGGTCACCGACAGAGATGCCGCCGCGACCTCCGGCACGAGGTCCACCGCCGAAACCGGCCCCAGCGCCGCGGACTCCAGCGCCTCACAGCCCGCCGCGTCGAAGCCGTCCGAGAGGTCCACCCACGCCGCCCACTCCACCGACTCCGGCAGCACCGGCGCATCGCCCGCGCCAGGCAGGAGCACCGGCACCACCGGCCGTTCCTCGCCGTGGAACATCCCGATACAACCTTCGAGGTCCGGCCGCTGCCACGGCACGCCCTCGCTGCCGACCAGCACCGCCACCGCCCGGGTGCCGGCGAGCAATGCCTCCAGGTCCCTCTCCCAATCGGGCGACTCGTACAGGCGCACGCCGCGAGCCGAGAGACTCGCGGCGAGCTCGCCGGCGGCATCGGCCACGGCCGGGTGGTGGGCGAGGAACAGGTCGTAGCCGGCGTCGGTTTCGCCCTCGGGCGCTTCCCGGCACTGCTCCACCACCCGCCCCGCGATCGCCGCCACTTCCGCACTCGGGCTCTCCGCCAGACGCTCCGCCCGCTCCACCAGCCGCGGATCGCATCGTCCACGCAGCAGACGCAACACCGCCGCCTGGAGATCGGGCTCACCTTTGTCGAGCGCGGCCAGGAACGGCTCGAGATGCACCTCCGGCGCCTCGGCCAGGCACTGGCGCAGCAGGTCGGCCTGCTCGGACAGCGCGCCTGAGCGCAGCAGACGCTCCATGAACGGCCCGAACACCCGGTGCCCCGGCAGGCCCACCAGCAGCAGCACCACCTCCCGCCACCAGCGCTCGCCGAAGGCGCTCGCCAGGCGGTCCAGGTGCTGCTCGCCGCGGGCGGCGGCGTGGGCGGCGGCCAGGTACTCCTGGAAACCGAGGTGCACGAAGCCGTAGCGCCGCGGCGCGTACTCCTCGATCACCCCGGTCTCCCGGTGCAGCCACTCGAACACCCGGAACGGCGAGGCGTCCTGGCCCAGGTCGAGCAGGCGTTTGCGCAGGTGGTTGACCAGCTCGGCGTGGGAGAGGTCGTCGCGGCGCTCGGCGTCGTGCAGGCGCCAGGCCAGGGGGCGCAGCACTGCCAATGCCGACTCGACGTCGAGCAGCGGCTGGGCGCCGCGGGTGGTCTCGCCCCAGCGGCCGAGCAGCACGCGCAGACACTGGTCGTAGAAGTCCACCCGCTGGCGCGGCATCACGCCGCCGCGCTGCACGATGAGGCACAGCAGCGTCAGCAGCAGCGGTGTGCTCACCAGCACCTTGAGCCGCTGGCTGGCGTAGCTCTCGCCCTCGAGCGCGGCGTTCAGGCTCGCGGCGCGCTCGCGTGCCTCCTCCGCGGTCATGCCGGCCACCGCCGGCTGCACTTCGCGGAACCACAGCCGCACAAGGCGGCGCACCTGGCCGGCGTCGAGCGGCCGGACGTCGAGGTGCAGGAAGCCCTCGCCGAGCTCCACCCCGCCGCCGTAACCCGAGTAGCGGCACGAGACCACCGCCCGTATGCCTTTGCCCCCGCCCGAGCCGAGCTGCCAGTCCAGGTAGGCGGCGACCTCGGCACGCCGGGTGTCGTCGGCGATCTCGTCGAGCCCGTCGAGCAGGAGCAGCAGCCGGCCGTGACGCCACAGGCGCTCGGCCAGGCCCGAGGGCAGCCGGCCTCCCGAGACGACGTCGAGCACTGTGCCGACGAGCACGCTCAGCGGCTCAGATTGGTCGCCTTCGGCGAGGCGGCGCAGGGGCACGAAGACCGGCAGGGTGCCCGCCGGCAGGCCGAGAGCCTCGGGGTCCGCGAGGCACTGCTGGTGCAGCTTCTTGAGCGCCGTGGTCTTGCCCGAGCCGGGCTCGCCGAAGACCACCGCGTGGGGCCTGCCCCGGCCCGCCGCGGTGAAGATCTGCTCCACCTCGAGGTCGATCTCGGCCTGATCCCAGGCCGTCTCCGCCCGCCGCTTGCCCCCGCGGCGGTCGAGGTCGATCTCGGCGCGGCGCGAGATGCGCAGCGGCACGTAGATCTCGTCCAGCCGCAGGCGGACGTCCCCGCCGCCGACGCCGATCAGGTCGAGCCGGCGATAACGCGAGTCCGCCCAGGCGCGGTAGGCGGCGATCTCGGGATCTTCGGGGACCTTACGCGGTTCCTCTCTCTCGACTGGCTCTTCGGGAGCGTCATCCTGCAGGCCCAGCAGCCAGTTCGAGAGGCTGCCGGTGACCTTGGCGGCGAGGTCGTCCGGGGTGGTGAACGCCTGCAGGGTCACCTCGTCGCCGAGGTAGTCCTTGAACCGTTTCAAGCCGCGAACGCTGGCGAGAATCCGCAGGGCTTCCGCATCGCTCGTCTCCGCAGTGATCTGATCCTGCTCCTTGTCGCCCGGCCAGGCGTAGGCCTCGTCGACCACGAAGGCAAACACCGGCTTCTTGGCATCGAGGGCCGCCGCCACCTCGTGCCAGGTGATGCTCGTCTCGCCGTCGCCGCCTTTGTCGGTACCCGGCACCCAGCCGTAGCGATGCGCCAACACCACCACCAGCGCGTCAGCCTTGGCGACCTCCTTCCGGCACGCCTCCAGCGGCGCCTTCGGCCTGGCGCCGAAGGTCTCCATGCGCCCCGGCAGCAACTCCAAACCCTCGATCGCCTCGGCGACCCGGGCGCGGTGCTCGGTCAAGTCCTCGGAAGTCGAGGAAAGGAAGATACGGAAGCGCGCCCTCGCCGACATGGGCACCATTGTAGCCGCCCGGCGAGGCGCTACTAACTCAGCCGAATCCAGGCCAGGCCATCGACCTCGTCGAAGTGCTTGTCGAACGACAGCAGGTCTGTGCCGGTCTCCATGGCATGAGCCGCGATCCACATGTCATTGGTCGGAATGGGCTTTGCCTTGGCTTTCAGACCGGCCCAGACCCGACCGAATCGGTCGGCCGTGGTTCGGCTGACGGGTACGGCTTGGACGTACGGACCCCGCAAGAAGTCATCGAGCATCCGGCTGTTGACCTCGAATCGAGAGCTGTGGCGAAAACCGGCGAGCAGCTCTCCGACGACGACCATGGAGACGATGACCTGTTCGGACATTCGAACCAGCGCGCAGACCTTCTCGTGACCCTCGACCATGGCCGTGTAGGCGTTCGTGTCGAGCAGGATCCTCATGTCCAGAGGTCTTCGTCGATGCGATCGAAGTCCCTCGTCGCCTCTCTGAATTCCGCCGCTTCTTCCTTGGTCCAGACGCCCATGAACCGGTCGAGGCTGTTGCCGATGACGTTGGGCTGGTCGCCGGGAGTGCCGAGCCCCGCGCCTTGACGCATCAATACCAGCGCGGCTTTGTTGAGCGAGATGTCGCGCTCCTCCGCCAGGCGGCGCAATCGAGACGCCAGCTCTTCGTCGAATCCCCTGATCGTGAGTTGCGATTTGTTCATTCCCGATTCTCCGAGGGCCGAGTCATTCGGGCAGGCCCACGAATCAAAGTGAGTCACTCTAGAGAATTCTATGAGTCGCCGTGACACTGCGTCAAGACTCTTCAGCCTGTCATCCAATGAACTATGTGCAAGCTCACTTGCGTTTGGCTGAACCATATGCAAGCCTACTTGCATATGGTTCAGCGCAGATCCTGGATCCAATGCATCGAGAACGCTTGGCAGAGACGCTCGGTGATCTGGCTCATGGGCGTGCGACGGGTGGGCAAGACCTGGCTTTGCCAGAGTCTCGACGACGTCGAGTACTTCGATTGCGAGCTGCCCCGGGTTCGCCGCCAGCTGGAGGATCCCGAAGCGTTTCTCGATCGGCTCGGCGGCCGGCGAGTAGTGCTCGACGAGGTCCACCGGCTGCCGAATCCGTCCGAGCTGCTGAAGATCGCCGCCGACCATCATCCGGATGTCCGGATCGTGGCCACCGGCTCCTCCACGCTCGGCGCGTCGGCCCGGTTCAGGGATACGCTGACCGGGCGCAAGGAAGAGCTCTGGCTGACGCCGATGAGCTCGGCCGACCTCGACGACTTCGGCAACCCCGACCCCGCCCACCGCTTCCTCCACGGCGGGCTGCCCCCCTTCTTCCTGGCCGACCCGTTGCCCGAGCGGGAGTTCCAGGAATGGTTCGACGCCTTCTGGGCCAAAGACATCCTGGATCTATTCCGGCTCGAGAAACGCCACTCGTTCCTGCGCTTCGCCGAGCTGCTGCTGGCGCAGAGCGGCGGCTTGTTCGAGGCGACGCGCTTCGCCCGCCCGTGCGAGGTGAGCCGCACCACGATCTCCAACTACCTCGCGGTCCTCGAATCGACTTTCGTGGCCCACGTCATCCGGCCGTTCAGCACCTCCCGCACCACCGAGATCGTCTCGGCGCCGAAGGTCTACGGCTTCGACACCGGCTTCGTCTGCTACTTCCGCGGCTGGGAACGGCTACGGTCCGAGGACATGGGGATCCTCTGGGAGCACTTCGTGCTCAACGAGATCCACAGCCACAGGTCCCCGCGCGACCTTCATTACTGGCGCAGCAAGCACGGCAACGAGATCGACTTCGTGATCACGCGCCGGGGAAAGCCACCGATCACCATCGAGTGCAAGTGGTCGGCCAACGACTTCGACGGCGACAACCTGAGGGCGTTTCGCAATCGCTACCCGGAGGGGGACAACTTCGTTGTAGCCGCCGATGTCGACCGCGGCTACGAGCGTCGCTACCGTGACCTCCCGGTGCGGTTCGTCGGTCTGGCGGAGCTCATCGAAGAGCTGTGCTGACAAGACCGAGCCGAAGCGCGATGATCAACGCTCTACCGCCCCAGGTTGGTCATCCGCAATCCCGGTACCGCCGACAGCGAGCCCGCGTCCCGCCGATCGACGGCTACCCGGGCGCCGCTCGCGGCGAAGCGGTAGCGCTGGCCCGTCGCCCCACCGAGCACGGTCATGCCGGTGCGGCCGGTGTACTCGAAGTATACGAAGCTCGGCTTGAAGGCCCGGCGGGGGCCCGGCGGCGGTGGGGGCTGGGTGACCCTCCAGGTGCCGCCCCGCTCGGGTGTATGGAAGCTTTGCCGCTTTCCGCCACAACACATGATCACACCTCCGGATCCTCGAAATAGGTCGCCGCCGCCCCCGGCTTCGGCGCGGTGGCCTGCTCCAACAGGCTGGCGCCTCCGGAGAGTGCCAGCCAGAGCAGGACCGCCTCCATCCAGCTCGCGGCGATCACCAGGGCCACGGGCGCCGCGACCCAGACGCTCAGACAATAGAAGCAATCGAGCAACTGCCCCCACAAGCCCTCGCCGGCCGCGCGACGCAGCCGCACGAGAAGGTCCGCGGGACCGTCCTCGGCATGCAACAGATGGGTGAGCCGCCACACGGCGAGCACTCCGAGGAGCAACCAGTAAAAACGCACGTCTACTCCGGTCTCAGTTGAGCGGCTGCCGGCGGAAGCCCCGTGTCTCGAGGCCGGAAATCGAAGGCCGCCGGCAACCTCGACGGCCCACATCTGCATAGGTCCCGCCAGCGGGGGATGGTTTAGCCGCGCACGCTCAAGGTCGCCGGTTTCAACATCGACTACTCCACGGTCGCCAGCGACCTGGAGTCCGGCAGGTTGGATCTCAGTACCACGCTCGATCAGCTCGACGAGGAGGAGAAGCGTGCCGACGGCACGATGCTCGCCCGGCGCGAGGCGATCGACGAGCTGAACAGCACTGTGGTCTGGGCCGGCCGGAGCGCCGAGGGGCTCTTCCTCCGTGCCGGCGAGGAAGAGCTCGCCAAGCGAGTTCGGTCTTCGACCCGACGTCCCCCGCGGCCGTCGGTGCAGCAGGCGGCCGACGACGAGCAACAGCCCGACGGCGAGTCGCCCGACGGCGAGTCGCCGGTTGACGAGCCGGCCTCCGGCTCGTCCGAGTCGCAAGCGTCCGGTTCCTAACGCGTAGCATCGCCCGGGCGGCTCCCGGCTCGCCGGGGGCCGCCCGGGCCCTTTCCCCTGGTCCTCGAGCCTTCCGAGCCCGCCAAGACCCCTCCGGACCCCGTGCTGGCGTCGAGTATCCGCCAGCCAACGCCCGGACACCAGGTGTCGACGCGTCCCGGCTGACTCCGACCGCACCGACACCCGGTGCCGCCACGCCCTGCCGTCCGACCGAAGCCCGGACACCCGGTGCTGACGCGCCCCGTCGGTCGACGTTCGACTCGTCACCGCGTGCCGCCGACTCTCGACCGTCTCCGGCCGTGTGGACACCGCGTATCGGCGTACCCTGCCAGCCGACGCCCGGCCCGACACCGGGTGTCGCAGCGTCTCGATGGCCTCCCGCGGAACCGACACCGGGTGCTGGCGCCTTTGTCGGTCGACGTACAGCCTCGACACCGAGTGTCGACGCACTTGTCCGCCGACAGCTCTGCTCGCCCCGAATTCAGCTCAGCCGACTGGCATGGTCCCTGGCCCATAGCCCGAACGTAGCGCGGTCTTGACGCCCATGGGATCACCTCCATCGAAGGCGCTTCCGGCTCCCGCCTCGACGCCGATACTCCTTCCAGAGAGCCCCAGCGAGGTCGGAGCTCGGCCGGTCGAAGGAGTCGTAGGTGATGCCGGCCGAGTCGAGCGCTTTCGCCATCGCTTCGACGTCGTCGAAAGCAGCTCGAACCTCTGCCCGCGCCAACTTGGACGCCTCTTAGAACGCTCTGGAGAGCAACTCGGTCATGGCTTCTCCTACCAGTTGATCGGCGAACTGCTTGGCCATCGCCAGACCAGCACGACCGAGAGGTACAGCCATCTGAGCCGCGATCCCAAGAAGGGCGCTGCGGAGAGCATCGCTGCTACGCTGGCGGCAGCGCTGGGCGAGGGAGGCGACGTGGCTGACGTGGTCACCTTGAAGGCTCAGGAGAAGCCCGGATATCGGTCCGAATCTTCAACCCTGGCGCTAGAATCGCCAGCCCTGTTCGCGAATGAAGGTCAGTAGGTTTATTGACCGCAGACCGTACCAACGGCAGAGATTCGGGATCCTCGGTCGACCGCCACCGGGGCCTGTAAGTCCCGCGGCCGCAGCTTGAACCCCTGTTTCCGGGCATCTGACTGGATGTCACCAACTACGACCTTCAGCGAGTCCTGAACCTCAAGATCGAGATCTCGAAACATCCCAGATCGCGCCTTCGCCCATGCTTTGAGGTCGGCAGGAGATTTGAGTTCCTCCCTGACTTCCTCAGGCGATACAATCAACCCCGCGTCCAATACCGGGGTGAGCAGATCCCAAAAGCTGGGGAAGACGTCAGGGGCGTAGCTTTCTACCCAAGCCGTCAGAATCGACGACGAGTCCAAGCAATAGGATGGTCCCTCCATATCTCTAGGCTACGTAGCGACTGTCGAAGACCCTCTCTTCGACTCCCTGAATGTGCTGAGGCCCTTCCCCAATGAGATGCGCGAGGTCACCCACTGTGATGTGCCGATTCCGGTAGGCTCCTAGTGCCAGGCGGGTGAATAGACGCCCGTTTCTCATCACCACTCTCGTGACGGGAGTTATGAACCCTTTCGCGTCGCCCGGCTCATAAGGATGGTCCGCCTGCCACCTTTTATAGAAGGCCTGGCTGGCTCTGCCGATCGCGACTAGCCTGAGCAGGACCACCTCCCAGCTAACACGGAAGGCTCTAGCGAGCTTGGCTAGTGCTTCATCCGACCATTCTTCTCGGTCCCGGTAGCCTAGGCGGTTCGCCCGAGTCACCAGGTCATCTTCTGGTACCAACACTGAAGCCGCTACACGGTTGCAGAAAACTTCGACGCGGTCCACTTCGGGGTGAGATGTCGGCTCCTCGTGGAAGTCGCACAAGCCTCCGTTGTGCAGAACGACGTGAGTCAGTTCATGCAACAGAGTGAAGCACCTTCTCGTAACTGCATCTTTGCTGTTTGCCACGATCACAGGAAGTGGCTGGTCTGAGATCGAGAAGCCGTGAGCCTCGAACGGAGACACCTTGAAAGTCACCAGACCGCCGGTCTGGAAAACCAAGACTCCCTGGCGTTCGATCGCCGCACGCCAGGAGTTGAACGCGTCATATTTGTCAGACCAGCCGGTCTGATCTTCGATCGATACTCCAAGCAAAGACCGGATCCGCGCTGCAACTTCGATCGGCTCCTCATGACGACTTGCTCTAAGGCGAAAGGCAGGTAACGGCTCGCCTATCTCCTTGGCCAGATCGATGGCCTCTGCTCGCCGTTCCCGGGCAAGTCGAATCTCGAGCCGGAGGGCGGGTGACATACCCTCGAATTCCGTTTGAGGAGCGCGGCGGAAGTCACGGATCACCTCGTCCTCCTCCGGTGGCTCGGGGAGGAAGAGGAGACCAATCGCACGTTTGTACGTCGAGGAGGCTTTACGCAGCTGCCTAACCGTCGGCTTGGCCTTGCCGAGCTCCCAGGCAGACAGTCGCTCTTCTGAGATACCAATGCTCTTGGCAGCCTGCTCAATCGACAGACCTCGGGTCTCCCGAGCCCAGATCAGAAGTTCGGGCTCAACAGCTGCGCGAAGAATCGCCACAAGTTCCTCCGCTACGACCTGGGACGTAGGTTAATTGCTTCGCTGAGCATTGTATCGCTGCAGTTGTGCCAAGACAAGACAACCGATGGAGCGCGAGGCCCGTGGGGCATTCTAGTCCGAAAGACCAAATCGCTGACGCAGCAGCTCTCGCACGATCTCGGTCTCGGTCTTCCGCTCCTCGAAAGCCGCCCGTCTCAGCGCCTCGTTCTCGTCTTCGTGAATCCAGATCGTCTTTCGGATCAGGCCCCGCTTGGAGACGGTCGTCTTGCCGCCGCGCGGGCCGGTGCGTTGGTCTTTGGTGGCCACGGAAGGATTCTACCAGACACGTATTGACGTATTGACGTACAAGTGCCAGACTCGGGGCGCCAGCCGGCCAGCTGCTCATAGAGAGGCTATTCGCTTCCTGGCGCTCACCGGCTTTCGCCGCGCCGAGCTGATCGGCCATATGAGCAAGGACAGGCGCGGCGGCCGAGAGGGGCTGCGGTGGGGCAACGTCGACCTTGACTCCGAGGCTGGACCCCGACGACGTCGCGTATACTCAAGTACCCAGTGCGCAATCCGGCGGTACGCCGCCACCTTCGCGAGCTGCTGTCCGGCAGATGGCAGAAGGTCATCAAGCAGGGCAGCACAGGTGAAGTTCACTACTTCGAACACGCATCCGGTCAGGTTGCGGGGGTGAAGTTCTTCGGCTACGAGGACGTGTCATGACAGGAATCGATCTCGAGGCCCTGCTCTCCCAGGCGCCGGACCCGAGGCAGAGGGTCGCGTCGTTTGCCCTCCTGTGCCTGGGAGCAATCGAGTCGCTGGTGAGCGGAGCGATCCGCGCAAGCGACGCGATTCGACTCCTTTTCCACGCCGACAATTGTCTGTTCGTCCGGGAGCACCTGCAGCGTGACGCCGACGACGAGGTCATGAGCCGCGGCGTGCAGTTGCCGGACCTCTTCGATGCATTACCCGCCGAAGAAGCTCAGCAGGAATACCAGCGGGAGCTAGCAGCCATGCACACTCTGTGTTTGAAGCTGATCGAAGATCGAGAGTCGGCCGCCGCCTGACGACGCGCGGCGCCCGCGGACGAGCCGGTGGCTCGACGCCCGCTTCAGGTGGGCAAGGTAGGAGGTCAGCCAGCGGTGGACCTCTTCGAGCAGCGGCCACTGCCAGGGGAAGATCCAGCGCCCGTCTCCGTGTTGCGCCAGCCCGAGTCGGCTGAGCCGCCGTTCCGCCTGTTCCAGGCGGCAGGCCCAGGAGTCGTGGGCGCATCCACGTCGCCCGCCATCTGCAGCTTGAGGCCGGTCACCGCCGAGACGGCGCGGGCGTCGTCGTTCATCACCTGCATGAAGACGCCGTGCTCGCAACGTCTTCGACCGCCGAAGAAAGGGATTCGCGACCCGAGCGAGCACGCAGTGCTCGCGACGTCCCAGAATCCCTGAAGGGCCGCCATACTTTCGACCGCAGGGAGAAAGGATGGTGCGCCCGACAGGAGCCGCACCTGTGACCTACGGCTCCGGAGGCCGTCGCTCTATCCAGCTGAGCTACGGGCGCATGATCTGTCAATCTCGGTCGGTTGGCCTGCCTGGAGGGATTCGAACCCCCGACCCGCGGCTTAGAAGGCCGCCGCTCTATCCAACTGAGCTACAGGCAGCCGTT
>JAAELT010000432.1 GCA_024226315.1 bacterium | reverse complement strand
GCGCAGCTCGATCTGGGCGATCACCTGGTTGGTGAACGACGCCGACATCACGAAGCTCGGGTGGCCGGTGGCACAGCCCAGGTTGAGCAGCCGGCCCTCGGCCAGCACCAGCACGCTGCGGCCGTCCGAGAACACCCATTCGTCGTACTGCGGCTTGATGTTGACCCGCTCGACGCCCGGGATCTTCTTCAGCCCGGCCATGTCGATCTCGTTGTCGAAGTGGCCGATGTTGCCGATGATCGCCTTGTCCTTCATCCGCGCCATGTAGTCGGCGGTGATGATGTCCTTGTTGCCGGTGGTGGTGATGAAGATGTCGGCGGTCTCGACGAAGCTCTCGAGCGTCTTGACCTCGTAGCCCTCCATCGCCGCCTGCAAGGCGCAGATCGGATCGATCTCGGTGATCACCACCCGGGCGCCCTGGCCGCGCAGCGACTGGGCACAGCCCTTCCCGACCTCACCGTAGCCGCAGACCACGGCCACCTTGCCCGAGACCATCACGTCCGAGGCGCGGAAGATGCCGTCGATCAGCGAGTGGCGGCAGCCGTAGATGTTGTCGAACTTCGACTTGGTCACCGAGTCGTTGACGTTGATGGCGGGGAAGAGCAAAGTGCCTTCCTCCTGCATCTGGTAGAGGCGGTGGACGCCGGTGGTGGTCTCCTCGCTGACGCCCTGCATGCCGGCGGCGGTACGCTGCCAGCGGCTGGGATCGGAAACCAGCTCCTTGCGCAGCAGGTCGAGGATCACGCCCCACTCCTCGGGCTCGCCTTCGGCGTCGAACGCCGGTACGGCACCGGCCTGCTCGAATTCCACGCCCTTGTGAATCAGCAGGGTGGCATCACCGCCGTCGTCGACGATCAGGTCCGGGCCGGTGCCGTCGGTCCACAGCAGCGCCTCACCGGTGCACCACCAGTATTCCTCGAGCGTCTCGCCCTTCCAAGCGAATACCGGCACGCCGCGCGGATCTTCCACCGTGCCGCCGGTCTCCGGACGGCCAACCGCTACCGCGGCGGCGGAATGGTCCTGGGTGGAGAAGATGTTGCAAGAGACCCAGCGCACGTCGGCACCAAGCTCGACCAGGGTCTCGATCAGCACCGCGGTCTGCACGGTCATGTGCAGGCTGCCCATGATCTTGGCGCCGGCCAAGGGCTTCTCGGCGCCGTACTTCTCGCGCACCGCCATCAGGCCGGGCATCTCGTGCTCAGCGAGGCGGATCTCTTTGCGGCCATGCTCGGCCAGGGACAGGTCAGCGACCTTGAAGGGCTCGCGCCCCATGGCGCGGGCGGCTTCGAAAGCGTGGGTGGTCTCGGCGGTAGCGACAGTCATGGGTACTCTCCTTATCTTGCGGTGCGTTTCGTTGCGTTTCTGAATTGAACTGACTGGGTAACGGGAGACGAGTCTGGTCAAGCTCGCGCGGCCACCGCGTCGACGGCGGAAAGGGCGATGGCCTCGGGTGCCGTGGCGGTGGCGACGAACAACATCGGTCCCTGGGCCTCGGGATCGGCGGGTAGGGACTGGAAGGTAGTGTCCTCGAAGCCATGGTCGGCCAGCGCGTTCACGATCGTACGGCGCGGGAAGCCGAGCCACACGTGGCCCATGCGCTGGCGGTAGTCTTCGCGGTCGTGGGGCAGCATGTCGACGATCAGCAAGCGCGCGCCCGGTTTCATCACCCGCCGCGCCTCGCTGAGCACGCGCTCGGGCTCGGTCGTGTGATGCAGCGCCAAAAACAGCACGGCGGCGTCGAGCGTCGCGTCTTCGAGCGGCAGCTCTTCGAGATCACCGCGGCGGAAGGTGACGTTGCCCGCGCCTTCCAGGCGCTCGCGGGCAGCCTCCAGCATGGCGTCGGAGCCGTCCACCGCCCACACCCGTGTGACGTGCGGCGCCAGCGCCTCGCTGGTGCGGCCGGTGCCGCAGCCCAGGTCACCCACCACCCAGCGCCGGTCGAGCAGGGCCAGTAGGGCCTGGAGGTCGAAGCGCCGACCGAACAGCTCGTCGCGCAGCCGATCCCACTCGCTGGCGGTCTCGGTGAAGAAGGTCTGCGAGCGCGAGCGCCGGCGGCGCAGCACGCTCTCCAGCCGGCGCTGGTCCTGCCGGCTGACGTCGGACTCCGCCAGCTGATCACGGATCAGCTCCCACAGGCGAGCCGCCGACTCGTCCAGCGACGAGGCTGCCAGCTGGTACAGCGAGCTGGTGCCATCGCGCCGGGACTGCACCCAACCAGCGTCGGCCAGCACCTTCAGGTGGCGGCTGGCGGTCGACTGCGGCAGCTGCAGTACGCTGACCAGCTCGGAGACGGTCAGCTCGTGACGCTCCAGCAGCCGGAGCACACGGCAACGGGTGATTTCCGAGAGGATCGCGGCGTGATCGAGGATAGTGGGATTGGGGCTCATGTTTCGGTCTCTAGGACGGTTCGGTGGCTTCGTTTTCTTCTTTCCATCCGTCCATCCGGATTCATTGTTGAATAGATTTCGCCGTTTGTCAAGGGAGAGGTGTAGAATGCTGCTCGTAGAGATGCACAGACCTCGCTCCAACGCCTCCGGATTCACCCTGATCGAGACGGTGGTCGCTCTGAGCCTGCTCGGGGTGGCTCTGCTCCTGACTTTGTCGCTGATCTTTCAGGAGCCGCGCACCCTGCGGCGCCTCGGCGCTCATCAGCAGGCCTACCGGGCGCTCGAGGTGACGCTAGAAGCCGTCCGCGCCGGGATGACTGTGCCGCCCGGCCACCACCAGGTGGATCTGGGCGCACTCTACCAGCCCGAGGAGGAAGTCGCTCAGCACCTCGAGGTCTGGACGGAGACGCAACAGACCTCGGGCAGCGGGCTCTACAGTCTGGTGCTGAGCGCCCGCTACGAGGTGGACGGCAAACGCTACCATCGCCACCTGGAGACGTTGTTGTGGGCTCCACCATGACGCACCGAACGCCCTCCGCGCACCACTCTCGCGGTTTCAGCCTGCTGGAGGTGGTGGTCTCCGTCGCGATCTTTTCGATCGCGCTTCTGATCGCCAGCCGCCTGTTGCTCGAGTCGCAGATGCGCATGGCGCATTCCTCCCGCCGGGCCCTCGACCCGGTGGGCGACGTGGCAGTCGAGCAGATCCGCGCCGACGTGCGGGCCGGCGCCGGGGTGAGCCCTCGGGACTACGAGTGGACCTGGATGCCGCTCGAGATCTTCGGCCATCCCGCCGGCACCGTGCGCTACGAGAAGGTAGGCAGCGAGTTGGTGCGCAGGGTGGAAGGCGACACCCTCGAAGGCCAACGGACGCTGCTCACCGGAGTCCGCGTCTGGCGCTGGCGCCTGCGCCGCGACATCCCGTTGCCGCTGGTCGAGATCGAGCTCGGCTACCAGGAGACCGCCCGCCTCGGCCTCCTGGCCGCTGGCGGCACCCGCGAGGCCTCGGCGCCAGTCACCCGCACCCAGCTGATCGCGGTCAGCCCGCGACAGGCCGGAGGCAAACGGGGATGGTGAAGCGGGAGCATGGTCCGGTCCGCGGGCATGTCTCGGAGCGCGGCCATGCTTTGTTGCTGGCGTTGTTCGTGATCGTCCTGACCATGGCCGCCGGCGTACTGCTGGCGGGCTCGCTGAGCTATCGCATGGGTCTGCTGCGCGAGGAGGTCCAGGACGTGCACCTCACCGCGCTTTCCGACGCCGGCGTCGCCCTGGCGCTCGACCGGCTGTCCCTGTCGCCCTTCTGGACCGGTACGCTGGAGCGCGAGCTCGGCGACGGCCTCGTCTCCGTGGACGTTTCCAACGGCAACCGGGTGATGGTCCGCCTGGTTGACGTCACCGCTATCTACGGCGCCGGCGGCCGCGCCCTGCGCGCCGAGATCCAGCTCAGCGACTACGACCCGCCACGGGTGATCTCCTGGGAGCCGCAGCCCTACAGCCCGCCGCGCGGCATCGTGTCGGAGGACCAGGACTACCTGTATTGACCCGGTTCAGGAGTCCTCTCGTAGCACCACCTGAATGCCGGCGTCCTCCCCTTCCGGGTACACTGTCCGGTAGTCGTAGCGTTTCTGGAGCTCCGGGTCGTCCCAGATTTCCGTCTCTGGCGAGCGATAGTTGAACACCAGCGTCGGCCGGCCGGTCCGACCCGAGCGACCGTGCACCAGGATGCGGGCGACGGTAACGCGGTCGGGGTGACGAAAGCGGGCGCCGCTGGTGGAGAACAGGTAGCGGTCGCAGGCCAGGAGCTGAAGCAGCTCGACGCTGAGGTTGCGCTCGCTGCCGGCGTGGGGCACCACGAAGGCGTCGAGCGTCAGCCGTTTCTCGCCGCGCATCGACAGCAGGTTCTGGATGGACTCGGACAGCACGTCGGCGCGCGCGTCGCCGCCCACCAAGACGACGGCGTCTGCGATTTCGGCAACGAAAGCGATACTCGAGCCGTTGGCGACGGATCTGTCGGGCCGGTAGCGTCGATCGGCGAGCTCCTCGAGGTCGAGCTCCTCTGGGGTTCCCCGGGTGGCCTTCGGCGTCGCTTCCGGTTCTTCCCCTTCGTCCGCGTCGTCCCCGTCGATCTCGTCGTCGGCCGGCACGGAAGAGCTCGCCGCCTCGTCCATCGGCGCCCGCAGTTTCATGAGTTGCTTCTCCCAATGATCCCAGAGCCGGTCGAGCTCACGCGGCGTCGGAGACAGCAAGGTAATGCGCAGGCCGCCCGGCAGCTCAATCTGCGGCGGCTTGCCCGCGACCACCACGGGGCCACCGTCGAAGGCCCGGTTCCAGGGCAGCTCCATTTCCCGCAGCAGGGCCGAGAGCTCGTCTCCCTGGCGCACGCTCATCAGAGAAACTCCCGAGGCGCCTGCGCGGGGCCGTTGAACCAGACGTCGTGGAGCTCCAGGGGACGGGAATCCTTCCCGAGCAGGCTCAGCACGCCGCGGATTCGATCGGCGTCGATATGGGTGACCACCAGAAGCTCGATCCTCGGCGCAGCTCGGAAGCCCTTCGCCCTTTTGTCGGGCGGCTCGATGTCGATCCGCTCGCGCAGCAGCTTCGCCACCTTGACGTTCGGGCCGCCGTCGATCACGACGTGTGATGGCGCTTCCGGCTCGCCATAGCGCAACAGCAGGCAGGCGCCCGTGCCGGCGGCCAGCATCTCGATCGAGAGGTGACCGCCATCAGGCCGTGGGACCGGCTTCAGCCGGTACTCGCCCCCGTCGACGCGGCGCAGGGTCACGGCGCCCGTGCCGACGTCGAGCGGGGGAGCGTCGGGACGCACTTCGAGACGCTCGGAGGCCGGCGTGCCTCCGCGATCGGAGATCACCTCGATCATCAGCGGCTCGGTGTCCGGGATCTCGATCATGTGGGTGGCCTCGGACGGCGGCACGCCCGCGCGCAGCTGGGAGCCCTGGCGCGCCAGGAAGACAGTGACGCGATCGAGCAGGTGGGCGACGCGCGAAGCGTCGAGCTCGTCGACGTCAGCCGGATCGACCTCGGCGCCGCGCATGGCCGCGACCTGCGCAAGGCTGCGGCCGGCCTCGGTTTTCTTGAGGTCCTCTGGCAGGCCGTCCCAGGCGCGGCCGAGCCAGTGATCGAGCCCTTCGCGGCCGGCGGACAGCGCGTCGAGCAAATCGTCGGCACGGGACTGGATTCTCGCCGTCTGGTCGAAGACCTCGGCCCAGGCCAGGGTCTCCTCCAGCAGCAGCACCGGCGACAGCTGCTCGTGGACGCGGGCCATCAGGTCGCGAGCCTCCGCGATGCGCTTGCTGTCGGCGGCCGCGCGCTGCTTCAGCCGCTCCCGCAGCAGGTGGCTCACGGCGACCCTCAGCGAGATCCCCTGGCCGCTGCGGGCGCGCACCAGGTCGCTGAACCAGAGCTGCTGTTCGACCTCGACGCCGGCTTCGTGCACGTGCGCCAGGCGCATGTGACGCATCAGCTCGGGCTCGATCAGGCTCGCCGGCGACAGCAGCTCGGCCAGTCGCAGGAACGGACCGTCGCGCTCGAAGAGACCGAGGGTCTCCTCGGCCTCGGCCAGGTCCCGCGGCCTGATCACGCCGGCTCCCGCAGGTACTCGGCCTGGCGCAGCAACGTCGCGGCCACCCGGTTGGTACCCCGGTCCCAGGTGATCAGGCTCACGGCGTGGCGCAGGCGCGCGTCGAGGGCGAGCGGCTGGATCGGCGCGAAGGCCACGATCCGGCTGCCACGGCCACGCAGGTGCAGCGCCAGGGATCGCCAGGCGTGCACCGCCCGTGGTCGGACTGGCACGCCGCAGCCGAGATCGCTCAAGGCGATCACCGACAGGCCGGCCGCGGGCGGCGCATACCGGCGCCACGAGCGCCGGTAGCGGGTGGGACCGGCATCCTCGGCAGGATCGTCACGGAAGTAGAGGACCTCTACCGCGCGGCCGGCCAGGCGACGCAGGCGCGGCACCAGCTTCTCCTGGTCGCGGCGGAAGGGCTGCATCGGCTCGCCGAGGTCCACCAGCACCTGTGTGCCGGGGCCGATCCGCGGCGCCAACAGGCGCGGGACCTCGACCAGCGGCCGGGCGCGGGCGAGCACCCGCACCGCCGCCTCGACGTCGACCTCGGAGGTCGGCGACGGCGTCGACACGGCGGCCAGCGTCAGCTCGGCCTCGGTGCGGTCCGTCAGCAGGGCCTTGAACGGCAGCCCCGGTTGCAAGTGGCTGGGCTGGCGCGGAGGCAGCGGATCGCCGGGCGGCAGGCTCTGCGTCGGCTCTCTGGTGAGCTCCAGGCGCTCCACGTCGGGGCCGGCGTCGTCCTCGTCGAACACGGCGCGGGTGGACTTGCCGTCGCCCGGCGGCGCGTCGTCGGGCTCGTCGTCGGGCGGCGGTCTCGGTGGCTTCCTCAGCCTGGCCACGTCGAGCAGGCTCAGCCCGAGCATGCGCGCCACCTCGGCGCGGCCGCGCTCGCCGGGGAGGAGAGCCAGGTCGGCGCGCACCAGGTCGCCCCAGCCGACCGGCGCTCTAGGCATACCGCTCCGCCGCGCGCCTCATGCTTCCTCGAGCTCCGGCTTGAGCAGGGAGACGCGCTCGATCAACCGCCAGCGCGGGTCTTCCGGGTCGACTCTGACGAAGCCGTGGCAAGCCTTGAAGGCATCGAGGAACTCCGCGGTGCTCGGCTTTCGTTGCCCCGGCTCGGCCTCGTTGCGCAGCTTCCACACCCGCTTTCCCAGAGCCAGGGCCAGGGCCGCGTCGTCTTCCGACAGCTCCTCTCCCTCTCCGGCGAAGTGCAGCCCGGCGATCGCGGCGAGCTGCTCGGCGTCGGGATGCTTCAGCCGAAAAGTCACGCAGCGGCGCACGAAGGCGCGCGGCAGCTCGCGCTCTTCGTTGGTGGTCACCATCACCAGCACGCGGGAAACCTGGACGTCGCGCGACAGCTTCAGCGGCGGCGCGGCGTCAGCCTCGATGGTCACCGGGGCGTCGAGATAGGGGATCTTCAGCTGGTTCGAGCCCAGGGCCACCAGCAGGGCGTTGGGCACGTCCGGATGCGCCTTGTCGATCTCGTCGATCAGCACCACCGCGCGGTGCTCGTCGCGCTTCCCGTTGATCTCGGCGTCGGGCTCGTTGCCGAGCTCGCGGGCCGACTCCCGGTGGAAGGCCCACCACAACGCCCCGGGGTCGACGTACTCCTGCTCGTTCCCGGCCTTGCCTCCGCCATGGGCGTCGGAAAGCCGGCGTACGGCGTCGAAGCGCCACTGCAGGTCGGTTGCCAGGGTCGCCGAGGTGGTGACGAACTCGTAGTAGCGCCAATTCAGCCGCCGGGCGACGTAGGCGGCCAGCGACGACTTGCCGGTACCCGGATCGCCACGCAGGAGCAGCGGCCGGCCGGTGACCAGCGCCACCTCGACCGCCAGGTGGAGCTCCGGCGGCATTTTGTACACCGCGCCGTCGCGGCGGTCGGGCTGCGCCTCGCCGGGAGCCGCCAGCCGGGGCTGGTCGCGCAGCCGGAAGAGGGGTTCGAATTCGAGCTCTTCTGGATCGTCTGCCACAGTGCTCTCCTCAGGTCGTTCCGTCCACGAAAGCCTGGATCCTGTTACGGAAGCGCCGGCCAGCCCCTTCTTTGCCGGGTTGCAGGCTGGGCGCCAGCAGCAGCGCCCGGCCGTGCCACTTGCCCAGCCGCTTCTTCGGATCGGCCCCGGTGACGGCCACGAAGGTCAGCTGCGGATAGGCGGCGGTCAGCTGGTCGAGCACGTCCTCCCGTGCCGATCCCGGGCCCAGGATGACGTAGATCGGCCCGCAGTCCTCGATCTCCTCGGCGAGATCTTTCGCATTGTCGGGGTCGTAATACCTGCCTACCTCGGCCCGCACCTTGCTCACGATCTGCTCCGCAGTGCCGTCGGTGACCTCGGGCGGGGCAAGTAGGTGATCCACCTCCTCGAAGGTGCAGTAAGCCCGACGGACGTAGTCTCTTGCCGACTCGACCTCCTCGCCGTCGATCGCCACCACCATGCCCTCGCGCGCTGCGTGGGGCAGGGGAGTCGCGGCCAGAGGGTCGACCCAGAACGGCCGCACTTTGTTCTGGATCTCCTGGCGCTGAGACTTGCCGGAAGTCGGTACTTTCCTGAGCATCTTGATGATCTTGCGGGTCTTCGACGCCAGCAGGAAAGCGGAGACGTCCTGGTAGGGATCCTCGCCGTCACGGTTGCGGTCCTGCGCCTCGACGCCGAGCGCCTGGTACATCAGCTTCAGATAGTCCTCGTCGTAGCCCTCGGGGACCTCTTTCTTGAGCTGGTTGCCGAACTCGAGCAGCCAGCGCTCCACCTTGGTCTTCCAGGTGGTCTTGTCGTTGCGCACCCCGGCGGCAGCCACCGGCGCCAGAGCCGCCACGATCTCGTCGACCGCCGCCGTGCGCGCGCCGGGGCTGGCGGCGGGAACCTGCACCCACTGGATGGCGTCCAGGTCGACGGCACCGAAGCCTTTGGCGCGCAGATCGGCACGCGAGACCCCGAGCATCACCGGCACCACGATCAGCCGCTCGCTCATGAACACCCGCCAACTGAGGATGGTGGCCTCCTTCAGCACCCATCCCGACTCCAGCGCCTCCGGGCTCAGCAGGATCACCGCCCCCGAGCAGGTACGCAGCGCCTGGTGCAGACCGTCCTGCCACACGTCGCCCGCCCCCAGACCGCCGCGCACGTCGAGGAAGACGTCCAGGCCCGCCACCGCCTTCAGCCGAGCGTGGACGTCGGCGCGCAAGTCGCGAGCGAACTTCAACCGCTCCTGCCGCGCCGCGGCCTCCGCCGCCGACAGCCCGTCGGGAGGCGCCTTCTCTTTGTCCTTGCACGAGTGGCTGATGAATACCGTGGGATTCACGCCGGTGATCGT
This sequence comes from bacterium, assembly GCA_024226315.1. Lineage (GTDB taxonomy): Bacteria > Acidobacteriota > Thermoanaerobaculia > Multivoradales > J023 > JAAELT01. The sequence goes on along the minus strand of JAAELT010000432.1, from coordinate 23,740 downwards.
ACCACCGTGCCCGCTGACAGATGACTCGCTCTATACCCTCATGGATCGCAAGCGTCGAAGGCGCCGGTATCGGTGATCGCCGGCGACGCGACGCCCAGGGCATTGAAGTAGCTGCGGCTTTCGCCGGTCCAGGTGTCCGTCACTGTGAGGGTGGTCTCGACGTCGGTGGTGGCGGCGGCGAAGACCCAGAAACGCTCGTTGATGGCGCAGCCGTCGAGCACCTTGACCATCATCTCCCAGTTGTTCTGGTCGAAGAACCAGAACACCCGCGTGCTGTCGCCGAGCGGCTCGACGCGGCGGGCGTTGCCGGTGCGGCCCTCGTAGTCGCGCCAGTCGACGCTGATGCGGAAGCGGTCGCCCTGGGCGCAGGCTTCGACGTTGGCCAGGCAACGGCTCGACAGGGTGGTGATGCGGCTGCGCGCGAAACCGGCGGCGAAGACCAGCCCGCCGCCGGGGCTGACGGCGAGGCCGGTGGCGCCGCCGCGGGTGCCGGTACCCAGCTCGTCGTCGACGTAAGGTTCGAGATCGCTGAGCAGGCCGCTCTCCGGATCACGCGCGAAAATCGAGACCGTGTTCGGCGATCGCGACGTGTAGACGTAGCGGCCGTCGGGAGCGATCCGCAGCCGTATCTCGTCCCAGTCGGGAGTCTCGACCTCGCCAGCGGGGTGGACGCCTGTCAGCTCCAACGAGCCGTCGGCGGCGTCCCGCGAGAAGATCCCGATCACGGCCGTCTCGTCTTGCACCGAGCTGAAGTAGAGGTGGGCTCCGTCTGGGCTGATGGCCAGCGAGCGCGGCGAATCGAAGGCCTCGGAGCCGAATCCCGAGACGGTGTCGCGGTGGTCGAGCAAGCCGGTCGCGGGGTCCCGCTCGAAGACGTCCAGCTGCCAGCAGGCGGACTCCTCGCCACAGTCGAAGCCTGCCAGCACGTAGGCGTGGCGGGCGTCGGGGCTGAGTGCCAGGTCGCGGTAGGCCGCCGCACCGGCGATCGTCTGCTCGACGGTCAGCTGATCGGCCGCGTCGCGGCTCATGACGGCCAGGGCGTTGAATCCCAGCAGGTAGAGGTCGTCGCCGTCGGGCGAGATTTCGAGCGCCACCGAGTCGCCCACGGCGGTTTCGAAGTGCCCGATCAGCTCCAGCTCTCCAGCGTCGTCGCAGGCGAAGACGGTCATCGGGCCGTATTCGCCGAGCGAGTAGAGCCGGCTGCCGTCCCTGTTGATCCGCAGCCGGATCGGCGCTTGCATCTCGTTCAGGCCTTCGTCCAGCCGGAAGACCGCGCCCAGGGGCCGCAGGGCGCCGGCCTCCTCGTCCCAGGCGAAGCTGGCGATCGACTGGCTCAAGTAGCCGAGGACGTAGAGGTTACCGCCGTCGGGGCTGACGACCATCTCCAGCGGCCCGGTGATGCCCTCCTCGGCGTCGAGGACCCGCGGCTCGACGGTGAGCTCACCGGTCTCGACGTCGCGGGTCATCGGCACGAGCGGTCGGTCCTCGTGACCGCTGGCGTAGAGGGTACTGCCGGCGGCGTCGAAGGTCATCGCGGTGACGTCGGTGAAGACCGACACGGCCTGCCCGTCGACGTGCCCGCCGGGTTCGAGCAGCCCGCCGGCGTCGCGCTCGTAGATCGAGACGCGCAGGCCCTCGTCGCGGTTCGCCAGGTAGACATGGCGGCCGTCGGGGCTCATCTCGATCGCCGTGGTGATCGGCCCGATTGTGTCCTCGTCGGCTTCGAGGAGCGTCAGCCCGCCGGAGACCGGGTCCCTGCTCAGCACCGCCAGACCCTCCTCGTAGCAGCTGTTGTAGCAGGAGTTGCCGCCGAAGGCGTAGACGTGCGCGCCGTCCGGGCTGATCGCGCCCATGCGGGTGGAGTAGATGCCGAGGCTCTCGGCCGACAGCCAGTCCATCGCCTCGACGAAGGCCAGCTCGCCAGTGCCCGGATCGCGGTCGTAGACGGCGACGCTCGGCTTGCCCAGGACGTAGAGGTGCTCACCGTCGGGGCTGGGCAGAAGCGCTTTGACAGACTGCTGAGCGTCCGACGCGTCGGTGGCGATTTCCTGGACCAACGACAGGGTGCCGTCTGCCGGATCGCGCCCCAGCACCAGGATGCGCTGGGCGTCGAGGTCCCGCACCCCGACGTAGAGCGTCTCCCCCCCGGAGCTGAAGGCGAGCGCGCCGGGATCGTCGAAGACCGGCATCCCGTTCTGCGACGGCAGTAGGGCCTGCGCCAGCATCAGCAGCCCGGTCTCGGCATCGCGATCCAGCACCGCGATGGTGTCGCTGCCCGTGGTGTAGACCTGGGTCTCGCCGGGGCCGAGCACGAAGTTGCCGATACTGCGGAGGGTCTCGTCCTCGTTCCAGGGGAAGTGCGAGGTCACGTAGCGGTACACGCCGGTGTCGTCGCGGCGCAGCACCGACAGACCGACGTTGGACTGCAGCGCGTAGATGAAAGCGCCGTCCGCGCTCACCGCCAGGCGGCTCGCCCGGATGAACGCCATGCCCTGGAAACTGTCGATCCGGCTCAGCACCGGCTCGGCCGACAGGCCGCCGGCCCCGAGCAGGAGGAGCAGCGCGATCGCGAGCAGGGTTCGTGCCGGCATGGGTGACTCGCTCTCGTTTCGGACCGACCGTCTCATGGTACTTGTTCCTCCTGACGAACAAAGCGAGAACCGGCACCGGAACGGGCCGCCCCGAAACGAGGTCGGCCCGGCTGCCGCCGGCCCCGAGCCGCGCTCGGGACCGAGGTGGCCGGGGCCGTATGCCGATCGACTGGTCGCGGGTTGGCTGGCGGGGCGGTTATGGCCAGTAGGGAATGATCACCGGCGACAGGCAGGATCCCGAGCTCGCCACGAAGCTCTTGATCTCGCTGACAGTGACCGGGTGGAAGTCGAGGGTGGGCTGCTGGATGTGACCGCACATCACCGGGCCGCCCGCCGGGTTCGGGTCGCCGCAGGTGTCGGCGCCGCAATCGACGTCCGGACACAGCGCCAGCTCCTGCGACAGTGACAGCGAATCCCGCAGATGTCGTCCGTCGAGGGCGTGGCCGAGCTCGTGCGAGACCAGGCCCACCTCCCGGTAGTCGGTGGACAGTACGTAGGCGCGGTCCAGGTCGCAGACTGTACCGAGCATGTTGGCGGTGCCACGGACGCGGTGCCGGAAGCCGTTGGGCAGGTCCCAGAAGAGCGCCTTGCCGCTGAACAGGTAGGCGACGTCGCGCGCCACGCCCTGCCGGTTCGTCTCCCATTCGTCCCACAGCTCGCACCACTGCCCCCAGACGCTGCAGGTCGAGTAGGGATCGCCGCCCTGCGAGGTGAAGACCCGCTGCGAGGCGACCTTGACGATCAGCGCCGTATCGCCGTAGAAGCCGTTGATCATGTTGACGATGCCCCGGATGTGGGCGTTGGTGCCGGAGCCGTGGATGGCGTAGTACTCGAAGTCGGCATCGGTGGCGAAGTCGACCCAGCGCACCAGTGTGAAACGCTTGGACGGCGCGCCGGCAACCAGGTGCTGGTCACCCGGCGCGTCTGCGGACCGCGCGTCGAGGCCCTGGGCGTGCTCACGGACCTCGGTGAGGGCGCAGTCGATACCAGGCTCCGGGAGCAGGTCCGCCTCCTGGTAGATCACCAACCGGTTCGAACCGCCGCCGGGGACGAACTTGTAGGCCGGGTCGATGAAAAACCTGCGGCCGTCGAGCTCGACGTAGCCCATGACCAGGTCGGGATCGATCAGTAAGCGCACCTGGCTCCTTGGCTGGCCGGCGACGTGGCCCTTGAAGGTATCGACCGGACCGGCCGGCAGCCGGATGTCCGCGTCCTCGGTCACGATCAAGGATTCCCAGGAGGGGGCACGCAGGTCCACGGCCTCGAGCACCAGCTGGCGCGACTGACCGGCGAGAGAGAGGCTCACCGTGCCCGTGGCGTCGAGCTGCTGCCGCATCGCCACCGGATCGACGGTTTCGAGCGCGTAGTGGCGGAGCGACTCCGCGAGGCCCTGATGGAGCGCGAAATCGCTCACCGTCACACCCGAGAGGGTCATCTCGAGACGCTCGGCGGCGCGGTTGCCGGAGCAGGGAATCGACTGGGGCGAGACGACGGCGGGACAGCTGCCGGCAGCTGCCGGCGTCGTCAGGGTGGCCGGAAGCAGGCAGGCGCTTGCCAACAGCAGTGCCACGCCGCCGGTGTTTCGTTTCTCGGACTCGTTTCGGAATCGCATCTGGAACATATGGGGCTCCTTGTGGCGCCGGGCTCTCTCGTGGCGGCTTCGCGACGCTCGCCGGCGGTTACTGTGTCGGTCCTACAGCCAGAGGCGCCAGCCGGCCGCGGAGTGAGTCAAGGTCGGGTCTGGCCGGGCGGACGTCTGATATCGTCCGCGCCGAGATCACCATCCGCCGAAACCTCGAACATCCCTGGGAGAACTTTCATGCCTGGTCGTCGACGCGCGAGTGCGAACCGTTTGAAGGAGCTGAGGCCGGCGCCTGGAGAGCTGCGGCAGGTGCAGGCGTTCCTCAACAGCACGGACTTCGAGGCGGGGACGGACGAGCTGGCGAGCCCGCGGGGGTTGGCGGAATGGCTGGAGCGTCACGCGCTGTTGCCCACGGGCGTGATGCTGGACACAGAAGGCGTGGCGCGGGCGGCGGAATTCCGGGAACGGCTACGGGCGATGATCGCGGCGGGGGAGGCGGGCAGTCCCGAGCTGGCTGCGGCGGTCACGCGGGCTTGTGGCTCGGCGTTCCTCCGGGCGACGTTCGGGGCGGGCGGCATGTTCCGCCCGGCGCCGGCGGCCGACGGACTCGACGGCGCCATCGGCCGGATCCTGGCGAGCATCGCGATGGCGCAGCGCGACGGGCTGTGGCCGCGATTCAAGGTCTGCGTCAGCGGCACGTGCCGGGCGTCGTTCTACGATTACTCGGCCAACCGCTCCGGCTTGTGGTGCCTGCCGCGCTGTGGGACCCGGATCCGTGGGCGTGAATACCGCCAGAGGCGTAGGCACCTCGGTCTGCGGTAGAAAACAACGAGTGAGGCCACCTTGTCCGTTTTTTGACGACGCAGAATAACGGACAAACTCAGTGTGTCTGTTAGGGAAGACTTTTCCGTAACGAGCACAGTTGGCTTGTCCGTTCGTTGGCTTTTTCAAATAACGGACAGATCTGCTGCGTCCGTTAGCAAATCTCACTTCCTAACGGACAGAGTGGCTTTGTCCGTTGTCTGCTGATTCCATATAACGAACGCATTGCCCTTGTCCGTTATTTGAGTTTGCCCAATAACGGACAGAAGCACTGCACACGTTACGGAAAAGTCGCCCACGAGCTCCCCAGTTGGTCCTGGCGCCTTTTCGCTGCGACCGGAAGGCCGCCGAGCGGTGCGACCCTCAAGCCGACGACGCCCAAATCCCCGCGATGCGGTCCAGGAACCAGAAGATCGCCAGCCCGCCGATGCCTGCGTATCGAGAATCACGTTCTGCCAGCGGCTGTCGTCGGTCACGAGCGACGGCCTGGCCTCCCCGTCGATGCGGAAGGTCTCGGCAGCAGAGTTCCAGCCAGCGACGGATTCTTCTATGCTAGGAGGTGAGGGGAAGCGTACCCACACATAGGCAACGGAGGGAAAGATGGTCATCGCCTTCGTGACGGTGTTTCTTGGCTTGATGGCCGGGCCTCGGACGGTCGAAGTGGCGGTGGGGGAGCAGGTGGCGGCGGTCGAGATCCTGCTCGACGACGTGTCGGTCGGGGTGATCGAGGAGGCGCCCTGGAGCCTCGATGTCGATTTCGGCGAACGGCTCGAGCCCCATCTGTTGACAGCGGTGGCGCGCGATGGGTCCGGCGGCGAGCTGGCGCGGGTGGAGCAGTGGATCAACCTGCCACGGCCAGCGGCCGAAGCCCAGATCCTGCTCGATGACGAGGGCGGCGGGCGACCGCGTGCAGCGCGGCTGATGTGGTCCACCGCCACCGGGGCCGCGCCGGAGCATGTCGCCATCACCTTGGACGGCGAGCCGATCGAGGTGACGAACCCGGGGCGCGTCGACCTGCCCGATCACGATCCTGAAGGCATCCACTTCCTGCGTGCCGAGCTGCGCTTCGCTCCCGGCGTCGAAGCAGTGGCCGAAGCGGCGTTCGGCGGCATCTTCGGTACCGAGGTGGCCACCGAGATGCAGGCGGTGACGATCGCAGCGGAGCGGCCCGCCCGCCTGCCGGCGGCCGACAAGCTCACCGGCTGGCTGGTCAAGGACGGCCAACCGCTGACGGTGCGTGCGGTCGACGCCGGCGCGGTGGACGTGGTGGTGGTCATGGACCTCGCCGCGCAGGCGCTGCTGGAGGAGCTGCGGCAATCCAACGTCGTCGTCAGGAGCACCGGCGGCCGGCGCCGGGAGCGGGCCGATCCCAACAACCCTGGCTACACCCCCGGCACCACGTCCGCGCCAGTACGCACGCGGACCACTCGGCGCCTGGCGATCCCAGTCGGCCTGCGCCAGCACGACAGGCTGCGCCTGGTCGCGCCGGTGCCGATGATCGACACCGAGAACCCGTATCTCGTCTTCCCGGTCTCGACTCCGTACTCGTTCCGGGACGGCGGCGTGTTCGACATCCTGGCCCAGGCCGTCCTGCCGGTCGACCGGGTCGAGTCGCAGCAGCTCGCCGATTCCGTGGCGGTGGCCGGGATTCAGGCACTGTCGGGGCACCACCCGCGCGTCGTGGTGCTGGTGGTCGGCAGCCTGCCGATCGACCGCGGCCGCTGGCGCTTACCGGCGGTGCGGCACTATCTGTCTCGGTTGCGGGTGCCGCTGGTGGTGTGGAGAGTCCAGGATCCGGTCTACCGGCCGAAGCCGGACCTGCCGATGATCGAGGCGGAGGATCTCGGGCCGGTGACCGAGATCTCGTCCCTCGGCGACGTCAAGGCCGCGATCCGCGCCCTGCGCCGGGAGGTCGAGAGCCAACGTGTGCTGTGGGTGGACGGTCGCCACCTGCCCCACGAAGTGCAGCTCGGGCCCGCCGCCAGAGGCGTCCGCTGGCCGGGGCGCTGACGCCGGCACTCCAGGCTGAATTCAGCAAGACGGAAGAAGTCGGCGAAAGGCGCCTCGATCTAACCTCTCCGCAGTCGAAGGCTCATCGCACCGGGGTGTCGCCATTCGATCGCGCCCGGCGATCGATGGGCCGAACCACAATTTGGGGTGTCCCCCGAATGGCTGTACCACGAGCGGGACCTGACCCCGGAATAGGAGAGAAGATGATCGCTGGGAACCGATGGATTGCCCGCCTCGGATGGTGCCTCGCCCTCTTCGCCCTCGTCACCGTGCCCGCCGTCGCCGACGACGTGGTCCTGAACGGCGCCGACCTGTGGCAGACCGCCAGCGCCGGCTCGACGTTCACCAGCTTCGGTGACGACCCGCTGCCCGCCGGCTTCTTCTGCGCCGGCTCGCCGGCCTATGACGGCAAGATCAACCTGCGAGGAGAGCCCCTCGTCACCAAGCCGGCCGGAGTCCTGGGCGGCGCGGACACCATCGTTCAGCGACTCGACGACACCACCTTCGACATCGACGGTAATGCCAGCACCCGGATCCAGCTCCTGGCCCTGTCGCTGGTCGGTGAAGAGACGATCGACGTCGGTTGCGATCAGGCCTTCGACGTCTCGGTGTCGCTCGCCGGTGAGCAGCCGATGACCGAGATGACGATCACCCGTTTGAACGAGGCCGGCGGCACCTACGTGGCGCCTCTTGCGCTCGACGTCCGGATGACCTTCTCGCCGGCCGGCGAGGGCGACCTGGCCTCGGTGGAGATCACGCGCCACGTCGACCTCCTCCCGGGCACTCACTCCTACTGGCGCGACACCGACCTGGTGGGCACCGACAAAGAAGGCAACCCGGTGCAGGTCGACACTGACGGCGACGGCGTCGCTGACACCGCCATGCCCAACGAGTCGAACTTCCGCACCGGCATCGCCCTCACTGGGATCGCGGGCCCTGGCGCCTGCCAGCCCGGCTACTGCCCCTACGAGTCATGCCACTGTAATCCGGACAGCGACGACCCCTTCGAAGAGGGCGTCTGCGACGACGACCACGAGCACTGCACCTGGACCTGCGTCCCCGCGGAGCTGCTCCCCGGACCCGTTTCCTGCGTTTCAATCGAGCTCTGATCGGCATTGAGGGAGGGCCGGCAGCCGCCGGCTCTCCCGTTAGTGCCCCTCCCGGTGTCGCCGCGCGGCCACGACCGGGTATCATCTCGGATGTGAGATTGCTCGCCAGACCGGTCCTCGATACCGCGCTTTCGACCTGCCTGCTGCTGCTCGCCATGCCGGCCGCGGCACAGTGGACCTTCGTCGACGTCACCGTCGCCGCCGGCCTGACCTACGAGCACGGCTACGTCGACGGCCTGACCGAGCGCCGCGGCATCGTCGGCGGAGTGGCGGCCGGCGACTACGACAACGACGGCTTGGTGGATCTCTACGCCATCCGCGGCGACATCGGCCCCAACCTGCTGTTCAGGAACATGGGCGACGGAACGTTCGAGGAGGTGGGAGCGGCGGCGGGCGTCGATCTCACCGGTCAGGTCGGCTCCGGTCCTCTGTTCGCCGACTTCGACGGCGACGGACGGCTCGACCTCTTCGTCGGCGAGGTGGAGGACGCGCCGCTGACCGTCTTCCGCAACCTGGGCGACGGAACCTTCGAGGACGACACCGCCCGCTCACAGATCGCCAGCCAGATCCAGACCTTCTCGGCCAGCGCCGGCGACTACGACCTCGACGGCGACCTCGACCTCTTCCTCACCTTCTGGAACTCGGACATCCTGGCCGGATTCCTGTGGCGCAACCGCGGCGACGGCGTGTTCGACGACGTCAGTGACGCGGTGCTGCCGATGGATGACCTCGATCTGACCTTCACCGGCAACTTTACCGACGTCGACGACGACGGCTGGCCGGACCTGCTGGTGGCGAGCGACTTCGGTAACTCGCAGGTGCTGATGAATCGGCAGGCGAGCTTCTTCGAATCGGTGACGACACCGGTGATCTCGGACGAGAACGGAATGGGCGCCTCGGTGGGCGACTACGATAATGACGGCGATCTCGACTGGTTCGTCACCAGCATCTGGGACCCGGACGGCGACCCGGAAGGCAACTGGGGGATCACCGGCAACCGGCTCTACCGCAACGACGGCGGCGGCGCCTTCTCGGACGTCACCGACGTGGCGGGTGTGCGCCACGGCTACTGGGGCTGGGGCAGCTGCTTCGCCGACTTCGACAACGACGGCCACCTCGACATCTTCCACGTCAACGGCTTCACCAATCCCTTCGCCGAGGAGTTCCACGAGGATCCCTCCCGGCTCTACGTCGGCAGCGGCGACGGCACCTTCACCGAGCAGTCCGTGGCGCGCGGCATCGACGACACCGGCCAGGGCCGCGGAGTGGTCTGCTTCGACATGGAGCGCGACGGTGACGTCGACATCCTCGTCGCCAACAACTCCCAGGCGCCGAGGTTGTTCCGCAACGACGGCGGCAACGACCAGCACTTTCTCGGCGTGCGACTCTCCGGTCCCGGCACCAACTCTCAGGGCATCGGGGCCAAGGTACGCGTCACCGCTGGCGGCGTCACCCAGCTGCGCGAGATCCGCGCCGGCAGCAACTACGTCTCCCAGGATCCGGCCGAGGCCCACTTCGGGCTGGGCGCCGCCGCCACCGTCGACCAGCTCGAGGTCGAGTGGCCCGGCGGCGAGACAACCGTTCTGGGGCCGTTGGCCTCGGACCAGATCCTCACCGTGGCCGCGCCGCTGTTCGAGGATGGTTTCGAGAGCGGCGACACGTCAGGGTGGTCGTAAACCACCCGACGTGACCCGTTTGGTCGAGCGGCACGCTTTCGTATAATATTTGCCTAGACGAATAAATTGGCGGCGGACATCAGCCCGCTCAGGACCCGTGGAGTCCTCACCTCGAACACCTACGAAGGAGCTCTCATGCGACTTTCCGGACGGACGGCCTCCATCTTCTTTGTCCTGGCTCTGCTCGCGGGCGCGGCCCAGGCCCAACCCTCCGAGGACTGTACGAACGTCGACCTGGGCGGCAGCGATTCGTTTCCCTCCGGGGGTTTCCCCGTGACCGTCGACGATTTCACCATGAGCGGCTCCTGCGCCGAACAGGGAGTGGATTCCGCCGTGTGCTTCACTACCGAGAACGACTGCACCGTCGACATCTTATGCGAGAACGACACGGGCATGCAGTCGATCAACGTCTTCACCGGCCCCTGCGTGGCCTCGCAGAGCACCTGCACCGCGTCGGCCACCGGCCAAGTTCCATCCCTCACGGGCTTTGCGCTGACGGGCGGGCAGAACACCTGCGTGGTCTGCGAATACTCCGGCCTGGGCCTGCAAGAGATGAACATCACCGAGACCGTCCCCGGCGCCTGCGGTACCCTGCCGGTGGAGCTCCTGAGCTTCGAGATCGAGGACTCGGACTGACCTGGCCCGCTCGAGGACCGACCGCTCGGTCGAAGTCCTTCTCGTTTCGTCATCCGTACCTTAATACTCGAGGGGCATGATGCCCCCATGCGCGGCGACCAGGTCGCCGACCTCGCCTTGAACGGTACGGTCAGGAGGTAGGGAATGGCGAACAGGATCTACGTCGGAAATCTCCCGTCGAGCGTCACCGAGGCCGAGGTCACCGATCTCTTCAGCGAGTTCGGCGCCGTCGAGTGGGTCCAACTGCTCACCGCGGTCGATACCGGGCGCTCCCGGGGTCGGGGTTTCGTCGGCATGTCGAGCGGTGCGCGCAAGGCGACTCGGGACCCCGGCCGCCGCCGGCTCGGCGGTCGCAGCCTCCAGGTCAGGCCGGCATTGGGGTTCCAACCGAGGGACGCATCTCGCCCCCGGTTGCCGAAGCGGGCGCGTGTCTACCGGGCCTCCCTGGGGCGCTGATCAGTCGAGCAGGATCCAGACGCCGAGCGCCACCACGGCGGCGGTGGCGACGAGCGCGACCAGCGCGGCCAGCACCAGGGTCGTCCAGGACAACGCGCGGTCTCGACGTGGCGCCTTCTTACGGTTCGCGGGGCGCCCCTTTCGGCGAGCCCAGGGCATCTTCCACCACGTCTTCGGCGCTTTCCATTTCTTCCGCGGCTTCTTGGTCCTGACCGGAGCCGGCTTCTTGCGGGCCGCGGCGGGCGCTCGGGCCGGGGTGGGCTTCGGCGCCGGCCTGGGCTTCTTTCGGCGAGTGGGCTTGGGGAGGACACCGAATGGATCGAAGCCGTGGTCGCGCGCGAAGGCGCACCAGGGGCACGAACGCAATCGACGACTGTAGACGTGCCGGGGCTTGACGCGACAGGTGCGGCGGCCGTGGTAGATCTCGTCGAGCGCCAGCTTCCACTGGTCGGCGGTGGGGCGCTTGCCCGGGCGCCGATGGCCTTTCTTGAAACAGCGCGTGAAGAGGTAGCGCAGCTCGGAGGGCAGGATGCGCAGTGGGGGGGTGCCGGTGGGCGCCCCGCGGCCGCCGTGCAGCAGAAAGGATTCCCGGCGCTGGATGTTGCGGGCGAGGTCTTGATGCGGCCCGCCGGCGAAGGGATGGCGGCCGAGCAGCAGGAGCTGGCAGATCAACACCGCCAGGGCGAACAGATCGCTGGCGGGCTCGCGGTCGAAGTCCGCGAAGCTCTTGCCCTGGTGCTCGGGGGGCGTGTAGTCGGCCCTGCCGACGAGACACCGGTGCACCCTCCCGGCGCCGGGGTCGGGTACCTGCATGGAGTCGCAGTCGACGAAGGTCACCAGGCAGTTCTCCGACGCCAGCACGTTGCTTTCGTTCAGGTCGCCGACAACGTAGCCCTTGTCGTGCAGAGCCTGGAGGGTGGCGGCGACGTTGCGCGCCACCAGCACCAGGTGGCCCCAGGTCAGCTCGGGCGGGTAGTTGCCGATGTGGTAGACACGCACCAGGGTGCGGAAAATGCGCGTGTCGACACGCGGCATGGTGAAGCCCGCGAGCCGGTGCGAGGCGTCGACCAGGAGCTCTTCGGGCCAGGCGATCGAGCGATGACGGATCTTGACCGTGGGATCGACGGGTGGGTCGACCAGCATCCGGGCCAGTTTCTTGCGGCGCGGTTCGGTCGCTTTTCCGGGCCGGTAGATCTTGGCGACCTGTCCGGGCCGACCGGTCAGCTGGAACACCTCCGCCTCGCCGCCGTGGGCGACCGCCGGGCCGAGCTCGACCGCTTTGCCTCGGCGATCGAAGAACTCCACGTCAGGCGCTCTCTGGCTCTACGTCAGCTGCCTGCTTCTCCGGCCGCTCGAAGACGGCGATCACCAGGCTCTTGTCGTCGTCGGTCTTCTTGCACACTCTCTCGGAGCGCAGGAACGCCGACAGCCGCTTCGCCTTGTCCTCGACCGAGGTCGCGGCGTCGCGGGCGAAGGCCAGCAAACCGGTGAACGCCGGCTGGTGGGGCTCTGCCCGGGCGAGATCGATCAGCACCATTTCCAGCCCGTCGGAGGTCAGCACGGCCCCTCCGGCGCCATCCAGATCGCGCAGCGAGATCCTGGCGTCCTCTTCGTAACGCTCGCCGGTGAGGAACACCGTCTCGTTGAAGTACTCGGAGCGGTCCGGCGCCGACAGCACCGAGAAGCGGCCGTCCGCCTCCTCGATCACGCCCCAACCGTCGCCGACGTGAATCATCCCCACCCGCTGGCCGTCGACGGCCGCGAACAAGAAGGTGGTGGCCAGCTGCCGCAGGCGATCGGCGACCTCGTCTTCGATCCCGTCGCTGGGATCCGGTTCTGCCGCGCGCTCCTCGAGTGAGCTCCGCGCGGCCCGCAGCACGCCGAGCAAGCGCTCTCTCCAGGCGCTATCGTCCGCTGGATCCCCATGCGTGGGCCAGAGCTCGCGCGCGGCCTCGAGCGCCGAGGCCACGGCCAGGCTCGAACCCACCGAGGCACGGCGAGCGGAGCCGGCGCCGTCGGCCAAAGCCAGGAAGACACGTCCCTGCGCTTCCAGGGCGCCGACGGCGTCCTGGCATTCGAGGCCGGTCTCGAGATGCGAAGTGCCCGCTTCACGCGCGCACAGACATCTCCTGGCGATCGGTGCCGATGCGGCGGATCCGGCCATGCGGTCAGGTCGAGGTCGGTGCCGTCCCCCAGCCCGTGGGCGCCGGGAGCTGGACTTCGTCGCCGGGGTTGGAGCTCGAGACCCGCTTCTGGCTCTGCGACAGCCACTGGAAAAACTCCCGGAAACTGAGCCCCTTGAGCTGCAGCGGCTCCCGCTCCGGCGAGAACTCGGCGAGCACGCGGAAATCCGCGCTGCGTACGCCGATGGCATACAGGATCAGCTCCCGGTTGGCCTCCGCGTGGGCCGCGTCGGCCGCCGCCTGCTTCCACTCGTCGGTCGGTACGCCGTCGGTGATGAGGAACATCCACGGCCGGTAGTAGTTGATCCGGTTGGCTTTGTACTCGTCCTTGCGAGCGCGCAGCAGGTCGAGACCTCGGTGGACGGCCTCGCCCATGGGCGTGTTGCCGTTGGCGACCAAGGTCGGAGCCTGGAAGCCCTCGACCGTGACGAAGTCCTGTGCGACCTCCACCGTGCCGCCGAAGGTGACCAGTGCGATCTCGGCCCGTTTCCTGGCCAGCTCGTCCTGGTTGATGTCGTCCTGAAATGCCGCCAGCCCGGCGTTGAGCTCGCGGATCGGATCACCGTTCATCGAGGAGGAGGTGTCGAGCACGAGCAGACAGGGGCAGCGCGGCTCGGTGTTGACGGCAAACTCGAGATCGTCCAATTCGTGCATGGCGGTTTCCTTTTTATCGGCCTTTCTTCTGTCCTCAGGTCCGCCGGTGCCGGCTCTCGAGGTCCGGCGACGGAATGCCGGCATCGACCAGCAAGCGGATCAGCCGACGGTCCTCGGCGCTGGTCGCGGCATCCATCGCCGTTGGCCCGCGGTCCACCCACTGCTTCGCGTGTGCGTCCGCGCCGGCCTCGATCAACATGCGGGCGACGTCGACGCGGTGGTCGCGCACCGCCAGGATCAGGCCGGTGGCACCGTCGAAGCGGCGGGCGCCCGCATCGGCACCTGCGGACAGGTGCTTTTGCACTTCCTCGGCCTCCTCGACCATCACCGCCCACAGCAACTGGATCTCGGATTTGCCGGCGGTCGACGCGCCGGCGCTCTCCAGCAGCTCGGCGATGGTCTCGTACTGGGCCGTCACATCCTCGAGATCGATCGACGTGGCAAGACTCATGGCCCGCATCCAGGCGGTGAGGCCGTACGGATCGCGGATCTCGAGGTCGGCACCCGCATCGATCAGGGTACGGGTGGAGAGCGCAAAGGCGCCGACTCGGCCGAAGAAACCGACGTCGCGCTCGACGGCGTGCATCAATGCCGTCCGACCGTCCGCGCCGACCTGGTCGGGATCGGCACCAGCTTCGAGCAGCAGGCGCAGCACGCCATCACGATCGGCGGACGAGCTGATCGCGGCACAGGCCAGGGGCGTCGAGCGCGGACTGCCCACGATCTCGTTGCAGCGACCGGGGTCGGCACCGCCGGCCAGGAGCTCACGCACGACCTCGTGCTGGCCCGCCTCGGCGGCCGCCATCAATGGAGTGCGGCGACAGGCGTCGAAGTCGTCGATCTCGACGCCCTTGACCGTCAGCAGCTCCCGCACCTTGGCCAGGTCGCCCATCGCAGCCTGCCTCGGCAGGGCGCGCTGGCTATCCCAGGCCAGGTCGTCGGCCTCGATCTCGTCGTCGATGTCCTGATCGATGTGAGCCAGCTCGGGCGGCAGGCGCTCACGCAGCATGGCGACCAGATCGGCACCGCCCGCGGCCTCCGCGGCAACCAGCGCGTCGCGCGACATCGAGATCAGCATGTAGACGTTGGCACCAGCATCGACCAGGGCGCGGGTCATGGGTTCGTCGACGCCGCGCACGGCCACCTCGAGCGCGCTCTTCCGGTTGACGGCGGAAGCGTTGACGTCGCATCCCGCTTCGATCAGCAGCTCGACCGGCTCGAGCCGGCCGCTGTGGGCGGCGGCGGCGATAGCCGCGAAACCGTCGATGCCGCGGGCGTCGGGGTCAGCGCCCGTCGCGAGCAGCTCTCGGATCCGCTCGCCGTGGTCGGCCGCGGCAGCCACCAACAGGCGCAGCTCGGCCTCCCGGTGGGGCTCGGCACCCGCCGCTTCGAGCAGCGCCACGACCTCGCGGCAGCGGTCGACTCGATTCCGGCGCTGGTCTTTTTGGTTGGCGGTCTTGCTGAAGATGTCGCTCAGGTCGGGACTGTCGAACAGATCAGTAGTCGACGGGCCAGTGTCGCCGGAGCCTCCCAGGCGCGCGATCTCTTCCGCCTCGATCACGGGGGCCATGGCCAGCGACCAGGCGGTGTGCCCGTGCTTGTCCTCCGCGTTCAGATCGGCGCCGGCCTCGATCAGGATCGGAATGGCCTTGCGCAAGGGCGCCTCGTGGCGGTAGGCGAGGTGCACGGCGTACATCAGGACGCTGCGCTCGCTGCTGTCGCGCTGGTTCACGTCTGCACCGGCGTCGAGCAGCATGCGCATGGCGTCGGCGCTGCGTCGATGCCAGGACTCGGCCGCACTGGCCAGCGGGCAGGAGCCGCGCCGGCGCTCGTAGCTGGTGACCGCGTCGACGTCGGCGCCGGCCTCGATCAGCATGCGCGCCGCGGCGAGCTCCATGGCGGCGATCGCCGTGGTCAGCGCCTGGCCGGCGTCCTCCGCGCCGGCCTCCGGATGGCGTCCCAGCACCTCGGCGAGCTCCTTCAGCTCACCACGCTTGGCATGGTACTGGAGCTCGATGCGCCAATGTCTCAGACCGCCGTCGGCTTCCTTCATGTAGCGGTGGAGCTCGAGCTCTTCGAAGCTCTCGCCGGCGACCTCGTCGGAATAGTGCGGCAGCAGCTCCTGAAAGAGCTCCCAGGCCTCGGACAGCTCGGCCTCCCGCAGCAAGCTGCCTTCGAAACTCTCCGCGCTGGGTGGGTGGACCCCCGCCTCGAGGAAGAAGCGCACCAGCAGAAGCGAGTCCTCCGACGAATCGGGGCTAAGCGCACGATGCACCGCGCGCTGCAGCGGTGTCTGGTGATCCAGGCCGCGGACGTCGACGTCGGCTCCGGCGTCGAGCAGGATCTTCGCCAGCCGCAGATCGGGCAGGGCGAAGGAAAGCGGTGTCGAGTACCCCTCATGGTTGACGTTTGCGCCCGCCCGGACCAGCTCGATGACCATCTCTTCCTCGCGCTTTTGCACCGCCAGGGTCAGCGCCGTGTCGCGAGTCACCGGCAGCAGGTGCTCGAGATCGGCCCCAGCCGCGATCGACTCGGTGAGCAGCTCGAGGTCTCCCGTGCGCACGGCGCGGCACAGAGGGCCCTCCATGTCGGCGATCTGGGTCGCTACACGCGGATCCATTTTCTCGGCCAGCGCCCGCAGGATCCAGGTCGACAGCTGGCTGGTGCTCAGCAGGTCGTCGGCCGACTCGTGATCGAGCGACGAGTCAGCGAACAGCTTCAAGCGTTCCTGGAAGTCGAGCGACTCCAGGTCGGTCAGATCGGCACCGGCGGCGGCCAGCGCTCTCAAGATGGTGACCTCGCCCTCGCGGGCCGCCAGCAGGATCGGTGTGGTGCCGTCGGCGAAGGCCGTCGAGACGTCGGCGCCGGCGGCGATGAGCTCGCGGATTTTGTCGAGATTACCGGCCCGAATCGCGGCCTCCAGATCGTTGGGTTTCATGACCTCGACTCTATATGCTGGAGATCGAGATTCTCAACGTTTTCACCGCCTTCTGGTGCGAGCAGCGGAGATTTTGGTCAGGAGCTCGGCGGCTGGCGGCTCTGGAGCACGACCAGCGGTGAGGTCTCGGCTAGGCGCGGTCTCCTTGCACAGGCGGCAGCGCCGGTGGCGCACGAGGCGCAGGCCGGGCTCGACGGATCGGACACCGGCATCAGCTGACGCACCAGGATCCAGGCTCCCCACAGCGCCGCCGCAGTGACCATCCAGAACTGCCAGTCGAGCCAGGGCATCACGAGGTCCTCATCTCCCAGGCTAACATCACGAGACCGCCTTCACGACAGACCTGCCAGTCGCAGCCCGTGGTAAGTGAAGAAGGCCAGCAGCCAGGCCACTCCGGTCATGTAGACCAACTGCAACCCGGCCCAATACCAGCTGCCGGTCTCGCGGCGGGTGACCACCAGGGTCGGCAGGCACTGCATCGCAAGCACGAAGAACACCAGCAGGGAAGCGGCGGTCGCGGAGGTGAAGACAGGGGTGCCGTCGTCGCGAACCGCGGAACGGATCCTGGCGATGACGCCGGCGGCACGCGCGTCGTCTTCGAGGTCCGGCTCCTGTTCACCGGTCAAGAGCACCGCCATGGTCGAAACGAAGACCTCGCGGGCCAGGAAGCTGGTCAACACTCCGACGGTGAGCTGCCAGTCGTAGCCCAGGGGCTCGAAGATCGGCTGAACCGTGCGCCCCAGGCGGCCGGCGAAACTGTTCGCTTGTGCGTGTCTGGCTTCTAGAGAGGCCGCCTCCGACTCTCTCTCGGCGGCCAACCGAGGGGACAAGGCGACCATCTCGGCGGCCTGGCGGCGCAGCTCCAGAGCTTCCGCCGGCGGCTCGGCGCGCGGATAGGCGGACAGCCACCACATGACGATACAGATGCCCACGATCACCGTGCCGGCCTTCTCCAGGAACGTCCTGCCCTGGTGGGCGGCCTCGTAGACGGCGGTGCGCAAAGACGGCAGCTTGTAGGACGGCAGCTCCAGCACCATCGGCCGTGACCGACCCTCGAGCACAGTGCGGCGGGCCAGAAAGGCGCTGGCGAAGGCAACGGCGGCGCCGAGTAGGTAGCAGCCGATGAAGGCCAGACCGGCGAGCAGCGGCCGGTCGCGGAACAGCAGGCTGGTGAGCAGCACGTAGACCGGCAGCCTTGCCGAACAGCTCATGAACGGCGCCACCAGGATAGTGGCCAACCGATCGCGTCGATCAGGGATCAGGCGGGTGGAGAGGATCCCCGGGATCGCACAGGCGTGGCTCGACAGCAGGGGCACGAAGGCGTGCCCCGGCAGGCCGAAGCGGCACAGCAGACGGTCCATGACGAAAGCGGCCCGGGCCAGATAGCCGGTGTCCTCGAGCAGGCTGATCAAGAAGAAGAGCAGGCAGATCTGCGGCAGAAAAACCACCGTGCCAGCGATGCCGCTGATCACGCCGTCGGCCAACAGATCACGTACCGGGCCGGCCGGTATCGCCGCCGTCACCCAGGTGCCGAGCACCCCGAAGATGAGATCGATCAGGTCCATCGGCACGGTAGCGAGCTCGAACACTGTCCAGAACAGACCGCCCATCACCAGGGCGAAGACCACCACCCCGAGCACCGGATGGGTGAAGGCCAGGTCGATCCGCTCGGTGAGGGTGTCGGCAGCCGAGCCGATCGCCGCCTCGCCGCCGACGCTCTCTTCCACCACTCGATCGGCCCAGGTGATGAGCGCCGAGGAGTCGGCACCATCGGGCAGGGCCAGGCGCTGCGCGGCTTCCGCGGCGAACCGCGGTCCTCCGGTCAGAGCGGTCGAGATCGCGGCGCGCAGATCAGTAAGGCCGCGGCCGCGACGCGCCACGATCGGCACGACCGAGCACCCCAGCCGTTCGGCGAGGCGCCCGGCGTCGAGGGACAGCCCTCGCCGGCGCGCGATGTCCACCATGTTGAGCGCCACCACTGTCGGCAGGCCCGAGCCCAGGATCTCGCCCACCAGGCAGAGGTTACGGCTCAGGTTGGCCGCGTCCACCACGATCACCACGGCGTCGGGCTGACGATAGAGGCCTTCACCGCCGAGCACGTCGCGGTTGATCCGCGCTTCCGGAAGGTCGAGATGTACACGGTAGGTACCCGGTAGATCGACGATTTCCGCCGTCTGAGATCCGCCGCCGTCCAGGTCGCAGCGACCGATGCGCGAGCCGGTCGTGGTGCCGGGGAAATTGGCGGTCTTGGCGCGCAGGCCGCAGAGCTGGTTGAACAGTGTGGTCTTGCCGGTGTTGGGATTGCCGGCCAGCGCCACGCGAGGCATCGCTGGCGGTCTTCCAGACGAGGCCTCAGGTGATTCGGCCTGGTCCGTCGAGGGGAAGGCTGCGACGCTCATCGCTCGCGCCGTGGCTCGGGTATCACCAGGATGCGGCCGGCCACAATCGCCGACATGCCGACGCGCGTGCCGCGGACCTGCAGGATCCAGGGATCACCCGCTTTGCAGACCCGGAAACGACAGCGTTCGGCGAGACCGAGAGCGTGCAGCACCTCGCGATCGTCGACCACCAGCCTGGTGGTGTGGAGCCGGCCTCGGTCACCCGATCGCAGTGAGGTGAGCGGCACCGATTCGTCGGCGCCGATCGCTGGATCGGTCGGTTCCGGGTCGGCCTTCCCGGCTTCGAGAGCGGTAGACATCGAGAGTGGAGGTTACCATGTAGCGCCCTCGGACGCGCTGCTAGACTCCACGGATGGGGTCGGAGTCCGACATCGCGAGCCCGGTGAAGGTCGGGGCGTACCGGGTCGAGGAGCGGCTCGGCCGCGGTGGCATGGGCGAGGTCTACAGGGGCTTCGACGAACGCCTGCAGCGGCCGGTGGCGCTGAAGCACGTGTTGAAGGACCAGGTGAAGGCGGCCCTGGCACTCGAGCGCTTGCGCCGGGAAGCCCGCGCCATCGCCCGCCTCAACCATCCGGCGATCGTCCAGATCTACGATTGGGTGGAGGCCGAGGATGGCTGCTGGTACGTGATGGAGCTGGTGGAGGGACGAACGCTCAAGGCCGAGATCAGATCGGTGCCGGACTACTGATCGACCGGAGACGACCATGAGCTCACACGACGACTGCAAGGGTTGCAACGAATACAGCCGCCTCTCCCGGCGCAATTTCCTGGGCCTCTCGGCAAGCGCCGCCGCCTTCGCCATGGTGCCGGGCTGGCTGCCGCGGGTGGTGCTGGCGGACGAGGCGTCGAGCTCGCGCGACGTGCTGGTCTCGCTCTTCCTGCGCGGAGGGGCCGACTCGCTGACCCTGTGCGTGCCCCACGGCGAGGACGACTACTATCAGCTACGCCCCGGTCTGGCGATCCCGCGTCCCGACTCGAGCGCCGCCCTACGCGCCATCGACCTCGACGGCTTCTTCGGCCTGCCGCCGGCGCTGCAGCCGCTGATGGAGGTCTACCAGGACGGCGCGCTGGCCATCGTCCATGCCTGCGGTCTGCCGGATACCACCCGCTCCCATTTCGACGCCATGCACATGATGGAGGTGGGTATGGACGATCCGCCGGCGACCCTGATCAGCGGCTGGCTGGGCCGTCACCTGCAGGCCACCGCGCCGACGATGGAGCAGGGCTTCCTGCGCGCCGTCGGCATCGGCGCCGGCCTGCCGCGAACTCTGGTCGGCGGCCCCAAGACGCTGCCCATCGGTGACCTCGAGACGTTCGGCCTGGCTGGCGATCCCGGTACTTTCGACCAGCGCCGTGAGGCACTCGAGGCGATGTATGCCATTGTCCCCGATCCGCTGGGCAGCTCGGCCCGCAACACCTTCGGTACCATCGAGCTTCTCGAGCAGATCGACTTCGCCAGCTACCAGCCGGCGGGCGGTGCCGAATATCCGGAAGGGGAATTCGGCACCGCGCTGCGCTCGACCGCGGCGCCAATCAAGGCCGACGTCGGGGTCGAGGCGGTTTCGATCGACCTCGGCGGCTGGGACACCCACGAGCTCCAGGGACCGACCCAGGGCCAGATGTCGCTGCTCATGGCCGACCTGGCCGCGGGGCTCGCGGCCTTCCACGAGGATCTCTTCACCGACGATCACGAGAACGTCATCGTCACGGCGATGTCCGAGTTCGGGCGCAACGCCATCGAGAACGGCTCGGCCGGCACCGACCACGGCTACGGCGGCGCCATGCTGGTGCTCGGCGGCGCCGTCAACGGCGGCCGCGTGATCGCCGAGTGGCCGGGTCTGGCGCCCGAGCTGCTCTACGAGGGCCAGGACCTCCAGATCACCACCGACTACCGCGACGTGCTCACCGAGATCCTCACCCGGCGCCTGGACAACCCCGACTTCCGCTCGGTGTTCTCCGATCCCTCCTACGAGCCGACGGATCTCGGCATCGTGGGTTGATCGGCCCGCCCTTCGGCGGAGGATCGCGTAGAGTTGGGCGGTGAGCCGGTTCATCGCCTACACCCTGGCGTACAAGGGGCACATCTATCCGATCATCCCAACGTTGCTCGAGCTGAAAGCCCGTGGCCACGAGGTGCTGCTGGCCACCGGCGCCTCGGAGTTGGCGGGGCCGGAGAAGGCCGGCATCCCGGTACGGGCGGCGGTGGAGGAGACCGAGCTGAAGCTGGAGGACTGGCGGGAGAAGAACCCGTTCAAGGGCTTCAAACGCAACAGCCGGATCATGCAGCGCCAGCTCGAGCCCACCGCGGACGACCTGGCGCGGATCATCGAAGAGCATCGCCCGGACGCGCTGGTCCTCGACCCGATGGCGACCGGCGCCAAGATCGCCGCGGAGGCCGCCGGTCTGCCCTGGGCCGACATCGCGGCCAGCCCGGTGTTCATCCCCACCGACCCGCCGTGGCCGGGTGGCCTCGGCCTGGCGCCGGCGCGCGGACCGCTCGCCCGGCTCCGCGACCGCCTGCTGCTGGCGGTGCTGCGACGGATCCTGGGCCAGTCGCTGCCGCCGGTCAACCGCGCCCGGGCCGATCGTGGCCTCGAGCCCCTGGAGGATCCCTTGAGGCTGGTGCTCGGCGGGCCCATGGTCCTCGGCTTCACAGCCGAGCCGTTCGAGGACGCGCGCGACAACTGGAGCCCCGCGGCGCGGCTGATCGGGGCGAGCGTCTGGGAGCCCGAGGGGGAGCTGCCCGCCTGGTTCGCCGAGGAGGACGATCGCCCGCTGATCCTGGTGGTGACCTCCAGTCTCTACCAGCAGGACGAGAAGCTGGTGCGCACGGCCTTCGACGCCTTCGCCGATCAACCCGTGCGGGTGGTCGCGACCATGCCGTCGGGCGAGCTGCCGGAAGACGTTCCCGCCAACGCCCGCGTGGAGCGATTCCTGCCGCATTCGAAGGTGATGCCGCACACGGCCTGCGCCATCTGCCACGGCGGAATGGGCACCACGGGCAAGGCGCTCGCCTCGGGCGTGCCGGTGGTTGCCGTCCCCTTCGGCCGCGACCAGCGTGACGTGGCGGCTCGCCTCGAGCGCTCGGGCAGCGGCGTCAGCCTGCTGCCGGCAAAGCTGACCCCGGAGCGGCTGCGCTCGGCGGTGGAGGAGGCGCGCCGCCGCCGCCCCGGGGCCGAGCGCGTGGCCGAGGGCTTCCGGCAGGCAGGCGGGGCGCGCGCCGCGGCCGACGCCCTGGAAGAGCTCGCAAGCGGCAAAACGCGATAGACTCGACGTATGCGGCCCAAGGAACAGAATCTCCAGGTGCTTGAGCGAATGCGGCTCACCTTCGACCTCTGTCAGACCGCCGAGGCCATGAAACGCCAGAGCCTCCGCCGCCGCCATCCCGGTCTCGGAACAGAGGAGATCGACGAACTGATGGATGAATGGAGACTGACCCGACCTGGGGCGGAGCAGGGAGACGGGCCAGGCCGACCAGCACTCCGGAGACTGGAGAAATGGAGATCGGCCCCGTTGAAGGCGCGCTGATCCAACTGGCGTCCCACCTGGAAGCACTCAGACTGCGCTGGGCCTTGATCGGCGGTCTGGCCGTCTCGGCTCTCGCGGAGCCGAGAACCACGGGCGACGTCGATGTCGTGATCTCTGTCGCGGGAGATCATGAGACGGAAAGAGCGATCCTGGATCTCCAGGCCAGGAGCTATCAGCTCCACTCCGTCCTGGAGCATGTCTCCGGGCGGATTTCGACGGTGAGGCTGCTCTCTCCCGGGGTCGTGAGGCCGAAGATCCTCGTCGACCTCCTGTTCTCCTCTTCGGGGATCGAGGTCGAGATCGCGGCTGCGGCAGAACCGCTCGAGGTCGTGTCGGGCCTGGTGATTCCGGTGGCGAGAATCGGCCACCTATTGGGTAGTTGCGGCTTTGAACGTACCGGAGGCCCGGATCCTTAAACTCGAGCCGTTGCCGCGTCGACAGATCCAGCAGATTTTCGAGGAGCTCGGCGTCAAGGCTTCCGTCGAAGATCTGCGGGAGCTCGTGGATCAGGCGTCCAACAAGCCGGGTCTGGCATCGACCCTGGCCGCATTCTGGCTCGAGGGTGATTGGCTTTCGGTGCTCCGTGGTGAGGCTCTCGCGCGAGACACCCTGAGGAGCGTTCGGCGACTTGTAGGGCGCGACGAGACGCTATTGCTCGCGATTGTCAGCCTTGGGGGCCAATGTGGAATGTCGGTGCAACAAGTCGGGGAAAGACTGGGCTTCAACATACTTGAGATATCGGAGCGTCTCGCGTCGCTGACCGCGGCAGGTGTCCTGTCTGATGAGCAGGGCGGTGATCACCTGGTGGTTCAGCCGCGCGCCTTGCGCTCAGTCCTTCTCGCCTCGGTTTTCTTCGCTCAGCCAAGCGTCAGACTGAAGTACCGCGAATACCTGGAACTGGCTCCCGGCTATGACTGCGCCGTCAATGAGATCGTGACCGCAGCCGCTAGGTGACTGGTGTCTTTTGCCACGTCCTGAGTTCCCATCTTAGCCTGACCCTCGTATTGGTAGGGCGGGGTCTGTGCCCTGGAGGGGCGCAAGCGTAAAGCCCGGGGCCGCGTCGAGGAGCGCAGCGACAAGGCGCGAGCCCCGGGTTGCGCTCCGATCGTCCCCGCGCCCTGGAAGGGCGCAACCCAAGCCGATCGGTAGTCCCGTG
>JAAELT010000431.1 GCA_024226315.1 bacterium | reverse complement strand
GAAGTTAACATGTGTCTTTCAAGCACTTTCTGCTCTCCGGCTTTTCTGTAATTTTAATACGTGGCCTTACATAGTATGTTGGAATTCGAATCCTTAACTCTTAGCAAAACTCGCAACACTGTTGGCCAACACAAATTTCATGCATGTTTCGCAAATGTTGCCTAGTTTGGCCACCATGTTGGCCAACAAATTCAGGTCAAAATTTGTTGCTGGCATGTTTCAACTTGCGCAAACATTTTCCGGCAACATTTTGTTGTCGACGGAATGTTGCTCAGTTTGGCCACCATGTTGGCCAACAATTCAACTCAATCGAAACCATGGCCCAATTTTTGAACCTTTATTCGATTTTCTATCGTCATCTAAGCTTCTAGCAACAAAAGGAAAGCTGCAGCTTCGTTTCTGCCCACCATATTTTGTAAACAACAGCTGAATTCGACAAATGAAGGCAACGACAGCAACATGAATTTTTCATGTATCAAATTTGTTGCTCAACAACAATGCCCAATTTGGCCACCTCGCTGGAAAACATGAAAAAATCAAGCAACATGAAATTTGAAATGTTGGCCAACAATGTTGCCAGTTTGGCCAAGCCTTAACACAACATCATACAGCAAAGAAAACAAAAAGAGTATATCAATGCACAATATACAGCTGTGATGATACACTTTAGATACATATCACATAATGTAAACAGTGCGTAAGTACCAACAGTAAGATTACAAAACTGACGTTCAAAATAGCAACTCTTATATAGATCTGCATCACAATAGTAACGATCCTG
>JAAELT010000430.1 GCA_024226315.1 bacterium | reverse complement strand
GCAGCACTTTTGGCCACTTGGTGCGTTCCTTTACGCAATTTTACGCATCTTTATGAGGTTTTCGTGAACAATTGTGCGTTTTTTCTGAAAAATTGTGGAAATCCCAGAAAAACAAGCGAATTGCCTTAAAATTCATGAATATTGCACAAAAACACATAAAAAGTCCTTAAAAGTGGGTAAAAATGCGCCAGGGGAGGCCAAAAATGGCCCAGCCGGCGTCAAAAGTGAGCCCGGATGGACCAAAATGTGCCCACCTGGAGCCACTTTTGCCCACTTTGGAAGCACTTTTGGCCACTTGGGGCGTTCCTCTACGCATTTTTACGCCTTTTTATGACGTTTTCGTGATCAATTGCGCATTTTCTCTGGAAATTAATGAAAATCCCAGAAAAATCAAGCAAACTGCCTTAAAAACCACGAATATTGCACAAGAACACAGAAAAAGTCGTTAAAAGTGTGCAAAAATGCGCCAAGAGAGGCCAAAAATGGCCCAGCCGGCGTCAAAAGTGAGCCCACATAGACGAAAATGGGCCCACCTGGAGCCACTTTTGCTCACTTTGGAAGCACTTTTGGCCACTTGGGGCGTTCCTTTACGCATTAGTTACTGACTGTTACCGAACTGTTTGCACAGAGCGCGGAACTGATCATACCCTGCTGCATACGCACCAACATCTCTCGCTCGTCTGCATCTCCCGTTGCAAACCCCCTCGCCCACGCGCGCCT
>JAAELT010000429.1 GCA_024226315.1 bacterium | reverse complement strand
GTGGCCATGCCGCTGAACGAGCGCTGATGGTCGCGCCAGTAGAGGAACTGGTTGATCGAGACCGCATTGGAGCGTCCCATCGGGAGCTGGCGCCCCAGTTGCACGAGGCGATCCGGCTCGAGGTAGGGCAGCGGTTTCAGCAGCACCGAGCTCAGGACGCTGAACAGCGCACTGTTCGCGCCGATGCCCAATGCCAGCACGGTCAGCGCCACGGCGGTGAAGCCACGGTTCTTCACCATCAAGCGGACGGCTTGTCGAACGTCTTGCACAAATCTCATCGGGTGGTCCTCGCCATGGCGTCGTCAATCGATACCTTCGCCTACGGAGGACCGGCTCGCTAGTTGCGGCCAAGTGGCAGGTCAGGGACGAAATCCCACCCTGGCGGGCCGTTCGAGGCTGTGCTGACGCGCTGACGCGCTGACGCACAGAGGTGTGGCGGCCGTGGCCGGGCGAGCCCCCGGGCCGCCACACCCGTAGCCGGGTCGGATCAGAGCGGGGTGCAGGGCAGGCCGAGACGACCCCTCCTGCAGATCCCGCTTTCGAGGCCCTCGTGGTCCTCACAGGCCGGCTGAGCCTGTGCGCAGCAGGTCCCCATCGAGTCGGGACAGTTGTAGAGAAAACCGATGCCATCGTTGCAGAGGAACGTGCAGACGACTCTTGTCGAATTGTAGGCCGCCGCCTCGACCTCCAGCCCGGCCGTCTGCTCCAGCCCCAGCCTGGGGACCGCCGCCGCGGTCTCCGCTCGAGCCGTGATCGCCTCCGGGGCCTGTGCCGGCGCGAGCTCCGGTACCGCGGCCTCGACCGCCGCGTCATCCACTACCGCTTCATCGGGTGCCGCCGCCGCGGCGACCACCATCAGGCACGAGAAAACCGCGAACATCGATGCATTCCACCACTTCTTCATGGGCGAGCCTCCTTCAGGCAAGGGTCACGGGACGGCCGTCTGCCGCCCCTTTGGACCGGTTTCGGAGGTCTATGCGCCAAACGAGAGCGAAATGGCTAATCTTTCTTCGCTACGGCTCTTGCCGGCCGCAGGCCGATGTCGAACTCCTTGCTCAGATGGAGCTGATAGCGGGCGGCTGTGCGGCTGGCACCCACCCGGTCGTAGCCGCCGCCCCGGAAGACGCGCAGCTGCTCCGGCATGGCGGCGGCGATCTCGGGTGGCACCAGGCGGAGTCCGTCGGTCGCGCGCACCGGCACGCTGAAGGAACCGTAATCCCGGCACCATTCCCACACGTTGCCGACGGTGTCGTGGAGGCCGAACGGATTGGCCCGGTAGATGCCCACCGGGGCGCTGTGCTGGTAGCCGTCGTCCCAGGGAGCGGCACGGTCCCGCTCGATCCGGCCGGTCCGGTAGTAGCGCTGATCCCCGATATTGCCGATCCCACGGACGTCCTCGATGTGGTCGCCGGCCCACCACACGCTGCTGGTGCCGGCACGCGCCGCATATTCCCACTGTGCTTCGGTGGGTAGGGTCAGCCCGAGCCGCTGCATGGTCTTGTCGGCCGCCCACCAGGTGACCTTCTCGACCGGATGCCGCAGCGTGTGGCGCCGCCCGTCCACCACCTCGCCAGCGGGACGGGCGCTGGGATTGTCGTGATTGACCCGCAACCACTGCCCCTGGGTCATCTCGTACTTGGAGAGGAAGAACGGATCGCCGAGGGTCACCTCGTGCACCGGTTTCTCGTGGCTGCGCGCCCAGCGGTCGAGATTGGGGCCGGTGACGTCGGGATCGTCTTCCGGCGGCTCCTCCGCGCCCATGCGAAAGGTCCCCGGCGGCATCAACACGAACACCAGACCGGTGCCGCCGTCGATCCGCAGGCGCCCATCGCCGCCGCGGCGCGGGATCTCGCCGGTTCGCAGGTGGGCGAACTCCCACAGGCCACTGTTCGGATCGGGCCCGATCGGCACCAGGCCGAGCTGTGGTGCGATCCGGAGCCCACCGTAGGCAGGGCTCTGCTCGCGGTCGGCGATCGACGCGATGGCGCCCTCCCACAGCTCGCGAGGTTCTTCGAGAGTCTGCCGACGGATGCCGCGGGCGAACGCCAGGCGCTCGTGCATGCGGGCGATCTGGCCTGTTTCAGGACGCGACAGGTGCTCGAGCTGCTGCACCAGCTCGGAGAGCAGCTGGTAGCGGAACTGGGTTTCGACGTCGGCGAACTCCTCGTGCGCGACCGGACGGCCCGACGCGTCGAGATCCACCAGGCGAACGGTCTCGCCACCCCGGGAGCGCAGCTCCGCGAGCTCCCGCTGGTATTGCGGAGCCCGTTTCGCCAGCCGTCTCGAGTCACCGGTCAACCAGCGTTCCATGCGTTCGATGTTCTCGGGATCAGCGGGCCAGATCTGATCTGCTTCGCGGAGGACTCGGACGACGAGCTCGCGGTCCGACAGGCGCAGCACTTCACTGCGCTGCGTCTGGCTCTCGACGTAGAAGTGGGTGCTGACAACCAGACCGAGGATCAGCGCCAGGAAAACCGCCGCGATGCCGCCGAAGAAAGCCCGGTGACGCCTGACCAGGCACCGTAGGCGGTAACCGACGCTCGGTCCGCGCGCCAGCACGACGTCGCCGCGCAGATGACGCTCGAGATCGGCGAGCAGCTCCGAGACCGACGAATAGCGCTGTTCGCGGTCGCCCGCGAGGGCGGTCTGAACGATTGCGTCGAGGTCGCCGCGGAGTGCCTGGGCGAGCTGGCGCCGGCTAGCGCCAGGCCCGGCCGCGACCTCGATACCGCCTGCGCCGGCCTCTTGCAGGCGTCTGCTGGGAGCTGGTGGCCCGCCGACCGGCTGGGTCCACCTCTGTGACGCCACGCCGGGCCGAGTCGCGATCTCTTCGTACGGCAGATCTCCGCAGAGCAGCTCGAACAGCACGACGCCAAGTGAGTAGATGTCGGACCGGGTGTCGACATGAGGGCTCCACAGATCGGCCTGCTCGGGACTCATGTAGGCCGGCGTGCCCATCAGCGTGCCGAGGCAGGTATGCAGCGTCTTCTCGGTCAGCGGCTGATCGAGCGCCTTGGCGATCCCGAAATCGATCACCTTGGGCTGCGGGTCGTCGGCCTCGGGCACCAGGATGTTGGACGGCTTCAAGTCGCGGTGGATGATGCCCTTCTCGTGCGCGTGCTGCACCGCCCCGCAGACCTTGGCGAAAAGCCGGACGCGGGCCCGCGGATCGAGCCGGTGATGGTTGCAGTAGCTGGTGATCGGCAGCCCGTCGACCTGCTCCATGGCGAAGTAGGGGCGCCCGGTCTCGGTCACGCCGGCGTCGAATACCGCGGCGATCCCCGGGTGCCCCATGATCGCCAATGCCTGGCGTTCCTGCTCGAAGCGGGCCACCACCTCTCGGCTGTCCATACCGGGCTTGAGCACCTTGAGCGCCACCCGGCGATCCACCGGAGTGCGCTGGTGAGCGAGGTAGACCACCCCCATGCCGCCCTCACCCAGGACCGCCTCGATCCGGTAGGGGCCGATCGAATCGCCGACCTCGGGCCCCGCTCCCAGCGCCGCCCGCGCGCCATTGCCGGCGAACCCCCGGCTCTCGGCGAGGGGCACCTCGAGAAAGGTCTCGGCCGCCTTGAGGTGGTCCAGCAGCGACAGCGCTTCTTCAGCCAGCTCCTGGTTCGGGCCGGCGCACTCACGAACGAACGCCCGCCGCCGCCGGGTGGTCGGCTGACGGAGCGCTCGGGCGAAGATCTTCTCGACCCCTGGCCGAGTGCTCACCGGCGATCCCCACAACCGGCACTGACAGACCGGCCTAGCCGCCGATGAAGCCAGGCCTTGGCAAAGCTCCAATCGAGCTTCACCGTCGCCGGCGACACCTCGAGGGCCGCCGCGGTCTCGTCGATCGACAGACCCGCAAAGTAGCGCAGCTTCACCACCAGGGCCTTGCGCGGCGCCAGCGCTTCGAGGTCGACCAGGGCCTCGTCCAGCGCCAGCAGCTCTTCGTCGGGAGTGCCGCCGGGCTGTGCCAGCCCGCCGGGCGTCACGGGCTGCCGTTCGCCGCCGCGTTTGACCCGGCCACGCCGGCGGGCGGCCTCGATCAGGACTCGCCGCATGGCCTCGCCGCAGGCACCGAAGAAATGCCGTCGGTTCTGCCACGAGCGGTTGCCGGCCAGACGGAGATAGGCCTCGTGGACCAGGGCGGTGGGCTGCAAGGTGATGCGCCGGCGCTCGCCCGCCATCTGGCCGCGGGCCATGCCGAGCAGCACATCGTAGACCTGCGGCATCAGCCGCCGCCCGAGCTGTTCGGGATCGTCGCCGTAGCGCCGCAGGATGTCTGTGATGACCCCGCTCATCTACCCTCTGAACCGTGCTTTCGTGGTCGTTGTTCGGGCCGTATCCTAGCAGCTCGCGAGCACGCGGCCTCGATGACTCCTCTATGACTGTGTGAGGGCTTTCCGCAGGTGTTGCTCCAGGTCTGAGCGGTACCTGCTCTGGGCGATCGACGCGCGTAGCCGTTTTTCAATCTTGGGATCGGCGACCAGCACGGCGAGAGCATCGATCGCCTCCACGGCGTCGCCGAGGTGGGATCCGGCCACCAGCCCGAAGAGAAAGTCGAAGGCAACTTCCCGCCGCGACGTGACCAGCGCCAGCGGCATGAGGCGGCGGATCTCGTGGTCGATCTCACGCGGCCAGTGATGGATCAGCAGCTCCGCTCCCGCTTCGAGGCGTGACTCGCCGAGGGCCAGGACCGCGGCCTGACGCCGGGCCGGGTCGGTGTCTCGCAGTTGGGTCTCGGCGAGATCGAGTGAGCGCTCGGGGGCCAGGCGCAGGAGCCCGGCGAGGCATTCGACGATCACCTCCGGCTCGTCGTCGCCCACCAGGAGCTTGAGGCGCAGCACGGGCTCGGCGTCGAGGCGGCCGCAGGCGCCGATGGCGCGCGCCGCCGCGATCCGCACCATCTCCGCTTTGTCGACCAGGAGCGGCACGAGGTCGACCACGGTATCGGGTCCACCGCAGGCCGAGAGACCGATGGCACTGTTGGCGCGCAGCTCCACCGCGACGTCCACCGGGCCGCCGTAGGCCGGCTCCGGCTGCACGTGGCGGATGCCCCGTTCGAAGACCCGCGGCGCGTCGATCTCGAGCTTCAGGAGGGCGATGACGATGGCGCGCAGGCCGTGCCCGCCGCTATCGAGCTTGGCCGGGTCGGTCATGAGGCGCTCGAAAGCCGCGATCAGCTCGGCCTCGAGCTCACCGGCGCCGAGCTCCCCCACCAGCTTCGCCGCCCGCGCCACCACCAGGTTGTGCCGGCTCGCGAGAGCCTCGCGCAGACGGGCCGCGACGACCTCTGAATCGGCCTCTCGGCGCAGAGCCGAAAGCTCGGCGAGCGCGGTCTCGATCGGATCCTTCTTTCGTCGCATCACGGTGGTGCTCCGAGCTTACCGGGACATCGTGCCACGGGTCGAGTAAGCTCCACCGCCGGAGCTCGAAGATGTGGGAACCCGGCGATCGCTTGAAACATCGATTCAACCCGGATCTGGGTCCGGGCCGGGTGGTCACGGCGACCCGGCGCCAGGTGCTGGTGCAGTTCCCGCGCACCGGCGAAGTGCTGGGCTTCGCCGCCGACACCGGCGCCCTGGCGCCGCTCGAGCTCCGCGCCGGCAGCCGGGTGCGCGTGGAGGCCACGGGCGAGACCGTCGCCGTCGAAAAGGTTCTGGGAGACGGCAGCCTGCGGCTGGCCGACGGCCGCGAGCTGGCGGCCGACGAAGTGTGGCCGCTGACCGAAGACGTCTCGCCGATCGACCTGCTGGCGCGCGGCGAGGTCGGCGCCTGGGAGGACTTCGCCAACCGGCTCGACGGTCTGCGCCTGCAGCGGCTGCGCCGGGCCGACGGCCTCGGGTCGTTTCTCGGCGGCCGGATTCGGCTCTTTCCCCACCAGCTCTACGTGGCCGAACGCGCCTGCCGGCAGCCGGCGCAGCCGCCAGAGACGCAGACGCGCGACACGGACGGCAAAGCGGCCCCGGTACGCTGGCTGCTGGCCGACGAGGTCGGCCTGGGCAAGACCGTCGAGGCTTGCCTGATCATGAACCGGCTGATCCACACCGGGCGGGCCGAGAGCACCCTGGTGGTGGCGCCCGACGCCCTCACCGTGCAGTGGCTCGGGGAGCTGTGGCGCAAGCACCACCAGGTTTTCGTGCTGCTCGACGAGAAACGCCTGGCGGACGTCGAGCGCGAGTACGGCAAAGGCTTCAACCCCTTCGAAGTCTATCGCCGGGCGATCATCGGGCTCGACGAGCTGGTCGCCCGGCGGCGGCTCACAGAGCAGGCGGTGGAAGCGGGCATCGACCTGCTGGTGGTCGACGAGGCGCACCACCTGAGGCGACGGCCGCGCCATCCGGGCAACGCCGCCTACCGCGCCGTCGAGCCGATCGCGGCCCTGGGCAGGAGCGTCCTGCTGCTCACCGCCACGCCGCTCGAGGACGACGCCCACGGCTTCTTCCGTCTGCTCCAGCTGCTGCGGCCTGAGGAGCTGCCGGAGGACTCCTTCGAGGAGCGCCTGGCCCGCCGCCTGCCGCTTCCCGCCTGCGCCAGCGCCACCCGCCGCGTCGACGTCGGCGGCCTGCCGCCGCGCCTTCCGGCGCCGGCGGACGTCGCCGATGCGGCCGACGGCTGGGCGCTACTCGCTCGGCTCGAACAGGCTGAGCGGGCGCGTTCTTCCGCCGGGCTGGCGGCGCCGTGGCGCAAGGCCGACCGCGTGTTTCGTGCCCTGGCGTCGCCGGCCGCCCTGCTGCCGCTGATCGAGGGGTCTGACACGAACAGAGTGGACGCGGACACGGCGGCGCTGGCCGAGCAGGCGCGCGACGCCGATCCGAGAGTCGCCTGGCTGATCGACGCCGCCCGCCGCTGGGCCGAGGAGCGGCAGAAGAGCCTGATCTTCGTCGCTCACCGCGAGAGTCTGGATCATCTCAAAGCCGCGCTCGAAGGCCGCGGCCTGCCGCGCGTTGCCATCTTTCACGAAGAGCTGTCAGTCAAGCGCCGTGACATCGAGGTCGCCCAGTTCCGCCTGGCCGATGGTCCGTCACTGCTGATCACCACCGAGTGCGGCGGCGAGGGCCGCAACTTCGAGTTCTGCCACCGGCTGGTGCTCTTCGACCTGCCGTGGAACCCGGCGGTGGTCGAGCAGCGCATCGGCCGCCTCGACCGCATCGGCCGCACGCTGCCCACCGAGGTCGTGTACTTCCGTCCACCCGGTGGCCTCGGCCGGGCGATCGTCCGCCTCTACGAGAAGATCGGCCTGTTCAAAGAGCCCCTGGGCGGGCTCGAGCGCGAGCTCCGCCACGTCGCCCACGAGGTCGAGCGGGTGGCGCTCGGGGACGCCGAAGAGATCGACCCGGCCACCTTCGACGCCGTTCTCGACGAGGCCCGGGAGGCCAACCTGCGGGTGCGCGAGGCCGCCTATCACGAGCTGCTGCGCGAGCCCTACCGCGCCGAGATGACGCCGGGCATCCTGGACCGGGTGCCGCCCGAGCTCGAGGAGCTCAACGAGGACGTCGTGCTGCGGGCGGCGGCGCGCTTCGGCTTCGAGGTCGACGAGCAGGGCGCGGCGCGACCCATAGAAGACGGCCGATCCCAACGCGCCTGGCTGATCGAGCACGGCGCCCAGGCCCTGGTGGACCATCTGCCCGGAGTCCCCGAGGGCTCGCGCTATCTCGGCACCTTCGATCGCGCCACCGGTGTCGAGCGCGAGACCATCGACTTCTTCGCCTCCGGCCATCCGCTGGTGGAGGGCATCCTCGCCGAGCTCGAAGAGGGCCCGCGAGGACGGGTGGCGCTCGCCCAGGTGGCCGGCGACCAGGATGCCTTCGTCCTGCTGGCCCTCTATCAGCGCGGAGCGGACTTCGAGGTCGTCGCGATCGACGCCCGAGGCCGCCGGCGCGACGACCTGGCGGCGCTGCTCACCGCCCCCGGGCTCGAGCGCGAGCACGCCGACGTCCGCAAGTGGACTTCCCAGCGCACCTGGGAGCGCGGCATCCGCAAGATGGCCGCGGCCCTGCCGCGGGGCGAGACGCCGCAGGCGGTGGCCGCTGTCCGGGTTCGGCGTACTCGCAGCTAACGGCGAGAATCGCGCCTTCAAGGAATCGCGTAGCGCGTCGAGTACGGCGCCGCCTCGATGCTCAGATAGTCGATCCGGAGGTTGGAGAGCTGGCGGATGTGGAGGAGATCGTGCGCCGTCCAGGCGGCCAGGAGGTCACCCGCGCGCAGGACGCCGAGGGCCGGATGCTCGTGCGCCGAGTCCCAGACCGGCTCGTCGAGGCCCCGGAGCCAGGCCAGCGAGGCCGCCCTCTCGTGCCGGAAGCCGGCGAGTGCCTCGGCCGGATCGCGCTCGTTGTAGCGCCGCTCGCGAACCCAGCCCTCGGGATCGATCGCCGGCCACTCCCGGGCCGGGTCGTCGAGCGTGAGCGCGAGCCGGTGCCGGAAGTCGTCCTTCTCCTCGTCCCAGAGATGCACCAGCACCTCCAGCATCGACCACCGCTCCGGCGCCGGCTTCCACCGCAGCTCCTCGTCCCCGACGCCCGCGAAGAGGTCCGCGAGGATCCGGCCGGTCGCCTCCATCCGGTTCACCAGTTCTTGCCATTCCATCGACGCGTCCTCCTTTGGCTTCGTGGAGTAGGATCCATCAACCGCATCCGACAGCCCAGGGTAAGCGGAGCGCCACCCTGAGTAGACGCTTGTTGGCGAGTGCTTCCCCTTGAATACCCCTTGAAAACCGCCTCACGCGCTACCGCGCTTCGGGACATGGCAAGAAGGGACGACTCCGTCACCAAGACCTCTCGCATCATCACTCCGTCCCGCCCTGCGCCCAATCCAGGAGTTTCTGGCGCAGCTGTTCCTTCGACGGTAGATACAGCTGATACTCGGACGCGTAGATCGACGAGTCCTCGGGCAGAGTGATCTCGACCAGCGCCTCATGCTTCTTCTTGCACAGGATGATGCCGACCGTGGGTCTCTCGTCCGCCGTCATCACGTGGCGATCGAAGTAGTTCACGTACATCTGCAACTGCCCCAGATCCTGGTGGCTCAGCTTGCCGATCTTCAGATCGATCAGCACGTAGCAACGAAGCAGACGGTTGTAGAACACGAGATCGACGAAGAAGTGCTCTTCGTCGAAGGTGAATCGCTTCTGTCGTGCCTCGAAGAGAAAGCCCTTGCCGAGCTCGAGCAGAAAGTGCTCGAGCTTGTCGATGATGGCGGATTCGAGGTCTGACTCGGAGTAGCTCGGTCTCTCC
>JAAELT010000428.1 GCA_024226315.1 bacterium | reverse complement strand
GTTGCCGGGGTCGAAGAACCAGAACATTCCCGATTCCGGCGTTCCCGCATCGATCACCCGTCCGGGGCCGACGTTGCCGGCGTGGTCGCGCCAGGTGACTTCGAGCTGGAAGCGGTCGCGGAGGCACATACCGGTCTCGCTCGGGACGCAGGAAACCTCGAGCAGGCGGCCGGTTTCAGTATCGGCGCCGAGGCTCGATCCGATCGATTCGAAGGCCGTCTTCAAGCCGGCGTGCGGATCTTCACCAGAGCCCTGGGAAGCGAGCCCCGCCGGGCAAGCGTCGAAGGCGTCGGTGTCGGTGATCGAAGCCGCCGCATTGTTGAGCGGGTTGAAGTACTCGCGGACGGCGGGGGTCCGGGTGTCGGTGACTCGCAGGGTGTACTCGACGGTGGTGGTGGCGGCGGCGAAGACCCACAGCCGGTCGTTGATCGCGCAGCCATCGAGCACCTTGATCAGCATCTCCCAGTTCTCGGCCTGGAAGAACCACAGCAGGCCGGAGTCGTCGGAGCCCACCGGTACCGCCCGGCCGAGGCCGGTCGAGCCGTCGAAGCTCGTCCACTCGAGGTCGACCCGGAAGCGCTCCTGGTTGAGGCACAGGCCGAGGGAGTCCCGGGTGCAGACCTCGGCGGCGGGCCGCCAGACCTGGTTGGCCCCGCCGTGACAGGGATGGAGGATGATCGGCGTGAAGTCGGCGGTCGAGTTGTCCCGGACGTCCAGGCAGTGGCCGGACCGCTCGTGGACCAGGAGAGACGGGCTGGCATGACCGTCGGTGATCAGCCGCCAGAGGGCCACGTCGTCGCCACACTCGCCCATCACCGCCCGGGTGTAGCCGTCGTCGTCGACCGGGCCCAGGATCAGACACTGGCCGCCGATGCCCACCACCCGCTGGGGGAGCGAGCTCAACTCCAGCTGCCAGCGCTGGTTCTCCTCGCCATGACAGCTGAAGAGGATGACCGGCGTGTCGGGCGTCGTGCCACTGTGGTCGATGTCGAGGCATTTCTTGCCGAGGCCGACGAGCGAGAACCGCGGCTGCGCGAAGCTTCGGCCCTGCACGCTGTAGCCCGAAGAGTCCGAGCCGCTCGAGCCGTTGCTATGCCAAAGCGCCACGAAGGCACCGTCGACTTGAGCCGCTACCGAAGGCCCTGTCTGGTAGGAGGTCGTATAGGAATTGATCTGAAACTCCCCTCCGAGAGGCTCGCCGCCGGCTGAAAAGAGCTGGCCCTGGATGCTCGGCCCGGAAGAGTCCGAGCCGCTCGATCCCCAACTCTGCCAAGCCATCACGAAGCCACCGTTGTCGAGAGCCGCCACCGAGGGAGAGTTCTGGGAGAAGTGGGTATCGGAGTTGACCTGGAACTCTGCTCCGAGAGCCGTACCGTCGCGGGCATACCGCTGGCCCTGAATGCTGGACTCTGAGGAGTCCGAGCCACTCGATCCGAGGCTTTCCCAGACCGTCACGAAGCCACCATCGGCCAAGCCCGCCACAGAGGCGTTCGTTTGCCAATCGGTAGTGTAGGAGTTGACCTGGAACTCGCCACCCACAGCCGTGCCGTCGCTCGCATAGCGTTGGCCTTGAATGCTGAAACCGGAAGCATCCGAGCCGCTCGATCCCAGACTCCACCAGAGGACCACGAAGTCGCCCTCGGCGAGGGACGCAACCGAGGGGTTGACCTGGCCAGAG
This sequence comes from bacterium, assembly GCA_024226315.1. GTDB lineage: Bacteria > Acidobacteriota > Thermoanaerobaculia > Multivoradales > J023 > JAAELT01. The sequence continues at coordinate 975 of JAAELT010000428.1, read as the reverse complement.
GTGGTGTAGGAGTTGACCTGAAAGTCGTTTCCAACAGCCGTGCCGTCGATCGTAAAGCGCCGGCCCTGAATACTGAAAAAGGATGAGTCCGAGCCACTCGATCCAAAGCTCTTCCACACCGCGACGAAGCCACCGTCGGTCAGGGCTGCTACCGAGGGGTTGAGTTGCCCGAAGGTAGTGTAGGAGTTGACCTGGAACTCACTTCCGACAGGCGTGCCGCCGACCGCATAGCGGCGGCCCTGGATGCTGGCGCTGTAAGTGTCCGAGCCAATCGAATCGTAGCTGTGCCACAGCACCACAAAGCCGCCATCGGCGAGGGTCGCCGCCGAGGGCATCATGGGACTGACACGGGTGGAGCTGACCTGGAACTGCTCTCCCAGCGGCGTACCGTCGGCTGCGTAACGTTGCCCCTGGACGCTGTGGCGGTAGAAATTGCTCGAATCGTAGCTACTCCACACCGTCACGAAGCCGCCGTCGGCCGAGGCTGCCACGGAAGCGCTGCGCTGTTCGCCGGTCGTGTAGTGATTGATCTGAAACTCGCCGCCGAGCGGTACCGCGCCCTGGCCGTAGACTGCCGGTACCCAGAACAGTACCAAAGCAGTGGCGAGCGATGATCTCGTGATCGTTTTCATGGCAGACCCCTTTCTCCCAATCGAGAGCCCTGCCGATATGCAGGCCCTCGTGCCTGCATGCGCAAGGCAGAGGCGAAACGGACCATCACTTCAGGAGCCCCTGCAAATGGCAGTAGGCCGGGCCCCGATCTTGTGGGGCTATGGACACGCAGGCAGCCAGCGGACCAGGGCCCGGGACGGCGTGCCCAGGGGATTGAATTCCTGCCAGGTTTCGCCGGTGTCGGTGTCGGTGATGGTCAGGGTGTACTCGACGTTGGTGGTCGCCGCGCCGATGAACAGGAAGCCGCCATAGTTCTCGCAACCGTCGAGCACCTTGACCAGCATCTCCCAGTTGCCGGGGTCG
>JAAELT010000427.1 GCA_024226315.1 bacterium | reverse complement strand
ACTTTTTGGCGACCTTTATAGGGGCTTTTTCCTTCGTTCTTTGACCCAATCTGATCTAAAACCACCCTATATACCCCCTAAAGGCTATTCAGAGGGTATTTGGTAGGTTTTGGTACATATTTTGATGAAAAAAGCAAGTTTCAAAAACCCCTGATTTTGGCTGATTTTTGGTCATTTGGCAAGGCTAAACACTTAACTTTTTGGTGATTTTTCGATGGATTTTTTTCCTTCCTAATTCGACCCAATCTGATCTAAAACTACTCTATATACCCACTAACGGCTATTCAGAGGGTATTTGATAGATTGTGGTATTCATTTTTGAAGAAAAAAGTGATTTTTCAAAATCCCTGATTTTTGACGTTTCTAGGCCATTTGGCAAGGCTAAACACTTAACTTTTTGGCGACCTTTATAGGGGCTTTTTCCTTCGTTCTTTGACCCAATCTGATCTAAAACCACCCTATATACCCCCTAAAGGCTATTCAGAGGGTATTTGGTAGGTTTTGGTACATATTTTGATGAAAAAAGCAAGTTT
>JAAELT010000426.1 GCA_024226315.1 bacterium | reverse complement strand
GGGTATCGATCCCAGTACTTCTCGCATGCTAAGCGAGCGCTCTACCATTTGAGCTAATTCCCCTGTCTCAAACATTTGAATTAATGCGAGTGATTATACAAAATATTGGCAGTATCAGAGAAATTATCATCAAAATCAGAGTGACCATTATTTTAATAGCTATTCAAAACATAGGATTGGAGAATCTGGGTATCGATCCCAGTACCTCTCGCATGCAAAGCGAGCGCTCTACCATTTGAGCTAATTCCCCTGTGTCAACGATTCGTACCTTTGCAAAGGATGAATACTAAATAATTGAAGTATTACAGAAATAATTATCAAAATCAGAGTGACCATTCTTTCAAGAGCTATTCAAAACATAGGATTGGAGAATCTGGGTATCGATCCCAGTACTTCTCGCATGCTAAGCGAGCGCTCTACCATTTGAGCTAATTCCCCTGTCTCAAACATTTGAATTAATGCGAGTGATTATACAAAATATTGGCAGTATCAGAGAAATTATCATCAAAATCAGAG
>JAAELT010000425.1 GCA_024226315.1 bacterium | reverse complement strand
TTTCAATGAAAATCATCAAAATTCAATGCGTCATAAAATGCGTAATATGGGTGCTTTAAAGTTGAAATAAGCAGAGTTGGAATCAGCACTTGATGTGCTTTCATTTCATATAAATAGCGTCTGCTTTTTAGAAAAAAAAATTTTAGAGACTTTTTTGAAAAAATTCTAAAATACGCAACAGAAAAACTGCTCTAATATGCCTTTTTTCTTGTTTTGGTGGAGCAAATCAACAATGGCACGACAGTTTCGATCACGGGCTTTCATTTGGTACTTAATTTAAGCAATTTTGACAAGAAAAAATTTCCACCATTTTGCTATCAGAAAGAGCTTGCCTTTTTTCATCCAAAAACAACTTCAAAATTCGCAATTGTAGGCTTAAATTGAAGTGCAAATCACGGCAAACACGATACATATTTACTCATGTATCCATCTTAATACAGGCAAAAGTTTTGGCCTGTTGAACTTGACCGTTTTTTCGAAAATTCACCCCCCGAATATCACCCTCAATAGGAAGGAAAAATCCTCATTCTTTGCATGACATTGTAGCTGTTGGAAAGCCGCTTATAAACCTCTATCTATCGGTTAAAAATTGCTTTTAGGAACTGGAAAAATAAAATTTCTATGTCGGAGCAATTCGGGGATTTATGTTTTCACGGTTTTCAGCATCAAATTTCAAGCAAATTTTTAAGGATTTGAGTGAAAATTAGAGCAATTTTGAGCTTCTGGTATTGCTTCAAACTTTGACAGCGAATATCTCGGCTTCTAAAGAAGCTACAAGAAAACCAAAAATACCATTTTAATCAGTGTTCAAAGATCTACAAGCTCAGATAACGTTTGTTTTATTTCAAGGAATATTCGAGAAAATAATTTCTCGATTTTTTGCAAAATTGTCCCAAAATTGTCGACTTTCAAAAGTCGGTAACTTTTTTGTTTCTTGAGATTCGCTGCTCCTCTCAACGTTGTCTTATTGAGCATGGCTTGCGCTTCAATTTGATCTATAATTCACTGAAGTTTGATCTTGTTTCTTGATTTAATTAACCTTCTTTGTGCAACACTTGTAGTGACACCCAATTTCCACTGGAGCCAGCGGTTCAATCCAATTCAATTTTTCAATGAAAATCATCAAAATTCAATGCGTCATAAAATGCGTAATATGGGTGCTTTAAAGTTGAAATAAGCAGAGTTGGAATCAGCACTTGATGTGCTTTCATTTCATATAAATAGCGTCTGCTTTTTAGAAAAAAAAAT
>JAAELT010000424.1 GCA_024226315.1 bacterium | reverse complement strand
ATTTAAGTAGTGAATTTCTGGATTCACTGTACTCTCTAATGGATCTGGATCTGCTTTCAGAAGATCTGGGAAAGTAACAGTAAAACTCAAAATATTTGACAACTTCTATAGGGTAACAGAATGCAGACAATCCCAAAAAGTTTAAAGATAGTGGTTGAAAAGGAAGAGAGGGAGGCAAAAGGGTGAAAGGAGAAGAGCGAAAGCAGTGCGTGCAAGGCTTAAGGGCTCCTTACTGAGTCCTACCTAGTCTATTCAACCTGCACAGAAAAGACCTAGTACGAGGCCATTAATTGTCTACTTCAATATTTAAAATATAAAATTTAAATTTTGAGTCTTAATAAATAATCATAAAAGTATAGGGCCAGGTTATTGAATTCCTTGTATGAGTAGGAGTGGGAAAATAATTTTTTTATTTAATATTTAAGTAGTGAATTTCTGGATTCACTGTACTCTCTAATGGATCTGGATCTGCTTTCAGAAGATCTGGGAAAGTAACAGTAAAACTCAAAATATTTGACAACTTCTATAGGGTAACAGAATGCAGACAATCCCAAAAAGT
>JAAELT010000423.1 GCA_024226315.1 bacterium | reverse complement strand
GTGCGACGAGAGCTGCTTGCGCGTGTTCATGAGACCTCCGTTATCGTTGGTTCCAACATCGCGGCGTTCCATCCCGAGACTCTCGGGTCCACTTCTTTGGACACCGAACCAGCGACGAATGAAACCACCAGCCGAGCTGATAACGACTAGGCACGCTATGATCGGCGTCTACGTAGAGGGAGGCGCATGACTTCTGACCATCCGAGGGTCTTGGCCACCTCGGCTCATTCGCCGACTTCTCTCAACGCGGCCTCGATCACAAACGCGCATTCTCCCGCTCGAGCTCCGCGACGTGCTTCGCCTGCGGGTCCACGGGTCGCGGCTTGCGACCGCGCTTCTGCGTCAACGCCACCAAAGCACCCTCGTCGCGCTGCTGGCGCCACTTCGACAAATGGGAGGAGTACAGCGCCTCCTTCCGCAGAAGTTTGCCGATCTCACCCGGCTTCGAGCAGCGGTCGGCCTTCGCCAAGATACGGAGCTTGTACTTCGCCGTGAAATGCCGCCGCCGCGCTTTCGCCGGCACCTCGGGGTCTGGATCGGACGCCGATCGCGGCCGTTCCAGCGCCTCTATCAGAGAAAAGCTCCGTTTCACCCATCCGTCGGGGCCCAAGATGGTGATGCTGTCCTCGATGACCGGTTTCCGCTCGTTGATGCGAGGGATAACGGCACCCATCCTGGTGAGTACGTAGATGTC
>JAAELT010000422.1 GCA_024226315.1 bacterium | reverse complement strand
TGGATGAAGCGCTGGACGAAGGCATCGTCATGATCGTAGGCGTCGGACAGGACTTTGAGCGCCTCCAGCCGATTCAGCCGCAGATTGCGCACCAGGTACACCGCGGCGAAGGCACCGCGACCCAGGCGCGCCTGAAACTCGTAGCGCTCTCCCAGCTTCTCTCTCAGGTGCTGGATGCGGTAGTCGGTTGCAGGTCGTGGCGGCATGCTCTCCGGGCTCAGCTTAATCCCATCGCTGCGTCGTCGTCTAGCGTGGCATACGGCGCGCTCAGGTGCACAGCCACGGTCAGAGGACACTCTCAGGTCTGGGGTGAAATCGCAAATCGGCGAGGGGAGGTCGCGAGCCTGCCCGAATCCGAGCACAGACCAGCCCACAGTTATTTGGTGTCGATGGCACCGGGGTGTTTAGCCTGCGGGGGAATCGCATCAGATTCTCTCGCCGGGGTAGACGTCATCGACCGTGACGGTGGCGGCCAGGATGGCCTCGAGCTCCAACTGCCCCGTCAGCGCCGAGAGCAGCCGCCCCAGCCGCGCATCCTCCGCCGCCACCTCCCGGCTCAGCCGCTGCAGCTCGTCCACGTCGCCGCGCACCGCCGCCTGATGCAACGCCGACACCCGCGCCTCAGACAACCCCGACAGATCCGAAGCGGTCAGGGGCGGCGTGGGCGCCGGCGCTGCCGGCGCTGCGTCCTCGTAGACATAGCCTACCCCCAGGTGATGAGCCATGGTCTCGAACAGCTCCTCCGCCCGAAACGGCTTGCGCATGAAACCGTCACACCCCGCCGAGAGCACCACCGGACGCTCCTCCTCGAAGGCACTGGCGGTCAGGGCGAT
>JAAELT010000421.1 GCA_024226315.1 bacterium | reverse complement strand
GCGCCGCAGGCGCAAGGACCGCGTATATTGATATTATTAGCGACTCGCCGGCTCCGGAAAATACGTATACTTTCGACCTCAGGGGATACGGCGGTCAGCCGAATATTAACGTGGTCAATTATGCCGACGACGGCGATACCGCAGAAAGCGCGCCTTTCTACGAATTCGGGACTATTGCAATCGATTCTACTACCGACGCAATCGTTTTCAATATTGAGAATACCGGCGATACCGATCTTGCTTTGACCAGTATTACGGCGCTGGGAACAAACAACGGCGATTTCGCAGTCGATACTACGGGAACTTCCATGACCGTAGCGGCCGGGAGCTCGACATATTTCACCGTAGCATTCACTCCGGGCGCCGCAGGCGCAAGGACCGCGTATATTGATATTATTAGCGACTCGCCGGCTCCGGAAAATACGTATACTTTCGACCTCAGGGGATACGGCGGTCAGCCGAATATTAACGTGGTCAATTATGCCGACGACGGCGATACCG
>JAAELT010000420.1 GCA_024226315.1 bacterium | reverse complement strand
GGCGATGAGAGTTGCGGTGAGAGTGCGGTGAAGTTTCATGACGTTCTCCTGGGGATGCAAGCCGCTCGGCGGCGTTTGTCCCCCCGAAGGGGGGCAGAGTGTTTTGAGCGAGCCGCCGGGGCGGTCGGTTTTTCGTGTTCACCCCTTCTATGCGCACGGCATGGTGGGTTTGCATCATCGATCTCGATTTTTCTTCGCGGCGGCTTCGCGGAGCCCTCGGCCCAGGACCTGAGCGGCGCCTATCCGGACTCCTCCCCGCTGCCCGGCGGCGGCAGCGCGGCGCTGGCCTATGTGGCGTCGAAGCCGGGCACCTATGCGGGATCGGCCGCGATGGCCGCACTCTCTGGCGCGGTAGATACCACTCGGAGATCCTCGACCAGCTTAACGCGGGCGGGAGCCTCGAGTCGTCGGCGCGGGTGCAGCGCGTGCTACGATCCCGTGGAAATCGTGGCCCTGCCTGCCGACAAATTCGAACTGCTCTCCGAGATTGCCCGCGCCGTGGGCTCGGCCCATGACGTCAGGGAAATCCTGATCGAGGTGTGCGCCAAAGCGGCACGCCTCTGCGGGGCCGATCGCGGGACTGTCTTTCTGTTGCAGGAGCAGAAAGGCGAGGTGGTGCCAGCCATGTCGCAGCTGGCGTCGGAAGAGTCGCGGGAGGGCAGCTGGCGGCGATTCCAGGCCATGGGCAGCCGCCCGCTGGAGGAAATGCGGCTGGTGCGGCGCCTGGTGGTGGAGGAGCAGGCGCTGACGATCGACGATGCGCGAAGCTCACCGCTGATGAGCCCGGAGTGGGCCAGAGCCTTCGGCAGCAGATCGGTCCTCGGACTGCCGCTGCTGGCCGAGGATCGGGTGATCGGGGCACTGGTCCTCGACACCGTGGAAGAGCCGCGACCGTTCGACTCCCAACAGGTCGAGCTGGCGACCACGGTCGCCGCTCACGTCGCCATGGTCCTGCTGCGAGCTCTGCAGCTCGAGGAAACCGAGCTGCGACTGAAGCGTACCCAGGCGCAGCTGCGAATCGCTCGCATCCTCACCTCGCCCCAGGAGCCCAAATACGTGCTCAAAGAAATCGCACAGCAAGCCTCGAAGGCCTGCGAAATGGACCGCTGCTCGATCTACCTGTTCGAGGGCGCGAGCCTGGTCCCGGTGATGTCGCAATTCGGCGACGGCAGAGTCGACCATCGACTGTGGGAGAAGTTCCAGGCCTTGGCGGACACCGAGGTCGAGAAGCTGCCTTTCCTCACCGTGGCACTGCAGACCCGGGCGCCGGTGGTCATCCAGGATCCGCAGACCAACCCGCTGGTTCCGCGGCAGATCAGACACTTCGAGCTCGGCGAGATTCTGACCGCGCCGCTCATCCGACGTGATGAAGTGATCGGAGCGATCTCTCTCGACAACGACGGCGACAGCCGCCCGCGCCCGATCAGCGCCTCGCAGGTGGACATGGCGACGACCATCGCCAGCCAGGTCGCGCTGGTGATCGAGAACGCGCGCCTCCAGCAAGAGACCCAGAGGCGGCTGAAGGAGGCCCAGGCGGCGAACCGGGCCAAGAGTGAGTTCCTGGCCAACATGAGCCACGAGATCCGTACGCCTCTCAACGGCGTCATCGGCATGAGCGAGCTGCTGCTCGATGCCGAGCTGCCCCCCGAGCAGCGAGGGCAGGTGCAGGTCATCGGCACCTCCGCCGGAGCCCTTCTCGGGCTGATCGACGACATCCTCGACCTCTCCAAGATCGAGGCCGGCAGACTCACGATCGAGGCCACGGACTTCGATCTCGAGACGGTGGCGAGGGAGATCGAGGAGATCTTCTCCCAGCGCGCCGCCGCCCAGGGGGTCGCCCTCCACTTCACCATCGCTCCCGGCCTCCCGAAAGGGCTCCGGGGCGACGTCGGCAGGCTGCGCCAGGTGTTGCTCAACCTGGTGGGAAACGCCGTCAAGTTCACCGCCGAGGGCTCGGTGGAGGTCACGGCCGAAGAAGGCCGCCTCGAAGACGGCGTTCCGTTGCTGCGCTTTGAGGTTCGAGACACCGGGATCGGCATTCCGGAGGCGATGCAAGCGCAGTTGTTCGAACCGTTCACCCAGGCTGATTCTTCCACCACGCGCAGGTACGGCGGAACCGGACTAGGGCTCACGATCTGCCGGCGCATCGTCGAGCTGATGGGCGGGTCGATCGGTCTCGAGAGTACCGAAGGGGAGGGCTCGACGTTCTGGTTCGCCGTTCCCTTGTCCGAAGCCCACGTGCCGTCGGTCTCATCCGATGCTGGAATCGAGATCTCCGAGGAATCCCCTGAGACGAGCCGTGAATCGCCACCGAGCCGGCCCTCCGCGGGAGAGCCCTACAGTTGTCACGTCTTGATTGCTGACGACAACGCGATCAACCGCATGGTCACGTGCAGGATGGTCGAGTCCCTCGGTCACCACGTCGTCGCCGTCGAAGACGGCTTCGGGGCCCTGGACGCTCTCGCGAAAGAGCCGATCGACATCGTGCTCATGGATTGTCAGATGCCGAACCTCGACGGATACGAGGCGACCCGGCGAATCCGCGACGGTGAGACGCAATCCGAGGTTCCGGTCATCGCCATGACTGCCTCGGCAATGAAAGAGAACCTGAACCGTTGCAGGGGCGCGGGGATGAACGACTTCCTGTCGAAGCCGTTTCGGAAGCGAGATCTGAAAGCGACGCTCGAGCGTTGGCTGCCGCAGGCCTGAGGCGGTGAGTGTCACTCACTGCCACCGAGACGTGTCCCCCGACTCGAAGCCATCGGCGAAGATGGCCGGCCGCGGGAAGCGGCAGGCGGTGGCCAGGGAGACCGCCGGCATGCCGCCGACCGCGAGGCCGGGGCCGCGGTGGAGGGCGGCGACGTAGCTCTGGGCAACGCCGCCCCCGGGGCAGACGCCCTCCGAACAGTTGCCCGGACCGTTGAGCTCCTCGCCGAAGCAGTTGCCGCCCGAGGCCGGCTTGCCGCTGTGGCCTTGCTGAACCCGATCGTTCAGGGCGTGAAGAAGCGGTAGAACGGGTGGCCCGACCACACCGCCCGCAGGGCCTTGCCGTCGACCACGCTGTCGAACACCAGGCGCTCGGGCGTCGGCTGCTCGCCGACCGCGAAGACTCCGGGCTCGATCTCGGTGAGGCGTTCGAAGCCGACACCCGACTCGGCGCTGCCGGCGGTGAAGACCAGCAGCTCGCCCTTGCGCAGGACGACGCGGAAGTTGCTCAACCAGGGGCTGTAGGAGCGGTAGTGCCCGCGGTAGGCCCGCCAGCGCTCCGGCGCCTCGAAGACGGTGGGCCCGTCGTAGCCGTCGCCGACGTACCAGTCCTCACCGTGGTAGAGCTCCACCACGCGCTCGTCGTCGTCGCGGCCGAAGCACAGTAGGAAGAGATCGAGCCCCTCGATCTCCGGATGGTGGGCGAGGAAGCCGTCGCCGCGACCGGCGCTCTCCAGCTGCACGCGGGTGCCGTCTGCCCACGACGGGCTGGACAGGAACAGCGCTTCGCCTTCCGCCGTGACCTCCAACACGCGATCGCCCCCGGGCTCGCGGTACGAGCCGGCGTAGTCGGCCGCCTCCGCCACCTTCATCAGGTCGACCGGCGGCAGCGGATCGGGGATCGGCTCGCCCGCCGCCGCCGCGTGCAGGGCGTCGAGCGCGTAGGAGGTGATGAGGAACGGGGCATCGCTCATCGCGTTGGTGAAGGCCACCGCCCCCATGCCGGTGTCGAGGTCGCCCTCCAGTGCGGTGATGTAGCCAACCATGCCGCCGCCGTGGGACAGCCGGGTGTGGCCTTCTCCCGTCCGCACCGCGAAGATGCCGTACCCGTAGTGGCGCTTCTCGGAATGCAGGGCCTTCACCCCGGGCGGGTTCATGAACAGCTCGAAGCTCTCCTCCGAGACGATGCGGCCCCCCGCCGGCGTGGCGCCGCGATTGAGCAGCATGCGCAGGAAGGCGGCGAGGTCCGCCGGGGTCGAGACCACATTGCCGTCGCCGATGTCGTACTCGCCCCAGGGAGCCTCCACCTGGGGATGGGAGCGGTGGGGCGGGCGGTCGTCGTAGAGAGGCTGGTAGCCCACGGCCATGTGCTCGCGCATGGCCGTGGTGAAACCCGCCCGGCTCGACGTCATCCCCAGGGGCTCGAAGATGCGCTCGGCGAAGACCTCGGTGATCGAGCGCTCTTCCAGAGTCTCGAGCATGGCGTGCAGCACCTGGTAGCCGACGTTCGAGTAGGCGAAGCGCTCGCCCGGCGCCAGGCGGGAGGGGCGCTCGCGCAGGGCGTGGGCCATGTACCACGAGCCGACCACGTCGTCGCGATTGGCGACGATGCCCGAGGTGTGGCTGAGCAGGTGGTGGCCGGTGATCGCCCCACCGTCGCCGCCGGCCTCGAACCAGGGCAGGCTGGCGGTCACCGGTGCCCGAGGGTCGAAGCGTCCCTCGTCCCTCAACCCCAGCAGCGAAAGAGCGGTGAACATCTTGCTGATCGAGCCGATCTCGAACATGTGCTCGGTGGTCAGCGGCGTGGCGAGCTTGAGGTCCGCCACGCCGTAGGCGCCCGTCCACACCCAACCGTCGCGGTGCGTCAGCCCCACCGCCAGCCCCGGCAACCGCTCCTCCTCCATCACCCGCCGCGCGTACTCCGCCACCGCGCGGGTGGCGAGCGTCATCTCGTCAGTGGCCTCTCCGGGCTGCTTGACTTCGGGCAAGGGCGATCCGTCGCAGCTGAGGAGGGTGAGAGCGAGGGCGGAGACGATGAGGGGCCTGAAGGTCAAGATGCGTGCATCTTAGCGCGAGCTGAGGAGCACTCCCTCCGCCGGACGAATTCCAGGATCTCCGGCACCGGTTTCTTGTTGGCGTGGCTCAGGGTGAGCACCATGCGGTTGTGACCCGAGCCCTCGACGACCAGCAGCTCGCTGGTGGCGCCGGCGTCCTGGAGCGCCGCGTGCAGCAGGCGGTTCTGGTGGTGCAGGCTCTTCCATTCGTTGGTGACGTGGACGAGCAGGAAAGGCGGCGCGTGGGGGCCGACGTAGGTGATGGCCGAGGCGTCGCGCAGCCAGTCGTCACCGGGGTCGCCGGCGCGGAAGCGCTCTTCGTACCAGGCACGCTCGGCGCCGAGGTCGTAGGTCTCCTCGTCGGCCAGGTCGTAGCCGGCGCCGCTCACCGGCACGACGCCGCAGAGGTCGCCGGGTGACAGTCCGTACATGTCGAGCGCTCTGGCGTCGAGCGCCACGTAGGCGGCGAGCTGGGCGCCGGCGGAGTGGCCCATGAGGAAGATCGACTCCGGATCGCCGCCGTGGGCCGGGGCGTGCTCCCGCACCCAGGCGACGGCGCGGGCGACGTCGTCCACCTGCTCGCGCCAGGTGGCGCCGGGCTGCAGCCGGTAGTTGATCACCGCGGTACCGATGCCCTGGCGGGCGTAGAAGCGGCCGATGTTGGCGTAGACGTCGGCGCCGCTCACGTTCAGGCTCTTGTCACCCGCCGTCCAGCCACCGCCGTGCACGAACACCAGGATCGGCCAGCCCTCGCCCTCGGGCAGGAAGAAGTCGAGGCGGTGCTTGACCGGGTCGGCGCCGGCGTCGTCACGGTAGGCGACGCCCGAGAGCAGGCGCTCGGCCGGCAGGTCGGCGCGATCGTAGAGCAGGCGCACACCGAACCACTCGGCGGCCGGAGTGCAGCCGACGAGCAGCAACAACACGGAGACGAGCAGGATCGATCGTCGGGCGCCCATGGTCGGCGGATGATAGCTCAGTCCGCCCCCCCCCAAGGTCTTGACGCAGCCGGCTCGTGCCCCGTTTGGCCCCCCGGCTCCGATCGCCTTCCGGCGCCGCCGGCGACCAATGTGAGTCACTCGAATCGCCTTCCGGCGCCGCCGGCGTCCAATGTGAGTCACTCGAATCGCCTTCCGGCGCCGCCGGTGGACGATGTGAGCTACTCGAATCGCGTTCCGGCGCCACCGGCGTCCAATGTGAGCTACTCGAATCGCGCGCCGGCGCCGCCGGTGGACGATGTGAGTCACTCGAAAAGCCCGCTGGCGCCGCCGGTGGACGGCTCGGACACCCATTCGGGCCGGATTTCGCCGGATTACCGCCTTTTACTGAAAAAGTGTACTGAAAACCGGTGGAACATCGAGCCCGCCGACCCGGCATACTCCTCTCGTCGCGGCCAGAGTGGCTCGCGGCCCGGCGCCGGCCGAAACGGCGGCTCCGGAACCGAGGTCGGGGCGGGCTCCGGGTGTGCCGGACGCTCGCCGCCGGCTCCAAACCTCCGGCTCACGAGCCGGAACGACGAAAGGGAACACCATGTTCATTTCCGTCACGCGAGAAGTGAAACGCGCCGTGAGCGCGGCGAAATCGGTACTGGCCAACGCCGGCACCGCCGCCGACACGCTCGACCCCAAACTGAGATCCTTCCTGCAAGAAGGAGAGAGCATCGACGGCATCGGGTCGTTGATGCTCACCCTGGTCCGCTGGATCGAGGGCGACAAGGAACGACTGGAGGAGCACGAGACCGAGCAACGCCGAGAACAGCGCAAGCTCAAGCAGTTGCGGATCCGCCGCGACCGCAAACAGAAAACCCTCTACTCCAGGCTGCTGGGCATCCGCCAGACCTTCGAAGACGCCTTCGGAAAGGGCACGGCGGCGATCTACCTGGGCCTCGAGCCCGGATTGATCGATCTCGAGCCCGTGGCGCTCCGGCGCCTGGCGAGGGAGACGGTGACCGTCCTCGACGATCCCGCCTTCACGACGCCGGTTCCGGCGGTGCAGGGCCTGTGGGCAAACCCGACACAGTATGCCGAGCAGATCCTCGAATGCCTCGAGCCCTTCGAGGACTCCCTCGACGCGATCGAAGCCCAGAAGCGGGAAGTCGAGAAGGCCCAGAAGGCGAGGGGCGACCTGCTGGAGGAGATGCGCAAGCGCCTCAAGTGGGCGATCCGCCTGTTCGAGGCGATCTATCAACTGGCCAACCTGGGCTTCCACGCCGACCGCCTGCGCCTGAAGGTGAGCTCGCGCCCGAGCAGCACCGAGCAAGCGGCCGGAGAGGAGACCGGCGGTGACGCTGCGGAGGCCGACGGCGACGAGCTGGCGGCCGACGCGGATGAGCCGGCGGACTCTTCGGAGCCTTCGGACTCCACGACCGACGGCTGATCGCGAGCCAGGGCAGGCCGGCGCCCGCGCCGGCCTGCCGTTCGCATAGACTCCGCACACCCCGATGCCGCAAGAGCCACCCTGGAAACTGTGCCGCCGACTCGCGGCTGAAACCCTCGACCGCATCCGAACGGATCGCCGGCGCGCCTCGGTGCTGGTGGCGCGGATGCTCGAGATCATCGAGAGGCATCTGCTCGACCCCGACTTTCGGGTCCAGGACCTGCGCCGCCTGAGCGGCTTGCCCGACCCGAATCTCTCCACCCGCTTCGCCGAGGAGCTGGGCCTGCCGCCCCGCGACTACATCATCCAGTGCCGGATGGAGATCGGCGGCCACATGCTCACGGCCGACGACCACAAGGTCTGGGAGATCGGTCTCGAGGTCGGCTACTCGTCGAGCAACACCTTCGGCACCGCCTTCACCAAGTGGTCCGGCAAGAGCCCGACCGCCTTCCGCGACGAAGCCCAGGCCGCGGCGGCCGGGTCCCCGTCGCCCCCGCCACCGCCCGAGCTCGTCAGCCGCGAAGAGCTTGGCCGGGCCTGCGACGGCGACCTGCCCGCCGCGGAAGCCGGTGTCGTCCTCGCCCAACTGGAGGAGCTCCAGGACCAGATCCGCAGCCACTACCACGATCCCGTCCCGCGAGTGCCGCGGGAGCAGTGGGTGGAGCGGGCGATGGAGGAGCAGCTGTGGGAGTGGATCCGGATCCTGCCCCGCGAGGAGCAGGAGGCGGCGGTCGCCAGCCAGGCCCGCGCCTTCCACACCCCGGCGTTCTTCGAACGCCTGTGCATCGAGAGCATCATCGCCGGCCCCGACGATGACATCCGTGGCATGGAGCTCGCGTTGCTCGCCCTCGTCGCCATGGAGCACCTCATCGAGCGCCTCGGAAAACAACCGATGACCCTCAACCTCTTCGCCCGCGCCCACGCCGTCGCCGGCCACGCCGTGAGGCGCTCCGGCTATCTCGACCAGGCCTCCGAGTATTTCGGCGTCGCCAGCCGCACCATCGGCCTAGCGGGCGACGACGCCCACCCGGTAGTGATCATGGAGCTCTGCCTCTACCAGTCGCTGCTCCACCTCGAGCGCGATGAGCTCGACCACGCCGTGCTGCTGGCCGAAAGCGGGATGGAGATCTGCCAGGCGTTGGTCAGAAAGCTGAAGCAGCAGATGGGGGACGTCTCGGAACCGGCATAGCAGCACCGATGCCGTGTCGATTCAAGACCGCAGATCGCAAGCGGCGGCGATCCCATCTTCGACTCGCTTCATTGCCTCCCGTGGCAAGACGCCGATTCGTGCCTTCATCTTGGAGCGGTCCAGGGTCGTGATCTGGTGACAGATCGCGACAGAGTCCTGAGGTAGACTCGCGTCCGCCGCGGAGAGGGGCACGACGGTAGGGCCACGGCGGCCTTGCCGAGCTGAGGTCGTCACCGGGATGACAATGATCGAACGCCAGGTGGGCGTCTCATTGAATCCGTCGTTGGACACCACCACCACCGGCCGACGCCCTCCTTGCTCGGAGCCGGAACGCGGGGCGAGCCGCGCCCAGTACAGCTCACCGCGCTTCATCTTCCGCCGCGTAGAGCCGTCTCAGCTCCGCCGTGGCAGCGGCTTCGAGCTCCGGGTCGAGATCCAAGTCGCTGCCGCCGTGCTCCATGGCGAAGCGTCGGACTTCAGCCCTTCGGCGGGCTCTGCGGCGCTCCCGAAGCCAATCTTCGAGCACCGAACGGACGAGGCGGGTCGCCGGCACGCCCATCTCGTGAGACTCGGCAAAAATCGCCTCGTGCATCTCCTCGGGTAAAGGGAGATTCAACTTCTTGGTCGCCATGGTGGCCATGAACATGCACTCCTTTCTGCCATTAGAGTGTATACGAATTCTTGACCATCGACGATCCATCCTCACAGACAATGCGCGTCCGCCTCGACCGGGGTGCGGCCCCGGCCCAGCTCCCAATAGCGGCAGAAAGTCGCCTCGGTGCAGCGCTGGCAGGCCGGGCCGTGACGCTCGCGGGGGGTGTTCAGGTCGTGCCGGCCCATGAGGTCGTCGCTCAGGAAGCTGCCCGCGGGCGGGGGCTCGCGGCGGTCCAGGATCCAGATCTCGGTGGGATCTCCCGGCGGCAGGCAGGGACAGTTACCGGGGCCGCAGAGGCGCCGGCAGTCTTCCGCGGCGGCTGCGACCTCGACGCCCGGGTGGGCGGCGGCGGCGACGGCGGCTGCCTCGCAGTCGTCGCGGGACGGGAAGACGTTGGAGTGGGCGCAGGTGCTGCCGAGCGGCGGGCAGAAGGGATCGGCGGTGTGGCACTCGAGCGGCAGCGTCTCGCTGCACGGCGGCTGGTCGGGGTGGCAGGCGTCGATCGGGTCGGGATCGATGCCGCCGCCGGGCGGGCCGACGTCGCCGGGCGTGTCGGTGCCGTCGTCGCAGCAGATGCACGCCCATGGGCTGGCGGGCGCGTCGTCGGAGCGCGAGCGGCGGTCCTCGGTGGACTCGAAGTACTCGTCGGACAGGCCGGCGAAGGCGTGGCCGAATTCGTGGTGGAAGACCTCGGGGCTGGCGCCGTCGGCCGAGAAGCGTGTCTGGCCGCCCGCGCCGGCGCCCAGGCCCGAGCAGTCGCGATAGCCGGGATTGCGGTGCAGCACGGCGACGACGTCGGCGAACTCGGCGGCGTCCTCGGCGGCCTCCCGCTCGGGATCCGTGAGCCAGGGATCTTGCCCGCAGCGCACCTGGAGGCCGCTGTGGTAGTCCCGGGTGATGCCGGGGCGGAAGGTGTAGTAGAAGCCGAGCTGATGGTCCCGCCAGCGGTAGGTGGGGTCCGCCAGCAGGCCCCGGTAGATCAGGCGCTCTGCGTCCTGCCACAGCTGGACGTCGCTGGCATAGCTGTCGGAATCGCGCACCAGCAGCACGTCGACCCGCCGCGCCCGGTTGTCGCGATCGCCGTCGAGCGCCACCCGCAGGGGCAACGGCACGGCGGCCTCCGGATCGCCGACCCAGAAGGTGTAGGCGGCGCCGGTCTCGCCCCGGCGACCCTCCGAGTCGAGCACCGACGCACGGTACACCGCCAGGCCCTGCCGGGCGCCGGTGATCACCGTCATGCGGCACTCGGCGGTACCCTCGCACACCCGCTCCGTGGCGCTACGCCCGGGCAGGGTCAACGTGATGCGGACCTCCGCGACGTCCGAGCCCTCCGCAACCTCCGCGCGGGCCACCAGCTCGACCGGCAGGCCCAGGCCCTGCACCAGGGGCGAATGCGTCACCGACACGCGCGGCGGCTGGTGGCGCCGGTAGTCGAACTCCGGCACGGTGCCGCAGCCGGCGAGGAGCATCGGGACCAGAACAGCAACTCGCTCGAGAGCAGACGCGATCTTCATGATCTGATCCTACCTGACCGGGTCGGGATCGGTGCCGCCGGGCGGGCCGACGTCGGCCGGGGACCCCGTCCCGCCGTCGTCGCAACAGATGCACGCCCCGGGGCTGGGCGGTACCTCGTCGGAACGCGGGCGGCGGTCTTCGGTGGGCTCGCCGTACTCGTCGGACAGGCCGGCGAAAGCGGACCGAAGCGGGTAGGACCCGGCCCAAAATCCAAGAGGCGGGCTCGCTGGTAGTATCGTGGCGCAATGGCGTCGAAAGACAGACTTCTCGGGCGGATTCTCCGTGGAACCTCAGATGCCAACATCCCGTTCGGCCGTTTCTGTGCACTGCTACGCGGCCTGGGGTTCGACGAGAGGATCAAAGGCAGCCACCACATCTTCACCATGAGCGGCATCCCCGAGATCTTGAACCTACAGCCGAAGAAAGCCAAGGCGAAGGTATACCAGGTCCGCCAAGTCAGGGAGATCATTCTCAGGTACAAGCTTGCAGGAGACAAGGATGACTGAACCACGCTACGAGATGATCATCTTCTGGAGCGACGAAGACGAGGCGTTTGTCGTAGAGGTGCCCGAGCTGCCGGGTTGCGCTGCGGACGGGACCACCTACGAGGAGGCCGTAGCTAACGCCAAGGTGATCATTGCGGAATGGATCGAAACCGCGTGTGAGCTCGGCCGACCGATTCCAGAGCCTCGCGGGAGGCTCATGTTTGCGTGAACGGCCGTCTCGAGCGTGAGGTCGCGGGAAGACTCGAGGAGAACATCGTGAAGGACCGAGGCTATCGAGACCGAATCACAATCGAGCCCGGAAAGCGCGGCGGAAAGCCGTGCATCCGTGGAATGAGGATTAGCGTGTCTGACCTTCGCCGCGGATCGTGAGCGAAACCTGGTATCCGGCACCGCGGCGTGAAGCTGCTCTTCGATCAGAACATCTCGTTCATCGCGGGGACCTCGGCGGGCTGGGCGGGCGTTCGTGGCGCCCGTGGTGACCGGCTGACGGCGCGTCGACCATGCGCCCCGTAGACGTCCTCCGGCTGCTGCTGCTCTCCGCCATCTGGGGCGCCTCCTACCTGTTCATGCGGGTCGCCGCCCCGAGCTTCGGGCCGGTGCCCCTGATCCTGCTGCGCGTGGGCTGCGCGGCGCTCTTCTTCTCGCCGCTGCTGGCACGCCGGGGCGTCCGCGAGCAGCTGGCCCGGCACTGGCGGGCACTGGCGGTGGTGGGGATCTTCAACTCCGCTTTTCCGTTCAGTCTGCTGGCGTTCTCCACGCTCAGCCTGGAGGCCGGCTTCACCTCGCTACTCAACGCCACCACACCACTGTTCGCGGCCGCCGTCGGCGCGCTCTGGCTGGCGCTGGCGCTCCGTCGCGGGCAGATCCTGGGGCTCGTCCTCGGCTTCGCGGGGGTCGCCATCCTGTCCTGGGGACACCTCTCGTTTCGCCAGGGCGGTAGCGGCTGGGCGATCGTCGCGGCTCTGGTGGCGAGCCTCTCCTACGGCGTCTCCGCGCACATCACGAAACACTACCTCTCGGGCTTGCGACCCGTGGTGGTGGCGACCGGCAGCATGATCGGCTCTTAGCGCCCTGTGTGCATCCGTGAGAGGATGAGGCATGCCCCATCCGCCCGGTCCGCCGGGGGCCTCTCGTTTCCAGACGACTCGCTGGAGCATCGTGCTCGCCGCCGGCCGGGCCGAATCCTCCGCCGCGCTCGAAGAGCTGTGCGCGACCTACTGGCGCCCGATCTACGGGTTCATTCGCCGCCGCGGACACGCCTCGGAGCAGGCGCGGGATCTGACCCAGGGGTTCTTCGCCCGGTTCCTGGAGCGGCGCGACGTCGGGGCGGTCGATCCGTCGCGCGGACGGTTCCGTTCCTACCTGCTGGCTGCCGTGAAGAACTTCATGGCCAACGAGCGGGAGCGCGAGCTGGCCCTCAAGCGGGGCGGAGGCGTCGTCCCCCTCTCGCTCTCGTCCGGCGACGACCTCCTCGCGATCGATCCGGTCGACGCGCGCACGCCCGAGGACGACTTCGAGCGCCAGTGGGCGCTGGCGATCCTGCGGCGCGGGCTGGATCGCCTACGGGAAGAGCAAGCCGCCAGAGGCCGGGGCGAGATCTTCGAGCGCCTGAAACCGGTGCTCGCGGGGGAGCGGGTCGAGGGGGGCTACGCCGCCGTGGCCGAAGAGACGGGACTGACGACGATCGCGGTCAAGGTGGCTGCCCACCGGCTGAAGAAGCGCTATGGCGAGCTGCTCCTGGAAGAGGTCGCGCGAACCGTGGACCTGCCCCAGGAGATCGAGGACGAGATGCAGCACCTCTTCCGGGCCTTGTAACCTTCGCCGGAGGTTCCTGCTGTATGAGGAGCAGGGACATTCCGCTTTTCAGGATTCGGCCCGATGTCCGATGACGCAACGAAAGAGGAAATCGAGGGGCTCGAGGCCGCGAAGCTCTTTCGCACCGCGCTCGGCGATTCCGCGGGCGACCCGGGCGCCGCCAGGCGCGCGGCGGAGGAAGAGCGAACCGTCCGTGCCGAGATCGAGCAACGTCTGCCGGAGATCGAGATCCTCGAGCTCCTGGGACGCGGAGGCATGGGCCGGGTCTACCGCGCGCGCCAGAAGAAGCTCGACCGCGAGGTGGCGCTCAAGGTGGTCGCCGCACCCGATGCGGAGCGGCAGGGCGACTTCGCCAGGCGCTTCGAGCGGGAGGCCCAGGCGCTCGCCCGCCTGAGCCATCCAAGTCTCGTCTCGATCCACGACTACGGGCAGGACGGACCCTTCGGCTGGCTGGTGATGGAGTACGTCGAGGGGTCGAACCTGCGCGATCTGATCCGCGCGGGAAAGCTCGAGCCGCGCGAGGCTCTGGCGCTGGTCCCGAAGATCTGCGACGCGCTGCAGTACGCCCACGACAAAGGCGTTGTGCACCGCGACGTGAAACCCGAGAACATCCTGGTCGACCGCGAAGGCGGGGTGAAGATCGCCGACTTCGGGCTGGCCAAGCTGATCGGGATCCCCGCCGCCCTGGTCTCCCTCACCGGCAGCCGGGAGGTCCTCGGCACCTTCCGCTACATGGCGCCCGAGCAGCTCGAGCGCCCGCTCGAGGTGGATCATCGGGCCGACATCTACTCCCTGGGCGTCGTCTTCTACGAGATGCTCACCGGCGAGATCCCGATGGGAAGCTTCGATCCGCCGTCGGCGCGCTCGGCCGCCACGCCCGAGGTGGACGACGTCGTGCTGCGGGCGCTGGCGAGGGAGCCGGAGCGCCGCTACCAGCGTGCCTCCGAGGTGAAATCGCACCTGGAGTCGCTGGACCGCGTCGAACGGGCGCCCGAGCCCGACGAGCCGCCTCGTCTTTCCGCGGAGGCCGTCGTGTCCGCCGTCCTCTCGGGCGCGGGCTTGATCCTGTTCACGTTCGTGGCCGTGCTCTCGACCGTGGCAACTCTCATGGCCTCTGCTGCCTTCCTGATGTGCCTCTTCTGCTTTGCCCTGACGCTTGCCGGAAGTGTCTTGGGCTTCGCGGCGCTGCGGCGAATCCGTTCGAGCTGGCCGGCCCTGTACGGGGCCGGGGCCGCGGTCTTCGGGGCGTGGACGGCGATCCTGATCTTCTTCAACGGGGTGGTGCTGAGCATCCTGCCGCTCTCGCCCGTGGCGAGCGGCTTCCTCTTTCTCTTGCTACTCGCCGGCGAAGCCGCCTTCCTCGTCCTCTATCGACGCCGCTTCCTGAAGCGTTGCGCCGCCGCGGATTGAGCGACTCCTCGTAACCTCCGGCTCGGGGCGATGGGCGGAGTCGCCCTCGGACTGGTCGTCATCGCCTGGTGGATGTTCTTCAGCAGGGCACCGCGACTCGAGCGCTGGGGGGCCATACCGCTCGCGGCCGTCGCGGCTGAAGACTCTTCGGTCGGGTGTGAGACAATCGTCACCACCTATTGTCGATCCGGAGGGTTGCGTCATGTTCTCGATTCTGCCGTTCGCGTCCCGCGTGTTGTTGATCGCCGCCGTTCTGCTCGCGTTCTCGCCCGTCGTCTGCCTCGCAGGCGGCATCCCGATCACCGGCCAGGTGCTCGCGGACGGCGAGCCCCTGCCGGAGGCGCGGGTCCTGCTGCTGGCGTCGGAAGGAACCTTCGCCACCGGTGAGCGGCGGTTGGCGGGCGGCGGGGATCTCGAGCCGGTGGCCGAGACGCGGACGGACGCGGACGGCCTCTACCGGCTGGAGGCCCCCGGCGTCGGCTTCTTCGCGGTCCGCGTCGAGCTCGACGGCTGGGTGCCGAAGGAGCACGGGCTGGGTCCGCTGCTCCACGCCGTGGAGCTGCCCCCCGCCGACCTCGACGCCGACGCCGGCTTCGAGGTGCGCGTCACCGCCGGCGGCAAGCCGGCCGGGGCACGGCTGCTGGCTTTTCCGACGGATCCGACCTGGAGCCGGCTGGCCGGGCGCACCGTGCCGCTCCAGGGCACCGGCAGGTGGGCGCGCGCCGTCTTCTTCGGCACCACCGACGAGAAGGGCAAAGCGCGCGTGCCCGCCACCGGTGAGGAGAAGGAGTGGCTGATCGAGGTGGCGGCCCCGGGCTTCGCGCCGGTGCGTCACGAAGGCCCGGCGGGCGGGCGCCAGAATCTCGAGCTCGCTCCCGGTGCCCGCTTCCCCGTCGAGACCGTCGACGCCCGGGGCGAGCCGATCGCGGGCGCGCTGATCCTGGCCGCCGAGGGCTTTCTGCCGATCGCGAGAAGTGACGACAACGGACGCGTGGAGCTCGCTCTCGCCTCGGAGGGCTCGCAGAGCCTGAAGGCGTTCGACGCCGAGGGACGCCACGGTACGCTGAAGCTGGAGCCGCCGGTGCCCGGGAAGGAGAGCGAGCTGGCCACGCTGGCCCTGGAGGAGCCGCGGAAGATCCGTGGCAATGTGGTGGCCGAAGGCTCCCGCGAGCCAATCGCGGGCGCCCTGGTCTGGGCCGGCAGGCCCTCGGCCGACGACGCCGTCGTCACCGGCGCCCGCGGCGAGTACTCGCTCGTCATGCCCACGGAGCCGCAGATGTTTCGCGATGCCAGGGTGCAGGCGGCAGCCGTCGGCCACGTGCCAGGCATGGAGCCGGCGCGTTCTGAAAGCGAAGTCGGCCCGACGATCGCGCTCGGGGCGGCCACGCGCCTGGCCGGACGGGTGGTGGACGTCGAGGATGCGGGCATCGCCGGAGTCGAGATCGAGATCTCAGCGGCCCCCGGCCCGGGCATGCGGCGTGCCTTCCGTGGCATCCCGTTCCAGGGGCGCTGGGCGCGCTCCTCGCGCGACGGCGGCTTCGACCTCCCCGGCCTGCCCGCGGGCCAGGGGTACGAGCTGAAGCTCACCAGGGAGGGTTTCGCCCCGGCCAAGATCACCGCCGACGCCCTGGAGCCGGCGGAGGCACGCACCGACCTGCGGGCGGTGCTGTACCGCGGCCTGCGCGCCGTGGGCACCGTGGTCGACGAGCGGGACGTGCCGATCGCCGGCGCCGAGGTGCGCCTGGCCGAGCAGGTCGATCGGCGGCGCGGCTTCCGCTTCGGCGGCGAGGAGAGCGAGCCTCCCGGGCACTCCACCGACGCCGACGGCAGATTCGCGGTGCCGGACCTCTCGGCGGGGCGCTACGACCTGCAGGTCGAGGCCGAGGGCTACGGCTCGGTGTCGGTGCCCGGGGTGGAGCTGCCGGAGGGCGCCGGCGACATCGATCTCGGCACGGTGGTGCTGCCTCCCGGGGTGACCGTCGAGGGCCGGGTGGTCGACAGTGGCGGCCAGCCGCTCGCGGGCGTCGAGATCCACGCCACCGAGCCGAGCAAGATGTCGCTGCCCGCCGCCTATCAGCGCCTGGTGCTCGCCCGGACGGCGCCCGACGCGGTCACCGCCGTCGACGGCCATTTCGCGGTGAAGAACCGGCGCGCCGGCGAGCGGCTGGACCTGAACGTCGCCCGCGAGGGCTACGTGCCACAGACCGTCTCCGGCGTGGTGGCGCCGCCCGAGGAGCCGCTGTCGGTGGTGCTCCAACCCGCCTCGCGGGTGACCGGCAGGGTGGTCGACGAGGACGGCGACCCGATCGCCGAGGCCGCGCTCCAGGCGCGCCCCGAGGGCCTGGGAGGCTCCGGCGGCGCCCGCTTCTCGAGCTTCAACCGTGCCCGCTCGGGAGAGGACGGCCGGTTCGAGCTGCTCGACGTCGAGCCCGGCAAGGTCACCGTCGTGGCGGAGGCGCAGGGCTTTCAGCGCACCCAGATCTCTGGGCTCGAGGCCCCCGCCGGCGGCGAGCTCTCAGGCGTCGAGCTGGTGCTGAGCGCCGGCGTCACGATCAGCGGCGTGGTGCTCGATGCCGACAGCGAGCCGGTGCGGGGCGCGCGGGTCTCGGTCTCGGCTACAGGCGGCCCCGGGCGGCCCATCGTTTTCATCGAGATCGCGGACGGCGACGGCCGCTTCGAGCTCACCGGCATCGGGCTCGGGCCACTCACGGTGACGGCCGAAGACGACTCCGGCTCCGGCAGTGCGTCGAAGAGCCTCGAAGTGACGGGCGATCAGGAGATCGAATTGCGGTTCGAAGACGGCGTCGAGGTGTCCGGAAGAGTCGTCGGGCCGGATGGCACGGGCGTCGCGGGCGCCGAGGTGGTGCTCTCCAAGGGCACGGGCAACCGCTTCTGGGGCGCCGGCCGCGCCGAGGCGGCGAGCGCCACAGGCGGCGCGTTCACGCTGGAGAACGTCACGCCGGGCAGCTACCAGCTGAGCGCCGCCAAGGAGGGTTTCGCGCGCGCGCAGACCGGCCATCCGATCGAGGTCGGCGACGCTCCGCTCGGCGGATTGGAGATCCGGCTCGAGGAGGGCATCACCCTGACCGGCCGCGTCCTCGGCCTCGAGATCGACGAGTTGGCGCTGGTCGAGATCCGCTCCCGGCACAGCTCGGGCCGGGCGGACTTCGAGGGCAACTACACACTCGCCAACCTGTCTCCGGGCGAGGTCCACGTGCGGGCCGAGATCCCCGGCACCGGACGCCAGGTGAGCGAGCACATCACCCTCGAAGAGGGCGTGACCCAGGCGACGCTCGATCTCGAGTTCGGCAGCGGCTACCTGCTCACCGGCACCGTCGTGGTTGGCGAGGCGCCGCTGTCGGGCGCGCGAGTGCGGCTGGCCGGCGTCAGCGTGCGCCACTTCGCCGACGCCGGCACCGACCTGGAGGGGCGATTCCGCATCGAGGGGCTCGAAGCGGGCACCTACAACCTGTGGATCCACAGCTTCGAGACCGGGGTCGAGCACAACGAGCAGATCGAGGTGCTCGCCGACGACGACGTGCGGGTGGAGATCGGCAGCGGCCGGGTCGCGGGCCAGGTGCGCGGGCGCGACGACTCGGCGGCCGTCGCCGACGTGGTGCTGACCCTGGAGAAGACGGTGACGCAGGAGCAGACGGTGACCGGCGGCCGCAGCACGTTCAAGCGAGCGACCAGCGACTCGGTGGGCTACTTCAGCTTCGGCAGCGTGCAGGAAGGCAGCTGGAAGCTGCGTGCCACCAAGGCCGGGTACGCCGAGCTCGAGACCGTGGTGGAGATGCGGCCCGGCGACGTCGTCGACGACCTCGACCTGCTGCTCTCCCCCGCCGGTCGCCTGACCTTCGAGGTGGTCGACGCCGCCGGGATCGCCCCGAGCCGGGTGCAGCTGGCCGTGCTCGACGACGCCGGACGCCGAATCGCCGGCAGCACCTACAACACGGTGGAAGGCGGCCGGGTGGAGATCACCACGGTGCCCGACGGCAGCTGGGAGATTCTGCTCAAGGCCGGTGACAGCGCCACGGCCAGCCTGCGGGTGGCCGTGCCGGGCACGGCCGGGCGCGTACAGCTTGCCGCCGGGGGCGGCGTCGAGGTCGAGGTGCCGGACCTGGGCGACGGCCTCACCGGCGCCGAGCTGCGGCTCGTGGGTCCCGGCGGGCTTCCCCACCGCACCGTCGGCTGGAACGGCACGGTGAAGGCCGAGCACACGCTGCGCGGCGGCAAGACGACGGTCACCAACCTGGTGCCCGGCCCATGGACGGTGACGGTCACGGCGGCGGACGGACGCACCTGGAGCGCCCCCGCCATGGTGGCGCCCGGAGAGCCGACCGAGGTCACTCTGAACTGACTTCGGCGATCCAGCCCTTGATGCCGTCGTCGAGACGGCGCCGGTCGCGGTGCCGCTCGACGGCGATCTCGACCAGGCGGTCGACCAGCGCCGAGATGGGCACCCCGGAGAGCTCCCACAGACGCGGGTACATGGAGATCGAGGTGAACCCGGGCAGGGTGTTGACCTCGTTGATGTAGAACCGGCCGTCGCCCGGAACGGGCGCCAATGGAGCAGGGGCCTCCAGCAGGAAGTCCACCCGCGCCATGCCCCAGCCACCCAGGGCGGCGAAGGCGTCCACCGCCACCGCGCGCAGATCGGCGGCGGTGCCGTCGTCGAGGTCGGCGGGCGCCAGAAGCTGGGCGCCGTCCTCGAGGTACTTGTCGGCGTAATCGTAGAAGTCCTTGCCGGGTACGATCTCGCCGAGCACCGAGGCCTCGAGCTCCTGGTAGCCGAGCACGGCGCACTCGAGCTCGCGGCCGTCGATGCCGGCTTCGACAATCACGCGGTCGTCGAAGCGTAGCGCCAGGTCGATCGCCGTACGCAGACAGCTCTTGTCAGGCACCTTGCTGATGCCGACACTCGAACCGCCGACGCTCGGCTTGACGAAGATCGGCGGCTCGAAGCGTCCCAGACGGCTCAGGCCGTCCTCGGGATCCTCGCTCCAGGGGCCGCGGCTGATCACCTCGTAGTCCACCACCGGCAGGCCAGCGGCCTGCAGCAACTGCTTCGCCACCGCCTTGTCCATGGCCGCGGCGCTGGAAAGCACCCCGGTGCCGACGTAGGGCAGGTCGAGCATCTCGCACAGGCCCTGGAGGGTTCCGTCCTCGCCCCAGGTGCCGTGGACGAGGGGAAACAGCACGTCGACCTCGACGCTCAACAGATGGCCGAAGGTGGAAACGACGGGCGCGCCGACCGGCGGCAGATCGTCGAGTCCGCCGGCGAGCGCCCTCGAGGCGAGATCGTGATGTACCCAGCAGCCGTCCGGCGCGATCCCCAGCGGCACCACCCGGTGGCCGGCGTCCTCGAGCGCCCGGGACACGGTGCGGGCCGAGGCCACCGACACTTTGTGCTCGACGCTGCGGCCGCCGAAGATCACGCCGACGTTCATGGGGGGCGACTCTATTACAGGTGCAGACCTATTACAGGTGCAGACCTATTACAGCTGTCCGACGTCGACCAGCTCGGCGCTGATCACCTCGTCGAGCCGGCGCAGCTCCTCCATGACGTCCTGTGGCGGCGCTGCGTCCAGTCGCGCCACCGCCAGGGCTTCGTCGCTCCCCGACTTGCGGGACAAGTGGATCTCGGCGATGTTGACGCCGGCGTCGCCGAGCGCGGTGCCGAGCTTGCCGACGACGCCCGGGACGTCGTGGTTGCGCAGCACCAGTACGTTGCCCTTGGGCCGAAACTCGAGGTCGTAGCCGTTGAGCCAGACGATGCGCGCGTCGCGGTTGTGGAACAACGTCCCGCCCGCTTCGACTTCGCCCTCGGCGCCCTGCAGCTTGACCCCGATGAGGTGCGGGTAGTCGGCCAGGACGCTCGAGGTCGAGCGCACGACCTCGATTCCCCGGCCGGCGGCGATCCGCTCGGCGTTGACGTAGTTGACGGCCTCGCCGTGCTGGCGCGTCAACGCGCCCTTGATCGCCGCCACGGTCAGCGGCACCTGCAGCTCGTCGTCGATACCGCGCAGGAAAACAGTCAGGCGCCTCAGGCCGCCCTCGAACAGGCTGCTGGTCAGACTGCCCAGCTTCTCCGCCAACCGCAGGAAGGGCTCGCCCGCGGCGCCCGCGGGCCGGAAGGGCAGGTTGACGGCGGTTACCGCCAGCGAGCCTTCGAGCGCCGCCACCACCATCTTGGCGGTCTCGGTGGAAATACGCACCTGGGCTTCGCGCGTCGAGGCTCCGAGATGCGGGGTGGCAACCACTCGCGGGTGCCGTGCCAGTGAGTAGTCGGTGGGCGGCTCGGAGGCGAACACGTCGACCGCCGCGCCCTGGATGCGGCCGTCCTCGAGCGCCGCCAAGAGCGCCTCTTCGTTGACCACGCCGCCGCGGGCACAGTTGACCAGCCGCGCCCCGGGCTTGACTCCGGCCAGCCGGTCGGCGTCGAGCAGATCGCGGGTCTCGTCGGTCAGCGGGATGTGCAGGGTGATCACGTCGGCTGCCGCCAACAGGCCCTCGAGATCCATCGGCTCGGCGTCGTGCCGGCGCACGAAATCTCCGTCGAGGAACGGATCGTAGGCGACTACTTGCATATCGAAGGCCAGCGCACGGCGCGCCACCTGCTGACCGATCCGACCGAAGCCGATCACCCCCAGGGTCTTGCCCTGGAGCTCGGCGCCGACCCACTTCTTGCGATTCCAGGTCTCCGCCTTGAGCTCGCGGTCGGCGGCCGCGACGTTGCGCGCCAGAGCGAGCATCATGGCGAAAGTGTGCTCGGTGGCCGACAGCAGATTGGCCGTCGGGGCGTTGACTACCAGGATGCCGAGCTCGGTGGCCGCATCGGTGTCGACGTTGTCGACACCGATGCCGGCACGGCCGACGACCCGCAGCCGTTTGCCCGCCGCCAGCAGCTCGGCGGTCACCTTGGTGCCGCTGCGCACCACCAGAGCGTCGGCGTCGGCGATCAGCTCCGGCAAGCGGTGGCGCTCTTCCGCCGGCAGCTCGATCACCTCGTGGCCGGAATCGCGCAGCATCGCGAGGCCGGTCGCCTCGATCGGATCGGATACGACAATCTTGTATTGCACGGTCGGGATCTCCTCTTCGAAATCACCGTCTGCCTGGCGTCTTCTTCGGCTGTCTTCTCGGGGACCGACTGCGAGATTATCGCCAGGGCCGCGGCTTGCGCAGCTCGGCGACGAGTCGCCCTGTCGTCCATCGCTTCGCCGGCTCCATCCCGGTGTCGACTGTCCAGTCTTCGCCACTCGGCTCGAGCCGCGGAGCGTCGATCTCTCCCGTCACCAGAACCAGCATGCAGCCGCTGAAGTGCTCCCGCAACAGGTCTCGCGGAACCGGCTCGCCTCGAATCGGCTTGACGACCACGCCACGACCTCCACCGACCGCCACCGCGCGCAAGACACCACGGCTCGCCGCCGCTTCCAGTGACTCGGGAGCCGGCGTCGGTGGAGCCGAAGAAAGCTCCAGCCAGCCGACTTTCCCTCCTTCATGCCGCACCGCGGCGATCAGCTTCTCGAACTCTACCACCGGACGCGCGACGCGCAATACTTTTTGTTTGGGGAACCGGTGTTTCATGAATACAACAACACGCCTTCGCGCTCGCGGCGAAAGCGGTCCTCGTCATCCGCCCAGCTCCCTACCCATTCTTCGACGCCGACGCCGTTCTCGAGCGCCAGACGAAACTCGGGGCCGCCGGTCAGCAGGTCGATCGCCGGCTGGTCGCCGACGAACTCGTAGGGCTCGGCGCGCCAGCCGAAGCTCTCGGAGAACTGGTCGTGTACGACGGCCAACAGCTCGATGCCGCAGCGGTAGGACGCGAAGCATTCGGCATCGGTGACCACCAGTTGCACGCCGGCGCAGACCTCCCCGGCGTGCTTCTGGAACTGCGGCCGGAAGTAGACGGGCAGGAAGCGCACCCCGGGCACGCCGCGCTGCTCGAGAGCCGCGGCCAGCCTGTGCGCCGCGATCCCGGGCGCGCCGACCAGCTGGAACGGCCGGGTGGTGCCGCGGCCCTCGGACAGGTTCGTCGCCTCCACCAGGCAGCCGCCGGGAAAGACCAGGGCCGTTTCGAACGTCGGCATGTTGGGCGAGGGCGCGATCCAGGTCAGGCCCGTGTCGGGCCATCTCAAGCGCCGGCGCCAGCCCTCCATCTCCCAGATCCGCCAGCCCTCCGGCCAGTCCCGGCGGCGCGCCTCGAGCCGCACCAGCTCACCGAGGGTCAATCCGTGGCGCACCGGATTCGCGAACGCGCCGACGAACGACTCGTGGCCGGGGCGCGGCAGATCGCCCTCGATCACCTCTCCGCCCAGTGGATTGGGGCGATCGAGAACCCACACCTCGACGCCCGCGCCGAGCGCCACCTCGGCCGCCCACACCGCGGTGGCGGCATACGTGTAGTAGCGGCTGCCGACGTCCTGCAGATCGATCAGCAGCAGATCCAGCCGTGAGAACGCGCCCGCGCTCGGCCGCAGGCTGTCGACCGAGTCACCGTAGAGCGACAGGATGGGCGTACCGGTCCACGGATCGCGCTCGTCGCGGCTGGCGA
The DNA here is from genome assembly GCA_024226315.1 of bacterium. Taxonomy (GTDB): domain Bacteria; phylum Acidobacteriota; class Thermoanaerobaculia; order Multivoradales; family J023; genus JAAELT01. Next base: position 128,183 of record JAAELT010000420.1, on the reverse strand, counting down.
TCATGTCCTGCTCGACGCCGTAGTAACCGTGCTCGGGACCGTAGAGCGCGGCCGGCGCACCTGCCGCCGATGCGGCCAGCGCCAGGTGCGTCGGGCGAAGGTCTCGGGTGACCGACGCGCCGTGGCCGAGCAGGCCGTAGCGCCTGCCGGCCAGGTTCTCGGCCTCCAGCAGCAGGCGATCGCACCCGGTGAGGATCATCAGTCCTCCGTGCGGCGGTAATTGCCGCTGCGGCCACCGCTCTTCGACTCCAGCTTCAGATCGGTGATCACGGCATCGCGCTCGACCGCCTTGACCATGTCGTAAAGGGCCAGGGCGGCGTTGCTGCAAGCCACCATCGCCTCGAGCTCGGCACCGGTACGGGCGGTGACCACGATCTCGCTACGGATCTCGACGCCGCCGTCGACCAGTTGGAAATCGACCTCCACGTGCTCGAGCGGCAGGGTGTGGGCCAGGGGAATCAGCTCGCCCACCCGCTTGGCAGCCTGGATGCCGGCCAGTCTGGCCACCGCGACCGCATCGCCCTTGGGCATGGCGCCGAGGCGCGCCACGGTGTCGGGCGACATCAGGACCCGGCAGGAGGCACCGGCGGTCCGCCGCGTCACCGGCTTGGTCGAAACGTCGACCATCCGCGCTCGACCGCGCGCGTCGAGATGGCTGAAAGACTTCTTGCTCGACATGGATCTGGATTCCTCCGCGCGCTCCGGCGACTAGCGCTATGGTACCATCGCCGGCTCCTCTCGCCGCCATCATGCGCCTCGCAATTGTCATCCCGACGCTCGACGAGGAACGCACGCTCGCCGTCGCCCTGCCCCACGCCCTGCAGGCCGCGGACGAGGTATGGGTTTCGGACGGCGGGTCGAGCGATGCCACCGTGGAAGTCGCGAGGTCGCTGGGAGCCCGGGTCGTCACCGGCGATGCCGGTCGCGGGGCGCAGCTCAACCGCGGGGCGGCCGCCGCCGGGTCAGATGCGCTGTTGTTCCTGCACGCCGACACCAGGCTGCCCGGGGGTGCCGCGGATCGGGTGCGCGAGGTGCTGGCCAGTGGCGCCGTGGGCGGCGGCTTCCGGCTGCGCTTCGAGCCCGCGACCGGCGCCTTGAAGAGCGCCGATCGCTGGACCGACCTGCGCACCCGGCTCACCGGCTGGCCGCTGGGCGATCAGGCCCAGTTCGCCAGCCGCGAGGCGTTCACGGCTCTAGGCGGCTTCCGGGAGTGGCCGATCCTCGAGGACCTCGATTTCATCCGGCGGCTCAGGAAAGCGGGCCGGATCGTGATCGTCGATGATCGGGTCATCACGTCATCGCGACGCTTCCAGCGCTATGGCGCCACGCGCACGATCGCCACCAATTACCTGATCTGGCTGCTCTACTTCGCGGGCGTCTCGCCCGAGAAGCTGGCACGGCTCTATCGGAAGGTTCGCTAGGAGACCAGCCGGATCTTTGAGGATGGTCTCCTGGCCCGGTGGGGCTGGGCCAAGAAGTCGAGCCGCAGGCTCGACTTCTTGGGGCGTGAAGCGAGAAAGGCCCCGCGGACACCAAGTGTCCCGCGGAGCCTTTCTTGCGAGTCAGAACCCGGCGGTGCCGGGGAATCGGCTCAGTTGACGGCGTCTTTGAGGCCCTTGCCGGGCTTGAAGCGAACGCTGTTGCTGGCCTTGATGGTCATGGTCGCGCCGGTCTGCGGGTTGCGGCCTTGGCGCTCCTTGCGGGCGGTGACCACGAAAGTACCGAAACCGGGGATCTGCACCCGCTCACCGTCGGCGAGCTGCTTACTGATATGGCCGAAGATGGCATCAACGGCATCGCTGGCCGTTTTCTTGGTCACCTCGAGTCGGCTCGCCACGTCCTCTACCAGTTGTGTTTTGTTGGACATCACTGCTCCTTGTCAGATGAAATGAATCGAAGACCGTCGGTCTCGAAAGATCTGGATCCACCGTGGGATCAGCGGACCGCAAGAGGTTGGCAGGATGACGAGCTCCAGAACGGGTGGCAGGCTCGCCAGTCTGTCGACGGCGGAACAGTAAGCCAACGTCCGATCACTGTCAATAAGAAAAACCCACCCAAGCCATTTCCAGGCGATTCAGCGAGTCTTCCGGCCGCTCTCGCGGGGTACTCGACACCGATTTCTCCGCACCGGCAAGGGCGACGCCTTGCCGCCGCCGTACCAGGGCGTGGACGGTAAAACCGTCATGATCCCCCTCCGGCAGCATCCGCCAACAGCCTGGGCCGGCGATCCAACCTGCGAGTGGATAATCGACCTGGTCCTCGAGCGGTAGCAGAGAAAATTCTCCATGCCGCTCAAGAAAAGTCTCGACGACCGCCTCGTTCTCCTCCGGCTCGAGAGAGCAGGTGATGGCGATCAGAAAGCCCTCCGGCGCCACCAGGGGCGCCATGCCCTCGAGCAGACGCAGGGATTGCCGCGACAGGCGCCCGATCTCCGCCTCGCTGATCCGCCACTTGAGCTCCGGGCTCTTGCGCAGAGTGCCGGTGCCGGTGCAGGGAAGGTCCAGGATCACGCGGTCGAAGGCTCGCTGTGTGGGCGGCCTGCCGGCATCGGCGGCGATCACCGGCACGCTGCGTCTCAGCCGCTCCAGGTTCCGCCGTACCGTGAACAGCCGGGCCGGTGAGACGTCGGCCATGACCACCTTGCTCGACGGCTCGACGGCGAGCAAGGTGAAGCTCTTGCCCCCCGGCGCCGCGGCCGCGTCGAAAACCCGCTCGCCCGGCCTGGGCCGCGGCACCAGGGCCGATGCCTGGCTGGCCTCGTCCTGGATATAGAACTCACCCCGGCGAAACGCCTCGGAATGGAGAGGATTGCCCGAGCGCACCGTCAGGCCCATCGGCGCGATGGCGGAAGGCTCGAGATCGACCCCCTCGTCGATCAGCGTCTCCGCCAGCAATTCGCGCCCGCCGAGGTCGCGGAAAGCGAGCAGTTGCAGAGACTTGGGGCGATTGTTGGCCTCGAGCAGCGCCTTGCCGCCGTGCTCCCCGAAGCGCTCGATCCAGCGTTCGGCCAGGAAGTCGGGATGGCTCTTCTCGATCGCCAGGCGGCGGCAGGGATCGGCCTCCTCCACCGGCCAGGCATCGAGCCGGGGGGCGCGTGCGATCCGCCGCAGCACGCCATTGGTGAAGCTGGCGCCGCCACGGTGAGTGAGCCGCCGGGCATGCTCGACACCCTCGTTGACCGCGGCGTGGGCCGGGATCCGGTCCATGAACAGCAGCTGGTAGGCGGCCACCCGCAGCGGCGCCCGCAACGCCGGCTCGATCTCCTCGAAACGTCGATGACTGGCGAGCGCGATCACGTGGTCGAGCCGGCGCAGCCAGCGCAACGTACCGAGCGACAGCTCGCGCAGCAAGCGATGGTCGAGCTCGTCGCAGCGCGCGAGGGCGCTATCGAGAAAGACCGACGACGGCGACAGCGTCGACAAGGTCCGCTCGACCACCCAGGCGGCGGAGACCCTGACGTTGTCCTCCGGGGTACGGCGCTGATGAAGGCGGCGGCCCCTGAAAGGCCGTGACGGCTTCGCTGGGAGGCTCTGGATGCGGCGTTTGCTCATCGCGGGAAGACTCCGAATGCCACAATAGCATAGACGCTGTCCGGCATCACTCGAATCGCTCTCCGGCTCGCAGCCGTTCTCCGTTCATGAAGTCCTTGCCCGAGACCGGCTTCCTGCCGGCCAGCTGAACACGTTCCAGGCCGAGGACCGTCGCATCGCCGCACGCGACGCTCAACTGAGCCTCGCGCAACCCGAGGACGGTCCCCGGCTCCTCCCCCGCCTCGCCCTCCAGAGGCCGTACCCGCAGGAGCTTGATCCGTTTGCCCCGGATCTCGCTCGACTGACCGGGCCACGGCGTGTACCCCCGCAGCCGATTGTGGATCGTACCAGCAGCCTGCCGCCAGTCGACGACACCGTCGTCGCGCGTGAGCTGCGGCGCGTAGGTTGCCAGATCCTCGTCTTGTTGCCTAGCCTCCAGATCGCCGTCAGCCAGGCGCCGGAGGGTTTCGGTCAGCAGCTCGGCGCCGCGACGGGCGAGCCGGTCCGCCAGCTCGGGAGTCGTCTCCCCCGGGGCGATGACGACTTCCTCCTGGAGCAGGATCGGCCCCGAGTCGAGCCCCTCTTCCATCTTCATGGTGGTGACGCCGGTGACCCGGTCACCCTCGGCGATCGCCGCCTGGATCGGCGCGGCGCCGCGGTGCCGGGGCAGGACCGACGCGTGCACGTTGACGCAGCCGAGCCTCGGCAGAGCGAGCAGGCGCCGCCGAAAGATCTGACCAAAGGCGACCACCACGGCGACATCGGGCTCGAGCTCCGTGAGCTCGCGGCGGAAGGTCTTCACGTTCACCTTCTCGGGCGTCATCACCTCCAGGTCGTGGGCCGCGGCCCACTCAGCCACCGGCGTTTCCCGGACCCGATGGCCGCGACCGACCGGCCTCGCCGGCCGGGTGATCACCCGCAGGGGCGCGAATCCCGCGTCGACCATGGCCGCGAGCGTTGGTACCGAGAAGTCCGGCGTGCCGAAGAAGAGCGTCCGCATGTCGGTTCGAGAAGATCGCGCTACTCCTGCAGGGCGCGGTCGATCTCCTCGAAATAATCGGGCGGCACCAGGACCTCGCGTGGCTTCGAGCCCTGCGCTGGTCCGAGCAGGCCGTCGGCCTCGAGCATGTCGATCAGCCGGGCGGCGCGAGAGAAGCCGACCCTCAGGCGGCGCTGCAGGTAGCTGGCCGAGCCCATCCGCTCTTTCACCACCAGGCGGGCCGCCTCGTCGAACAGCGCGTCGTCGCCGCCACCAGGGCCGCCCGCCTCCTTGCTGGTCTCCGGTTCCTTGACCACGTCGAGATCGAGCTCGGGCTTGCCGTGGCGCTTGAGCCAGCGGATCAGCGACGCGGTCTCCTGCTCGCTGATGTAGCCGCCGTGCATGCGCAGGATCCGTGACGTTCCCGGCGCCACGAACAACGCGTCGCCCTTGCCGAGCAGCTTCTCCGATCCCACCGTATCGAGAATGGTTCGCGAGTCGTGCCGGGTCGCCGTGGCGTAGGACAGGCGGCAGGGAAAGTTGGCCTTGATCGTGCCCGTCAGCACATCCACCGACGGGCGCTGGGTGGCGACGATCAGGTGGATGCCGACCGCGCGCGCCATCTGCGCGATGCGAGCGATCGAGGTCTCGACCTCGGCCGACGCCACGATCATCAGGTCGGCCAGTTCGTCGATGACGATCACATAGTAGGGCAGCGGCTTGAAATCGTCGGGGTTCAGCTCGCTCTCGCCCTCCTTCAGCGACAGGCGCTTGCGCTCCTTGGGATCGCTGATCGCCCGGTTGTAGTAGTCGATCGATCGCACGTGCAGCTCGGCCAGCAGACGGTAGCGACGCTCCATCTCGGCCACCGCCCAGCGCAGGGCGTTGGCCGCCTTCTTGGGATTCATCACCACCTCGGTCTTGAGGTGGGGAATGTCGGCGTATACACCGAGCTCGATCCGCTTGGGATCGATGAAGATGAACTGCACCTGCTCGCGGGTCGCCTTGTAGATGATCGAGGTGATCATGCTCTGCAGCCCGACGCTCTTGCCCGCGCCGGTGGCGCCGGCGACCAGCAGATGCGGCATGGTGGCCAGATCGGCGTAGTACGGCTGGCCGTAGATATCGACGCCGAGCGCCATGGTGAGCACCGACGGCGAGCTCTTGAACCTGTCGTAGTCGATCAGATGCCCCAGATGGATGGTCGAGCGCGTGGTGTTGGGAACCTCGACGCCGAGCGTCGAGCGGCCGGGGAGCCGCTCGATGCGGACCGACTCGGCCTTGAGCGCCAGCGCCAGGTCGTCCTGCAGATTGACGATCCGGCTGACCTTGATCCCCGGCGCCGGTTGGAACTCGTAGACGGTGATCACCGGCCCGGGGCTGATGCCTTCGATCGTCCCTTCGATGCCGAAGTGCGCGGCCGACTCGCGGATCACCTCGCCGAGACGTACCAGCTCGCGCTCGTCGTGGGCCTTCCGGATCGAGTCGGTCTTGAGCAGGTTCACCGGCGGCAGCTTCTCGGGCGCCACCTCCTCCGGCTTGAACGCGATCACCTCCTGGCGCGGCGTCGCCGCCGGCTTCTTCGCGGCCGACGTCTTCGCGGCCGGCGCCTTCGAGCGCACCTTCCGCACCGCGAAGTGCCCTTCGCCCTTCTTCTCCTGGACCCTGAGAGGCAGATCGATCATCGCGGGGTCCTGCGTGGACTCACTCGGCAAAGACTCACCCGGCGGGGCCGAAGACGGCGCCACCCGATCGGCTCCCGCCTGCTGCTCACCGGCATGGCGGCGGACGTAGCGGATCACCCGCTGCTGGGTCGAGCGCTCCTCGTTGCGCTTGCGGCGCTGGGCGCTCGCCAGCCGCAGCCAGCCGCCCAGGGTGCCCATCCTGGCTTGCGCGAGCTTGAGCAGATCCCCAAGCGTCGACTGCGCGGCCAGGCTGCCGCCGACCAGGAGGACGGTCAGCAGGATCACGAAGGCGCCGCCGGGATTGAGCTTCGACGTCAACATGTCGACGACAACCGCACCGAGCGCGCCACCGGCGTCGAGCGGATAGCCGCGCCAGAAGACCTGGCCGAAGAGCAGCTGCAAGAGCGGCGGCAGCGCGAACAGCACCGCCAGCAAGCCGAACAGCCGCCCGGTGACCCGCGGGCTCTCGCGCCGCGCCAGGCGCCGCCAGGCCAGAACGCCCAGGAGAACCGGCACCGCGAAGGACACCAGCCCCAGGAACGAGATCGCGAGGGCGGCGAGATGCGCGCCGAAAGGTCCCACGAGGTTGTGGGTCACGGCACTGTCGTCGGCGACCCGGTGCAGTACGCTCGGATCCTTCGGGTGGTAGCTCAACAGGCTGCCGGCGAGCAGCACGACGATCGCCGACAGCAACATTCCGACGATCTCGCTGCCCTTGGCGGGCGGCAGGTTCAGCCGCGGCAGTTGTTTGCGGGAGCTGGTGGCTGCGGTCGACATGATTGGAGCTCTCGGGAACCGGCGAACACGTCTGCTGGCCGGTCAGTTGACGATTCAGTGGATGTTACTTCGACCTCTACTTGAGAGAACAGCTGCTAACTGAGCATAAAGTCTAACATTTCTGGCGTTTCAGCTCGCAATACTTGGCAAAGAGAGCCACGAAAGCGCTCAGATCTAGCGATTCGGCCCGGCACCGGGCGTCCCAGCCGAGCGCATCGAGGAGCTGGCCGCTGAGCTCCCTCCCCATGCCCGACGCCAGGGAGTTGCGCAGCGTCTTGCGCCGCAGGGCGAAGGCCAATCGCACGAGCCGGACGAAAACCGGCATCTCGCCTGCTTCCAGCGGCGGCTCACGCAGCCGCAGCCCCACGAACGCCGCCGAGACCCTGGGCGGCGGGTCGAAGCTGCCAGGACGGACGACGCCCAGGAGCCGCGCTTCGCTGTAGGCGGTCGTCAACACGCTCAGCGAGCCGTAGGCCGAATCTCCCGGTCTCGCCACCAGCCGCTCGGCGACCTCCTTCTGCACCATGAACGCCGCCCTCGGCACCACCTTCGAGCAAGGCAGCAGACCCTCGACCAAGCGGGTGGCGACGTTGAACGGCAAATTGCCGGCGACCAGAGTCGGCCGCGGCAGCCGGCGCCACTCGAGCCGCTGAGCGTCGACCGCGACCGTCGCTACCTTCGAGCCGGCGAAACGGCTGCCGAGCGCCAGTGCCCATTCGAGGTCGACCTCGCAAGCGATCACGCGCCCTCCCGCGGCGAGCAGCTCGGCAGTCAATACGCCGCCTCCGGGGCCGATCTCCAGTACCCGCTCTCCTTCCGGCCGCAGGTAATCGATCAGCGGGCGGCACAGCGTGCCCGCGCGCAGATGATGTTGGCCGAGGCGTTTCTTGAGAGCTGGCCGGCGCATGCTGGCCTCCGAGAGTATCCGAGGCCCCGAGAATACGCCATAATGGCGCCCTCGGCAGCCCGGCCCGGCCGCTCCGACGGCGCCCCGCCGGCACCTCGAGAGGCCGAATCCAGGCCGGGATCGCGCCAAACGGCTCTCGCCAGGACTCCAAGGCGTTCTGCAACGGGTCGCGCGGATGGCATCTCCCTTGCAACTTCCGGAGATCTCAGAATGGACTCTGACAGCACAGCTCTGATCCGCGAAGTCGAGCGCGAGACCCTGACCTTGAGGCAGGTCGAGACCGAGATCCGCAAGGTCATCGTCGGCCAGGACTACCTGATCGACCGCTTGCTGGTGGGGCTGCTGACCCGCGCCCATCTGCTGATCGAAGGCGTCCCCGGGCTAGCCAAGACCCTGTCGGTCAAGACCCTCGCCCGGACCCTGCACCTGGACTTTCAACGAATCCAGTTCACTCCCGACCTGCTGCCCGCGGATCTGATCGGGACGATGATCTTCGATCGCCAGAAGAACGAGTTCCTGCCCCACAAAGGGCCGATCTTCAGCCACATCGTGCTCACCGACGAGATCAACCGCGCGCCCGCCAAGGTGCAAAGCGCGCTGCTGGAGTGCATGGAAGAGCGCCAGGTCACCCTGGGGGACGTCACCTACTCGCTCGAGGACCCCTTTCTGGTGCTGGCGACCCAGAACCCGATCGAGCAGGAAGGCACCTACCCGCTGGCCGAGGCCCAGGTGGACCGCTTCATGATGAAGCTCAAGCTCACCTACCCCAGCCGCGCCGAGGAAGAAGAGATCCTCGGCCGGATGCTGGTGGAAGCGCCGATCGACGTCGACGCCGTGCTCGATCGGCAACGCCTGCTCGAGCTGCGTCAGGCGGCTGATCAAGTCTATCTCGATGCCAAGATGCGCCGCTACATTCTCGATCTGGTGACCGCAACACGCGATCCCCGGGCGGCCGGCTTCGACGACTTCGCCGAGCTGATCGCCTTCGGCGCTTCACCGCGTGCCACCCTGTTCCTGGCACGCGCCGTCAAGGGGCTGGCCCTGGTGCGCGGCCGCGGCTACGTGATCCCGGAAGACGTCAAGGAGATCGCGCCCGACATTCTGCGCCACCGGATCGTCGCCACCTACGAGGCCGAGGCCGAGGAGATCACCACCGACGACCTGGTCGCGCGCCTGCTCGATCGGGTCGAGGTGCCGTAGGAGACGGCTGCTTGTTCGGTCTCCTCGCCCGCCGCCGGAAGCGGCCGCCTGACACGCCGAGCAGGCCACCCCTGCCGGCCGATCTGCTGCGCAAGGTGCGGCGGATCGAGATCTCGACCCGGCATCTGGTCGACCAGGGCGTCGCCGGCGACTACCACTCCGCCTTCAAGGGCCGCGGCGTCGAGTTCGCCGAGGTTCGGCCCTACGCTCCGGGAGACGAGATCCGAGCCATCGACTGGAACGTCACCGCGCGCATGGGTACCCTCTTCGTCAAGCGTTTCGTCGAGGAGCGAGACCTCACGGTGTTTCTCTGCGTCGACGTCTCGGGCAGCCTGGGCTACGGCTCCCGGACCATCCTGAAGCGCGAGCTGGCCGCGGAGCTCACCGCGCTGCTCGCCTTCGCCGCGGTCCGCAACCAGGACCGGGTGGGGGCGGCACTGATCTCCGACCGGCTGGAGCTGTTCCTCCGGCCGGACCGGCGCCGCACCCATGTGCTGCGCATCGTGCGCGAAGTGCTGATGCAACCCGCCGGCGGGCACACCGATCTCGAACACGGTCTGTGGGCGACGCTCAAGACCCTCAAGCAACGCTCCGTGCTGTTCCTGATCTCGGACTTCCTCGACGTCCGTCTGAGCTCGTCGCTCAAGTCGGCGGCAGCTCGCCACGATCTGATCGCCATCGAGCTCTTCGATCCCCGAGACCATCAGCCACCGGTGACCGGCCCCGTGGTCCTGCGCGACGCCGAGACCGGCCGCGTCGCCACCCTCGGCGGCCGCCGCCTGGCGCGGGAAGTCGCCCGGCATCGCGGCCGGGAGCGCCAGGAGCTGATGCGGCTGATCCGTCAGCTGGGCGTCGACCACCTCCAGATCCGTACCGACCGCCCCTACTTGAGCACCTTGATCAACTTCTTCGAACGCCGGCGCAAGAGGCTCACCCGATGAGGAGCGCGATCGTGACACTGGTCGCCCTGGGCACGCTCGCGCTGGGCCTGTCGATGCCGGCGCCCGGGAACGCACGAGGTGACGATGCCGATGCGTCGGGCGGCGGCGCGTCGACCGGTGGCGCCTCGGCCGGCCACGTCGGCAGGCTCGACGTCGCGCTCGCGCCGGCCGAGATCACCGTCGGCGACCGAGTGGAAGCCAGGATCACGCTGGTCTGGATGGGACAGGAGCCGGCGGCCGAGCCGCGGTTCCCGGCCTGGCGGGAGACCTGGGGCGACGCCGAGGTGCTGGCGGTCGGCGAGGTCGACGCTCTCACCGATCAGACCGCGCGCCGCATCTACCGGCAGACGCTCACCCTGACTGCCTTCGACACCGGCGAGATCCGCCTGCCGCGCATCTCGGTGGCGGTGCCGCTTCAGGCCGAAACGGTCGAGATCACGCACGGCGGCGAGCAGCGCTTCGAGGTGAAGTCGGTGCTGCCCGCCGAGCCGGGCGAGGGCGGCGCGGCGCCAGAGCCTCTCGAAGCCCGTGACGCGGCCCCACCGGTGCCACTTCCCGCCGGCGCACGCTTCCCGGCGGCCGCCGGCGGCCTAGGAGCTCTGTGCCTTTTGATGGCGTGGCTGCTGCGTCGACGTCTGGCTCTCGGCGGTGCCGCGAACACCGAGCCAGCCGTTCTCGAGCCGCTCGCCGAGTTGCTCCAGCGCTTGCGACGACTCGACCCCGAGGCCGGCGAGCCGGCCCATACCGGACTCAGCTTCGGGCTGCGCGGTTTCTTGAGCCGCAGCCTGGCCTTCCCGGCGCTCGAGAGCACCACCAGCGAGATCCAGCGGCGGCTGCGCCAGACGCCGGTGCCGCCGGCGGTCGCCCAGGAAGCCGTACGGCTGCTACGCGACTGCGATCAGGTGAAGTTCGCGGGCGCCCGTGTCGGCTCGGCGCAGACCTCGAGCCGACTGGCCGAGACCGGGGAGCTGGCGCACGAGATCGACCGGCGGCTGCGCCCCCCGGAACCGGTCGTGGAGACGGCCGGATGAACGGCGTCCCGAGCCTCCAGGATCCCTGGGTCCTGCTCCTCTGGCTGCTGCTGCCGATCCTCGCCGTGCTGCGTCACCGGCGGCGGTCCTTCGGCGCGCTGACCTACAGCAGCCTGCCGGTCGGCACCGGCGGTGGCTGGCGCCTGCACCTGCCGTTCTACTGCCGGCTCCTCGCCCTGGCGTTGCTCATCGCCGCGTTCGCCAGGCCGCAGCTGGGCTTCGCGCGCGAGGAGAACCTCACCGAAGGGATCGACATCCAGGTGGTGCTCGACATCTCGGGCTCGATGGCGGCGGAGGATTTCCAGCCTCGCAACCGCCTGACGGTGGCCAAGGACGTAATGAAGGAGTTCGTCGCCAAGCGCGTCGGAGACCGGATCGGCATCGTGGTCTTCGCCGGCGGCACCCTGATCAAGGCGCCGCTGACCAGCGATCACCCGATGCTCCAGCTGCTGCTCGACTCGATCGAGCTGCACACCCTGCCCGACGGCACCGCGATCGGCATGGCCCTGGCCGCCGGAGCGGCGCGGCTGAAGGACTCCGATGCCGAGACCAAGGTGATCGTGCTGGTCACCGACGGCGTCAACAACTCGGGCGCCATCGACCCCGACTCCGCCGCCGCGGTCTGCGAGGGACTCGGCATCAAGGTCTACACCATCGGCGTCGGCACCGCCGGCGTGGTGCCGGTGCCGATGCAGTTCCGCGACGCCATCGGCCGCCTCGAGACCCGGCGGGTGAACATGAACGTCGAAGTCGACGAACAGCTGCTGAAATCGATCGCCGATCGAACCGGCGGCCTGTTCTTCCAGGCTCTCGATCCCGAAAACCTGCGCGCGATCTTCGCCGAGATCGACGAGCTCGAGAAGACGCCGCTCGAGATCAAGCGCTATATCCGCTACAAGGAGGCGTTCCAGCCCCTGGTGGTGGGTGCCGTGAGCCTGCTGCTGGCGCCGCTGGCACTGGGGCTATTCGGCTTGACCGCGGAGCCCTAGGATCCGTATCTGGAAGACGATGGACTTCGGCGCACCCCAATGGCTCTGGATGCTGGCGGCCGTCCCCGCGACCGTCGCCATCGTGGCGTTCTGCTGGCGGCGCCGCCTGCGCGCGAGCGCCGCCTGGGCGGCCCGTGGCCTCTGGGACCGGCTGCTGCCGACTTATCACCCGGTTCGCCTGGTGATCTGGAACCTGCTGCTGGCCGTGGCGCTCGGAGCCGTGGCGCTGACCCTGGCGCGCCCGCGCTGGGGAGCGAGCGAGCAGCAGGTCGAGCGCCGCGGCGTCGACATCGTCATGGTGCTCGACACCTCGCTGTCCATGGCCACCAACGACGTGCTGCCGTCTCGGCTCTGGGTGGCTCAGACCCTGATCCGCCGCCTGGTGCAGGACCTGCCCGGTAACCGGGTCGCCCTGGTCCAGGCAGAGGGTGACGGGGTGATCATGGTGCCGCTGACCACCGACGCCGCCGTCATCGACCTGTTGCTCGACGCGGTGCAGCCGGGCTCACTTCCGACCCCGGGCACCGAGCTGCGACCGGCCCTCGAGCGCGCCATCGAGCTGTTTCCGCACGGCGGCGACAAGCACCGCGCCCTGATCCTGGTCTCGGACGGCGAGGACCACGGCTCCGGCCTCGAACGGGTCGCCGCTGCGCTGCGAGAAGAGGGAATCGTCGCCTTCACCATCGGCGTCGGAACCCGCGAAGGCAAGCCCCTGGAGCTGCCACCGGCAGAACGCGGCGGTCGGCTGGAGTACAAGCGCGACGAGGAAGGCAACGTGGTGGTCAGCAGGCTGGTGGAGGACACCCTCGAACAGCTCAGCCGCGACACCGGCGGCGTCTACCTGCGCACCAGCGGCGCGGCCACCGACCCGAGCGAGATCGTCAGCCGCATCCAGGCGATGGAGAAACAGAGCTACGGCAGCGAGGTGGTAAGCACCCAGGCGGAGCGTTTTCAGTGGCCGGCCGGAGCGGCGATACTGGCCCTCGTCTTGCACCTTTCGATCTCGCCTTTCAGCCGGCCGGTGAGGCCGGAGAGCGGAGGCGCTTCGTGATCAGACCGCGCGCCCAGCCCTGGCCAGGGGTCCTCCAGTGGCTGGCGGCCGTTTCGACCCTCGTCGCGATCGCGCTCTCGCCCCGGCCGGCGGCCGCCGACTGGCCGGCCTGGATGGAGCGCTTGCTGTTCAACCCCACCGAACGCACGCATCGTGCCCTCGAGAGCCTCGAGAACGGTGAGTCCGCGGCCGCGACCGGGCCGCTGGAGACAGCCCTGAGGCTCCGCGGCGACTATCCCGTTGCCCAGTACAACGCGGGCACCGGCCGACTCGGCACGGGCTCGGGCGGCGCTCCGCAGCTGCTCGAGGCCGCGGCCGAGGGCGGCACGGGAAAAATAGTGCCACTGGCCCGCTACAACCTGGGGAATGCCCGGTTGGCTGGTAGCGACCTGCCCGGTGCCATCGAGGCCTACAAGGAGGCATTGCGTCACGACCCCGACATGACGGATGCCAAGTTCAACCTCGAGCTGGCGCAGCATCGTCTCGAGGAGCAGCAGGAGGAGCAACAGCAGGACCAGGAGCAGCAGGACGATCAGCAACAGGACCAGGAACAGCAGAACCAGGATCAAGAGCAGGACGGCGAGCAGCAGCCGGACCCCGAGGGCCAGGACCAGCTGGAGCAGGAACAGCAGGACCAGGAGCAGCAGGGTCAGGAACAGCAACAGCAGCAGGACCAGGAGCAGCAGCAACAGCAGCAGGAGAGCCCCCTGCCGCAGTTTCAGGACCTGCCCGACATGACCGCCGAGGAAGCGGCCGCCATTCTCGAGGCGATCGAGAACTTGGAGCGTGAGCAGCGCCGCAAGCAGGCGCTTCAAGCCGCCAGAAAGAACACCCGGGGCAAGAAGGACTGGTGAACCGGTGAAAAGACTACGCGACGGCAATCTCGCACTCGCTGGCCTGGTGATAGCCTTGCTCGCCGTCACCGCGCCGGTGGCCTCGGCGCGAGAGTTCCGCGTCGACGTGAGGCTCCAGCCCGCGGACGGCATCGGGCTCGAGGAGCTGGCGGTGCTCAGCATCCAGGTCGAGCTCGGGGGCGGCAGGCGAGCCGATCCCAGCCCAGAGTTCGAGCTCGACAACTTTCGGGTGGCCGCCGGGCCGTCGACCTCCAACAGCCTGCGTTTCGTGAACGGCGCCACGTCCCGCAGCTTGACCTTCACCTGGCATCTGCAGCCGCTCTCGGTGGGCACGGCCCGTGTGCACTCGGGAGTCCTCCGGGTCGAGGGCGAGCAGGTCGAGCTGCCCGAGCGCAGCGTGGAGGTTCTGGAGGTGGCGCCACCCAGGCACCGGCGGCGCGATCCCTTTCGCCCCCCCTTCTCTAGCGGGTCGCTGCTCGATGAACGGGAAGACAGCCCCGACAACTTTTTCAACCGGCGCCGGCGCCGGCAGGACCCGCGTCCGGTCACGCCACCGAAGATCTTTCTGCGCGCCGAGGCTGACCCGAAAGACCCGTATGTCGGCGAACAGGTGCTCTACACCCTCTACCTCTACACGCAGGCCGACGTGCGCTCGGTCAATCCCGAGGAGCTGCCGGACTTCAAGGGATTCTGGGCGCGCGTCGTGCCGCAGCCCGACCAGCTCGAGCCCAAGATGGTCTATATGGACGGCGAACGTATCGGCAAGGTCGTGCTCTTGCAGCGAGCGCTTTTTCCTCGGCGCGGGGGACGCATCGAAGTCGAACCGGTGTCGGCGCGGCTGGCCGCCATGATGCCGGACTCCGGGCCTTTCGGATCGCTGCTGCCCCGAACTCGGGAAATCGTGCGCATGAGCAATCCGCTCAGCCTCGACGTGCGGCCGCTACCGGCCGCTCCTGCCGGCTTCCGCGGCGCCGTCGGCCGCCTTCAGCTGGCGGCCGAGCTGTCGCCGCGTGAGATCGAAGTCGGTGAGGCCGCCACCTTGACCCTGACACTCGAGGGCCGGGGTCACCTCCAAGGCCTGGCGGCGCCGTTGCTTCCAGAGCTACCAGGGATCAAGGTCTTCCCGCCGCAGCAGCAGTCGAACGAGTCGGTGGAACAGAGAAGCGTCTCCGGGCAGCGTACCTGGAGCTTCGTATTGGTGCCGGAACGGGCCGGCCACTGGCAGTTGCCGCCGATCGACGTGCCTTTCTTCGATCCGCGACGCGAGAAGTTCCTCGCCGCCCGCACCGCCGGCCTCGATCTTACCGTGCGTGGCTCGACCCGGCTGGCGCACGAAGACGGACAGACGGTGGCCCTGCATCCCGTCCGTACCGCGGCGCTGCCGGCGTTGGGCGGCGGCGAATCGAACGCTCATCTATGGCTGTTCTCGCTCCCCTGGGGCCTGGCCGCGATCGTCTTTCTGGCCCGCCGACGTAGCACTCTCGGGCGTCGCGGCGGCGGCCACCGCGGCAACGGCCGGCGCACCGAGCGCAAGCGCCTGCTCGAGCGCCTGCGCGGCGCCGCCGGTGAGGCCCGGCCGCGGCGGGCGGCGGCGGAGATCGAGGAAGCCTGGCGGGAATACCTGCACGACCGATGGGATTTGCCCCAGGGCTCGCCGAGCACTCGGTGGGGGCATCTGCTGACGCAGCGCGGCGCGCGCAGAGAAGCCGCCGAGAAGCTGGTCACGCTGGCCGACGATCTCCACTACCTGCGCTACGCACCGAAGCTGAGCTCGACCGCCGAGATGCGGCGAGAGCTGGTGGAGCGCTCGCGCAAGCTCGCCCGCGCCATGGGTTGAAATGAAGGAGTCTGTAGCTATGCGCAACAGACTCCTGGCCGCGGCGTGTCTGTTCACTTTCGCCGTGTCCGCCACGGCGGACGATCCGGCAAGGCCCGACACCGAGCCTGGACCGGCCGCCCCCAGGGCGGCGCTGCAGGAGGGCAACCGGCTCTTTCGCGACGGCCAGATCGAAGCCGCGGCCGAGGCCTATCTTCGAGGCTATTCTCCTACCGCCCCACACCCCACCCTGGTCTACAACCTGGGCACCGCGCTCCATCACCTCGACCGCCTTCCCGAGGCTATTCTCTGGTATCGCCGGGCCGAGGGTTCCGACGATCTCTGGCTGAAGGACAACCTTCTGCTGGCGCGACGCAGCCTGGGCAGTCAGGTGCTCGCGCCGGGAGGCCTGCTGGGCCGGCTCGGTCAGCACGCCGACAGCTCGAGGCTGATCGCCATCGTGCTGGCCTGGGTCACCGCAGTGGTGTTCGTCGCCAGCAAGAAGACGCCCATCTGGCTGGTGGCCGGCCTCGCCTGCCTGGCCGCCGGGCTCTACGGAGGAGCCGCCGCGGTGAAGCACTGGGGGCCGCGGCCGGCGGTGATCCTGGAAGACTGCTCCTCGGCGACGGGCGAGCTGCCAGCGGGCACGGAGGCTTGGGTGCGGCCGGCGGCTGACGGCCGTTGGCTGATCTCGGGCTCGGATGTGATCTGCCCCACGGAAACCGTCGAGCTGATCTAGCTCTTGTGCGATCGTCCCTGGGATTTTGCGGCTCGTGGCGACTTTTGATAATTTAGTCGATCCACGAGCGTCGAGGCACAGCGAAGGATGAGCGACCAGATCCACTCCTTGGATGCGCACCACATGGATGCGTTCCTGGAACGCAGGCGGGCGGTTATCGCCTTCGCCTCGGAGATGAGCCTGGCCGACAACCTGGCCGAGATCCTGCGCAAGGCCAACGAGTTCGTACCCTCGGCCGCCGGCTCGATTCTGCTCGACAATCCGCTCGACAAGCGGCCGGACAAGAGCCACAACCTGCTCACCTTCGTCGCCGCCTTCGGCGCCAAGGCGACAAGGCTGATCGGCACAGAGATCATGGCCAACCAGGGCATCGCTGGCCAGGTGTACGCCACCGGCGAGAGCTACCACACCTCCAACACCGATAGCGACCCGTACTTCTTCACCGGCGTCGACGAGATGACCCAGTACAGCACCGAGTCTCTGGTCGCCATTCCGATCCGCATCGGCCAGGAAGTTTGCGGCGTCCTGGAGCTCATGAACCGCCAGGGGGCCAGGGATTACAGCGCCGATGACCGCAACCTGCTGCAGATCTTCGCCGGCTACATCTCGATCTCGATCCAGAACATCCTCGACGGTCGCCGCGCTCAAGAGCTGGCCAAGCGCGACAATCTCACCGGCCTGTTCAACGACCACTATCTGCACGTCTCGCTGGAGCGGACGATCTCGCGCTGCCTGAAGGAGCACCGCGATCTGGCGGTGATCTTCCTCGATCTCGACTACTTCAAGCAGGTCAACGACACCCATGGCCACCTGGCCGGCTCGCAGGTGCTGCGCGAGGTCGGCCACCTGCTGAAGTCTTACGTGCGCAACACCGACAGCGTGCCGGCCCGCTACGGTGGCGACGAGTTCGTGCTGGTGATTCCCGATCTGCGCATCGACAAGGCCCTCGACCTGGCCGAGGCGATTCGGATCAACATCGTCGAGAACACATTTTGCGAACAAGCCGGCGACATCCACCGCGAAGAGCTCAATCTCACCGGCCTGACCTGTTCGATCGGCGTCGCGACATTGAAGAAGCACGTCGAGTCCAACCTGTCGGTGGCCGACTGCAAAAGCAACCTGCTGCGGCTCGCCGACACCGCCATGTACGTGGCCAAGAAGACCGGCCGCAATCGCACCGCGGTCGCCCCTCAGCCCGTGCGACGCCGCACCCCCACCGCCGAGTTCCAGATCGTCAAGCCACCTTGATGGGGTCCGCTGCCGCCGCGACTTCGCGTCAGACCTGGCCATAATCTGGTATGCTGTAAGAACATCCGCGCCGCGTGGCTCCGCGGCGTGGTCCAGCTCTGGGTGAGATACCCAGGCGAAACACGGACGGAATGATGTCCCGCACTCATCGATCGAAGCTCTCACGGGTGCTGGCGCTGCTGACGCTGGGCGGCTTCGTGATCGCCGCCACGCCGGCGGCGCGTGCCACCGTCTACGTGCCGATCAGCGACGCTGCCCTTGCGGATCGGGCGCCGGTGATCGTCGAGGCCCAGGTGCTGGCGATCGAGCCCGCGCCGGGAGAGCGGATCGCCACCGACTACCTGGTCGAGGTGGAGCGCTCGATCAAGGAATCGCTGCCCGGCGACAGCCTGATCGTCCGCCTGCCCGGCGGCGTGCGGGCCGACGGCATCGGCTTCCTCGTGCGCGGGACGCCGAGGTTCACAGAGGGTGAGAAGGTACTGCTCTTTCTCGAGCCTCGCGACGACGGCACCTTCGGCCTGCACCAGTTCCTGCTCGGCGCCTTCCACCTGAGCCCGTCCTCAGGCGCCCCGCGCGTCGCCTGGCGAAACCTCGAAGGCGCCCGGCGAATCTCCCCCGCGGGCACCGCGCCCGCCGACGGGCTGCGCGATCTCGAGCGCTTCCGCGGCTGGCTCGAGGACCGCGCTCGGGGCCTGAAGACGGCCGCTGACTATTTCCTCCCCGTCGCTGCCGACGACACAGCGAGCGTGCCGGCCAAGTTCGCGACCCTCATCACCAGCGACGCGCCGCCGCCTCTCGGTTGCGGCGCGTCCGGCGGCCACAGTGTGCGCTGGTTCGACTTCGGATTCGGCCAGGAGATCGGCTGGCGGACCCATTTCAGCGGCCAGGACGGTCTGCCGGGAAGCGGCATCGAGGAGCTCCGCACCGCGCTCGACGCCTGGACCGACGATCCCAACACCCCGATCCTCTACGGCTTCGAAGGCATCACGGGAGCCGCCAGCGGCTTCACCGGCGCCGACGGCTCCAATACGGTGCTGTTCGGCGATCCCAACGACGAGATCGGCGGCAGCTTCGACGGCGCCGGCCTGCTGGCGATCGGCGGCCCGTGGTTCGACTGCCAGGCGCTGGGCCACGAGGGTGAGCTCTTCCACCCGGTGATCGAGGGCGACATCATCACCCAGGACGGTCTCGAGCTGTTCTTCGCCGCCACACCCGACCCGTCGAGAGCGGCCGAGCAGCTGTTCGCCCACGAGCTCGGGCACACTCTTGGGCTGGCTCACTCGCAGGATCCCGAGGCGCTGATGCTCGCCGAGTACCACCCCGACCAGCGGGGCGCCTCACTCGACGTCGACGACCTCGCTGGCATCTACTACCTCTACGGTCCCCGCGAAAACACGTCGCCTCCGAGCGGTGGCCTCGTGCCGCCGGCCGAGCCCTCGAACCTCGCCGCGACACTGACGGCGGAGAACGAGGTGCGCCTCGAATGGAGCGACGACTCCGGCAACGAAAGCAACTTCCGGATCGAGCGCCGGCAGGCCGGAGACTTCGCCCTGATGAGGACGGTAGCGAACAACACTACCTCCTTCGTCGACGAGACGGTTCAGCCGGAGGCCTCCTACGGCTACCGTGTGCGTGCCCAGAACGGCGCCGGCGCCTCTCCATACTCGAACGAGGCCGAGATCGAGACGCCGGTAGACGCCCGGCCCGCCGCCCCATCGAACCTGCGGGTGGCGCCGCTGTCGAGCACCGCGGTGCGCCTCACCTGGCAGGACAACGCCGACGACGAGACCGCCTTCGTCATCGAGATCCGGGTCGGCGGCGTGTGGGCCGACATTCCCTTGCGCCTGGACGCGGACACCGACAAGGTGATCATCGAAGAGCTGACGCCCGGCACCAACTTCTCCTTCCGGGTGCGTGCGATCAACTTCTTCGGAGACTCCGAGACCTCGAACCCGGTCAAGGTCACCACCTTCGCCAACGACGACGCCTGTGTGGTCACCGGCGACCAACTGTGTCTGGTCGGGGGTCGCTTCCGGGTGACCGTCGACTTCCGCAATCAGTACAACGACGGCGTCGAAGGGTCCGGCGTGGCGGTTCCCAGCACCGACGAGAGCGGCTTGTTCTGGTTCTTCGGCCCGGAGAACATCGAGCTGATCGTCAAGGCACTGGATGGCCGGTCCTTCAACGACTACTTCTGGGTGTTCTACGGCGCACTGTCGGACGTCGAGTTCTGGGTCAACATCACAGACACGGTCACCGGCGAGGTCGAGATCTACCACAATCCCCCGGGCGAAATCTGCGGTCTGGCCGATACCACCGCGTTCCCCGACGAGGGGCTGGAGCTCCCGGTTCTCGCCACCAGCAGCGCCACCGAAGCACGGTCCGCTATGTCCGCGGAAACCACACCGGCCCTCGATGTCGAAGGCCTGACACTGTTGCCCGACGCCAGCCTCGAGACCAGCGCCCCCGCGGCCACGACCGGCGAGACGGGAACCTGCCTGCCCGGCCCCGAGACTCTCTGCCTGCTCGACAAGAGGATACGCGTCTCGGTCAGGTGGCGCAACCAGTACGACGACGGCAGGGAAGGCGATGGCCGGGCGGTGACCGACACCGACAACAGCGGCTTCTTCTGGTTTTTCAACATCGAGAACACCGAAATGGTGATCAAGGCACTCGACGGCAGCGGCTTCAACGGCCATATCTGGATCTACTTCGGCGCCCTGACCGACCTCGAATACTGGATCACCATCGAGGACACCGTGGCTGGCACCAGCCGTGTCTACTACAATCCGCCGGGCGAGGTCTGCGGCCGGGGCGACACCTTGGCCTTCCCGGTCGATCTGCCCGACGATCCGGTCGATTGATCCGGTGCGCTCCGCGCCCGTCACCTAGCCGCCCGACTCCGCGTAGGCTCCCGTATGCCCAGAATCACCAAGGTCTACACCCGCACCGGCGACGACGGCACCACCGGCCTGGTCGGTGGCCAGCGCGTACCCAAGGAGTCTCCCCGGGTGGAGGCCTACGGCACCGTTGACGAGACCTCGAGCCACCTTGGAGCGGCGGCGGCGGCGGGATTGACCGAGCGACTCACGCAGCCCGTCCAGCGCATCCAGAACGACCTCTTCCACCTCGGCTCCGACCTCGCGATGCTGGACGAAGACAAGGCACGCTTGCAGGTGCCGCAGATCGAGCAGCGGCACGTCGACTACCTGGAACGGCTCATGGACGAGCTCACCGACGAGCTCGGGCCACTCGAGAACTTCATCTTGCCTGGCGGCTGCCCCAGCGCCGCCCACCTGCACGTGGCTCGAGCCGTCTGCCGGCGCGCCGAACGGACGGTGGTCGCCCTGTCACGCCAGGAGGCGCTCGGCGCCTGGACGGCCAAGTACCTGAACCGCCTCTCGGACACGCTGTTCGTGATGGCCCGCTACGAGAACCTGAAACGCGGGGTGGGCGACGTGCTGTGGGACAGCCGGGCGTAACGCCCGGCACTCCGATCCCACGATCCCCGGGGGTTGAAACCCCCGGCTACTGTCTATCGCCCTTGCAGGGCTCGGTTTGTTCCGGAGTCCCGGAGGGACGGTAGATAGTAGCCTGGGGTTTCAACCCCGGGTTGCAGGCGTCGGCCGGCGGATCACTCCGCTCCCTTGCCGACGTGCTTCTCCAGCCAGCCGTGCACCTCTTCCCACCACAGCTCCGCCGCCTGGGGCTTGAGGATCCAGTGGTTCTCGTCCGGGAAGATGACGATCCGCGACTCGACGCCCTTGCCGGTGAGCACACCGTGCAGGTTGATGCCCTGGGTCACCGGCACGCGGTAATCCTTCTCGCCGTGGAGGATCAGGGTCGGGGTCTCGAAATTCTCGGCGAAACGGCTCGGTGAGTAGCGGTCGATGCGCTCAGGGTCTTCCCAGGGACGGGCGCCGTAGTTGTTCGAGCGGCCCCAGGTGTAGTCGGACGCGAACTGTGCCATCAGGTCGTAGACGCCGGCGTGGTTGACCAGGCAGGCGAAGCGATCGGTGTGGCCGAGGATCCAGGCCATCATGTAGCCGCCGTAGGAGCCGCCGGCCGCCGCCATGCGGTCCGGGTCGAGGTAGCCGCGCTCGAGCATGTGATCGGTGGCCTTCAGGACGTCCTCGAACGGTTTCTCCGCGTGGTTGCCGAGGATCGACTCGGCGAAGGCCTGGCCGAAGCCGGTGGAGCCGTGGAAGTTGAGCGCCGCGGTGACGTATCCGGGCGCGGCAAACAGCGCAGCGTTCCAGCGGTAGTGGAAAGAGTCGAGCCAGGCGCCGTGCGGACCGCCGTGTACCAACATCAGGAACGGCCACTTCTTCGACTCGTCGAAGCCGGGCGGCAGCAGCACGTGCATCTGCACCGGCTCGCCGCCTGAGCCCTCGAAGGTAACGTCCTCGACCGTACCAAAGTCGATGCGGGCCAGCAGCTCGTCGTTGAACGAGGTCAGGCGCTCAGGCTCGCCGCCGGCAAGGCTCACCGCGTAGAGATCGTCCGGGCGGTGGAATGACTCCTGCAGGAAGATCACGCGCCCGGCGCCGGCTTCTGAGACCGCGTCGGTGGCGCCGCCCTTCACCAGCAGCTCGGGTGTGCCGCCGTCGATCGGCATCTTGTAGACATTGCGCCAGCCGGCGGCCTGGGCGTGGAAGACCACCGTCGCGCCGTCGCGCGTCACCTGCCAGCCCGCCGGCTGGTGGTCCCATTCGGCGGCCAGCTCGCGCACCTCGCCACTCTTGCGATCGTAGCGCGCCAGGCGGGTGAAATCGGGGGCGATCTCCGGCCGGTGGTTGCGGCCGAAGAGAAGGTAGCGGCCGTCGGGGGTGAAGTAGGGACTGCCGTCCCAGGCCCGGTTGTCGCCGGTGAGATTGCGGACGCTACCGTCTTCCACCGCCAGCAGAAAGACGGCGAAATCGAGCTTCTGCCACGGCGGATCGGTCGCGTTGGCGGCGAAGGCCACCTCCTCGCCGTCGGGCGACAGGTCCCACTGAAAGCCGCGGAAGGCCATCAGGTTGTCGTAACCCGGCATGAGGTCGCGCACCTCCCGGCTCTCGAGATCGAGCTCGAAGACGTGGTGTACCCGGCCGTCGGTGCGGTAGTGGTCCCAGTAGCGCAGCAGGCGCCGATCGGAGATCCTGGCCTGTGTCTCGTCGTCCTTCTGCTCCTCGCGGCGCTCCTCGACTTTCTCGAAGTCGTCGTTCAGATCGGGATAGGTCTGCGCGGCGAAGGCGATGCGTTTGCCGTCCGGGAACCACTTCGGGGCGCCGACCGAGATCGGCAAGTCGGTCACCGGCTCGGCCTCGCCACCGGCCATCGGCAGCAGGTAGAGCTGCTTCGGATCCTCGCCGCGCTTCGACGTGAAGGCCAGGTGGCGCCCGTCCGGGCTCCACGCCGGGCTGCCGTCGGAACCTTTCTGCCAGGTCAGGCGCCGGGGCGGCTCGCTGCCATCGGTGGGCACCAGCCACAGATCGCTCTCGCCCTTGTTGTCGTCGTGGTCGAAGACGGTGACGGTGAAGGCCACCAGAGTGCCGTCCGGCGACACCGCCGGCGAGCCCACCCGGTGCATGGCCCACAGGTCCTGGACGGTGAGCGGGTGCTTCTCGTCGGTGCCTTCTTCGGTGGCGCCGGTTTCCTCCTCGCCTTCCTCGGCCCGCATCGAGACCGCGGCGAAGGCGAACGCGAAGACGAACGACAGCAGCAACAGCGACTTCATGACTCGACCCCCTGGCTGATGATGATGGAGCGCGCTGGAAACGCGCCAGCCGCGAGGTTAAAGTCAGCCCTTCAAGGCGTCAAGGAGCAGAAGATGATCGGTTATCGCATGCCCACCCGGGTTCACATCGCACCGGGCTGCCGCGCCAGGCTTGGCGAGGTGACGGCGGCCCTCGGTCTCGAGCGCGTCGTCCTGGTAATCGACCCAGGTCTACGGGCCACGCCCTGGCCGGAGGAGATCGGCCATTTCCTTCTCGGAGGCGGCGTCCAACGGCAAATCTTCGACGCCGTCGAGCCCAATCCGCGAACGACCACCGCGGTGAGGATCGCCGAGCTGATCGCCGAGTACGATCTCGAAGGCGTCGTCGCCCTGGGCGGCGGCAGTGTGCTCGACGCCGCCAAGGCGGCGGCGATGCTGGCGACCAACGAGGGCACGCCCGAGGACTTCGAGGGTCCCAGCCTCTACCCCGAGCCACCGCTGCCGATGATCGCGATCCCCACCACTTGCGGCACCGGCTCGGAGGTGACCTGGGTGTCGGTGCTGAGCCACGAGGAGTCGCGGCGCAAAATCAGCGTCAAGGGCGAGACCATGTTCCCGGACCAGGCCCTCGTCGACGCCGACCTGATCGCCACCCTGCCGCGCGACCTGGTCGCATGGACCGGCGTCGACACGCTGACCCACGCGGTCGAGGCGACCACCTGCACGCTCGCCAACCCGGTGTCGGACGCCCTGGCCGAGAAGGCGATCGCCTTGTTGTTCGAGTATCTGGAGCGGGCGGTCGCGGACGTCGCGAACGACGCGGAGGCTCGCGAGGCCGTGATGCGCGCCTCGACGGTCGCCGGCCTGGCCTTCGGCAACGCCGACGTCGCGGGCGTGCACTGCCTCTCCGAGTCACTCGGCGGCATGTACGACGTACCTCACGGCCTGGCCAACGCCATCCTGCTGGCGCCGGTAATGCGCCACCACCAGGCCTTCGCCGAGCGGCGGCTGGCCGAGCTTTACGGCGTCGTCCGCCCCGGCGACGACACCCGGCGCCCGGCATCAGAACGCGCCGAGCGCTTTCTCGAACGAATCGAAGACCTGACCCGCCGGCTCGAGATTCCGCCCTTCAGCTCCTTCGGCATCGACCCGGGCGATCACCCGACGATCGCCGAGATGGCCGAGCGCAACGGCTCCAACGGCTCCAACCCGCGGCCGATGACGACCGCGAGCTACCTGGAAATCCTCGCCGAGCTGAGCTGAGCGGCCCGCCCTTACTGCCAGGCCGTGGTGTCGCCGCTCTCGAAACCGTCGGTAAAAATCGACCCGGTGTTGGCCGCCTGCACCGCGGCGTCGGCGTTGACCTTGCCGTAGCCAAGCTCGAAGGAGTGGCCGGGCATGCCGGCGTTCCAGTCGTAGTCGTAGCCGCCCACCTTGTCGGCGGTGTCGTGCAGGATTTGGCGGATCTCGACGTTCGTCAAGGCGGGATTGGCCGACAGCATGAGGGCCACCACGCCCGAGGTCAGCGGCGCGGAGAACGAGGTGCCGCTGGTCTCCCCGTAGCCGTCGTTCAAGTCGAGCGCGAAGATCTCGGTGCCGGGGGCCGAGATCTCGAGGTCGGGGCCGTGGTTGGAGAACGGCTCCCGCAGGTCCGACTGGTTGGTGGCGCCCACCGCGATGACGTGGGAATCCACGGACGGGTAACCGACGCTGGTCGAAAAATTGTTGCCCGAGGCGCAGATGATCGTCATGCCGTAGGTGTCGTGGCCCATCTGCAGCGCCGCGTCGATCGACGCGGTCTGCCCGACCGTCAGGCTGAGCTGAACGATGTGTGCGCCGTGCTCACCGGCGTAGAGAATCGCGTCATCGATCGCCGCGCCGTCAGGGAAAGAGTCGCCGACCCCGGCAATCATGACCCGGGAACCCGCCGCGCCGAAGCCTCCGGCGATGCCTGCCACGCCCTGCGCGTTGTTGGTCTTGGCCGCGGCCACGCCGGCCACCGCGGTACCGTGGAAGAACGACCCGCTGCTGTCGTTGTCGCCGGTCGAAAAGTCATAGCCCTTCCAGTCATCGATATATCCGTTGAGATCGTCGTCGACGCCGTTGCCGGTGGCCGGGTTGTCCGGGCTGCTCCAGGCGTCCTCGGCGTCGTTGAGCCAGATGTTCTGATAGCCGTCGGTGCCGAGTCCGAGGTCCTCGTGAGAGAACTCCGTACCCGAGTCGAGGACCGCGATGATCACGTCCGGCGAGCCGGTGGTGACGTCCCAGGCCTCCTCCGCGTCCACGTTGGCCGGGTACCACTGGGTGCCATAGCTGGTGTCGTTCGGCATCACAGCGTAGGTGCCGAACGTATTCGGCTCGGCGATTTCGACCGCGCCCGAGGCCATGTAGGCGTCGATCGCCACGAACACGTCCTGCCCGCGGGCGATCTCGACGTCGATGAATCCGGTGATCGCCCGGCGCAGCTCCTTCGCACCGAGGCTGTCGTGGAGCGCCTCCTGGGCGGCGCGGTCGGCCGCCTGAAACTTGACCGTGATCACCTGCGGATTGACCGGGTACTCCCGGCCGCCCGGAGCCTTCTGCACCCAGCCGCCGGCCTTCTGTTCGTATTCCCGGCCGAGGATCTCCCGCGTCTCGGCGGCGGACAGACTCTGGGCTGCGACCAGCAGGGCGATGGCGACGAGTACGATTCTCTTGAAGTTCACGGCTGCATTCTCCTAGGTTGCGGGATACGTCGACCGGATGAGCGGCGCATGGGCGTTCCTCGCGGATCGCGGCGGACCGAAAGATGTCGGGAAGCCCGGGATGAGCGGCGCTCGGAGGGCTCAGGGTTGGCGGAGCTTAGCACGTCGTCTCTACATTGTCTTCCCGGCTGTTCTCCGGCTGACCAACGGGTCGGTTTCGAGACCGGGTCCGCCGTCTGGACGACACTACCCAGTGGATCCGGCACATGGGGGACTTTTTTGATCAACAGAGAGAGCTCCGCGACAACGAGGACTCTCGTCTGAGAATCGTAATGTGGATCGAGATGTAGGATGTAGAATTGCCTGAGTGCCCAGAAGGATTCATCGAGAGGGGATCGGGCAGGAGTGGATCCGTGCAAACCGGGACCGTCTACGAGAACGGGGGCGTGCAGACCGGTTCGCGGCCCTGGTGATCGGGCTCCTGCTGTGGACAACACCGCTCCAGGCGCTCACTCCCGGCAAAGCTGTCGACCAGTACCAGCTGGACGTCTGGGGAGCCGACGAAGGACTACCGAACAGCAGCGTGTGGGCAATCCTCCAGACCGCTGACGGTTACCTCTGGCTCGCCACCTACGCCGGGCTGGCCCGATTCGATGGCGTGCGGTTCACCGTCTTCAACGCCGGCAATACCCCGGCGATGACGAACGACACGATTTACGACCTCGCGGAAGGTCCGGATGGAAGCCTGTGGGTCGGCACCTACGGCGGCGGGCTGATCCGGCTCAGGGACGGCGAGTGGACGAGGTACACCACCCGAGAGGGACTGCTGGACGATCGGGTGTGGGTGCTCGAGCAGAGCCGCGACGGCAGCTTGTGGATCGGCACCGAGAACGGGCTGGCGCGACTGCAGCTCTCCCCCTCGTTGCCCCAGGGGACGTCGCGGGACGATCGATGGACGAGTTACACCGCGCGCGAAGGACTGGCGGCAGAGCTCGTCTGGGACCTCCACGAGGACCGTGCCGGCGGTTTGTGGATCGCTACCGCCAGCGGCCTCCACCGGCTCCAGGACGGGACGATCCGTACCTACACCACCCGGGACGGCCTCGGCGACGACGAGATCGTGACGCTCGGTGAGGACCTGGAAGGTAACCTCTGGGTCGGCACGGGCGGCGGCCTGTCGCGGCTCGACGGCGGATCGTTCGTCTCCTACACCACCGAGCACGGTCTTCCGGGTGCCGACCTGGAGACCATCCAGGCCGACCGGGATGGCAATCTCTGGCTCGCCACCCTGGGCGGTGGCCTGGTGCGGCTGGGCTCGCCTTCGGGCACCGCGAAACCGGGGACCCCTTCGGGGGGACCGCTCGTCTTCGAGCAACGAGCCGAGCTGTCGACCGGCTCTCTGGAAGGCATCCTCGAAGACCGGGAGGGAAACCTCTGGATCGGCTCCTACGGGCTCGGGCTCACTCGTTTGCGTGACACCCCCATCACCACCGATAGCACCCGCTGGGGTCTGCCCAACGATCGGGTGGCGACGGTCTACGGGGATCGGGAGGGCAACCTCTGGATCGGCACACGGGGTAGCGGGCTCACCCGACTCGAGAGCGGCGGGTCTGTCACCTATACCACCGACGACGGCCTCGCGAGTAACGTCGTGAACTCGATACACCAGCGCCGCGACGCCAGCCTCGTCGTCGGAACCGACGCCGGCTGGAGCTGGTGGGTTCCTCCGGAGGGGGACCAGTGGGGGCAGGGGGGCCGTTTCGCCACCCCCGACGTCAGTGAGCTCAGCCTACCCTATTTCCCCGAGGTCTACGTCATCGAGGAGGACCGGCGAGGCCGGCTGTGGCTCGGAACGGAATCCGCCGGCCTCCTCGCCCTCGATGCGGACCGGATCGTCACCTTCAGTATGTCCCAGGGGCTGCCGCACAACACCGTCTGGGCGCTCTTCGAAGATCGCCGCCACGACCTCTGGATCGGCACCAACGGCGGGCTGGCGAAGCTCAGCCTGGGCCCGGACGCGGAGCTGAAAGACGCAGAGGTCACCAGCAGGCAGCTCCCTAGCGTCAGTGCAACCACTTTCTACGAGGACAGTGAAGGCACCTTGTGGATCGGCACCTGGGCGAACGGTCTGCTGCGTTATCGGCAGGGAGAGTTCGTCTCCTACTCCAGCGAAGACGGTCTCCCGAGCTCGACGATCTACCAGATCGTCGAGGACGACCAGGCCCACCTGTGGCTGCTCCTGGATCTGGGCATCGCCCGTGTCGCCAAGAAGCAGCTCGACGATCATGCCCGCGGCGCGGTCGCGGAGCTCCATGCCAGGCTCTTCAACAGCCTGGATGGCATGACCAGCTACGCCGGCCTGGGAGGCGCACAGCCAGCCGGCTTCAAGAGCCGCGATGGCGAAATCTTGTTTCCCACCGTCGGCGGCCTGGTGAGCATCGAGCCGAGCTCGATCCGCGGCAACCCGATTCCTCCGGAGGTGATCATCGAGCGGGTCGTCGTCGACGGCGAGCCGGCCTCGAGCGAGCCCGCCACCCGCCTCTCGCGGCTGAACCTACCGCCCGGCCGAGGAGAGCTCGAGCTCCACTTCACGGGTGTGAGTTTCAGCAAGCCCGAAGAGGTGCGTTTCAAGTACCGGCTCGACGGCTACGACGAGCAATGGATCGACGCCGGCACGCGGCGGGTGGCCTACTACACGAACCTCGCTCCGGGAGCGTATCGGTTTCGCGTGACCGCGGCCAACGAGGACGGGGTGTGGAGCGAGACGGGAGCGCAGCTCACGTTCCATCTCGAGCCGCGTTTCTACCAGACCCTGATCTTCATCGTCGCCAGCTTCTTCGGTTTGAGCCTCGTCCTGGGCGGAGGCATCAGCCAGTGGCGCAACCGGCGGATCTCGCGGCGCAATCAGGCTCTGGAGGAGCTGGATCAGCAACGGCAACGGTTCGTCGCCGAGCTCGAAGCCAAGAACGCCGAGGTGAAGGCCAAGAACGAAGAGCTCGAGCGGTTCACCTACACCGTCTCCCACGACTTGAAGAGTCCCCTGGTGACGATCCGGGGATTCGCCGGCCTGTTGAAGGCGAAAGCGGCGGCGGGAGAGGGCGACACCATGGAGCAAGACCTTGAGCGGATCGACGACGCGGCGGCGAAGATGGGCGAGCTCCTGGACGATCTCCTCGAGCTGTCGCGGATCGGCCGGGTGATCAACCGGCCGCGGGAGGTTGCTCTGGTGGAGGTGGCGCACGAGGCGGTGGCTCGGGTCGCCGGCCCGATCGCCGAACGCGGGACCGAGCTCGAGATCTTCCCCGGCCTACCGGTGGTCTCAGGCGATCCGCCACGCCTTCTGGAGGTACTTCAGAATCTGGTCGAGAATGCCGTCAAGTACATGGGCGACCAGCCCCGGCCGCTAGTGGAGATCGGCGTCCGGAGAGGAGCGGACGAGGCCGTGGTCTACGTCCGCGACAACGGCATGGGAATCGCTCCCGACGACCACGAGAAGATCTTCGGTCTTTTCGCCCGCCTGGACGAACAGAGCGAGGGCACGGGGATCGGCCTCGCCCTCGTCAAGCGGATCGTCGACGCCCATGGTGGCCGTATCTGGGTCGAATCGGAGGGCCGTGGCCGAGGTTCCGCGTTCTGTTTCACCCTTCCCGAAGCAAAGAACCGAGCGACCCTCAAAGATCAAAAACCAGCCGTATCCCGTCATTGAGGCACAGTGAAACACCGCGGTCATACCTGCGTCACTCTCGAGGTTTGCCGTGCTCTGGTCGACCACCTTACTGGCTCTTCCGATCCTGACTCGCGGCCACGTCGCCCACTCGGATCTCCCCGGGTCGAACGACGCGGGCATTGAGGCCGCGCAGGTTCAGAAAGAACGCTCAGTTGATCCTCGCAAAAAAACGCAGCCGCGGCCATGCGTCCGCCAACGGCATTCGGGGTTGCGTGCAAAGGAGAACCGGCAGATCGTTCTCCACCGGCAGCGCCTGGGGATGATGGATCCTGGCGACTTCCTCGATGCGTCCGAAGATCTCGGCGAGAACGTCGCGCGGCACGCCGAACGCAATCAAGACCTCGCCACTGGCCTCCCCTGGCCCCCACACGTAATAGCTGTAGTGGCCGCTGATCGCCGGCGGCAGACCGAGCTCCGGGCCGAAGAAGTCGATCGCCCCGGCCTCGCCGTAGTTGCCCGCGAGGATGGCGGCCCGGGCCCGGTCCGCCTCGGGCAGAGAGTGGTAGACGCGCGCGACGGTCGCGGCCTGGTTCTCCCAACCGAGCTCCTTGTGAAAGTGCTCCGTCAGCTCGAAGGGATCCTCGACCAGGCCGAAAGTGACCCGCGGGATGGCCCGATCCAGGGTCTCGATCGGCAGGATCGGCAGGGCGAGAGGCAGGAAGACGAGACCCCCGGCGGCCAGCAGCCCCGGAATCGCCGCCCTCGGCCAGCGGCGGTGCCGCCTCGCGAGCCATTGCTCGATCGCCACGGCGCCGGCGGCCATCAGCATCGGGAAGGCCGGCGCCAGGTAGTAGACCTTGCTCCTGGTGAGCAGCAGCACCGTCACCGTGACGACGAAGATCCATCCCAGCAGCCGAAAAGGCCGGCCCGCGGCCGCGAACAGGTACCAGGCCAGCCCGGACAGCCAGACCGGCACCAGCAGGGGATGCATGTAGAGCACTTGACCCAGCAGGAAGTCGGTCGCCGAGACCTGGCCCATGACGTCGCGGTTCAGGTTGCGGACGAACTCGAGCGTCGGAAAGCCGTGCTCCCACTGCCAGACGAGGTTGGGCGAGAACACGATCCCGGCGACCGCGCCGCCCAGCCACAGCCACCGGCTCCTCAGATAGGCACGGGCGGGGGTCAGCAGGAGGCCCACCGCCAGGGCAAACCCGAACAGCAGCATGCTGTGCTTGTTGAGCAACCCGAGGCCCGCCACGGCACCGATCCACAGCCAGAGCCGGGGACGGTCTTCCCGCAGCAGAACCGTCAGCAGCCAGCTCAGCAGCGTCCAGAAGAACACCTCGAAGCTCGGGATGTTGAGAAACGTCCCGAGGCGAAGGTACAGGGGCGCGATCAGGAACGAGAGCGCGGCCAGACCCTGCGCCCAGGGGCCGCCACCGAGCCTTCGCGCCATGGCGGCGGTCAGAATCAATGCCCCGGTCAGGGCGAGGATCGGGAAGAGGCGCAGACCGAGCAGGGAATAGTCGAAGACCTCGCCCGCCAGCCGTGTGATCCACGGGACCAGCGGCGGGTGGTCGACGTAGCCCCAGGCGAGCCGCTTCGCGCAGGCGATGAAATAGAGCTCGTCGCGCTCGTAGCCATAGCGGTGGTGGGTCGCGAGATGCAGCAGCAGCTTGACGCCGGCGAGCGTGGCGAGAAAAGCCAACGGCCCAGACCTTCCAGACCGGGTGATCATGTTTGGCGTCGATTCAAAGAGCCTCAGTGTACCAATCGCCAGGCATGACCTACCGCGTCACTATCCAGCCGGCAGCGGAGACCGAGATTCTCACCCCCCGATCGGATTGGGATCGTCGACGATCGCCCGGATGGCCCAGCCCTGGGGTACCGGGTCGTCGGCGACGCCGACACTGATCGGGTCGCTGTCGTCGGTGATGGTGCCCAGGACGATGGTGACCTGCGTCGTCTGCCCGGGGAAGGTCCTCACCCGCTCGGAGACCGTGCAGTGGCCATCGATCTCGACTTCGACCCGCCCGCTCAGGCCCTGGCTCTCCCCCGGCGACGGTTGGACATCGTGGATCCTTGGGCTCATACTAGCAACAACTTCCGCCCCGACCGAGAGACGATGAGCGACATCTTCATCAGCTACAAGCGTCAGGACCGTGAGATCGCGAGAAAGCTCGCCGAGGTGCTCGAGGGCCGCGGGTGGGACGTCTTCTGGGATCGCGACATCCCACCAGGCAAGACCTTCGACGAGGTGATCGAGGCCGAGCTCGAGGCCGTCAGCTGCGTGGTGGTCCTGTGGTCCGCGACCTCGATCGAGTCGGACTGGGTGAAGACCGAGGCGTCGGAAGCCGCGGTCCGCGACATCCTGGTGCCGGCACGCCTCGAAGACGTCAAGCCGCCGCTCGAATTCCGGCGCATCCAGGCGGCAGACCTGATCGGTTGGGACGGCCGCGAGGATCACGAGGGCCTGGCGGATCTCATCGAGTCGATCGAATCTCTCTCCGCCTCGGCGCAGGCCGCGCCCGAAGCGGTGAAGGCCGAGCCGAGGGTCGAGGAAACCGCTCCGCGGCCCGCGCAGGCCGATGGCGCCGAGCCCGGCCCCTCCCGGCGTTGGCTCCTGCCAGCGGCCCTGGCCCTCGCCGCGGCTCTGATCATCGTGGTCGTGATCTCCCTGATGCCCGATTCGGGCGATCCCCCCGAGCCCGGCGACAGCGTCGAGACCCCGGCTGAGCAGGAGCCCGATGCCACCGGCACGGAGAACACCGAGCCCGAGGCGGACCTGCCCGCGGCGCGGTCCCGTCTGCGGCGTGAAATCTACGACGCCCGGAGCGGCACGCAGCTACCGGGGGTGCTGGTGCGCGCCGAGGGTGATCCCGAGACCGACGACCCGACGGTGACCGAGGTCTACGAGAACCTCGGGCACGTCTACAACTTCTTCTTGGAAGCCTTCGATCGCGATTCCATGGACGGGGAGGGCATGCCGATCGTCGCCACGGTGCACTACGGCCAGCCCAACGCCTTCTGGCACGACTCGCAGATGGCGTTCGGTGAGGGCGCGGGTGCCGTCAGGAAGTTCACCGGTCTGAGCATCGTCGCGACCGAGTTCACCCACGGGGTGGTCCAGCACTCGAGCGGCCTCCAGCAGACCGGCGAGCCTGGAATGTTGTGGTACCACTACTCCGACGTCTTCGCCGTCCTCGTCGAGCAATGGCGCTTCGGCCAGACTGCCGCCGAAGCCGATTGGTTGATCGGCAAGGACATCCTCGCGCCAGAGTTTCGGGGCATCGCATTGCGGTCGCTGAAGGCCCCCGGCACAGCCTACGAAGGGGATCAACAGCCGGGGCACATGAGCAAGTACCGCGAGGACGCCGGGAACGATCAGCGCATCAACACCGGGATCCCGAACCGCGCCTTCTACATAGCCTCCGCCGAGATCGGCGGCCCGGCCTGGGAGAAAACCGGGCTCGTCTGGTACAAGGCGCTGCTCGTCCTCCGGCCCTCGAGCACGCTTCGCGACCTGGCGCGCACCACCTTCACCCTCGCGGGCGTCGAGTTCGGCCGCGATAGCCCCGAGCAGCTGGCCGTGCTCAAGGGCTGGCAGACGGTCGGCGTGAGCGTCGAGTAGCTCGGGCGAACGAACCATGAGGACGATCCCCCCAAGCCCAGACCCGGCGAGTTCGCCCCCTACGCCTCGATGTACATCGACCTCCTGCCCGGCAACGGCCGGGTGCTGGAGCATCTGAGAGCCAACTTCGAGACCATGCGGGCGCTCGCCCGGTCCCTCGACGAGGAGCAGCTCGCCTACCGTTACGCACCCGGCAAGTGGACGATCAAAGAGATCCTGGTACACATCGTGGACGACGAGCGCATCTACAGCTACCGCGCACTGCGCTTCGCTCGCGACGACACAACCGAGCTGCCGGGCTTCGAGCAGGACGACTACGCAGTGGCCTCGGGCGCCGACTCGCGGCAGCTCACCAGCATCATCGAGGAATACCAGGCCGTCCGCCGCGCCACCATCGCGCTGTTCGACGGCCTCGACGATGACGCCTTCGAGCGGCAGGGGACCGCCGACGGCAACCCGATGAGTGTGCGCGCCGCCGCCTACCACATCGCGGGGCACGAGCTGCACCACCTGAAGATCATCAAAGAACGGTACCTGTCGCGGTAGCCCCGACCGGATCCGTTGACACCGGGCCGCTCTCCACCGTGGAAACCGGTTCGAGAAAGATCCGGCAACCCGTCTCCACCGTGGCGAGTGGTTCGATAGCCAAACACCGAACCTGTCGCCACACATACGACTGGTTTCTTGAAATTCACCGAACCAGTCACCACACGTGCGAGGGGTTTGGCCTGGAAACACCGAACCGCTCATCACACATACGAGGGGTTTGATGTTTTCACACCGAACCAGTCACCACACGTGCGAGGGGTTTGGCCTGGAAACACCGAACCACTCATCACACATGCGAGGGGTCTAGTGTTTTCACACCGAACCACTCATCACACGTGCGAGGGGTTTGATGCTACCACTCTGAACCACTCATCACACGTGCGAGAGGTTGGTGTCATCCCACGATACGCGCACTCCGCGCCCGCCTCCAGCGTTCCCGATTCCGCTGGCCCTTGAGGCGATTGCCGCAGAGGTTCATGTCGCACCACAGGCGTCGGGGACTGCGGTAGATGTACAGCCGGAAGCAGCCCTTGGCGGCACACTGGCGTAGCCTGGGGAGCCTGTCCGAGGTCAGGAGATCCGCCGCGGACTGCGCGATCGGCGCGAGCACGCGGTCGAGCGCGTCCGGGGCTCCGGTTTCGGCCCAGCCAAAGCCCTCCGGCCCGCGAACGATCCGACGTACCCGCAGGGCGGCATTGATGGAGTCGAGATCCTGCGGCCTCGGTTCTTCCTCCATCACCACCGCGGTAAAGACCTGCAGGATCGCCGGCCGCAACTCGCGGGCCGCGGCGATCACCCTGGCGGCCTCCTCCGGCCGCTCGGCCGCCAGCTGCCTCAGCCGGTCGCAGTCGGCTGCCGCCAGAGCCCCCATTCTCTGCACCCAGCCGATCAGCCGGGCATAGCTGTCGAGCAGCAGCGCGGGCTCGACGACGGGCGCCTTGCGCCGGTTGTCGTGAGCCGGCATCGTCGTGTTGGCGAACGCGAGGCCCAGGGCACCTGCCCGCTCCAGCTCGCGCGGGACACCATTTTTCTTGACTTTTTGCGCCATACAGGCGCGATTATAGCTCACCGCAACCGCCTCGTCACCATCCGCGGAACGCTAAACCAAACGTCGACGAGTGGGACCGTCCTTGGTAACGGGCGTCGAGCCGGGTGCGTCGAGTCCTCGATCGAACGTCCCGATCATTGCGGTCTGATCTAGCAGCGGGAGGTGATGTGCTCGGGAAGTAGATCAAGTGTGAACGACTTAGTTTGAACAGCAACTTGAAATGGGAAGGAGATTGAAATGTCTGATGTCGTCAATGGAATTCGAGCGAGATGGGGAGTCAGTGATTGCGGCCAGCTGATCGGAAGGAACCCGGACGTGGGTTTGGCTTCCCTGGAGCCGGAAGGAGTCTACGAGCACCTGGGTGTCGGCGACTTCTGGGAAGGCTACACGTTGGCCTACAAGATCGGCGGCGCCGACAACGTCAAGTACCACGTCTACGGTCAGGACTCGGGCATCAATTGCCTCAGCAGCAAGATCTGCAGGGATAACAAGCGCGAGTTCGTGAAGAAGACCGTGAGCCGGACCGACGATGACCTGATCACGATCCGCCAGACGTTCATCATCTCGAAGAACGCCACCCGGGCCATCATCAGGATGGAAATCTCGAACTGCGGCCGCAAGGACGTGGACCTCGAAGATTTCCTGGTCAAGCGCTACGCGGACCTGGACGTCGACACCGGCGGCAGCGCCGGCTGGGCGAACTACCAGGCCCACTGGGACAAGACCCGGTACTCGATCTTCAGCTACAACCTGGACAGCGACGCCCCGGAGGAGAAACGGGCGCACGTCGTCAACATGGTCGCCATGCCCAGCGACCTGCCTCTCGACGAGCCGTGGATCGGGTCGCATGGGCCCGGGGCGTTCCAGAATCGGAACAACCCCGCGCCGATCGGTCCGCTGCCGACCGGCCGAGTGGACGCGGACGGTGTCCTGCAGTGGCAGGCCTCGCGGTTCCTCCCCGGGGAGATGTTCCGCATCAACCTGTACTACGACACCTTCAGGTCCTGGGCCAGGTAACCCGCCGCGAAGCTCGACGAGCCCCGGCGATGGGCCCGGTCGACGGGCGGCACGTCCGCCTCGTCGATCGGGCCCGTTCGCTCGTCCGGCTTCGCCCGGCGCTTCTTCTCAAACCTGAGAAAACCCCCGTCTCAGGTCTGTAAGTCAGCCCCTCGGCAACCGACCCTAAAAGCTGAATATCTCCCGCTCCGGGAGATAGGGCTCGCCTGGACAGAATCGGTCGATTGGCCCACTTCTTGCTCCCCTTGATTGGCTCACAAATCTGAAGCAGGCGGCGACGTTCGCCCGCTTATCCGGACGGTGCGGCCGGAAGGTACATGTGTGCCTTCTGGCTTGCCCTATTTGCAAACCTCCTAAAGGGGAAGCTCAATGCGTTCAGATACAAGAAACGCGTCGCAACACCTACATTCCGCGCATCGGATGCGCCTGCCGGCATTGTTCGCCCTGGCGCTGCTGCTCGGCGCCTCGGCGCTCGCCGCGCAGCCGCCGGCCGGGTACTACGACACGGTGGACGCCACCGACGCCACGTCCCTGCGCGCGACGCTCCACGACGTGATCGACGACCACACCCGCTTCCCCTACACCGACACCTCGACCGACACCTGGGACATCGTCAATCTGGCCGACGAGGATCCGAACAACACGGCCAACATCATCGACATCTACAAGAACGCCAGCTACACCAAGATCCCGGGCGGCGTCGGCGCCTACAACCGCGAGCACTCGTGGCCGAAGTCCTACGGCTTCCCCGACGACAACGTCGACAACTACCCCTACACCGACACCCATCACCTGTTCGCCTGCGACGGCGGCTACAACTCCTCGCGCAGCAACAAGCCGTTCCGGCTGTGCAACGCCGGCTGCTCGGAGAACACCACCGACCTCAACGACGGCCGCGGCGGCGGCTCGGGCGTCTACCCCGGCAACTCCAACTGGACCACGGGCTCGTTCGCCCAAGGCACCTGGGAGACCTGGGACGGCCGCAAGGGCGACGTGGCGCGGGCGATTCTCTACATGGACATCCGCTACGAAGGCGGCAACCACGGCGGCACCGGCTCGGCCGAGCCGGACCTGATCGTCACCGACAGCGAGGCGCTGATCGACAGTGGCAACACCGGCAACAACGAGTCGGTGGCCTACATGGGCATGCTCTCGGTGCTGCTGCAGTGGCACGCCCAGGATCCGGTGGACAGCTATGAGATCTGGCGCAACGAGGTCGTCTACAGCTTCCAGGGCAACCGCAACCCGTTCATCGACCATCCCGAGTGGGCCGAGTGCCTGCACAACAACCTCTGCGGCACCGGTGACACCACGCCGCCGGCCGCGCCCACCGGCCTGGTGGCGGTGGCGGGCACCGGCCTGGTGGACCTGATGTGGAACGCGAGCTCCGAGCCCGACCTGGCCGGCTACCACGTGTACCGCGCGACCACCAGCGGCGGCCCCTACGCCCGCATCACCGGCTCGGTGGAAACCAACGCCTTCTACACCGACTCAGGCCTAACCGCCGGCACCACCTACTACTACGTGGTGACCGCGGTCGACACCTCGGCCAACGAGAGCGCCGACAGCAACGAGGCCTCGGCCACGCCCTCGGGTGGCGGCGGTGGCGGCGGTGACGTGGTGCTCTCCGAGGTGCTCTACGACGTCTCCTCGGGCGACGACGGCTTCGAGTGGGTGGAGATCTACAACTCGGGCTCCTCGGCCGCCGATCTCTCGGGCTTCTGCCTGGCCAACGGCGGCACCGACTACACCTATTCGACGGTTCAGCTCTCGGGCAGTGTCGCGTCCGGCGCCACCTTCGTCGTCGGCGGCCCGACCTCGAGCGGCACCAACGCCAACCCGGTCTACGACCAGGTGGCGAACTTCAGCCCCGACTTCCAGAACTCCGGTTCGACCGGCGACGGCGTGGCGCTGTTCGACGTGCCTTGCGCCCAGGTGAACGGCGCGACGGTGCCGATCGACGCCGTCGTCTACGGCTCGAACAACAACAGCGGCCTGATCGACGAGACCGGCTCGGCGAACGCGCCCGAGGTGGGCGACGCGTCGGCTGGCTCCTCCATCGAGAGGACGTCCCTGGCCGGCGCCTGGCAGATCCAGAGTAGCCCGACCCCCAACTCGACGACCCTGCCGCCGCCCGCAGGCAACCAGGCGCCGAGCGTCACCATCAGCGCGCCGGCGGACGGCTCGAACTTCAGTGAGGGTACGTCCATCAGCTTCAGCGGCTCGGCCACCGACCCCGAGGACGGCAGCCTCACGGCTTCCTTGAGCTGGAGCTCGAACCTCGACGGTGCGATCGGCACCGGCGGCTCGTTCTCCGCCGTGCTCTCGGTCGGCGTCCACACCGTCACTGCCTCGGTGACCGACTCCGGCGGCCTCGGCGGCTCCGATCAGATCTCCGTCACGGTCAACCCCAACACCGCGCCGAGCGTCACCATCAGCGCGCCAGCGGATGGCTCGACCTTTGACGAGGGAACGTCGATCAGCTTCAGCGGCTCGGCCACGGACGCCGAAGACGGCAGCCTCACCGCTTCCTTGAGCTGGACGTCGAGCATCGACGGCGCGATCGGTTCCGGTGGATCCTTCTCCGCCGTGCTGTCCGTCGGTGTCCACACCGTCACCGCCTCGGTCACCGACTCCGGCGGCCTCGGCGGCTCCGACCAGATCTCGGTCACCATCGACGCGGTGGCGCCCAGTGGGGGTGACCTGCTGCTGTCCGAGGTGCTCTACGACGTGGGTGGCACCGACGACGGCCTCGAGTGGGTGGAGATCTACAACAACGACACGGTGGCGATCGACCTCTCGGGCTTCAGCCTGGGCAACGGCGGCACCGACTACACCACCAGCCTGGTGCAGCTCTCGGGCACCATCCAGCCGGGGGCGATCTTCGTCGTCGGCGGTCCGACCTCGAGCGCCGCCAACGGCAACCCGGCCCTGGATCTGGCGGTGAACTTCAACCCCGACTTCCAGAACTCGGGCACCACCGGTGACGGCGTGGCGTTGTTCAACGTACCAGCCACCTCGGTCACCGGCTCGACGGTGCCGATCGACGCCGTGGTCTACGGGCCGAACAACAACAACGGCCTGATCGACGAGAGCGGTTCGGTGGGTGCTCCGGAGGTCGGTGACGCGTCGGCGGACTCCTCGATCGAGCGCATCGACGTCGGCGGCAACTGGCAGATCCAGTCGACCCCGACGCCCAACTCGAGCCCGCTCGGCACGCCGCCCAACACCGCGCCGAGCGTCACCATCAGCGCCCCGACGAACGGCTCCTCGTTCGACGAGGGCATCTCGGTCGGCTTCACGGGCTCGGCCAACGATGCCGAGGACGGGGACATCACCGCCAGCCTGTCGTGGTCGTCGAGCATCGACGGCACCATCGGCACCGGCGGCTCGTTCTCCACCTCGACGCTGTCGGTCGGCGCGCACACGATCACCGCCTCGGTCACCGACTCGGGCGGCCTCGGCGGCTCGGATCAGATCACCGTCACCATCGACGCGGTGAGCGGGCCGGTGGAGGTGACCTTCACCTCGATCGCGGCGGAGGACGGCTGGGTGCGCGAGTCGAGCGAGAATTCGAACGTCGGCGGCGCGCGCAACACCACCGGCGCCGGCAAGAGCGCGCTGCGGCCCGGCGATCACAAGAACGACCGGCAGTACAAGGCGGTGGTGTCGTTCGACACATCGTCGATCCCCGATGGCGCCACCATCGTCTCGGCGACCCTGCGCTTACGCCGCGGCAAGGTCACCGGCACCAACCCGTTCACCACCCACGGCGTCTGCTGGGTGGACGTCCACTCCGGAGGCCTGGGCGGCTCGACCGCGCTGGCCAACGGCGACTTCGAGGCGGCGGCCAGCGTTGCCAAGTCCACTACCCTGTCGAGCCCCGCCGCTGACGGTGACTGGTCCGAGGGCAGCCTCGACCCGGTCGGCCTGACCGCGGTCGACAAGACCGGCACCACGCAGCTCCGGTTCTACTTCGACCTGGATGACAACGACGATGGCGGCAACGACTACATGGGTTACTACTCGGCCAACAACGGCACCGCTGGCAACCATCCGCAGCTGGTGGTCACCTACCAGGAGTAGGTTCGCCGCGCCGCCGCCGCCAGCTCGGCGGCGGCGGGATCGTCGATCCCCGACAGGATCCGCAGAAGCGCTCGGCACTGTTCCGGGCGCTTCTCGTGCCACGCCCCGAAATAGCGCTCGACGTCGGTGGCCACGGTGGCGCCAACAGAGTCGTCCACGCAGGCCGCGACCACCGCCAGCAGTCCCTGGTCCGGCAACGCTGACGGGGCGGGCCGGTTGTCTTCCTGCTCCAGCAGCTGACGGTAGCGCTCCTCGGGGTCGGAACCGCCGCGGCCGAAGCGTTTCGCCAGCTCCGCCGCGCGCTCGGCGATGCCCCGCAGCTCGGCCTTCCTCGCCTCGGTGAGCTCGGGCTCGGCGGTGTCGTGCTCGATCCATACGCGCAGCAGCCAGGCGCCGAGCGTCGCGGCATCGCCGCGATCGAAGAGGGCGGCACGTTGCCTCGTGCCGGCGTCGGGCTCCGGCTCACCGCGCTTTGCCGCCGCCACCAGCCAGCCACGCGGAACCCGCTCGTCCACCGCTATGCCGTCGCTCCAGCGCATTCGGGGCACCTCCCCCATCGGCAGCCAGTCGAGGTCGTCGGGCACTTCGTGCCGCAGGGTCTCCACGGCCTCGGCGAAAAAGCTGTCTCGATCCGTCATGTTTCGTCCCTTTCGGCGTACAGATTAGTACAAGCCACCCGAAGCTATAATCCCACCACGAAAGGAGCCGCCATGTCTCCCGCTCAGATCCGCCGCATCTTCAGCTGGGTGCTCGCCGTGCTGCTCGCCGTCGGATTCCTGCTGGCCGCCGCCGGCAAGCTGACAGGCGCCGCCGTGCCGATGTTCGAGGGTTGGGGCTACCCGGCCTGGTTCGCGATGCTGATCGGCATCCTCGAGCTCGCCGGCGCCGTCGGCCTGCTGGTTCCCAAGACCACGCGCTACGCCGTCTACGGACTCACCGTGATCATGCTCGGGGCGATGTACACCCACCTGGTCAACGACGAGGGCGGCCAGGTGGTGCGGCCGATCATCTTCCTCGTTCTGCTCTGGCTGGTCTGGTGGCTGCGCAGAGACGAGTGAGCCCATTGCGCCACCGGGTCGCCGTGGTCGCGGACGCTACCCGCGGCGCTGGACGCGGCATCGCCTGCATGCTGGGCGAGGCGGGCGCGACTGTGTATCGCACGGGGCGCAGCGTGCGCGTCCAGCCGGCGACGGGGGTGACTCCCAGATTCCTGCGCTCCGAGTGAGCGCCCTGTACCCCTGGCACGGCGCCGAGGGTTCGAGCCGTGGGTCTTGGGTTGCGCGGATCCGCGCGCGAGTCACGCGAATCCGCGTGCCGGACACTCGGGTGTCGCCGCGCCGGGCGACGCGTCGTGCGGTGATCGGCGGCTTCGCGCGTTGAAACACCAATCCCTCGCAACCTGGCCCGCGAGTTGCAGACCGGGAACCTGGTCAACCACTGGTGTCCGATGGGAACCCCAGGTCCAACATCGAGTCCACAGCAACAGCGCCTTGCAGCCAGACCAGCTCAGATTGGAGTTTCGACATGCCGCACGATCTAGAGGAGTTTCGCCTTCGGTCCACCAGAGCCTTCTGTCTTTCCAGGCGCATCGTCTCGACGATGATCGGGGGGACCCTGCTGGCGACGGCCACCGCCGGAGCACAGGAGCCGCCGACGGTGGCCGACGTCTCGTTCGCCGGTGAGCCGCTGGCCCCCTGCCACACCGTGCGAACCACGGCCACCATCTTCCAGGTCACAATCGAAGACGACCAGGGGCCGATCCTGAACGCCGACGACCCGGCCAGCTACCTGCTCCTGGGCTCCGGCCCGGACGGCGACTTCTCGACCACGGCTTGCGGCCCGGCTATCGGCGACGACTTACCGATCCCGTTCGACGGCGCGCCGTTGGCGAGCTCCGACCCGACCCTCGTCGACGTGTACAGGGTGGGTGCGCTCGACCCCGGCCTCTACAGGTTCCTCGTCTGTGACACTGTGACCGATGCCGCGGGCAACGCCCTGGACGGTGACGGCGACGGCGATCCCGGCGGCGACTTCGTGATCCCGTTCTTTCGCGCCGATCCGTCCAACCAGTTCGAGAACGGCCACTTCGACGATTGTCCGGTGACCCTCGATCCTTGGCTGGTCGAGGTGACCAGCCCCAATATCGTTCAAACAGCGGTCCCGGGAATCGACGACGCCGAAGGCTCGCCGCTCTCGGCCTCGATCCACTTCTCCCATTCGACCGGCGCACC
Source organism: bacterium (assembly GCA_024226315.1). Taxonomy (GTDB): domain Bacteria; phylum Acidobacteriota; class Thermoanaerobaculia; order Multivoradales; family J023; genus JAAELT01. The sequence goes on along the minus strand of JAAELT010000420.1, from coordinate 85,825 downwards.
GAGCATTCTGACCCGCTGCGTGCCGGTCGAGGTCGGGACCTCGTATGACATTCATTCGCGCATGAGTTTCGAGCCGACCGACGCGACCCAGGTGCTCTTCAGGTACGCGTACAAGTACTTCGACAGTACGGACTGCAGCGGCAGCAGCAGTTCCTTGGGTCTTCAAACCTGGTTCCTCCAGGACCTGGGCGGAGCCTGGACCTCGTTCACGGACGTTTTCTGGAACACGACGCAGAGACTCTCGGTCGAGTTCGACGTCATCGTCGTCGCGGACAGCGACACCGAGTTCGATCTGTATCTCGACGCTCTGAGTTTCGACTCCGGCCGCTTCGAGCTCTTCTCCGACGGATTCGAGTCGGGGAATACCCTGGTCTGGTCCTCCTCCACGCAGTCCCCGTGATCATCTTCCCCGACCGGCCGAGAGCGCCTCGACCATCCCGATCGCCACCGATATACTGACGCGTCTGGCGGTCGTCCGAGGTTCCGAGGACGGTCACCAGGCCGGTAGGGTCGGGCCAGGAAGTCGAACGCCGCGGCTTTCGACTTCTCGCGGCCCTGTTTTCGTGGATCGGCGACGCCGGCCCTGAATCTGTCGCAGAGGGAGGCCATGCCCACCGCAGGAACCATCCTGAGCCGCACCTTCTCGATGTTCGTGGCCGGCTTCCTGCCTTTCAACACCATCTCGTTTCTCATCCATTCACCGCTGATCGCCTTCGACGTCTTCCTGTATTTCGCGGACGGCACCTCGGTCGAGCTCCTGGTGATCGGGACCTGGGGATCGACTCTGTTGCTCACGCCGATCGCCACCGCGGCCCTGGTCTACGGCGTCTTCCGCAGCATGCGCGGGCAGATCGTCACCACCAGCGAGTGCATCCGTGTGGGGGTGTCGCGCTGGCTGGGGGTGGTGTTGCTGTCTCTGCTCCTCGCCATCGCGACCTTCGTCGGCTACATGCTGTGCATCGCCCCCGGCGTCATCGTCACCTGCGGGATGTTCGTGGCGGTCCCGGCACTGATGGTGGAAGAGCTGAACGCGTTCGACGCGACGCAGCGCAGCTGGGCGCTGACCGACGGCTACAAGCTCGCCGTTTTCGGGGTGGTCCTGGTGCTGGGAGTGATCGGATTCGGCGTGACCGTGATCGCGCAGTTGCTCGATCTGGGCCTGGTGGGCGCGAACGTCGTGGCCCAGATTGCGCAGCACCTGGTGTCCATCCCGCTGACGACCCTGCAGGCGATCGCCGCCGGTATCGCCTACTACCAGATCCGGCTGTTCCGAGAAGGCCTCGACGAGGACGAGTTGGCGGCGGTGTTCGATTGACCCCGAGAGCAGCACTCGCGGCCTGGCTCCTGCTGTGCGCCGTCGCGCTGCCGGCGGCCAGCGTGCCGGCGACCGGCGGTGACGATCCAGCGGGCGAAGAGATCTCCCGCCGCGCCGACGAGCTTCTGGCCGACCCCTCCTACCAGACGTCGCTGCCCGACGGGATCGCTCCTCCGGGCGGCTCCGGACAGGGGAGGGTCGGAGCCGCGCCGGGAGCGTCCGGCGAGCCGCGCGATCAGAATCGCGGCGCCTGGGGCGAAGGCTCTTCGAGGCCCGACTCCACCGGCACCCGAGATCCCTCGGCCAGCGCCCTGGGCGGAGAGCTGATCACGATGTTCTTGTGGCTGGTGGTCGCCGCGGTGGTGGCCGCCGGCCTCATCTGGGTGGTGCGGGAAGCCGCGGCCAGCCGGCTGCGCCGCGCGCGGCTCGACGAGGCTCCGGTGCTGCCGGATACCGCCGCCGCCGCGGCCGGTCCGCCGACGGAGGACGAGATCGAGACGCTCGTCCGCCATGGGGCGTATGGCGAGGCGGCCCATCTGCTGCTGCGCCGGGCGATCGCACTGCTCGGCCGCCGGCGCCCACTGGCCGAGTCGCTCACCAGCCGGGAGGTGGCGCGCGCCGCCGAGCTCACGGAGCCGGCCCGGCGCTCATTCGCGGTGCTGGTGGCGGCGGTCGAGCACTTCCTGTTCGGCGGCGTGGCCCTCCCGCGCGAGGACTACGAGCGCTGCGTCGAGGCCTACCGGCAGGTGACCGGCAGACCAGCGGCCGCTGCCGCGACAGAGGACGGCCGGTGACGAGCACAGCGAAGAGCACGGTACTGTTCGAGCGGCGCACGGCGCGCGTCCTGCTCTGGGTCGGCGGGGTGGCGCTGGCGATCACACTCTTCTTCCTGGTGTTCGCCGATCCCGCCATGGACGAGAGCTCCTGGCGCGCCGACTCCTTCAGCCGTTCGCTGATCGGCTACCACGCCCTGACCCGCTTTCTGGAGGGCGAGGTGCCGGTGCTGATCAGCCGCCACTTCTCGGCGGTCAAGGCATCGGCCGAGAAACCCCTGCTGATCCTCGAGCCACCGGAGGGATCCGGCGAGCTGACCGAGATGGTGACGACCGCCCTGAGCCGGGAAGCGCCGGTGGTGGTGGTGCTGCCCAAGTGGCAGGGCACGCCGATGGGCGGAGGATGGGTGCGCGCGCTGGCACCGCTGCCGGAGTCAGCGGTGACCGCCGTGCTGGTCGCGGCGCTCGGCAACGAGGAGGCGGGTGGGATCGAGGTGGTCCGCTCGGAGCGAGGCGAGGCACGATGGGATTCCTCGCTTCTGGAGCCGACACAGACCGCCGGCCTTTCGCTACGTGTCCCGCGGCAGCTGCTGCGCGATCCAGGCGTCCTGCTCGAGCCGGTGGTGGCGCGCGGCGAAGAGCTGCTGGTGGCACGGGTCTCGGAGACGTCGCTCTACCTCGTCTCCGATCCAGACCTCCTCAACACAGGCGGCCTGGGGCTGGGGGACAACGCGGCCCTCGCCCACGGCTTCCTGATCGATCGCCTGGCTCCGTCGGCGATCGTCGTCGACGAGAGCCTGCACGGATACCGCCAGGCGACGTCGGTGTGGCGGGCGCTGCTCGAACCCCCGCTGCTGGCCTTCAGCCTGCACTTGATCGGCCTGGCGGCGCTGGTGGCATGGGCCGGTGGTGGGCGATTCGGCCGCCCCCTGGCGCCGCCGCCGCGGGTGCCACCGGGAAAGCACAGCCTGATCGACAACACCGCGCGTCTTCTGGGCCTGCGCGAGCACCTCAAGCACTCCGCCGAGGAGTACCTCCGACTCACCGTGTCGAAGGCGGCGTCGGTCTGGCGGCCGCGCGGCAGCTTTCGCGAACAGGTGAGCACCCTGGCCGGCCTGGGACGCCGCCGCGGCAATCATTTGGACCTCGAGGAGCTCGGACGCGCCGTCGCCCGGCTCCCCGCCCGGGGCGGCGATCCGCGCCGCGTCCTCGCCCTGGCGCGCGACCTCTACCGCTGGCGCGAGGAGATCACCGATCGAGATGGACGTTCATGAGCTCGCTCGAAACCTGAAGCAACAGATCGGCCGGGTCGTCTTTGGCCAGGAAGAGGTGGTGGAGAGCCTGCTGGTGGCGCTGCTGTCGGAAGGGCACGTGCTGCTGGAAGGGCCTCCCGGAACCGCCAAGACGCTACTGGCCCGCACCTTCGCGGCATCGCTGGGTCTGGGCTTCAACCGTATTCAGTTCACGCCGGACCTGCTGCCCTCCGACCTGATCGGTACCAACCTGTTCAACTTCCAGACCAACAGCTTCACCCTCACACGTGGCCCGATCTTCACCGAGTTCCTACTCGCCGACGAGATCAACCGCACGCCGCCCAAGACCCAGGCGGCGCTGCTGCAGGCGATGCAGGAGCGGACGGTGACGCTCGACGGCACCCATCACGCGCTGTCGGACGGTTTCCTGGTGGTGGCCACGCAGAACCCGATCGAGCACGAGGGCACCTACCCTCTGCCGGAGGCCCAGCTCGACCGTTTCCTGCTCAAGATCGACGTGCCGTTCCCGGCGCGGGAAGAGGAGTGCCGTGTGGTCGAGGTCCACGGTCACCGCACCGCCATGCCGCGGCTCGACGACATGGAGCTCGCGGTGATCGCCGACCTGGACGCCCTGCGGCGGATCCGCGACGAGGTTCGGCAACTGAAGCTGTCGCGCGAGATGGTGGAGTACGTCGTCGACCTGGTGCGGGCCACCCGCGAGCACCCGGAGGTGCTGCACGGCGCCTCGCCCCGCGCCGCCAACATGCTGGCGACGGCGGCGCGCTCTTTGGCGGCGCTGCGTGGCCGCGCCTTCGTGATCCCTGACGACGTCAAGGAGCTTTTCCTGCCGGCCCTGCGTCACCGCATAGTGCTGGCGGTGGGTGCCGAGGTGGAAGAGCAGACCGCCGACGGCGTGCTGCGAGGGATCCTCGACACGGTGGCGGCGCCGAGGTAGGTACCGTCGATGCGCCCGACCCGCAGAGCTCTGATCCTTGCCGCGGCGGGCTTGCCACTGGCGTTGCTGCCGACTACCGTGGCGCCGGAGCTGTGGGTGATCTGGGCCGGCTACGGCGCCCTGCTGCTCGCCGCCGTCGCGGTCGACGCGGTGTTCTGCCGCCGCGCCCGGGAGCTCGACATCGAGGTGACGCTGCCCGAGCACCTGTACGTCGACGACCCCGACGGCGGCGAGGCGGTGGTCCGGCTGGCGCTGCCCACCGCCCGGGCCGTGACCGCCGACGTCACCCTCGATCTGGCGGAGCGGCTGGAGCCCGCGGAGCCCCAGCGCGCCGAGCTCTCCGCGAACCCGGTCGAGGTACGTCTGGCACTGCGCCCAAAACGACGCGGCCCGGCGAGGATCGAAACGTTGTGGGTGCGGTTCGACGCGCCGCTCGGCCTGTTCTGCAGGACCGTCCGCCACCCGGTCGATCGGGTGCTCAAGGTGAGCCCCAACGTCCGCCGGGTGCGCGGCAACGCGCTCAAGTTCCTGAGCGTCCGTGACGCCCGCGTCGGGCTCAAGATCGAGCACTATGTCGGCGACGGCAGCGAGTTCTCGGCATTGCGCGAGTTCTCGGCCGGCCTCGATCCACGGTCGATCGACTGGAAGGCGTCGGCGCGCCATACCCGGCTGCTGAGCCGCGAGTTCCGCGCCGAGCGCAACCACCAGATCATCCTGGGGATCGACACCGGCCGCCTGATGGCCGAGCCGCTGGCCGGCGCGCCGCTGCTCGACCACGCCATCCACGCGGCGCTGTTGCTGGCACTGGTCAGCCTGCGCCAGGGCGACCGCGTGGGTTTCTTTCCTTTCGCCGGCAAACCCGGGCGCCTACAGCCACCTCGCGGCGGCATGGGCACCCTGAGCAGTCTCACGCGGCTCGCCGGCGAGCTGCGCTACTCCACCGAGGAAACCAACTTCACGCTGTCGCTCACCCATCTCGCCAGTCGCCTGCCCCGCCGTTCGCTGGTGGTGGTGTTCACCGACTTCGTCGACAGCGTCACCGCCGAGCTGATGGTGGAGAACCTCGGCCGCCTCGGCCGCCGGCACCTGGTGGTGTTCGTCGCCCTGCTCGACCCGACCCTCGCGGAGGTGGCCGACAGCCGGCCCAGGACGCTGCTCGACGTCGACCGGTCGGTGGTCGCCGCCTCGTTCCAGCGCGAGCGGCAGCTCACCCTCGGCCGGCTGCGCAAGGCCGGGATCTTCGCCATCGACGCGCCGCCCGCCCGCGTCGGCCCGCGGCTGATCGACCGCTATCTCGAGATCAAGCGCAAGGAGATGATCTAGATGGCATCTCCCACTCTCAAATCGTTCGTGTTCCGCAAGGAGCGGGAGGCCGGGTGGTGCGAGCTGGAGGGGCTGATCTCCAAGGCGCAGTCCCGAGGCCTGAGCGCGCTCGACGCCGAGGAGCTCTACCGCCTGCCGATCCTCTACCGGGGGGCACTGTCGTCGCTGGCGGTGGCGCGCTCGATCTCGCTCGACAAGAACCTGCTCGAATACCTCGAGGGACTGGCGAAACGAGCCTACGTCTACGTCTACGGCGTCAAGAAAGACTACGCGGCGGCGATCGTGCGATTCCTGAAGACCGGTTTTCCCCGCCTGGTGTGGCAGCTGCGCGGCGCGCTCGCCGCCGCCTTTCTGGTGCTCGCGGCGGGCACCCTCTGCGGCTTCTCCCTGACGCTGCGCAACCCGGATCTGTTCTTCAGCTTCGTGCCGGAAGAGCTGGCCGGCGGCCGCTCGCCGCTGTCCACCCGGGACGAGCTCCTGCAGGTTCTGGAGGGAGGCGACGAGCAGCGTTCCGGCCTGGCGATCTTCGCCAGCTCGCTGTTCACCCACAACGCCCAGATCGGCTTCCTGTGTTTCGCCCTCGGGCCGGCCGTCGGCGTGCCGGTGGTGCTGCTCTTGTTCTACAACGGCGTCGTCCTCGGTGCTTTCGCCGCCATCCACCAGCGCGTCGACCTGAGCCTCGAGTTCTGGGCCTGGGTACTGCCTCACGGCGTCACCGAATTGCTGGCGGTCTGCCTGTGTGGCGCCGCCGGCTTGAGTCTCGGCTACAGCATCGTCTTCCCCGGCCGCTACTCGCGCCTCGACCAGCTCGCCATGGCTGGCCGGCGCGCCGCCGCCGTAGTGCTCGGCTCGGTGCTGCTGTTTCTCCTCGCCGGATTGATCGAGGGCTTCTTCCGCCAGCTGGTCACAGGCGTCGTGCCGCGCATTGCGCTCGTGATCGTCACCGCGGGATTCTGGGCCTGGTACTTCGGCGTACTGGGTAGGCGGGCGGAATGAACCGAGCGGCGACCGGGGCGCCACGCCTGGCTCTGCTCACGCCCGAGCACGTGGCGATCGACTTCCGGATCGCCGACCTCGGCACCCGGGCGACCGCCGTGGTACTCGATGTCGGCATCCAGATCGCCGTCATGGTGGTCCTGGGAATGCTGTTCTCCTCACCGCTGAGGGTGGGCGACGACGTGCTGCCCGCGCTGCTGCTGGTCGCCGCCTTCGTGGTGCGCAACTTCTATTTCACCTTCACCGAGCTGCACTGGCAGGGGCGCACCCCGGGCAAGCGCGCGCTCGGCCTGCGGGTGGTGGCACGCGACGGTGGCCCGCTGACCGCCGAAATGCTCTTCGCCCGCAACCTCACCCGCGAGCTCGAAACCTTCCTGCCGCTGTCGGCGCTGCTGGCGCCCGACTCGCTGGTGCCCGGCGCCCCGTGGTGGGTGCAGCTGGTGACGGTCGTCTGGATCCTGGCGCTGACGCTGCTGCCGCTGTTCAACCGTCAACGGGCGCGACTCGGCGACCTGCTGGCGGGCACGGTGGTGGTCTTCGAGCCCCGCACCGCGCTCGACAGCGATCTGGTCGAAGAAGCGCACTCCTTCGGCGCTCAGCAGGAGTACGCCTTCACCGCCGAACAGCTCGACGTCTACGGCATCCGCGAGCTGCAGGTCCTGGAAGACGTGCTCCGGCGTCCGCCGAGCGACCAACGCGACGATCTGCTGCGGTTGATCTCGGACAAGGTCCGACACAAGATCGACTGGGACTCTTCCGGCGGCAACACTTCCGCCAGCGACACTGCGGACGGCGACGTTCATCCGCAGCGATTCCTGCAGGCCTTCTACGCCGCCCAGCGCGGCCGCCTGGAGCGCCACATGCTGTTCGGCCAGCGCCGTGAGCGCAAGGTGCGGTGAGGAAACAACCGACCTGTCAACAGCGTAGAGAGCCGGGTAGCCTGCTCTCTCCTCCCGGAAGGATCCCACCCCCATGCGCAACTCTCGTGATTTGATGATCTGGTCGGCCGTCGGCATGCTCGGCGTGGCGCTCCTGGCCTGGTTCTACCCCCGGGTCTTCCCGCTCCTGCCCACCGCCTGGGAGACGTCTCGCGCCGAGGCCGAGGCGATCGGGCTCGAACGCATGCGCGACCTCGGCGAGCCGGTGGCGGACGCCTACGTCGTGACGAGGCTGCAGACCGATTTTCAGCTCGATCGACGCATGCAGCTGCTGGCCACCGAGGGCGTCGCCGACCGCGCGACGCTGCGTGACTCCGAGCCCGCCAAGACGCTCCTCGCCTGGGACGTGCGGGTCTGGGAAGACGGCGCGGTCCCCCAGGAGTGGACCTACCGCGCCCTGATCTCGCGCACCGGCGAGGTGCTGACCCTGCGCCGCGAGACCTGGGACGACGAGGGCGACGAAGGCGACCTGGACAAGGCCGACGCCCGCCGCAAGGCCGCTGAGTTCCTGGGCGCCCAGGGTTTCGACCTGGCGAAGTTCGACAGCGAGCCCGAGATCCAGCGCGACGAGGTTGGGAACCAGGCCGGCACGATCCTACGCTACAGCCAGACCGAAGCGGACCTCGGCGAGGACACCCCGTACGGCGTCGACGTGTACTTCGAGCACGGCGAGGCCTCGGGCTTCGACTTCTGGGTCGACGATCCCGACGTCGACGACCTGCAGGCGACCTTCCGCCAGGTTCAGCTGGTGAATTTCGGTCGGGTGGCCTTCTTCTACCTCCTGCTGCCCCTGGTCGCGATCCCCTTTCTCAAGCGCTACCACGACGGCCAGCTGGGGGTCCGGCGGGGCATGCAGTTCTTCTTCTTGAGCCTGGGCACCGGCCTGGTGTTCATCGTGCTCAACAGCCACATCTTCTCGGCCGGCTCCAGCCTCGGCTTCCTCTCCCGGCAACAGACGACCTGGATGGTGGGCGGTTTCACGCTGATCTTCCAGTTCCTCGGTCTGGCGGTCCTGGGCTTGATGTCCTGGTCGGTGGGCGAATCTCTGTGCCGTGGCAGGTGGCCCCAGAAGCTGGCATCGGTCGACGCGCTGTTCCGGCTCAAGTGGGGCAACGCCACCGTCGCCCGCTCGACGCTCCGGGGCCTGGCCGCCGGCACGGCGATGGCCGGCGTGCTGTTCGCGCTCGCCACCCTCGGTCAGGGATCGGGCGCCTGGGCGGTGACCGGCATCGTTTTCAGCAACAACGGCCTCGACAGCGTGCTGCCGGCGGTCTCCAGCATCACCGGCGTGCTGTGCTACTACGTGCCGATCTATCTCTTCGTCTGCCTGCTGGTGCCGTGCTGGGCGACGGAGCGTCTGGGCATGGCCGGCGGACTGATCTTCGCGCTGGTGACGGCCGTGGTGATCGCACCGGTGTTGATCGTGTTGCCGCTCGAATGGGGCTGGGCGATGTGGGCGCTGGTGGCGGGGACCCCGGTGCTGATGTTCCGCTTCGGCGACCTGCTGTCGGCGATGACCGCGGGACTGACCGCGGTGCTCCTGTCCACCGTCGTGCCGGCGCTCCACGTCAGCGAGCCGGTGATCCAGGCCAACGGCCTGATCGCGCTGCTGATCTTCGCGGCGCCGCTCGCCGTCAGCGTGCGCTATCTGGGCACCGATAAGGAGTTCGTCTACACCTACGACGACGTGCCGGCGCACGTGCGGCGCATCGCCGAGCGCGAGCGCCAGCGGGTGGAGATCGAGACCGCGCGCAACATCCAGAGCTCGATCCTGCCCGAGCTGCCGCCACAGCTCAATGGTGTCGAAATCGCCCACTCCTACCTGCCGGCGAGCGAGGTCGGTGGCGACTTCTACGACGTCCTGGCGCTCGACGACGGGCGCCTGGCGGTGGCGGTGGGCGATGTCGCCGGCCACGGCGTGTCGAGCGGCCTGGTGATGTCGATGGCGCGCTCGGCGTTGGCGGTGCAGGTGACCTTCGATCCCGGGGTCGAGTCGGTGTTTCGCACCCTCAACCGCATGGTCTTCCAGAGCGCCCGGCGCCGCCTGCTCTCCACCTTGTGCTACGCCATCCTCGATCCGAACCGGCGTGAGCTCTACTACGCCTCGGCGGGCCACGTCTTCCCCTACGTCGTCTCCCCCACCGGCGACGTCACGGCGCTCGAAGCGAGCTCCTACCCCCTTGGCGTGCGCGACCAGATCGAAGTCCGCACGCGCACCTCCAAGCTGCAGGTCGGCGACTCGGTGTTCATGTACTCCGACGGTCTGGTGGAGGCGACCCCCGAAGACTCGGACGAGCAGTTCGGCTTCGAGCGCCTGGAAGAGAGCCTCGGGCGCCACGCCGCAAAGAGCCCGCGGCACCTGCGCGACGCCGTGCTCGGCGACGTCGAGAGCTTCACCGGGCGCGAAGTCCGCGACGATGACCTGACGGTGCTGGTGCTCAGGCTGCCCGCTGCCTAGGACTTTACGCCGGACTACCGCGTCCTGCTACAATACCGTCGGTCCGGCGGTCTCTCCCGTACTACATCTTGTGGTGATCGCGACACCTCGTGCTCTCGAGTACAGGCGTGCGGTCGGGAGGGCCTCAGAGAACGACCGAAGGAGCAGAGATGGCCAAGACGGCCGTAGCGTACGACGAAAAGGCGATCCAGACCCTCGATCCGCTGGCTCACATCCGGCTGCGGACCGGCATGTATATCGGCCGGCTCGGCAACGGCTCGAACCCCGACGACGGCATCTACGTGCTGCTCAAGGAGGTGGTGGACAACGCCATCGACGAGTTCATCATGGGCGAGGGCAAACGGATCGAGATCACCCGCGACGGCGACTCCGTGACGGTGCGCGACTTCGGCCGCGGCATTCCGCTCGGCAAGGTGGTCGACTGTGTGTCGAAGATGCACACCGGCGGCAAGTACAACGACGACGTCTTTCAGTTCTCCGTCGGCCTCAACGGCGTCGGCACCAAGGCGGTGAACGCGCTGTCCGAGCAGTTCGAGGTCATCGCCTGGCGCTCCGGCAAGGCCAAGCGGGCGCTATTCTCGCGCGGCAAGATCTTGAAGGAGCAGAACCGCAAAGAGCCGGCCAGCCCCAACGGCACCTACGTGGCTTTCACCCCCGATCGCGAGATCTTCGGCGACTACGCGTGGCGCGAGGAGTTCATCGAGCACCGGCTGCGCTATTACGCCTTCCTCAACAGCGGCCTCACCCTGAAGTACAACGGCCGGCTGTTCAAGAGCAAGAACGGGCTGCGCGACCTGCTGGCCGAGGAGCTGGGTGAGGAGCCGGGGCTCTACGGCATCATGCACCACCGGGGCGAGAAGCTGGAATTCGCCTTCACCCACACCCACAACTACGGCGAGAACTACTACAGCTTCGTCAACGGCCAACACACCTCCGACGGCGGCACCCACCAGAGCGCCTTCCGCGAAGGCCTGCTCAAGGGCATCAACGAGTTCGCCAAGAAGTCTTTCGCCGGCCCCGACGTACGCGACGGGCTGGTGGGGGCGGTGACGGTCAAGATCCAGGATCCGGTGTTCGAGAGCCAGACCAAGAACAAGCTCGGCTCCACCGACGTGCGCGGCTGGATCGTGCCGGCGGTGCGCGAGGCGGTGGTGGTGTGGCTGCACAAGAACCCTGAAATCGCCGAGACCATGCTGGGGAAGATCGAGGCCAACGAGAAGCTCCGCAAGGAGCTGGCCTCGGTCAAGAAGCAGGCGCGGGAGCGGGCCAAGAAGACGGCGATCCGCATCCCCAAGCTGACGGACTGCAAGTTCCACCTGGGTGACAAGAAGGAGCGCGCCGAGGAGTCGAGCATCTTCCTGACCGAGGGCGACTCGGCCGGCGGCTCGATGGTGCAGGCCCGCGACGTCGACACCCAGGCGATCTTCTCGCTCAAGGGCAAGCCGCTGAACTGCTACGGCCTGAAGCGCGACGCGATCTACAAGAACGAAGAGCTCTACAACATCATGCGCGCCCTCGGCATCGAGGACTCGCTCGACGACCTGCGCTACGCCAAGGTGGTCATCGCCACCGACGCCGACGTCGATGGTATGCACATCCGCAACCTGCTGCTGACCTACTTCCTGCGCTACTTCGAGGAGCTGGTGGCACGCGGTCACGTCTACATCTTCGAGACACCGCTGTTCCGGGTGCGCAACAAGAAGGAAACGCGGTATTGCTTTACCGAGGGCGAGCGCCAGCAGGCCATGGAAGAGATCACCAAACCGGAGGTCACCCGCTTCAAGGGCCTGGGCGAGATCTCGCCACGGGAGATGAAACAGTTCATGGGCGCCGACATCCGGCTGGTGCAGGTGCGGATGCGGGCGATGAGCGAGGTGTCGAAGGCGCTCGGTTTCTACATGGGCAAAAACACCCCCGCGCGCAAGTCTTTCATCGTCAAGAACCTGATCGCGGAGACGGTGTAGCTATGGGAGACAGTCTAGGGCGATGAGCTACGTCGAGCCGTTGATGCGGCAGAATTTCCTGGAGTACGCGAGCTACGTGATCGTGGATCGCGCGATTCCGGATCTGCGCGACGGCTGCAAGCCGGTGCAGCGGCGAATCTTGAACACGTTGTTCGAGATCGACGACGGCCGCTTTCACAAGGTGGCGAACGTCATCGGCGAAGCGATGAAGCTGCACCCCCACGGCGACGCCTCGATCGGCGACGCGCTGGTGGTGCTGGCCAACAAGGAATACTTCATCGAGCGCCAGGGCAACTTCGGCAACATCCTCACCGGCCATCCGGCGGCGGCACCGCGCTACATCGAGTGCCGGCTCACCGCCCTGGCGCGCGAGACCCTGTTCAACAAGAAGCTCACCGAGTACCAGCCGAGCTACGACGGCCGCAAGCAGGAGCCGGTGTTCCTGCCGGTCAAACTACCGGTGTTGCTGATGCTGGGCATAGAGGGCATCGCCGTCGGCATGTCGACCCGCGTGCTGCCACACAATTTCAACGAGCTGCTCGAGGCTCAGATCGCGCTGCTGCGCAAGCAACCGGTCGCGCTGTTCCCGGACTTCCAACAGGGCGGCCTGATGGAGCCCACCGAGTACGAGGACGGTCTGGGCAAGGTGCGGGTGCGGGCGAGGCTCGACTCGGCGAAAGACAAGAAGACCATCACCGTCCGGGAGGTCGCCTACTCCACCACCACCGAGAGCCTGATCAATTCGATCGAAATGGCGGCCCAGAAGGGCAAGATCAAAGTTTCCTCGATCGAGGATCGCACCGCCGAAGAGGTCCAGATCGTGCTGCACCTGCCGCGCGGCATCTACGCCGACGAGGTGGTGCCGCAGCTCTACGCCTACACCCAGTGCGAGGTATCGATCAGCTCGAACATCGTGGTGATCTCGGGCGACCGGCCGGCTGAGATCACGGTCACCGAAGCCCTCACGCGCCTCACCAAGCAGCTGCGAGCTCAAATCCGCTCCGAGCTCGAGCTCGAGCTGAAGGAGCTCGAGGACAAGCAACATTTCCTCACTCTGGAACAGATTTTCATCGAGAACCGCGTCTACAAGCGCATCGAGACCGCGACCACCGCGGCGAGGGTTCGCGCGGAAGTCTACGAGGGGATGAACGACTACCGCATGTTTTTCATCCGCGAGATGGACGACGACGACGTCGAGCGCTTGCTGGCGATTCACATACGCCGCATTTCGGTGTACGACATCAACAAGTCACGCAAACAGATCGATGACATCGTCCGGGCGATCGCGGAGTGCAACAAAAAACTGCGAGCATTGACCAGAACGACGATTCGCTATCTCGAAGCCCTGCTGGAAAAATACGGCGAGCTCTACCCCCGGCGCACCGAGATCACGGAATTCGACGTGGTCAGCAAGCAGGACGTGGCGCGCCAGAACATCAAATTGAGCTACGACCCGGGGAGCGGCTTCTTCGGCTCCGACGTCAAGGGCACGAAGTATCAGCTGACGGTCAGCGAGTACGACAAGATCCTGGTCGTCGGCGCCGACGGCACCTACCGGATCGTCGACCCGCCGGACAAGCTCTTCGCCGGCAAGCGGGCTCCCGCCGTCCAGGTCTTCGACAAAGAGAACGGCGTCGTGTTGACCTACGTCTACCGCGACGAACAGAAGAACGCCTGGGCCAAAAAGATTCACATTCAAGGCTTCATCAAGGACAAGGAATACGACCTGATCAAGGGCAAGAAAGGAAAGCTCGATCGGCTGTACGTCGGCGAGCCCGCGTACCTTGTCCACATGACCTTCGTGCCGATGAAGCGCCAGCGCAAGCACGAGGATTGGTACGATCTCGACAACCTCGATTTCTGCGGCCTGGCGAGCCGGGGCACCAGGCTCTCCTCCAAGCCGGTTCAGCGATTCAAGTTCCACAAGAGTGCTTGAAACGAGAACCGCAATATTTATATTCGTCTATGAGTGCGGTTGACCGCACCGCTGCCGCACTCTAAGATCAACCCACGGGCAGACAGTCAGACACCGCGCGAGGAAGAACCGGAATGAGTAGTGAGCGCCGAACCAGTCCACGCATCGAGAAGGTCCACCTGGTCCAGATCAATCGCTTCGACGAAGGCGGCCTCCGCGCCGACCTCACCACCGGCCGCACGCTCAACATCTCCACGGGCGGGGTTCGGCTCGAGCTACATCACTCGGTGCCGCTGCGCTCGGTGGTGAGCCTCAACCTGGTACTCGGGGAGAGGATCCTGGACGTCACCGGCACCGTGGTCTACCTGGAGGCCCTGGACGGCGAACGCTGCTGCATGGGGGTCGAGTTCACCGAGCTCGACCCCGAGAACGTGGCTCTGCTCGCCGAGTTCGTGGAACGCTTCGAGGAGGCGGCGGTAGAGTCGGCGTAGTAGGACGCGCGTCACCCCTGGCGGGACTGGGCGACGAACACCCTGGAGGGCCTTCGTCGTTGACAGGCCGCGGACGGCGATTTCGTCGTCGTGTGGCGTAGCGACGGTTCGGGCTGCCCTGGGAGGAGCTCAGCGCTGACATTTGAGCCTGCGATCGCCGGGCGATCACAACAAAGCGCTGCCCCGGACCGAGAGCCGGCTGTCACAACATCCGTGCTAGCATGGGGGCCTCCCGGACCCGGTACTCTTGACCCGCAATACAGGAGATTCACCATGACCACGATGAGCCGCGTGCTCACGCTGTGTCTGACCCTATCCTGGTGCGCCGCCAGCCTCCCGGCCCAGCCGGTGCCCGTCGGCGACGATTTCCAGGTCAACAGCCTGACGACCGATGACCAGATAGTTCCCTCGGTCGCGGTGAGCCCCAACGGCGACTTCGTCGTCGTCTGGGAGTTCGACTACTACTCTGGGGGGCCGTTCAAAGGACTACTCGACGGGTCCGGGATCCGCGGCCAACGGTACGCGTCGGACGGCACTCTGCTGGGCGGCGAATTCCAGGTCAACTCCTATACCACCGGTGACCAGACGCGGCCCGACGTCGCGGCGGACTCGGCCGGGGGCTTCATCGTGGTCTGGGACAGCAACGGTTCTTCCGGCGCCGATACCAGCTTTCGCAGCATCCAGGGACAACGTTACGCGTCCGACGGCACGGCCCTGGGCGCACAGTTCGAGGTCAATTCCTACACCACCAATACCCAGGCCGCCGCCCGCGTCGCGGTCGGCCCGGGCGGCGCGTTCGTCGTCGTCTGGGAAACCTACGGCGCTTCGGTGGGCACCGATACCGCCGGCGACGGCATCTCGGGACGGCGATTCGCTTCCGACGGCACGCCGGTCGGGAGCGATTTTCAAGTCAACACCTACACCACCGCCAATCAACGGCTGGGAGGCGTCGGGATCGGCCCGGGCGGCGAGTTCACGGTCGTCTGGAACAGCTTCGGCTCCGGCGGCACCGACTCCAGTCTGTGGAGCGTTCACGGTCAACGTTACGCGTCGGACGGCATGCCTGCGGGAGGTCAATTCCAGGTCAACACCCACACCACGTCGAGCCAGTTCAGCTCGGATCTCGCCGTGGCGCCGAACGGTGAGGCCATCGTCGTGTGGGAGAGCACCGACCCGGTCCCTCCCGATACCGACGGTCGGAGTATCCAGGGACAACGCTATGCGTCGGACGGCATGCCGCTGGGTGGAGAGTTCGTGGTCAACTCCTACACGACTTCGACTCAGGGAAGCCCGAGCATCACGGTCGATTCCAGCGGTGAATTCACCGTCGTCTGGGAAAGCAGCGGATCGGCCGGCAACGACGCCGCCTACCAGAGCATCCAGACTCGGCGCCTGGACTCCAGCGGCGCTCCCGTGGGACAGGACTTTCAAGTCAACACCTATACGACCGACAGGCAGACCGCCGCCGTAGTCTCGGCGGTCGCCGCCGACGCCTTCGTGGTGGCGTGGGAGAGCGATGGCTCGAGCGGCACCGATTCCTCCCAGAGCAGTGTTCAGGCGCGCCGTTTCGGCCCCACCAACCCGGTGCTCGGCATCGCCAAGGCCGCCGGCGCGACGGTCGACAACGGCGGCGGCACGTTCACCGTGGCGCTGACGTTCGTGCTCGAGAACCTGGGCAACGTCCCGATCGACAACGTCCAGGTGACCGACGACCTGGCGGCCACCTTCCCGGGCGTACCCTTCAGCGTGACGTCGTTGACGAGCCCGGTGTTCACCGTCAATCCAACCTTCGACGGCCTGGGCGACACCGCGCTGCTGGCCGGCAGCGACGTCCTTCTCACCAACTCCACGAATTCGATCCTGTTGGAGCTGACGGTCGGCCCCGGTGCCGCCGGACTGTTCTTCAACTCGGCCACCGCCACCGGCAGCAGCCCTGCCGGCGCCGCGCTGAGCGACCTCTCGCAGGACGGCACGAGCCCCGACCCGGACGGCAACGGCGACCCGGCCGACAACGACGAGCCGACCCCGATCCAGATTTCCATGCCGCCCGGCGTCGTGGAGATCCCGACGCTTCAAGGGTGGTGGCTCCTGGTGCTGGCCGGCCTGTTGGCTCTGGCCGGCCAGCGCATCATCCATCGTCAAGCGGCGAGACGGCCACCAGATCGGAGACACCTCAGATGATCACCATCACCGCTTCCGGGGTGGTCACCGAGATCGACGCTCGGGCCGGCACCCGTGCCTTTGGATCACCAGGCCAAGGGCCTGGCTTTCGCTCGCGGCCCGGTCGTGTCCGTCCTCGAGGTTCTGTCCCTCTCGCCGCTGGGTCTCGCCGCCGTGACCTTGTTCCTGGGTCTCGCCGCGTTCAGGCGGCTCCGACGACGGTCGCTACGGTACTGATCAAGTTTCCGCCAGAGTAGGGGCATGATGTCTCCTTCCTCCCCCGTTTCCGGTGTGCTCACTTCCGATCCGGATGAAGTCCAGTCGGGCGTGCCGATTCTCCAGTGGATCAGCGTTCAACCACCATGGACAACGGAGGAGGCTACATGGCCGCTCGGATGTATCTTCAAGCCGCGTGCTTCCTGCTCTCGGTCAGTCTGATTCCCGAGATAGCGGGCGCCGACGGCGGCGCCGCAAGGCTCAACCTGGGAGGCGCCGAGCTCCAGGTCAACTACTACACCACGTCAACCCAGGGGTATCCCGCGGTGGCGGTAGATGCCGTCGGCGGCTTCGAGTCGGGCGACACTTCGGCCTGGTAGCGATGGGCAGTGGTTGACCACTGTAGTGTGTTGTGGTGTGTTGGTTGGTTCACCCTGAAGGGGTTGTATAGGTCTGCTACCTGAGCCTTCTCGTCAGCCAGTCTCGGCGGTAGGCGCGATGGGCCGGGGTGTCGGGGTAGAACTCGTCCTCGGCCCAGGGATAGCCGGTCATCGCCCGGAAGGGCAACGGCTCGAGCCGCTCGCCCTCGAAGGTGTTGCGGTCGGCGTCTTTGTCCCAACCGTGGCTCTCCAGGAACAGCGTACGGCGGAAGCCCGGCGGCGGCGGCACGAGGCCGGAGGCGTCGAACGAAAGGGCGATCTCATCGCCCGGCGCCAGGATGACGGTGAAGTCGTCGGACGCGGCGAGCAGCTCGCGGACGTCGCCGTAGCGAGTGTAGGAGCCGGGGAACGGCAGCCACGGCGAGTCGGTGCGCACGTCGGCGTAGTCGAAGGTGTGAGGAGCGTTCGGGGCCTGCCGCACGAGGGCCGAGAAGCCCCGGTAACGCAGCTCGGCGTCGTGCGGGGCGAGGCGGGCGCGGACGATCGGCGCCTCGTCCGCCGCCTGAGTCGTCCAGGCGACGCGGTCCCAGTGCAGCCACAGGGAAGTGACGATGCGCAGCTTGCTCGCCCCGGCGGGCAGCGGCGGCGTGTCCACCACCATGGTTTTGGTCTTGCCGGCCGGGTGACCCATATTGGGCATCAGCTCACGCCAACCGTCTACGGTCTCGACTTCGAGGCGCGGCGCCAGGTACGGCAGGTCCCGGCGCTGCGCAACCGCCAGATTGAGGCTGGCGTCGGCGGGAAAGATCCAGCCGTCCAGGTGCAGGCGCACGGGCGCGGCCGGGGCCTCTCCCAGGTCGAAGGTGAAGGTCCACTCGCGGGAGACCCCCTGGTAGCGGCTCGGCACGTAGCCGTCGGCGTAGACCTCGTCGCGCTGGCGCACAACGCGGGTGACGTCGCGACCCTGCCCGTCCCAGGCCCGGGCGACGGGGCGCAGATCACGGCTGGCGAGCACGCGTTCGGGAAGGGTCTCGCCGGGAACGATCCGGAGATTGCTGGCCACCTCCAGCTCTGCCGGGTGATCGACGACCCACAGCCGCACATAGTCGAAAAAGGCCGCCTCCCAGAGCTCTTCGGTGATCCTCAGTTGGTAGCTGCCGTCCGCCGCGGGCGCGGCGTCGAAGTGCACGATCTCCTCGGCGTCGCTCGAGGCCCAGGCACCCGGCGCCACCGGCAGCCCGAGGGGGGCCCCCCACAGCAGGTCGGTGACGAACGCGTGCTCGTGGCCATTCCAGGCATAGAGGAACGGACAGCTGCCCTTGAGCAGCTGCTCCTCGACCAGGCTCTGGTTGCCGGCGACCCGCAGACGGTTCTGCGGTACGCCGTTGGTCCACACCACGCGCAGCACGTCCGCCGCGTCGCGCGAGCCGATGCCGAGGTGGACGACGTCACCCGCCGTCTCACGGAACTGGTAGGCCTTGCCCGCGAACACCTCGAGCGACGAGCCGACGCCGTGGAAGTTGTTCTTGCTGTTGCCTTTGGCGAGGCCGCGCAGGCGCACGGCGAGCCAACGGTTGCGGTTGCCGCCACGGTTCTCGAGCCAGTGCAGGCCCTCCGGGCCGGCCACGACAAGATCGAGATCGCCATCTTGATCGAGGTCGGCGGAGATCACCGCCGCGACGGAGCCGGGACCCTGGCTGACCGCGGCAGCCTCGAAACGGGGCCCGGAAGGATCCGGCTTCTGGGCGAGCACCAGCACGCCGCCGGCCCCCACCGCGGCGAGGTCGAGCCGACCGTCGTTGTCGGCGTCGAAGGCGTGCAGCGACGACACCGCGAAGTCGCCGGGAAGTCCGGAGAGCTCCCAGGTCTCCAACCTGCCCTCTCGGTTGTGCCACGCCGCCAGGCCGGAACCACCGCCCACCAGGTCGGGGAAACCGTCGTTGTCGAGATCGGCGGAAACCGCCGCCTGGAGCGCCCCTGACGGACGCAGGCCGGCGCGCGTGCTGCGGTCGACGAAGCGACCCTGGCGCAGGTTGTCGACCCACCGCAATCCCCGAGCGCCCGCGAACACCAGGTCGAGGTCGCCGTCGCGGTCCAGGTCGCTGGCGACGACGGCGCGGCCGTCGTCGACCGGCAGGCGGGGCAGCGAGCGCATGCCGACCCGTTCGAGCGGTCCTTCGAGCGTGTTGCGGTAGAGGTCCGCCGGGCCCGAGGCACCGCCGGTCAGCACTAGGTCGAGGTCGCCTTCGATGTCGAAATCGACCACCGCCGCGGCGGCGGCTCCGGCCTCACCCAGCCCCAGGGCCTCGGGCGCCTCCCCGAACCCACCGTCGCCGGCTCCGAGCCACGCCGCGCCCCGGCTGGCGCCGAAGGCGACGAGGTCGAGATGACCGTCGTTGTCGATGTCCGCCGCCAGCAGCACGTCGAGGCCAGCCGCGGCGTATTCGATCACCGCCTTCCAGCCGGCGACGGCGAGGCGGACCTCGAGCACACCGCCGCCCTCATCAGACCGGATCCGCGCCAGATCGGGCTTACCGTCACCGTCGAAGTCGCCGGCGGCGAGCGCCCGTCCGGCGGTGGGGCGCTCGTCGAGCCGGGTGCCGGCGAGCTCGATCTCGAGCGGGTCGCCAAAGCCGCCGATCTCGGGCTCGTCGACGAAACGCTTGATCGGTACGCCCTGAATGCCGGTCTTGAGCTCACGCAGGCTCTCACGGTACATCGGGCTCACCTTGAGCACGTTCTCGAGCCGCACCGCCGGCACGCGCGCCCGGGAGAGATCATCGCCCTCGAGCGCCTCGGTGACCATACCGAGGGCCCGGGTGGCGATCTCCTCGACCTGCCAAAGGAGCTGCTCGACACGCAGGAATACGGCGCTGGCCACCGCGCGGTCTCCGTTCGCGACCGCCCGCTGGCCGAGCTGCAGCAACACCACGAGGTTCTCCGGCCGTAGGCGGGCCAGACGCTGCAGCACCTTGCCGGCTGCCGCCTCGGAGTCCTCGGTGCGCACCGTGGTGGCGAGCTGATAGGCGGCGTACAGGATCTCGATGTCGTCAGGCGCCGCGGCGGCGGCCTCTCGCATGAGCGCCAGGGCGCCGTCGAGATCGCCTGTCCACTGCAGGACCTCCGACTTGATCGCCAGCAGATCAGCGCGCCCAGGGGCTAGCTCCAGGGCACTGTCGATCGACGCCATGGCGGCCTCGTACTTCTGCTGCCGCAGCTCGGCGATCGCCAGGTTGCCGAAGCCCAGGGGCTCTTTCGGAGCCACCTCGACCAGCTGTCTGTAGGCCTGTTCGGCCAGCTCGGGTTTCTCGTTCTCGAGCTCGGCGAGGCCACGGTTGCGCAGCTCCACGGCCTTGGGCGAGGGCGCCGCGGAGGCAGGTAGAGCGAGAACGACGGCGAGGAGAAGCGTCAAGTGGGTCCGCATGCGCTCTATTCTAGTTCGGCGGCACCAAGGCGGGCACGTCACGGGCCGGGCGCGTGATAGGGTTCGCCTGGAAAGGAACTGCCGTGTCCACCGGCGAAACCCAGCAGATCAACCTGGACAGCCTGACCGGCGGCATCCTTCTCGTCGGAGAGAACGCCGAGATCCTGTATGCCAATCGCGCCGCGGCGGCGATCTGGCGCACCGACCTCAAGGCGCTCGAAGGTCAGCCTCTGGGCTCGCTGTTCGACTTTTCCGGCCTACGGCGCATGGTGCCGAGCTGGGACGGCAGCTTCGCCCCCGAGACGTTCCCGTTTCTGGCCAAGGATCTGCTGCTGCGCGGCACGCGAGCGGACGGTTCCGCTTTCCCGACCCGGGTGAAGATCGAGAAAGAGGAGTCCGAGCTCTTCACCTTCATCGTCAACGTCAGCGACATGACTGGCGAGGAGGCTTCGCAGAAGAAGCTGCTCCAGCTCGAGAAAGCGATCGCGACGATGCAGATCGGCGTCACCATCACCGATCCGGAAGGCAGGATCGTGTTCGTCAACCCGGCGGACGCGCGCATCCACGGCTACGCGGTCGAAGAGCTGCTGGGCCAGGACGTGGGCGTCTACGCCCCGCCCGAGCTCCGGCGAAAGCTGCCGGTCACCGAGCTGCACAAGCTCGAGAGCTGGAGCCGGGAAAGTGTCAACCTGCGCAAGGACGGCAGCCGGTTTCCGGTCCACATCACGTCCGACGTGGTCTACGACAGCCAGGGCGAGCCGATCGGGGTAGTGTCGAGCTGCCAGGACATCTCCGAGCGCAAGCGGCGCGAGGTGGCGCTCGAGGAAAGCGAGGAGAGGTACGCGCTGGCCATGCGCGGAGCCAACGACGCACTGTGGGACTGGGACGTGGCCGGCGGCACCGTCTACTACTCGCCTCGCTGGCACGAGATGTTGGGCTACGAGGAGACCGAGATCGGCGACTCGCCCGAGGACTGGTTCAGCCGAGTGCACCCGGAAGACCGGCCGCAGCTGAGACAGAAGGTCCGCGACCACCTGGAACGCCGAACCAGCCACCTGGAAGACGAGCACCGGATCCTCGCCGGGGACGGCAGCTTCCGATGGCTCAGGAGCCGCGGGCTCGCGGTCTGGGACGAGGACGGCAAACCCTTGCGGATGGCCGGCTCCCAGGCCGACATCACCGGCCTCAAGGTCAAAGACCCGCTGACCGGCCTGTGCAACCGCCTGTTGCTGCTGGACCACCTGACGCTGGCCATCGGCCGCGCACAGCGCCAGGGGCGGCCGACGTTCGCGGTGCTCTTTCTCGACGTCGACCGCTTCAAGGTGATCAACGACAGTCTGGGGCACGTGGTGGGCGATCAGCTGCTGCTGGGGATTGCCCGGCGGTTCGAGAAGTGCCTGCGGCCGAGCGACACCTTCGCTCGCTACGGCGGCGACGAGTTCACCGTGCTGATCGAGGACATCACCAGCGTCGGCGAAGCCGTCCACGTGGCGGACCGGCTGCTCGAGGAGCTGACCGAGCCCTTCAAGCTCGCCGACAAGGACGTCTTCGTCACCGCCAGCGTCGGGATCGTCATCTATTCCCGGGAGTACAGGCATCCGGAGGACCTGATGCGCGACGCCGACCTGGCGATGTACCGGGCCAAGGAAACCGGCGGCAGCTGTTATCAGATCTTCGACGACGAGCTGCGGCGCAACGCCATGGCGTTGATGGAGGTCGAGACCGAGCTGCGGCAGGCGCTCGACCGCGGCGAGTTGCGCGTCTACTACCAGCCGATCCTGTCCCTGGAGACGTCGCGGATCGTCGGCTTCGAGGCCCTGGTGCGCTGGCAGCATCCGGAACGCGGGCTGCTGGAGCCGAAGGACTTCCTGGCGGTGGCCGAGGAGACCGGCATCATCGTGCCGATCGGCGAGTGGGTGCTGGAGCAGGCCTGCCGTCAGATCCGCCGTTGGCAGCGACGCACGACGATCGAGCCGCCCCTGACGGTCGGCGTCAATCTGTGCGCCAAGCAGCTCGTCCACGCCGATCTACCCGGCAAGGTGACCCAGATCCTGAACGACACCGGCCTACCGCCGTCGAGCCTCAACCTGGAGATCACCGAGACCACCCTGCTGCAGCAGACCGGGGAGGCCACCCGCACGCTGTCCGAGTTCCGCAAGATGGGCATCCACGTCTGTCTCGACGACTTCGGTACGGGCTACTCTTCGCTGAGCTACCTGCAGCAATTCCCGATCGACACCCTCAAGATCGACCGCTCGTTCGTCAAGCGCCTCAGCCGCGAGAGCAAGAGCTTCGAGGTCGTACGGTCGATCATCGACCTGGGTCGCAACCTCAACATCTCGGTGGTCGCCGAGGGCATCGAAACCTCGAAACAGCTCGACTCGCTCAAGAACCTGGCGTGCGATTTCGGCCAGGGTTTCTCGTTCTCGAGGCCGCTCGACGCTCACCGCGCCGAAGAGCTCCTGGCGCGGCTGTCGAGCGATCCGGGCAGTGGGTAGGTCGATGGACGTCGCCCGGGAAGTGCTCGCCGCGGAAGCGCGGATCCGACCGTACGTGCGGGAAACGCCGGTCGAGGAGTCCCGGGTGCTCGGCGCCCAGGCCGGCGCCCAGGTGTTCCTCAAGCTGGAGTGTTACCAGCTCACCGGCTCGTTCAAGCTGCGCGGGGCGGTGAACAAGATCCTGTCGCTCGGCACCGAGGCGCCGGCGGTGGTCGCCGCGTCCTCCGGCAACCACGGCGCGGCGATCGCCCACGCCGTCGCCGTGCTCGGCGGCCGCGGCGTCGTCTTCGTGCCCGAGGACGCCTCACCGACCAAGATCGAGGCGATCCGCGCGGCCGGCGCCGAGGTGCGGCAGGAGGGCGCCGACTGCGTGATCGCCGAGCGGCTGGCGCGCCGATACGGCGAGGAGCACGGAATCCCCTACGTTTCGCCCTACAACGACCCGCTGGTGGTCGGCGGCCAGGGCACCATCGGCCTCGAGCTGGCTCGGCAGCTGGAGACCATCGACACCATCTACGTCGCGCTCGGCGGCGGCGGCCTGACCTCCGGCATCGCGGGCTATCTCGAATCCATCGGCCGCGACGTCGAGATCGTCGCCTGCTCGCCCGAGAGATCGGCGGTGATGGCTGCCTCGCTGGAGGCCGGCCGCATCCTCGATCTGGAGTCCAAGCCCACCCTCTCCGACGGCACCGCCGGCGGCGTCGAGGCCGGCGCCATCACCTTCGAGCTCTGCCGGCGGCTGATCGACCGCACCGTGCTGCTTTCGGAAGCCGAGATTCGCGACGCCATGCGGCTCCTCATCGGCCGGCACCACGTCCTCGTCGAGGGCGCCGCCGCCGTCGCCGTGGCTGGTTTCCTGCGCGAGAAGGAACGGCTCGCGGGGCGCAACGTCGCGATTGTCCTGTGCGGCGCCAACGTCTCGCCGGAGACGCTGCGGGAGATCCTGTAAGGTTCGCATGTTCTGGAGTCTCGACTCGCCCGTGTCGTCGCTGCACGGCCTTCCCGGAGCTCTCGACTCGCCCATGTCGTCACGACACGGCCCTCCTGAGATTTCCGGAAAGCTCGTGTCGCCGCTGCACGGCCGTTCTGGAGCTCTCGGCTCGCCCATGTCGTCGCTGCACGGCCTTCCCGGAGCTGTCGGCTCGCCCATGTCGTCACTACATGGCCGAGCAAAAAACTCCAGAATTTTCATGTCGGCGCTGCACGGCCGTTCTGGGATTTCCAGAAAGCTCGTGCAGCCGCTACACGGACTTTATGGACCAGGCTATTCGCCGAATCACGGCAGAGAGTCCATGAAACCTGAGTCGGTACCGCTCACCCATCGCCGATGGCCGGACGGACGGTCTCGCGACCCTGCATCGCGACCGCGAACTGCTCACCGGAGACGTTGCGGGATATCCTGTAGCGCCGCTCGGCGATAGCCTCGCGGGCTTCCAGCCGTGACGGTGTGACCTCGTTAAGAACTAAGGCGAGCCGGATTCCAGCTTGGCCGTTGCATGGAGTCGTTTCTCCATGGCGGGTCTCTATGCTTTCCATGAACAGGGAGCCCGATCCCCCCGGAAACCGCCGACTTACGGGTGAAACTAGACTTTCTCTCCCTGCAACAGACGCAAGATTACGGTAAGTAGCACTTTGGCATCTGGGAAGTCGAGCAACATTACGGCAAGTAGGACTTTGGCGTCTGGGAAATCGAGCAACATTACGGTAAGTAGGACTTTTTCGGGGAGACAAAGTCTAATGATCGGCGTGCGTGGAGCATTTGCGGGCGAGAAATTGACGACTTACGCAACGGATGCGACGCCTTCGAGTGCGCGAGTGGATCCGGAGCACACGGGTCGGCCGCCAGGCTGGAGGGCCGGCTGCCGGACCGTCGAGCCCCCTCACCTAGACGATCTGATAGACTCTCCGGAAATCTCTGTGCACTGTCGATCTCTATCTATGTACTCCCTACAGCTACGACAAACACCAGAACTCGCAGGGTCTGCTGTTCGGACTGCGCTTTTGCCGAGGCGCAGTAGCCCGCGCCGGACCGCGGACAATCGGCGTCCAAGTCGAAGGTGCCAAGCTCTGTCAGACGCGGACGCCGCTCGGCTGGCGGGAGAACCCGCCGGTGGCGATCGAGTCTGCCCGAGCCTGGCGGAGCCCGCCCGGGCAGGTCTGACGGACGCAGCGAACTGTGGCCCTCGATCTGGGCGTCCTGTATCGCGGCGCCGGCTGGGGTGGCTAGATCTGGTAACCTGGTGCCTAGACTTAGGAACCGCGGAAGTGGATACATGTAGACACCAAGTTCCTAGATGTAGGCATCGATGCCTACATCTAGGAACCGCGTGCCGCTCACAATAACTGTTATGTCGCACGAAGCATCGAGGCGTTCGATGGTGAAGATCAATCGGCAGTTCCAAGATCTCCACTCAACTGCGCAAGCAGAGATTGACTGGTCCGCGATCCAAAGGGTTGAGCGCGATATCTGCCTCCTCTACCACCAGTTGGCCGACTACTCGTACATCATGGGAGACCTGTACTACGGCGATGTGTTCAATCTCCCTTACTGGGAGTACCTCGATTTCCAGGGGCCAGAACCAGAGCAGCAGGAGTTCATTCGCTCGGGCTGCCTCGTCATGCTCTACGCGATGGCTTCTGAAGTCCTTGACGGAAGCGGTGCCTACTTGACAATGGACCGAGATAGATTCTCCGGGGCGCGAGCAAGCGTCGAGTCGCTTCGAGAGCTTGACGGCGATACCGGCCGGCTTGCCGCAGTTGTTCGCGCTGCACTTCGCTTGGTCGGCCAGGAAGGCGATCTCCGATGCAGCTCCCCTGAGGTCCAGGAAATCGAAGCAGAATCGACGTGGATCCACGAGCGCTTCGTTCGCGAGTACTTCAATCGCCGGACTCATGAGTTCGAATCCAACGCTTACTACCAAGGCGAGATTCCGGAGTAGACCGCGGGGTGCGGCATAATCGGGTAGCCGGGGGCTTTTAACCCCCGGCCCCCACACCACCCAGCATGCGGGTCCGCACTGGGCGGTTCACGACGATGGAGCACACGATAGTCTCAAGCATAGCCATGAGCTTTCATCCACAGATCGCGGACACATATCAACCCCTGGTTTTGAAGCCATTTGTTCGTCATCCCGGTCTGGGTCGCCAAGGTCTTCGACAGATGCCAGTGGCTCTTGCGACTGATCGCCGTGAAGATGGCTTGGCGGCGACTGGTCCCCAAGGCGAGCAAGTGACGAACCTTCGTGCGTGCCCATCGCCACTGTTTCCAGTAGCACATTCAGATACGCCTTCGGATCCACTTGTCGATTTCGGGGACAGGTCGGTAATAATCCGAGATGCCGAAGTAGTTCATCCAACCTCTAACGTACTCGGCGAGCTTTCTGAGACGGTAACCCATCGACACGCCCCAGCTGCGCCCCGTCAGTCGACGGACGCGGTGCTTGAACGTCTCGAAGGCTTCGTCGGACCAACGGAGCTTACTCCCCCGGAAAGTGAATCCGAGGAACACCACTTCGTTGAGACCGCACACCCCGCTCTTCGACTCGTTGACCTTCAGCTTCAGCCGAGAGGTCAGGTACCGAGTGATGCTGGCTTTGACGCGTTCGCCGGCTCGAGCGCTCCGCACGAGGATCAGAAAATCATCAGCGTAGCGGGCGAATCGGTGTCCGCGCCGTTCCAGCTCCCGATCGAGGTCATCCAACAGGATGTTGGCGAGCAGCGGATTTCACCCCGTAAGCACATGCCCATGCCGGGCGTACACAAGGCGATGAAGTCGGACGTTAAATAGCGCGGTTCAAATGACGGCTGTACTGTTTGGCAACAACCTTTTGAGGCTCGGCGGAGTCGGCGGCGCTATTCAACGCCGCTTATCGCCGATCCGTTCTGCAGGCTGGCAAGCCTGTGCAAACCCCCAAAGCGCTAACGTGTGAGAAAGAAGATAGCGACAATGTCCCTCATTGAGCATCTAGACAGAGAGGGTTGGGAAGACTTCCTGCGCGGGACCTTCGAGTTCAGCTTGGAGTTGCTAAAAAACGATCGGTTCCGATACGCTGGAAGTGCTGTGGACGACATGAAGAGCTGGCTGGCAGTTGGCGGCGTGGGCCGCGTAAAACATCATCTCAGCAATCAGATGGAAACTCTTGGATATTCTCCGGATAAGATGCTGGCGGCAAACAACTTATTGGATGAACTGGCGCAGCAACACAGGATTCAGATCGTAGATTTGATGGCTCATAAGGTGATTTCCGCTGAACCAAAAGAGTTCTTTCTGGCCCTTGGATGCGCGCCTCTGGAAATTGAAAATCTTTTGAGGCAATTCTCCGAGGGCAAGTCCTTCGAAGAAGTGGCGCGCTCCTACGGCTTACCAGACGATGAGATAGAGAAAGCGAAGCGTCTTGTTGACGATTGGTTTGATAAGCGAGAACGCAACTTGCCGCCGCTCGCAGATCCTAATTGAGTCGTAGGCAGATAATGCAGGCCCCGGGTGCCACCGACCTCGGCGCCGCGGAGCTCGGTGCCGGGAGCGCGATCTTCGCCGACGGTTTCGAATCCGGCTACACGTCGGCCTGGTGAGCGCGGCTGAGTCTCTTGCTGGGACCGCGGGCATCTTGCCCGCCTCCGGAGCAGGCGGGACGCCTGCGCTCCCAGCGGAGAAAGAGAAGCCAGGATCGCCAGTGTCTAGCATAGGATCGCATAGGGGCAGACATGAAGATCGCGATCATCGGCGGCGGAGCGGCTGGCATGGCCGCGGTCTGGTACCTGGGTGAGCACCACCAGATCACGATGTTCGAGCGCCAAGCCACGCTCGGCGGCAACATCCGCAGCCTGGGACGCAACGTGCCCCGCGCCGGACTGCCCGCGGACCTCACGCTCGACGCTGGAGTGGTCGAATTCAGCCTCGAAAACTTCCCGCGGTTCCATGCCCTGATGGACGAGCTGGACGTCGAGCTTCATGACGTGCCCGGCACCACCGCGCTCTTTGTCGACGGCTGCCCACCTCTCGCATCGCCGGGAAACACTCTGGCGGCGGGGCGGACCTGGGTGGCGCGGCTCGCCGCCTGGTGGCGCTTGCTGCCGGTGGCCCGTGCCCATCGCCAGTTCTTCGCCTGCACTCGGGACGTATCTCTGGCCGAGCTCTACGGCCGCACCCTCGACGCCTATCTCGACGAGGGGCCATTCGCCGAGTGGGCGCGCCTGCTGATGCTCTACGCCTACTCGATTCCCCAGGAGCACCTGGGCCGGTTGTCGGCGGCCCTGGCGGTGCCGGCGCTACGCACCTTCCTCGAGCCCCACCAGTGGACCGCGATCCGCGGCGGCGTCTACACCTGGATCGAACGGGTGCTCGAACGCCGGTCGCCGGAGATCCATACCTCGGCACGGATCCGAGCAGTACGCCGGAGCTCGTCCGGAGTCGGGATCGATCTCGAGACTGGTGAGCGCCTGCGCTTCGACAAGGTAGTGATCGCCACGACGCCGGAGCAGGTGCTCCACCTCCTGACCGACGCCACCGACGACGAGCGTCGGCGCTTCGGAGCCTGGGAGAGCAGCGAGGTATGCACCCTGGTGCACTCCGACACGGGTCTGTACCAGCGGCGTGGGATCCGATACTTCTCCGAGTTCGACCTCTTCCACACAGCGGCCGGGCTCCGCGGCTACAACGCCTACCTGAATCGGCTGTGCGCGGTGCCGGAGTCGGCGGACACCCACTACAGCCTGTCCTACGGCATCGACGAAGAGATCGATCCGGCCTCGGTGGTGCACCGGCAACCGCATCGGACCCCCCTCTACACGGTGGAAGCGATGCGGACCCGGGAGGAGATCAAGGCCACCAACGGCCAGCGCCACACGGTGTTCGCGGGCGCCTGGCTCGACGACGGCCTGCACGAGGGGGCGATTCGCTCCGGGCGTGAGGCGGCAAGCTTGACCGGTTAACCCAGAAACCGATCCCCGCTCAGGCGTTCGTAGAGTCTCGAGCCGGTACGGATCGCGCCGGCGAAGCCAGCGTAGCCGCTCGAGGCGTTGCAGAAGTGGAGGCCGGGAATCGAGCTCTCCGGGCCAAGGCGTCCCGTCCCGATATTGTACGGCGTCAGGTTGGAGCCGTACGAGTTGCCGAAGGGCGCCATGCAATAGCGCTCGTTGGTGGTCGGGCTGCCGAGCATCTTGAAGCAAAGGCGCTGGCGGAATTCCGGCAGGTAGTCACGCTCGACGACGGCGCAAAGGGCGTCGAAGACGGCCATCTTCGCGGTGTTGTAGGCACGGCGACTGGCGAGCTTCAGATCGCGGAAGCGCCCGTAGTCGGCGACCGTCAGAAGCTCGACGATCTGCTTGCCCTCCGGACAGTCCGAGCGGTCGTCGGTCAGGAGGGTCGGATTGGTGAGCGCGAAGCTCGGCTCGCGGTAATCGCCTCGCCGGTACATCCGATCGAAGCAGCGGTTGAGGTCGGGATCCTCGGTGTGGAACAGGTTGGAGCGCCCGAAGCCATGCGCCTCGAGGTCGAGGTCCTCGACCACGCAGTAGGCCATGAAGCTCGAGGGACTGTAATCGTAGTCGAGCTTGCGGCGCGTCCGTGGCGAGAAGCGCTCGAAGCCGATCCACTCGGCCGCGGTGCGGGGGTCCATGTTACAGACGATCTCCCGCCCGTCGATGCGCCGAGCCGGCCCCAGGGAGGCACCGTTGTCGTCCACCTCCTCGGCGAGGACGCCCCTCACCCGTCCGCCGTCGACGAGGAAGTCGACCACCTTGTGCTGAAGCAGCACTTCGGAGCCGCAGCTCCGGATGACCTCGACCAGAGACTCGATCACGTGCTCGAAGTGGCGCTCCGGGTAGTAGGCGCCTCTCTGGTAGCCGGTAAAGAGCAGCACCCAGGCGAAGAACGACAGGCGTGTCGGCGGCAACAGGAAGTCGGGCCACTGGAGGGCGAGCAGGGTCTGTGCCTCGAGCGGCAAGTCGAAGCGGTCGAACACATCCTGCAGGGTCGACGCCTGGTATCTGACGACCCGGGTCAAGCGGTGGAGGCGGGTCAGAAGACGAGGGATCGACAGCGGTGAGGGCAGCGCCTCGAGCTCGCCGGCGGTGCGGTCGACCTCGTCGAGAAAGGCCGCGACCGACCCGGCATGCCGAGGGAAGAGCGCGGCCATCCGCTCTTTCAGAAGCTCCATCTCGGCGGGGATGTCGACGGCGTAGCCCGGCATCCGCATGCGGTCGAAGCCGCGACGGTCGTACTCGTTGAAACGCACCTCGCCCGCGAGCCCCAGCTTGTCGAGGAAGCGGTGGACAGCGCGTCCTGTGCCGCAGTTCCACACGTAGTGCAGCTGGGCGTTGAAGCGGTAGCCTCCGACCTCGAACGTGTGGCCGTAGCCCCCGGGCGAATCGTGCGCCTCGAGTACCCGGACGCTTCGCCCGGAGCGCGCCATCAGGGCGCCGAAAGCCAGCGCCGAGATACCGCTGCCGACGATGAGGTAGTCCGGCTGCATCGGCAGAGTGTACCTTCCCCGTCCTTCTACCCACGGCACCCGGATGTACGGCGGAAACGAGGTCTCCGCGCTCACCACCTCCACCTTGCCCGGCCCCAGCACCTTGATCCCCGCCCAGCGCAGGCGATCCTCGAGCCAGTAGGCGCGGGCCTGGTTGACGTACCACGCTACAGCCGGAAGACTATCCCCCCAGGGGGGGGTAAGTGGAGGTCAGCTTTGCAATGCCGCCTGATCAACCGGAAACCAGTGGAGGTGGAGTGAGGGTCCTCGAAACCGACCGGCTGATTCTCAGCCGCCTTTCCTTCGACCACGCGGAGTTCATACTCGGATTGCTCAACGAGCCGTCGTTCCTACGCCATATCGGTGACAAGGGCGTACGGACCCTCGGCGACGCCCGTGAGTACCTGCGCACGGGGCCGATGCAGAGCTACGAGCGGTTCGGCTACGGGCTGTATCTGACCCGGCTGAAGGACGGCGAAACGCCGATCGGCATCTGCGGGCTGGTCAAGCGCGACACGCTGGAGCATGCCGACGTCGGCTTCGCCTTTCTGCCCGAGTTCTGGCGCCGGGGCTACGCCTTCGAGTCGGCCGCCGCCGTCCTGGTGCATGCGCGCGAAGACCTGGGACTCGAGCGCGTCGTCGCCATTACCTCGCCGGACAACGAAGCTTCGATCAAGCTCCTGGAGAAGCTGGGACTGCGCTTCGAGGAGATGGTCCGGATGGCGGAGGACGAAGCGGAGTGCCGGCTGTTCGCGCCAGCCCCTACCCGTTGAGGTAGGGCGAAACCCATCAATCGGGGCGTTGGGCACGCGACAGCGAATCCTCTACGATTTGTCACAGCGAAGGAGAAACTGCTGCTTCGCTCGGTGCGGCGTTCCGGGTCGTCGCACCGTGTTCCTTTTCTCGCCGCGGCCACGAGCCCAGGGCGAGCATCGAATGACCCGGCAGTGTCGAGCGTCAAAGGACTTGACGGGTCAAAGAGCCTTCGACTCCTGAGGCGCTACCGTGCTCCGTTCGAGCAGGATCCGGCGCAGCAGCAACAGGGCCGAGATGTTGTGCTGCACGTAGTCGATACGGATCTCGTAGTTGGTCAGGCTGCGGTGGAAGCCGCCCAGGGCTTGGGCCGGATCGTCGAGATAGAGCACGGTCTCGGGCAGGAACTGGGTCTGGAGCTGGAAACGGACACCGAGATCGAGGGCCTCGAGCAGGGCCTCGGCGCGCTCTCCCCTGCCGCCAGCCTTCATCATTCGATAGGCGGCGCCCAGACCCTCGGACCGGGTGGCGGTGGGGGTCGAGCGCGGCGGGCTGTAGTAGCTGCCCAGCCAGTCCGGGGGATCGGGACTGCCCCGCCGCTGGCGGGCCAGGATTGCGTCGGAGATGCGCGCGGTGTGCTGCAGATAGATCGGATCGGGGCGCAGGCGGTGGAGCTCGTTCAGGGCATAGAGCAGCCAGTGATCGTGAGCGAGAGAGCCGAGGGGGAGGCCGCGGTCGCGCACTTCGATCAACCAGCGCGCGCCACGCTCGGCGGCGTCGAGCCACTCGGGGTCGGGCTGCGGGCGCCTGACGAGCGCCAGCAGGGCCTCGCCCGGGTAGTAGCCCGAGACGAAGTCCGAGACCCTGCCGTCCGGGTGGGACTGCTTGTGGATCCGGAACTCACCGTCCTCGGCCTGGGTGAGCAGGATCCAGCGCCCAAGATCGTCGATCAGCTCCAGGTGCTGTTTCTCGCCGGTGGCCGCCGCGTGCTGGGCAAGCGCGACCATCGCCAGGCCGTTGCCGCCGAGCTTGACCTCGCCGTCTTCCACCACGCAGGCGGTCCGTGTGCCGGCGACCTCGCAGCTGCCCAGGAGCTCCCGCCGGAGGTAGCCGATAGCGCGCTCCGCCGCCGCCCTGAGCTCGCGATCGCTGGTGACCTGGTAGAGCTCGAGCATCGAATAGACGGTGCCGCAGTGACGCAGGGCGTTGTACTTGTTCTTGGTCTTGTCGGTCTTCGGCAGGTAGGAGTAGGCGAAGCGGCCGTCCGGCTTCACGGCCCGCGTAAGGTACTTGCCGGCAAGCTCAGCATGACGCAAGAGCTGCTCCGGGTCGAGGTCGGCGAACCGGCGGTGGCCGCGGAAGAGCGGCACCGGCTCACCGCCGCCGGAGAAGCTCGCCGCGGTGGCGAACCTGAAGAGCGGAATCTCCTCGGACCTCCCCAGGAGCTCGATCCGCGGCCGCAGCGCGGCCGATTCTGGCCGCTTGGCGACGTTGCGGGGCCGCAGATCCTGGTCACTGCCGATCAGGGTGTGGGTGACCACCTCGTCGGCCAGGAAGGCGAGCTCCATCTCACGGTCGAAGGCCAGCCCGTAAAGGCTGCGGTCGAGAGCCAGCGGTCGATCCGGGTCCACACGCCGAGCCTGGACTTCCGTGACCAGGTCGACGCGCGCGATGGTGGCCGTGAAGCCGCCCTCGGCGAGTGCGGCGACTTCGGCGCGGAGGCGCTCGATCACCGCCGAGACGCCCAGGCCCGAGGCGCGTAGCACGCGGGCTCGGGTGACGCCGTCGCCGAGTGACAGGAAGATCATCCGCGGCTCGCGGTCGCCGGCGAGGCTCGCCGGCAGCGCGGCAACAGGCTTCGCGGGATCGAGGGTCACCTCGGAGAGGTGACGCGCCAGATCCTCCCGAGCCTCCGTCGTCAGCGGCTCGGCCTCAGCGAGCTCATCGAACCACACGGCGGTGGTCGGAGGCGCCGGAGACTCGCCGGCCGCCACCCTCGTGAGCAGGCCGGCGAGCCCCAGGGCGACGAGGGCCGTCGATCGATACCGTTTCGTTCTCAGCAAACTCCAGGCTCCTGGAAGCCAGAATTGTACCCGGGCCGCCGAGGAACGGTGTTCACCGTCGAGACTCAATCGTCGTCATCATCGTCGTCATCATCATCGTCATCATCGTCGTCGTCATCATCATCGTCGTCGTCGTCGCCGGGCGGCGGAACGGCGTCACAGGTGAAGAAGGCGCTGGTGTCGGTGACCGGCTCGAAAGGAACGCCCAGGTCATTCTCGTACTCACGCATCTGGCCGGTGACGGTGTCCGTGACTGTCAAGGTCACCTCGACATCGGTCAGGCCGCCGGCAAAGACCCAGAAGCTGTCGAAGCCCGGCAGGTTACAGGCGTCCAGCACCTTGACGATCAGCTCGGTGTTGTTCGGCGTGAAGAAGTAGAACGCGGCGCTGTCGTCGCCCGGCAGCAGTGACTTGCCCATGCCCTCGTTACCGGCGAAGTCCTTCCAGTCGGCTTGGACCGCGAAACGGCCGTCGCTGAGACAGGAAGTGGTCTCGTCGGGCATGCAGCCCGGAAGGGTGATCTGGGTGAGCTCCAGAACCTCGTCGACGATGTTGCCGAGACCCCGAGCATAGAACTTCGGATCGCCGGGGCCGGGATCCAGCGCGTCGGTATCGAGAACTTGCAACGTGTCGGTGAAGGTGCCGACCGGAACCGTGACCGCGTCGCCGAGACTGATGATCTCGCCCTGGTCCAGCGCCACCCCCGGAGCGACCTCCTGAAAGTAACGGGCGCCGACGATCGGGCTACCGGGCATCAGGATGCCGGGCTCGGCGCCGTTCATGCCCGCGCGCCACGCGCCCTCGTGGCCGACGACCATGCCGTCCTCGTAGTCGTCCACGTCCTCGCCGAAGTACCAGACGTCGCCGGTCTCGCGGCAGATTGCCACGAAGTTGCGAGAGATCTCGGTGAGCTCGCCGTCTTCGCTCTCGACCTCTTCGAGAATCCTGGTGCGCACACCGTCCACCACCTCGGTCTCGTCCAGGATGGTGGTCACCGCCGTGATCGTCACCAGCTCACCCTCGTCGTCTTCCTCACCCTCGAGGGTCAGGGAGAGGCCGGGCCAGAGCGGCAGGAAGGGGTTGTTGCCGGCGGAGGTGAAGGTACAGCCAGCACGGTTGAAACCCGCCGAGTAGTCCGGATCGTGGGCCATGGTCGGGGTGATCAGAACAAGCGCCAGAGCCATGGCTCCGAGCACCTTCCAGGGGAGGCGTGTAGGACTCATGTCCATCTCCTTTCTGAGCTCGCCTTTCGACGGCCCTTGCGGCGCCCGATCGGGCGCCAGTTCCTCGCTTCGTCTAGGAAGGAGTCCGGACCTCGGAGAATCCTTCGACCTATCCGCGAGTCGGGCGATTCACCGCGCTGTTAGCATGGAGATCGTCGATCAGGCGCGAAGGATTCTGCAGCCCCGAGACTCTCTACCTGTATGAGCAGCCGATCCGACGACTTCCCGGACCTGCAGCACGGCGACCGAGTCCTCGTCAAGCGCATGCTGCGCGGCGACGAGGCGGCCTTCGAGGAGTTCTTCGAAGATCATTTCCCCGGGCTCTATCGCTTTGCCCTGGCGCGGCTCGAAAACCCAGACCTGGCGCGCGACATCGTGCAGAATTCGATCTGCAAGGCGATCGCTCATCTCGGTACCTATCGCGGGGAAGCCCCGCTGTCGGCCTGGCTGTACACCATCTGCCGCTACGAGATCAGCGGCCATTACCGGCAGACGAGGCGAGCCCCACGGCCCGTCGATCTGGTCGAGGAGGCGCCGGAGGTCCGCTCAGCGCTGGAGTCTCTCTCCACGGGTCTCGAGGGCCCGGACGAGGCTCTGCGCCGCAAAGAGGTCGCCCGGCTGGTTCACGTGACCCTCGATCACCTGCCGCCGCGCTACGGTCAGGCCCTGGAGTGGAAGTATCTCGACGGCCTGCCGGTCAAGGAGATCGCCAGCCGCCTGGGGCTCGGGCTCAAAGCCGCGGAGTCGGTGCTGACCCGGGCGCGCAAGGCGTTTCGAGACGGTTTCTCTTCTTTCGGCCAGGGCCGTCCCGACCCCGCCCTCGAGGGATCGAGCCCCGGCGCGGCTTGACGCCGATGTAATAACAGCGATGTATTAATGCATAACGGTACGAGCTGAATCATGAACGAGCAATACAACGTCCCACCACCCACCAACGACCGATTCTCGAACGGCGAAGATTCGGTCGCTCGGCTGCTCCGCCTGGCCGGGCATCGTCCCGCGGTGCCGGCGCAGGACGCCGCGATCGTCAAGGAGGCGGCCCGCGCCGAGTGGCAGCGCGCGGTGAAGGCACGCCGGCGACGAAATCTCTACGCCGGCGGGGGCGGCCTGCTGGCCGCCGCGGCGCTCTTGCTGCTGGTGCTCGCTCCGAGCTTCTGGCGTGTCGCGCCGAGCCCGGTGGCTGCACCGGTCGCTACACTGGAGGCGACCACCGGCAACGTCGTGATCACCGGCCAGCGGGATGAAATGCTGGTGGCGGGTGCGGTCATCGAGACGTTCGCCGGTGGCACCGTGGCCGCAACAGCGGATCTCGCGCTGACAGACGGATCGAGGATTCACGTCGGTCCCGGAAGTCGCCTCGAGCTGGTGGCCGTTTCGATTCTGGATCTCGAACGCGGCACCGTTCACCTGGACTCAGACTCGGCGAGCGGCTCGCTCGAGGTTCGCACGCCGCTCGGAGTCGCCCGCGACATCGGCACGCGTTTCAATGTCCAGCTGCTGGACGACGGCTCCTTGCTGCTGCAGGTACATGACGGCGAGGTGGAGCTGACCAACAGCCAGGGTGCGCACCGAGCTCTCGCCGGTCAACAGATCAAGGTCTCGGCCAGCGGTACCGTGACACCAGGGCAATTGCCGCCCGACGTCTGGCAGAGGCCCGGCAGAATCCTCCCCGCCTACCCCGCCGGGATCGGGCCAAATCCCCTACCGGATTTCCTGGACTGGGTGGGGGAGAAATGTGGATTGGAGCTGGAGTATGCCAACGAAGAGGCCAGGGCGGCCGCGGCCATCGACCGCTTCGGCGATGTGACAGGCTTCAGCCTCGACGACGTGGTGCCTATTGCCCTGCCGAGCCAACTCGAGCACGACGTGACCCCCGACGGCCGCCTGGTGATCGACTGGAAGCCCGGCGACGGCGGCGAATCATAGCCGCCTCGCGGCCGGTCTGTTGATACCATCGGACGACTCTCGAACCTCGGCCCCGAGGCCGCCATGAGGAGACTCCGTGGGAGCTTTCATCAACAAGCTGTCGACGTCCGTGCGCAAGCGATTGGGAATCGGCCATTCCCTGAACGAGCTGGATCCCGATCTGGTGGCGCGCGAGCTCTTTTTTTGCGCACCGGCGCTGACTCCCGAGTTGATCGCAGCCGTCAAGCTCATCTCGCCGCAGTTTCGCTTGCGCGGAGACGAGCCGTCCCGGCGCTTCTGGGAGCTCAATCAGAACGGTGTCTGCTGGGGCGAGTATCTCGCCCTCGAGCCGTTTCTGAAGGCCCTACCCGAGCCGTCGCAGGTGCTCGATCTCGGCCCTGGTCTCGGCCGCTCGGCGATCTTCTTCAAGAAGATCATGGGTTGGCGGGAAGTACCCTTCCACCTCTACGAAGGAGCCGGCGAGTCGACCAAGTACACCAAGGCCGGGCCCCGTTTCGACGATTCCTTCTGCGGCACACCCGAAGCTCTGGAGACGCTGCTGCGCCACAACGAGATCGAAAGCTACCGGCTGTTCGATGCCGGGGAGATGGGCGGCGAGATCTCCGGCCTGCCCGGCCCGTACGACTTCATCTACTCCTTCTTCGCCATCGGCTTCCACTGGTCAATCGTGCATTTCCTCGACGACCTCCTCGATTTGATGCACGATCGATCCATCGGTGCCTTCACCCTGCATGATCGCTTCACCGACCTCGATGCGCTGAGTCACGTACCGCACCGGGTTGTTGAGATGCGGCGGAGCTGGCCACGGGGCAAGACGTCGAGACTGTTGGTCCTGGGCAAGACCGAGGAAGCGTTGAGCGGCTAGGTTTCGTGCTTCCGTTCGGCGGCGCCCTTTTCGAGCACTCGCGCAAGGATGTATTCGTACCGACGTTGAGTCCTGCGTTCGACGATCTCGACCTCGAAGGACAGAGCGATCATCAGCTCTTCGTGCTCGTCACTGAAGAAGATCAGGTAGTCGCCCGCTCGCGGACCTGGGCCGCCGGTGGAAAACGTCTCGATGGGCCGGTTCAGATAGTAGGAAATCGACGAGTGCCGGTAGTGTTTGCTGACCGGTCCGGTCCAGAGCGCCGACCCAGGCTCGAGATGGGCTTCGAAGGCGGCCGCCACCGTCTTCAGCGAGCGCGACTCGGCGCGGTGAGGCTCGACGAATTGGCTGTGCGCCAGCCAGAAGAGGATCGCCACGGCGATCGGCCACCGGACAGGCACAAAAGTGGACCTGCTACGGACGAGAGCCCCGGATAGGATACCGACGGGCGCGGCCAGGGGCAGCAGGTATCTAGACTGAGCGGCCGGCACGAGCATGAACATCGCAACGCCAGCGACGACGAAAGCGCCGGCGGTCGCCGCCAGCCGCCGGGACGGATCGGAGCCCCGGAAAACGCTTAGCGAAGTTGGCAGCAGCAGACTCCAGGGAAGGAACAGAGCCCAGGCCTTCAGGGGCTTGAGCAGGGTCTCCCCGATGGTGGCCAGGCTCCAGGCCAGGCCTTTTTCGCGCCCCTCGGCGAGCGGCTGCGCGAAGGCCTCCCAGCCCGCTGCCTGGTAGGCGCTCGCGACCCACAGCGAGACGACGAGCGTGAAGAGCAGCACTCCCGCCAGGTGGGCGGGCCTGAAGAGCTCTCGGTACCGGCGTGTCGCCAGGGCCGCCAGCAGCAGACCCGGCCCGTAGAACATCAGGGCGGGGACTCCTTTGGCCAAAAAGCCGAGCGCCAGGGCCAGATAGCCGATCAGCCAGAGACCGGCGCGCGCCCGCTCGGCGGAGAGGTTGTGGCACGCCACCGCCGCCGCGATGCCGACGCCGGCCGCGAGCGGCATGTCGAACTCCGCCAGGTGGATCTTCTGCAGGGTGAGCGCGCCGGTCAGGGAGGCGAAGGCGCACAGCAAACCGGTGCGTGGGCTCAGGATCCGGCTGGTCACCAGCAGCACCGCGAACCCTATCAGCAACCCGCTCAAGGCAAAGGGGAACCTCAGAGCCCATTCCGACTCGCCGCCGAAGAGGCGAAACGAAGCCAGCGCCAGCCAGTACGCCAGGGGGGGTTTGTAGGAGT
Organism: bacterium; assembly: GCA_024226315.1. Taxonomy (GTDB): domain Bacteria; phylum Acidobacteriota; class Thermoanaerobaculia; order Multivoradales; family J023; genus JAAELT01. The sequence continues at coordinate 47,224 of JAAELT010000420.1, read as the reverse complement.
AGATCTCGCCGTATAGCCGCGGCACCGAATACTCGCCGGTGCGGTCCATGTAGCGCGCACCGTCAGCGACGATGCCCTCCATGGTGATGACGTCGATCGCGCCCATCCCGAGAAAACAGATGGGCACGGAGGCCAGCAGATACCAGAGGATCGCCGACCGCATGCTCAGCGTACGGAAGATCTTTCCAAGGGCGAGAGCGGGCGTCAAAACTCCCACTCCACGCCAAACGACGGCACGATGCCTCCCCAGGTCTCCTCGTTCGGGATCACCGTCACCTGATCGTCCACCCCGACCCCGACCTCGAATTCGAAGTCGATGTCGAAGCCGGAGACGTTCTTGCGATCGTAGACGTTCTGGACGTCGACGAAGAACGACAGCTTGCCGCCGCGCAGCTGCCATTGGCGGCTGGCCCGCAAGTCGAGCCGGTGGTAGTCGGGCAGGCGCTCGTCGTAGAGCGGCCCGAACACCGGCACTGGCTCGAGCTCACCTTCGTCGTCCTCTTCGAGCTCGCCCATCACCGCGGTGGTCGGCCACCCGGTGTGGTAGCGGAAGGCGAGGTTGAACGTCCAGTGGTCGGTGATCCGGTAGGCGAAATCGGCGCTCAGGCTATGAGGCTGGTCGATACCGCGGGGTACGTCGCGGCCCTCGATCTCGTCTTCCACCCGGGCGTAGGTGTAGCTCAGCCACCAGTCGAACCGGTCGCCGGCGGGGCCGCGCAGGAACAGCTCCGCGCCCCGGGCGGTGCTGCGCTCCGGCGCGATGCGGATGCGATCGGGCGCCACCTCGGGGAACGGATCGACCGGCTCGAAGGCGTTCTCGTAGCGGGGCCTGGGATCCTGGATATCGCGGTGATAGAGGTTCAAGCTCAGGATCGATCCGCTTCGATACTTGTGCTCGTAGCCGAGCGCGGACTGCTCCGTGAGCTCGGCCTGCAAGAAGTCGGTCTCACCGTCTTCCACCTGCAGCTCGTAGAGCCGCTGGCTCTGGAAGAAATGGCCCCACGCCGCGCGCACGGTTCCGCGCTCGCCGGCGGCGGCCACCAGGTTAACTCTCGGGCTCAGGTCGCGGTCCTCGGAGATCGAGTGCTCGTCATAGCGCAAGCCTACCTCGACGGTCAGTGGCAGCCACAGCCGTATCTTGTCAGTCAGATAAAGGCTGTACTGCTCACTGGTGAAGCTCTCTCGGAAGGTCGTCGAGCCGACGATCGGCTCGCTGCGGATCTCGTCCAGCGGATCTTCGATGCCGCGGATGTTGAAGTAGTCGTAGTCGGTATCGAGGCTGCGCAGGTCGAAGCCCCAGCGCAGATAGTGCCTGTCGCGGCCCGGCTTGTAGCTCCAGTCCTGCTTCAAGCCGACGACGTCGAGTACCCGCTCGTCGCGTAGCACGAACTCCTGCTCCCCCTCGTCGATCTCGCCGGCGCGACGGTCGCGGTCGACCCGTCCGACCGAGAGCACAGAGTCGACGAACAGGTTGGAGCTGAGCAGCGCCTGGTGGGTGAGCCACGTATACGAGCTGCCGTAGGCGGTCTGGGCCTCCTCGGGATCCCCGTCCTCGACCTTCGCGAAGCCGAGCCGATCCTCGGCCCTGAGCACCCGCGCGCCGAGCCGGTTGCTGGCGCCGAGCTGGCCCTCGAGCTTGCCGAAGGCGTCCCAGAACTCGGGGTCTTCCTCGGCGTCGAGGTAGTATTTGATCAGCTCCAGGTTGCCGTAGCGAGCGACGCCGAGCCAGTCTCCCTTACCTTCGCCGAAACCGCCGGCACCGCCCGCCTGCGCGGTCAGGATGCTAACGCCGAGGTGGTTGTGGCGACCTGAGACGGGGGTCGCGGTCTTCATGTCGAGCACGCCGCCCATGCGGTCGCCAAAACGCGCCGGGAAGCCGCCGAGAATCAGGTCGACCTCGGCGATCGCCTTGGGCGCGATGATTGACTGGGCATCGGAGAAGTCCCGCAGGTGGAAGGGCTCGAAGAGCTCGAGCTGGTCGAGCATCACCAGCACCTCGTCGGAGCGCCCACCGCGGATATGGAAGCTGGCCGAGAGCTCGTTGCCGGAGACCCCGGGCAGCAGGGTGAAGGCACGGAACAGCTCGTCGCCGAGGTGCGGCAGGGCGATGATCTCCTCCTTGTCGAACGACATGACCGCGGTCGGATCGGAGCGCAGCAGCGAGATCCGACTGGGGGTCACGACGATCTCGTCCAGCGGCACGGCGACCGGCACCAGCTCGAAAGAAACGTCGGTGAAACGCCCCGCGACTACCTGCACGTCTGCCAGCCGCTCGACCACGAAGCCCGGCTGACGCGCTTCCAGGGAATGCTCGCCCGGAGGAACCGCGGGAAGAGAGAAGGTGCCGTCCTCCGCGCTGGCCGTCTCGAGCCCGGTTCCGGGAATCAACACCTGGACGTCGGCCAGCGGCCTGCCGTTCGTGCCTTCCGTGACCGTGCCGCGAATGCCGGTGGCCGCCGGATCGACCGGCCTCGCCACCACCACCAGGGAGTCTTTGGGGCCGGGCTGGGCAATCAGGCCGTGCGGCTCGAGCAGCTGATCGAGGATCTCCCGCTCGAAGGCCGCCGTGGGCTCCGCCGTCACCCGCATCTCGGGCTTGACCACCTCGCTGGTGAACAGGATCCGGAGACCACGCCGCTGCAGATCGAGAAGCGCCTCGGTGAGGGTCAGGCCAGCATAGCGGACGGCCCGCGACGGCGTCTGGGCACCTGCGGCGCTGGCAAGTAGGGCAACAATCAGTGACCTCACGGCGAGGTGTCGGAGACCGTTTCCGCTCAACCTCGGACCGCTCATCTCATCCCTCGCCGCCGTCCGTTCAGCGCTCCGCGGCCTCAGCAGGCGTCGCTCGACGGTAGACCGTGATCACGGGGTCTCGCGCCTCGACCTCCGGGATGCGGGCCTCGAGCTCGAGGCCCGGAAACGGTGCCTGTTCGTAGCCGACGATCAGACGCGCCCCGGGGTCGAGCTCCCTCTTCAGCTTCTGCCGCACGCGTTCCTGCTCGAACGAGCTGAGGTCGAAGTAGTAGATCACGTCGTAGCCGGACCAGGACGAGGCGAAAAAGTCGCCCCTCACTACCCGCACGCGGCCGGGGTCGACTAGATCCTTCAAGGCCTTCTGAGCCCGGCGGCTGATCTTCACCATTCTCTTGTCGTACTCGATCCCCACCGCTTCGGCCCCGAGCAGGTTGGCCATGAACAGCACCCGCCCGTCGCCGCTGCCGAGGTCCAGAAAGCGCGCACCCTCGGTCACGTAGCGCTCGAAAGCGGGCAGCAAGTCCTCGAGCAAGATCGGGTAGAAGAGCCCCTTGTCGAGGGGGATCTCCTTGTCGAGAAATTGCATCTGGGCCTCGGGATCCGCGTCCACTCCCGACGGGATCTCCCGCGCCCCGGACGCCATCTCAGCCAGCAGATCCGGAGGATAAGCCCGCAGGCACTCGCGCTGGATTCGATCCAGAGCGGCGGCGCTCGGCCCGGACGGCTCGTGCGTCGACGGTCGCGCCGGCAACGCCGGTCCGAGCACGAGGGTGCCGGCCAGGAGGAAACCGATCTGGTATAGCGAGCGCCGATGTCGCCACGAATCACGGTGCCGCATGATGGGGAGAAGTCTAACAGCCGAGCACGAGTAGAATCCGGGGGTGAAGAGTGGTGTCGAGACGAACGCGATCCCGAGGGCGCTGAGGAGCTGCGCCCTCTCGGTCCTCTTGTTAGCCACCTACTCCGCAGCAGCACCCTCTGGCGAGGAACGAACCGCCGAGCCCCAGATCGATGAGTCGGTCCTGCCGACGAACCTCGCGGACCTCGATCCGGCGGTGCAGCGGCTGATCCAAAGCCGGTTCGCAGAGCTCCGAGCAGCTCCCGCCGACGCCGGCATGTGGGGCGAGCTCGGACTCGCCTACGAGGCCAACGTCTTGTGGGCGCAAGCTCGCGCTTGCTTCGAACGAGCGGCCGAGCTGGCTCCAGAGGAGATGCTCTGGCGCTACCACCACGCCGTTGCCACCCAGGAGGCGGGGAACTTCGCCAGCGCCCTCGAGCTGTTTCGCGACTTGGCCGCGGAGGCGTCGGCTTTCGCGCCCGCGCACCAGCGGCTGGGTCTCGCGTTGCTGGCGGTCGGCGAGCTTGAACAGGCCCACGAGGCTTTCTCGCGGGTCATCCAAGCTTTGCCATCGGCCCCAGAGGGGTACCTCGGTGCCGGCGACTCTCTGCTGATGCAGGGAAGGTCCGAAAAAGCTCTCGCTCTATTTCGCCAGGCCGTGCAGCTGGCGCCTCGCAACCGCGGCGCCCATCATCGTCTGGGACTTGCTCTGCGAGCTACCGGGCGCCACGACGAGGCGAAGCGCGAGCTGGGCCGGGGCGCCGGCGCAACGGACCGGATGCTGCCGGACCCGTTGGCCGCCAGAGTCGAGCGTTACGCCGTGCATCTGACCGCTCGGATCGGCCGCGCCGCCGGACTGCTGGCAGCCGGTCGCCCCGCGGATGCGAAGGAAGTGCTCGAGCTGTGCCTCGCGGATCACCCGGAGAACGTCACGGTGCTCAACAACCTCGCGATCGCCCACATGCGTCTGGGCGAACAGCAAGCGGCGAAGGAGCTGCTCGACCACGCCCTCGCGGTCAACGAACGCAAGTTCTCGACCTGGATCAACCTGACCTCGTGGGCGATGAGGACAGGCAGACCGGAGCAGGCCCTGGAATACGCCACCGCGGCCGTCGAGCGGGGCGAGAGCTCGGCCCGCACCTACGGCAATCGGGCCCAGATTCTGGCCCGATCCGGGCGCTTTGCCGAGGCGCTGGCCGACTTCGAGCAGGCAGCGGCGCTCGAGGCGCGAGATCCCAGACCACGACTGGCGGCGGCTGACCTCAGCCTCGAGCTCGGGCGTCCCGGCCGCGCGCGTGAGCTCTACCGTGAAGCCATCGACCTGGTGCCCGACCTGCTGCCGGCCTACCTCGGCCTCTGCCGGCTCGAGCTGACCCAGGGTCGTCTACCAGAAGCGTCGGCGGCGCTCGAGGCAGCGCGAACGATCGCTCCGAATCATCCGCGGATCGCCGAGCTCGACAAGGCTCTGGCGCAGCAACGGGGCGATGGCTGAGATGGCGACGCCACGCCGAGCAGCAGATCGTTATCTGGCCGTGCTGATCGGCTGCCTGGCGCTGGCCGCGTCGACAGTCGCCAGCCCGAACGCCGCAACAGAACCCGGGTTCGAGGACGTGGCTGCCGCTCTCGGGATCGAATTCGTGCACGTGCGGGCCTCGGAGCAACGCTTGTGGTTCCCCGAGATCATGTCGGGCGGTGCCGCCTGGCTCGACTATGACGGCGACGGCGATCTCGATCTCTATCTCGTGCAAGGCGGGCAGCTGGAGAAAGCGAGCGCGGCGGCTCCCGCCAATCGCCTCTACCGCAACGACGGCGGCAGGTTCGTCGACGTCACCGGGCGGGCCGGGGTCGGAGACACGGGCTACGGCATGGGCGCGGCCGTGGGCGACGCAAACGGCGACGGCGACGCGGACTTGTACGTCACCAACGTCGGAGCCAACGTGCTGTACCTCAACAACCGCGACGGCACCTTTAGCCGAGCCGTGGCCGGCGTCGAAGACGCGGGCTGGGGCACCAGCGCGGCGTTCGTCGACATCGACCTGGACGGCGACCTCGACCTGTTCGTGGTGAGCTACGTCGCCTGGTCGCCCGCCAACGAGGTCGAATGCTATTCCGGCGGCTTGCGCGACTACTGCCATCCGAACCGCTACAACGCGCCGCAGCAGGACCGCCTCTTCCTCAACCTCGGCAGCAACCCGGACGGCACCGTCACCTTCGAAGACGCCAGCGTCCAGGCGGGAATCTCCCGCGCCTTCGGCAACGGCCTCGGCGTCGCGCCGCTGGATTTCGATCAAGACGGCCTGCCTGACCTCTACGTGGCAAACGACGGCATGCCCAATCAACTGTGGATCAACCAGGGTGACGGACAGTTCGTCGATCGGGCGGTGGAGCTCGGCTGCGCGGTCAACATGGCCGGCACCGCCGAGGCCGGGATGGGGGTAGCGGTAGCGGACGTCGACGGCGACGGCCGCGGCGATCTGCTGCTCACCCACCTGCGTCAGGAAACCAACACCCTCTACCTCAACCGACAGGGATTCTGCGAGGACGCCACGGCGCGGCTCGGACTCGCCGCCGCGAGCATCAACCGCACCGGCTTCGGTACCGGCCTGGCCGATTTCGATCATGACGGCCACCTCGACCTCTTCGTTACCAACGGCAGGGTGGGCGCCGCCGAGGTGCCCCTGGTGGCCGGCGACCCCTACGCCGAGCCCGATCAGCTCTTTCGCGGCGAGGCCGGAGGCCGGTTCCGCGAGCTCCCCCCCACGGCGGTGGGCTCGCCGATCGCGACCGGACGGGCCGCGGCCTTCGCCGACTTCGACTTCGACGGCGACGTGGACGTGGCGGTGGTGAACAACGGCGGCGGCGCGCACCTGCTGCGTAACCGCACCCCGCCGAACATGGCTTGGGCGCGGTTTCGTCTCCTGAACCGAGCCGGAGCCAATGCTCTGGGCGGCCGAGTGGCCGTTGAGGCCGCGGGGCGATCACAGTGGCGCCGGGTCGAGAGCGCCTACAGCTACTGCTCCGCCAACGAGGCGGCGGCGGACTTCGGTTTGGGCAAAGCGACGGCGTTGGACAGCGTCCGGGTGAGATGGCCCGGCGGCCGCGAGGCGCGCTTCGCCGATCTGCCCACGGGCAAGACTTTCATCGTCTACCGCTGAGCCTGCGATACGATACCGGATCGGTGAGGCGCGGCGACCAGCCGCGAGCCGTCAACAACAGGAGACGACATGGACCGGTCAAGGAGCCTATTGCCACTGATGACCCTGGCCGCTATCGGCCTCTTCGCGGCTACCGCGGCGGGCGCCGCGAAGCGCCTCAAAGCGCCGACTTTGATGATGATGGGGAAGTACCAGCAGGTTGCCGTGGCGATGGCGGAACAGAGCTCCGAAGAAGACACGGTCCAGTTCAAGCGCAAGAAGGTGCTTTACGGCAAGATGCCGAAACGCGTCACCGCCCGCCTCGACGCGGAGACCGGGCAAGATCTGGTCTGGGGCCGGAGCTACATCATCGCCTACACCGAAGTGCGGCGCAATCCGCTGGACCGCGACTCCCCCGAACGCGACCCGGATGGCCCCAAGGTCGTCACGCTGCCGGTGATCGGGGCGGCGGTGATCGAGGACACCCCGGAAATCCGCTTTCTGTTCGAAGCCGCGCGCGATGGAGAGAAAGAGCCGGGCCGAGACTATCTCGATGCCATCCTGACGCAGCTCGCGCGGCCGGATATCCGGACCCGGAAGTTCGTCATCGCCGAGCTCTACATGCGTCCGCGTTTGCTCGATCACCTGCAGGAAGCCGATCTGCCGGCGATTCGGGCCGTGGCGGGCTCCTCCGAGATCGATACCGAGGTCCGTAGCTTCCTGCTGGAGTCGTCCACCAGATTTCCGTCATCCCTGCGCGGGGCGCTGGCCGATGTCGCCAGCGAGATCGTCGAAGAGGCGAAAACCGAGCTCGACCTGAGCTCCACCCATCCGCTGCTGGTCAAGACGTCGCTGCAGGTGCTCGAGACGGCCGGAGCGGACGCCGACGCGGCGCTCGTCGGCCGGCACTTCGACTCCAACAGCCCCGGCGTCGCCAAGGCTGCGCTGTCCCTGCTGAGGACACTCGACGACGAGGCCGCTGCGCGGCGCGCCCGCGAAGTGCTCAGCCGCTCCGATCTCCACCAGACGACCCGGCGGGCGATGGAACAGTTTCTCGAACAGCACGGCGAGGGCGGCGGCTGACGATTGCCGCCGCGCGAGAACGAGGGCGGCCGATTCGTCCTCAGTCCGCCGTTGCCTGAACCGTCGCCAGCACGTCGAGCCGTCCGCTGCCGATCGCTCCCGCCAGCTCCTGGATCTGTACGCTGCCCTGATCGAGACCGTGCACCAACCCCTGAAAGGCTGCCGTGTTGCCGTCTGGTTCCAACGGATGGCTCAAGGCGACGGCACCGGAGACCAGAGGCGCACTGAACGAGGTCCCCCAACCGGCGGCGAACAGGCCACCCGGGAAGGTTGAGACGATGCCTGATCCGGGCGCCGCCAGCGCGACCAGCGCCGAGCCATGGTTGGAGAACTCGCTGAGCTGGTCGTCGAGGGTGGTGGCCGCCACCCCCACGGTGCCGCTGTAGCCCGCCGGATAGACCAGCGTCTGCTCTGCCTGATTGCCGGCCGAGGCGACGCACACCACTCCCCGACTACGAGCGTATTGGATCGCCCGCTTCAGCTCTTTCGAGCTCTCGGGCACGCTGAAGCTCATATTGATCACGTCGGCGCCATGATCGACCGCGTAATACACGGCGCGGACGACGTCGAAGAGATGCCCGGCCCCCGATGCATTGAAGGTGCGCAGCGGCATGATCTGGGCGCCGGGGGCGCTCAGGCGGACGATCCCGGCGACCATGGTGCCATGGCCGAAGTAGGGCGGCAAGCTCATCTCCGCGAGCGTCGTGGCCGATGCCTCGTCCAGCAGCAGCGCCGTCGATACGCCGAACGGCAGGGGCTCCGCCTCGCCGGCCATCGTCGTTTCCAGGATCGGCTGCAGCGATTGCTCGAGGATCGGCTGCAGTGACTGCTCCAGGATCGGCTGCAGCGATTGCTCGAGGATTGGCTGCAGCGACTGATCGAGGAAGTCCCACTCGGAAGGGAGTCCCTCCTGCTCGAGCAGGAAGTCGTATCCGGGCACCAGGGCCCCGGCCAGCAACGGGTGGTCGGGGTCGACGCCGGTGTCGATCACCGCGACCGTCACGGCGCCGCAACCGGGACGCTCGAGATGGGCCTCGTGCAGGCGCACCAGACGCGCCGCTTCCTGATCAGCGTAGCCGCTCCACGGGGCGTTGCCGAATCCCAGGCTCATGCAGGGGGAGGAGAAACCGCCGGTCTTGACGGCGTCGATCGCGACGTCGCCGGCCGGAACAGGCATCGACCCCGTCATGGCGGGCAGCGCCGCCAGGAGGATCCGGTCTGAGCTCTCCACCCGCGGATCCCCCTCGATCAGAGCCTCGATCTGCTCAGCGGTCATCAGTCCGGGGGCTTCGACCACGGCCAGGTAGCCGTCGGCGGCGGCGGTGCTGCCGACGACGGCGAGGCCGTGCTGCTCGGCGACGGCCGCGATATGTTCCGGCAAGGCCCGCAGGATCAACTGGTGGTCCCGTGGGTTACCACCCGGATCGGCGGTAACTCCGATCGAGGATAGTCCCGCGACGACCAGGAACGCGGCGAACGCCAACGTGCGTTTCACGATGCTAGCCCCGGCTCGTTGCCGGATTCAGCCGCCAGCGGGATTTCGAGGAAATCCTCTCCGACCACCAGGCACAGATCCAGGTCTCGGCGCGGCAACCCCTCAAATTGAAACTCCCCGAATCGACTGGTGACGGTGTGTCCGATCTCGTCCATCCCAGAGAAGACCAGGACCGGCACACGTGCCAACGGCCGGGCGCCCTCGTCGTGGCGAGAGACCTGTCCGACAGCCACGGTGCCCTGCGACTCGAGCTCCTGTTCCATTCGGACATCGATCCGATAGCCCTCGGCTTCGTAGACCATTTGCCGGTGGGAGCCTTCCAGATCCCGCGTTCCCGCGGAGGCCGGCTGCAAACGACTGTCGAAAGCGACCGTGCAGAGCAGGCGCCGCAGCACCGATGCTCCCTCGGAATCTCGCTCATGGGGTGTCACTCGAGGCACGCTGGCGATTGCCTTGGCGATTCGCACGGCGTGCTCGGGCACAGCGTCCCGAGCATCCATCAGGCCCACCTCGGCGACCCGGCGCAAGGTTGCAACAACTCGCTGCACCCGCACGGACGCCACGGCCAGATGCTCACGCATCTGCTCTTCTGTCTCGGGATCAGTCACCTCACGTACAAAATCGCTCCACTCGGTGATGTCGTATCTGGTCATGAGGCTATTCCTCCAGGGTCTCGTCTGGGTCTGGTTGGCGCTCGGTCGTGGACCGGCCGGGAGGCCGGCTGTTCCCGTCAGTATGTATAGGGTTGTTCTGGAGCAAGAAAAATATAGGTTTGCAGGAATCGGCATTTGGATCTCAGAGCTCGGCTCCGGTCGGTTTGCCGACCATGATGAATGGTGCCCAGTGATAGGGGCTCGGGTAGGTATCTCGTAGATCCCACATGGCCTGTCGCAGTGCCTGGGCGCGCCCGGATCCGGCCGTCAAGTGCTGCCAGAAGCGGCGCATGAATACCGCCGCGGAGGCGTCGTGCACGTCCCACAAGGTCACCACGACCGACTGAGCGCCAGCGTAGAGCAGCCCGCGGGTCAAGCCCACCAGCTCCTCGCCGCCGAGCACGGCGCCCAGGCCCGTGCCGCAGCCGGAGAGAACGACGAGCTCGGCTGCAAGGCGCAGGTCATAGAGATCGAACAGGCTCAAGCGGGTCGCGCCGAGTTGAATGGCCGAGAACATGGGGTTGTCGCGTCGGAAAAGACCGTGGGTGGCGATATGCAGATAGCGAGCCCGAGCTCCGTGCCGACGCAGCTCCTCGGCGCTCGCATCCTCACCCAACAACAGCCGCGCCCGGGGCAGTGAGGCCGCCACCGCCCGGGCCTCCTCGAGAATGTAGGGCGCCCTCTCGTCGGCCACCCCGAGCACCACCGAGCAATCGTCCCAGGCCGCTCGTTTCATCGAGCACAAATGAAAAACCTCGGCGCTGGGGGCGTAGGAGATCGTGAACCGATCAGTGAGGTAGCTGTCGCCGTCGTGGAGAGCATGAAACGGCACGTAGTGGAGAAAGCCATGGGGTACGACAACCAGACGCTCGGTGCGCAAGCGGTCACGGATCGGATCGATCAGTGCCGCGTAGAGCTCCTCCAGATGAGCTCGCATCGCTTCGTGCGCGAGCTGCGACGCCGCGGGCGACTGGTCCTCCGACGTCGATCTGGAGAGCTGGAACTGCAGGAATCGGTATATTTCGCGCGCCTTCGCGGCCGCGGCCAACGGAACGACTTCGAGATCGTCGCGGCCGACCACGAAGACGAAAACACGGCCGCGGGCGATGTAGTACTCGATGAGGGTGGTATCCGCCGGCAGCGACGCTCGCACGGTCTCCAGATCGATCACTTCCCCCGGCTGGAGCGATGTAAACTCACGGTCCGTCGCCCGCAGCTCCCGCAACGAGCGAAGCAGATGTCCTTCCTTGCGTCGGATCCGGGGGCGCAGCGCTTCGACCTTCTGACGGTAGTGCTCGCTCGGGCGCATCTGCACGACGTCGATCTGTCGGTAGAGCCAGCCGAGCTCCTCGCGCAAGGCTCGCGTCCGCTCGGCCAGCTCACCCCGGGCTTCGGATCTGGGTGCCAGGGCGTGAGCACGGAAAGCCATGAGGTCCGCCAGGCTGCGGGACTTCGAAGCCTCGACATAGCCGAACGCGACCTCCTCGCGCTCGGCGGGCAGGCCTCCTTCCAGGGTCAGCCAGACCAGGCTCTCGTAGACGACGTGCTTATCCTTGAGAAACGCGATCTTCAGGTCGTCGCCCTGGAGCTGGCTCCGCAGCTTCTCCAACCAGCGATGAGAACGATGATAGGCATCGATCGCCGCCTGTCGGTCGCCGATAGCCTCTTCGACCTGACCGAGCACCAGGAACACTCGATGCTCCAAGGCCGGCAAGTCGAGACCCGCAAGCCGCGCCAGCGCATCGTGACACGACGCCCTCGCTTCACTCGGTTTCCCCAGAGCGAGGAGCAATTCAGCGATCAGAAGCTCGCACATGGCGACTCGGGGCGCTAGAGACAGCTCCGCAAAAACCTCCCGGGCTCCACGGGCGAGGCGTATGGCGTCGCGTGGCTTTCCGTCACGCGTCAGCACCACCGCGCAATAGAAATCAATCAATGCCGGCCACAGCCGGTTTCGCTCGCTGACGAAGGTCTCCCGCGCTCGGCGCAGCAAGGTCAGTGCCTCGATGGTCCGACCCTGCCGACTCAAGGCGATCGCCCGAAAAGTCAGCGCCTTGGCCCCCTCGTAAGGGATGCTCAAACCGTCGAAGGTGGTGATCGCCGCCTGGGCCAGTTTCGCCGCCTCTTCGACCAGGTTGAGATCGAGATAGATCTCGGCCTGGTCGAGATCACACAGGGCGGCATGGTACTCATCGCCCGCCGTCGCACAATCACGCCGCGCCGCCTGAAAGAGTCGAATCGCGCGGGTGTACTCGCCGCGGAGATAGAACAGGTAGGCGATGTTGTAGTCGATCTGGAGCAGGATCCGCGTCAGCCCGTGGTCCAGGCAATAAGCGCGGTTGTCTCGATAGACGTCGAGCGCGGCGGTGAAGTCGTGCAGGTTGATCTGGCAGACGGCGATGTTGCGCAAGCAGATCGCGACGTCCTGAGCCCGGTCCAGCCGGCGGAATTCCTCGCAGGCTGCAGTGTAGCTTTCGAGAGCTTCCTCCCAACGGTCCTGGCGACCGAGGATGATGCCGAAATTGTGCTCCAGAGTAGCCAGGCGGCGGCGGTCGGCGAGGTGCTCGAACGTCTCCCGCGCGGACCGATACCAGGCATCCACTACGCCATGTTCGCCGAGGAAGGCAAGATTCAGCAGCGCGCTCGAGCGGGTGACGGCCGCCTCCTTTTCCTCCTCAAGCTCTTCGAAGCGATCGAGAGCTTCGCCGTACAGCTCCTGCGCCCGCGTGGTCTCGCCCAGGGAGTGCGCGACGTTGGCGGCGGCGCGTGCGGACCGCGCGCGGCTCGGCTCGTGGGCGAGCTTCTCGGCCAGCCAGCGGGCGGTCTCGGCCAGGTTCCGGGCCCGCTCCAGGTCGACTCCGAACAGGCGCGAGACCTCGGAGCACAATGCTCGGACAAGATCGGCTTGCAACAGGTCGATGCGATGTCGGAAGAAGTCGCTACGCTGCTGCTTGCTCCTCAGGCCAGCCAGGTCTTCGAACAACGCCGGGTCTTCGAACACCAGGGTATCCGGGGCTGCCGCGGGCCGCTCTTCGGCTTCTGTCATTGCAATCCGTGACGTCCGAGGGCTTTCCGCAACTGCTCGAGGCAACGACCGCGAATGAAACCGATGGAGCCGATCGCCAGCCCGAGACGCTCGGCGACCTCCTTGTAGGGTTTCGGCGGGATGGTGAAGAACAGCAACCGAATCATCTCTCGGCAGCGGGGAGACAGCGCGAACAGGCCCTCGCGTACCAGTTGGTCACGCATCAGCTGATCCAACAGCCCCGGATCTTCCGCCGCTTGCCGGCCCCCTTCCTGGTCGTCAAGGGTGCCGACCTCGTGGGCCTGCTGCCGCAGGTGCTTGCGCTTCCAGTGATAGCACTTGTGGCTCGCCACCGACACCAGCCAGGGCTTCAGCGCCCTCTTGCGGCGCAGTTGCGGCAGATCGTTGTAGGCGTCGAGCCAGATCGCCTGGAACAGATCCGCGGCTTCCTCCCGCGAAGCTCCATAGCGGCGGACGATGGCGAACACCATCTGGCTATATTTGTCCACCAACGCGTTCCAGGCCAACTCATCGCCCGCCAGGCAGGCGGCCGCGAGACGCCGGTCCGACCAGGCGGGATCGGGAATGCTCGGGTTCATCGGATCGGGTGGATTCTGGCTGGAGCAGGCCTTGCTGGCGCGGTGCGTTCGTCGGCGGATCTTAGCTCAGCTGGGCTCAGCTCCCGCCGTCACTGCGCCAGTAGAGCTCGTCGGCGTTCCACAGGGTGAAGTGGTCGAGGATCGCCGGCGAGAAGTTGCCCAGGCCTGGCGCCGCGCCGGCAAGCACGTTGGGGCTCACCAGGAAGATCATCGGCAGGTTCTGAGCCGCCAGCTCCTGCACCCGGTCGTAGAGCCGCTTGCGTTCCACCGGGTCGATCGTCGTCAGCTGCCGATCCATCAGCCGATCGATCTCCACCTGCCAGGGCGGCGGCTCTCCGAGCAGCCGCCACAGGTGGTTCTGGCCCCCTGAGGTGATGGTCGGAATCGCCGAATTGGGGTCCACGTCCCCCCCGCCGAAGGCCAGGACACAGGCATCGTAGTCGTGCCCGCGGAAGATCCGGTCGAGCATCGCTCGGAACTCGAGCGGCACGACGTCGACCCTGAGGCCGAGCTGACCGAGGTCGTCCTGGACGATGGTGGCGATCTCCTTGCGTTCCTCGTTCGACGAGCTGGTGAGCAGCGAGAACGCCACCGGCTCGCCGCCGGCGTCGCGCAGCTTGCCGTCCTCGTCCCAGGTGAAGCCCGCCTCGCGCAGCAGCGCCCGCGCCGCCTCGAGCGAGCGCTCCGGCGGCTCGAGGGCGCGGTTCGCCCACTGCTTGTTGCCCGGGCTGACGTGCGAGGCGATGGGCGTCGCCCGCCCCTGGTAGACCAGGCGCGCGATGCCGGCCCGGTCCATCGTCGCCGACACCGCCCGGCGAAAGGCTACCTGCCTGAACCAGGCCTGCTTGCGCTCGATCTCGGGCAGCTCCTTCTCCCGGAGATCGTTCAGGTTGAAGAAGAGAAATGTGTAGCCGAGCCCCGGCCCGAGATCTTCGAGCGTGTAGCCCCGGCTGCCCCGCTCGCGATCCAACACGGCGTAGCTCTTGGCGCTCAGGCGGTTGGTGAGGTGGGTGTCGCCGGCCTGGAAGCGCAGCGTCTGGGCGTCCTCGCTGGCCACGAACAGGAAGGTCAGGCGCTCCAGGTAGGGCAGGCGCTGGCCCGTGCGGTCGACTTTCCAGTAGTGCGGGTTGCGCACCATCTCGAGACGCTCGCCGGGCACGTATTTCTCCAGCCGGAACGGGCCGAGGCCGGCGATCTGCTCGGCGGGGGTGGAGAGCTGCCAGGTCTCGCCGAAGCGACCCTCGCGGTAGGCGTGCTGCAGCAAGTGCCGCGGCAGGATGGGGATCGAGTCGAACAGCCGCTCACCGACGGCATAGGGCTCGGCCAGGGTAAAGGCCACGGTGTGGGAATCGAGCTTCTCGACCACGATCGGCTCGTCCGCGACGATCAGGAAGTCGCGGTGCGGCGAGCCGACTTCTTCGTCGAGGTAGACCCCGAAGGTAAACACCACGTCGTCGGCGTCGAGCGGGTGGCCGTCGGAGAAAAGGATGCCGCGCCGCAGCTCCAGGGTGTAGCGGCGTCCGTCGGGCGACACCGACCAGCTACGGGCGAGCGCCGCAGTGGTCTCCTGGGTGGCGCGGTCGATGTGAATCAGGTCCGCCATCAGCCGACGGACGACAGTGAAGGAAGGATTATCGACCGCGACCACCGGGTTGAAGGTCTTCGGCTCGGCGCGCAGCGCGACCGTCAGCGCCCCTCCGGACCGACCGGGCTTCGCGGTCGGCCGCAGGTAGTCCGCAGTGACCTCCGCCGCGACCGGGCCGGCGATCGCTACCGAACAGGTGAGCAGCACGAGTACAGATAGGCACCGCTCCGTCCATTTGGTAGAGCGCCTTCGAAATCCCATCGGCCAAGGATAACCTGATGGCACGAAAGAGGAAGGCCGGAGTCCGAAGACTCCGGCCTTCCCGTCAATCGACGATCTCTAGGTGCCCCGACTAGGGAAGGCACACACGCGTGGACGGCTTGCCGCCACTGCAATCGCCGGAGCAGCAGTCGACGTCGTCGCGACATGACTCGCCGACGTCCGCGCACTGGGTCTGGCAGGCCGGGTCGCTGGAACACTCACTGTCGCTGCAATCGACGGCGGCGTCGCAGTCCTCGTCGATGCCGCCGGTGCAGACCTCCGCACCGATGGTGCAATCGAGGGCGCAGTTGCCGCAGTCCTCACCCGAGTCGCAGGTGAGGTCGCCGCAGCAGAAGCTGCCGCCCGAGACCGGCACTTCGGTGCACTGGAAGCCGCCGGAGGTGCAACGATTGTCGCCACAGCCGTTCGGGGCCAAGCTGTCCGCGGAGCCACAGCAGAACCGGGTGGAGGGCTTACCACCGGTCTTGCCGTTGCAGTCGGCCGAGCAGGTCTGGCAGGTCTCGCCGTTGCCGGACTCGCAGATGCCGTTGCCGCACACCGCGCCTGAGCCGGTTCCGCTGACGCAGTCGTTGGGACAGTTGTTGCAATCCTCGCCGGACTCGCAGGTACCGTTGTTGTTGCACGGCGAGCAGCCAGTGCAGCCCGACGTATCGAAGCCCGTGCACGACCCGTTGCAGGCCAGGGCGCCACCGGAGCAGCCGAAGTCGCCGCAGCTCTGGCCGCCGAGATCCGTTCCGTCGCAGGCTTCGTTGCCCTCGATCACGTTGTTGCCACAGGTCTGGCTGACGCCGCAGGAGGGGAAGCTGTAGGAGCAGATCTGGGTGTCCCACTGGAAGCTGCCGGTGGTCTCGACGTACTCGTTGGTGACCCAGAAGGTGCAGTCGTCAACCGGATCGACGCTGACCGAGGCGTAGTCGCCCCAGCGGTTGCCGCCGAGCTGCGAGCCGGTGCCGTCGATGCAAACCACCTCGGCCTGCAGGGTGCCGGCCGGGTCGCCGGTCTCCCGGCCGGTGAAGTACACCGACGGGCTGACGCTGTTGCTCGACTTCGTGAACACGAGGCCGATGTTCCCCGAGCCGTCGATCGAGGCCGAGGGCATCCAGCGGCTCACTCCGTCACCGGGGGCCAGGGTGCCCTCGTCGAGAACGGTCTCGTTGTCGACGTCGATCGAGGCCCAGCGCACGCCGGCGACGTCGCCGCCCGAGTCCACCGAATGACTGATCGCGCCGCGCAGACCCGTGCCCGGGAAGTAGCGGGTGCCGAAGCGATACATGGTGAACTGACCGAGGGTGTCGAGCTTCTGGTTAGTCCCGGGCTGGTCGATGCAGTCGCGGGAATAGCCGCACAGCTCGGCATCGAAGGCGGTCGCGTTGGCGAAAGCGGTCTCGGCGAAGGTGGAATTCGACGGCGTGTTGAAGTCCACGCAGAACGTCCAGAAGCGGTAGCCGTCAGAGCCGGGTCCACTGCCCCAGGTCTCGTTGTCGAAGGCCATGATGTACTTGTTGCAGGTGCCCGCCGGAGGCGTGGCGTTGCCCTCGAGGTGCGAGGGTTGCAGGGCGAAGTTCTGCTTGCCGGCAGTGCTCGTCCCGAGGCTGAACTGGACGAAGGAGGCCGCGCCACCGGCGAGCATGGCATCGCGATCGAACGCCGTGGCGTTGACGCCGGCGAAGCTGCCGGCGAACTCGTTCGAGCTCATGTGGTAGGCGCTCTGGCCGGCGCCGTCGGTCCACACGGTGATCTTCTCGTAGTCGTTGAACTGACCCGGGCTGACCACGAAGTCGTAGAGGTAGTAGGGGCCACCGGGACCAGCGCCCGGCTGGGTGACCGCGAAGCACTGGTGGCCGTCCGGATTGCCCGGATCGGTGAACTGACTGAACACCCAGCGGTCGGCGAACTGGTCGTAGAGCACGATCGGGTCGCCAGCGTTGTCAGTGTCGCAGACGCCGCCGAAACCCTGCCAGAAGATGTTGCCCGGGAACGGTCCGCCGACGAGGGCGCCGGTGGACTTGTTGAAGTACTTCCAGCCCAGGTTGTTGTACTGGACGTAGTAGGTCTGGCCGACGTCGCCCTCGGTGTCCGGCGGCATGATGCGGAAGCCGAACTGGCTGGCGTTGTCGTCGCTGTCGTAGCCGCCGAAGCTGATGCCGGTGGTCGGCGCCTTCGAAGACGCGAAGCGCTGGGCCAGGGGATCGGCGGTCGTCTCGACCGGCTTGCGCCGCATCAGGGAGTCTGGGACGCGGTTAAGGACCTCTTTCTCGGCGCCGAAGGCTCGCGGCGGCGTGACGTTCTCCATCAACTTGTCGACTGCGGGCGCGGTGCCTATTCTCGCGGCCGGGGTGACCTTGGGGTTCTCGGCGGCGAGAGGCGCCGCGATCGTACAGACGATCAACGCGGTGAGAATGGCTAGAGACACTCGTTTCATGGACTTCCTCCGTTCCTGCGGTTTGCGTGGATCAGAACGGCTGATCGCAGAACTGAAGCGATACCGTTCGCTGGCCGGACGGCCAGGCTAGCTCGACCTGAGAAGCTGTACCTGTCCTGTACTCTTGCTAAAGGGTGCTCGGGCGAGGCGAAAAATATAGACAGACAGAAGAAAGTTCTCACTTTCTTCTGAGAGCGACTACGGCCCTCGCCCAGAGCGTTTTGGAGGAGATTCCACTGACCGAGCCGCTGGCCGAGGGCTCCCGTGCGTCACTCGACGCGTAGGCGTCGATCCCGGTACTCGTCGACCGGGAACGGATCGGCCGCCGAAACGGCTTCGCCGTCCAGGGTCACGGTCGGTCCGTCGAACCACCGTGCCCCCTCGACCGCCACCAGCAAGAGCATCGCCGCGGCGCACGGGCGCAGCCACCGCCCGTCGCGTTCCCGCAACAGGCCCGTGACTCCGGGGATCCAGCGTTCGGCCGCCAACGCGGCGAGCAACGCCAGAACTGGAATGACCGTCGCACCGTGCCGGGCGTAGCCGAAGAAGGCGACGGTCACCGCCACCTTGCTGGCCAGAAACCACAGCCAAGGAAACAAAGCCTCGTGACGGCGCCCCGCAAGGAGCCCCAGGGCGCAGAGACCCAGAGCCCCAAACCGCCAAACGACCGAAACGCCGCCCTCCGGCACCACGAGGTCCACGGCCCGCCGAGCTCCCGAGAGTCCCAACGGAAGGTTGTAACCGCCGGCGCCGAGCGCCGCGCCCTGCCAGAAAATTCGCAGCTTCTCGACTGCCAGCTTCATGAAGTCTCCCGGATGGGAGCGGATCCACTCCAAGCCCAACAGGTAACCGCGGTTGACGATCTCCAGATGCGGTGGATAGGTGAAGTTGAGCTGTGGCGGCGGTAGGCCCTGGACCAGCATCCGCGGGTAGCTCGACGCGCCGCCGGCAAGCAGTGGCGGCTGTTCCAGGGGCACCCGCCCGAAGCCTCCGGGGGCACCCGCGTTGTTGGCGAGGTAGAAGTTGAGGCCACCGTAGAGCACCAGAAACGGGCGCTCACCGACTGGTTCCGGCCGGGTGCCGAAGGCGTCCGCGAGCAGATCGAAATCCTCGCCGCGGACCTCGAGACGGCCACGTGTCGCCACCGTGGCGGCGACGAAATTGGCCGCCGTGCGCCGGCAGAAGGCCGGCAGCCGCTCGCGCTCGGCATCGGCATCGGGCAGCCAGCTCAGGTGCCCGAGAGCTTGCTCCAGTTGCTGATGGGCATTCTCGGTGGCGGCGTTGAGCGTCTCGGGCACGGTGTTGAAGCGCCGAATCGTCGAGGAGGCATGGAGCTGCCAGGGCAACAGGACGAGGGCGAAGCAAGACAGCGCACCGAGTGTCCTGCCCAGGCTCCGGCGCCAGCCGCCTTTCTCGAGCGTCCAGGCCACGGCCAGGTGCACGGTGACGATGGCAAAGAACAGGGCGTGCTCCACACGCACCAGACAAGCCATCGCATGCAGCGCCGACCACGCCACCAGCAGATGGCCTCCGCTACGTTGGCGCACCGGCTGCCACAGATACAAGCACCCAGCCACCAGCAGCAGGTAGGGAGTCTCGTTGTCGAGTGAGGTCGAGAGCATCATCAAGCCGGTGGAGCAGGCACAGAGGAAGCCCGTGACCAGGGCGGCGGCAAAGCTGAATGACCGCAGGACCGCGCCGTAGATCAGAAGCACGGTTGCCGCGCCCATGAGACACCAGAGGAGCCGCAGCCAGCCGACGCCGGCATTCGTGCCGTTCCACAGCAGGGCGATCAGGTAGGCGGCGCCTGGCGGCCTCAAAGGGAGCCCGAGCTCGAACGGGCGATCTTGCTGCAGGGCTTCCGCGTAAGCCAACCACGTGGCGGCGTCGCCCTTGTAGTAGGCGGAGTAGGCCCCTGCCGAATCGGGCGTGGCCTGCCAGAACAGCAGACGCAGCACCAGCGCGAAGGCGAAGAGCAGCAGACCCGCCCGCCGTCTGGCGGCACGCTGGACCGCTGCTCCGGCATCGCGGGAGGGACGCTTCACCCGCTTACGCGCCATGGCCCTCGAATCATCAGGTCGACTCCTCTCCAGGTCCGCCATCGACTGCGAAAACGGTACCATTACCAGATGCATTCTAGCTCCGATCATCGAGAACACGCTGCCCACGCCGGCCACTGCTCCGCCTGCGACGACCCTGCCCCGGAGACGGCCCTCGACCCGGTGTGCGGAATGACCGTCGACCTCGAGAAGGCGTCCCAACACCACGAGCACGACGGCCGGGCCTACTACTTCTGCTGCGCCGGCTGCCGAGAGAAGTTCGCGGCCGATCCCGAACGCTACCTGTCGGCGTCAGAAGAGGTCGCCGCAACGCCAGAGCCTGCCGCGCCGGGCACGATCTACACCTGCCCGATGGACCCCGAAGTCCGGCAGATAGGCCCCGGTGCCTGCCCCAAGTGCGGCATGGCCCTCGAACCTCTCGAGGTGACTGCTGCCTCGCTCGACGAGGAGAACCCCGAACTGGTCGACATGCGCCGCCGGTTCGTCTGGAGCGCGGCGCTCAGCTTGCCGGTACTGCTGGTGGCGATGTCGGATCTGATCCCGGGCCAGCCGCTCCAGCATGCGATCCACGGCTCCGTGCTGGTGTGGTTCCAGCTGATCCTGTCGACACCTGTGGTGCTCTGGGCCGGCCGGCCGCTGCTCGACCGCGCCTGGGCGTCGATCGTCTCTCGCAACCTCAACATGTTCACCCTGATCGGCATGGGAGTAGCCGCCGCCTATCTCTACAGCCTCTTCTCGGCGTTCTTTCCAAGCTTCCTGCCAGCCGGTTTCCGGATGGCAGACGGCACCGCGCCGGTCTATTTCGAGGCCGCGGCGGTGATCACCACCCTGGTGCTCCTTGGGCAGGTATTGGAGCTGCGCGCCCGCGGACGCACCCAGGGCGCGCTGCGAGCGCTTCTGGAGCTGGCTCCGAAGACCGCGCGCCTGATCATGGACGACGGCAGCGAGCACGAGGTGCCTCTCGCCACCGTAGAGCCGGGCGCCAGGCTGAGGGTGCGTCCGGGTGAGAAGGTACCCGTCGACGGCGTGGTGCTCGAAGGCGAGAGCGCTGTCGACGAGTCGATGATCACCGGCGAGCCGATCCCGGTGGCGAAGGCGGCAGGCGCCGAGCTGACCGGCGGCACCCTGAACGGCACCGGCGGCCTGGTCATGGAGGCCCGCCGCGTAGGCTCGCAGACCCTGCTCTCCCAGATCGTGCGCCTGGTGGCCGAGGCGCAGCGGAGCCGCGCGCCGATCCAGCGATTGGCCGATCAAGTGGCGTCCTACTTCGTGCCGATCGTCATCGCCGTGGCGGTCGCCACCTTCGTCGTCTGGGTGCTGATCGGACCCGAGCCCCGGTTCGTCTACGCGCTGGTCAGTGCTGTCGCGGTGCTGATCATCGCCTGTCCGTGCGCCCTCGGCCTGGCGACGCCGATGTCGATCATGGTCGGCACCGGCCGCGGGGCGGCGGCCGGGGTGCTGATCAAGAACGCCGAGGCGCTGGAGCGGCTGGAGAAGGTCGACACCCTGGTGCTCGACAAGACCGGAACCCTCACCGAAGGCAAGCCGACGCTGGTGACGGTGACGGCCGGCGAAGGATTCGACGAGGACGAGCTGCTGCGCCTGGCGGCGAGCCTGGAGCGCGCCAGCGAACATCCGCTGGCGACGGCGATCGTCGCCGGCGCCGAGGAACGCGGGCTCGCGCTCGCCGCGGTCGAGAGCTTCGAGTCGTTCACCGGCCGCGGGGTCCGAGGCAACGTCGACGGCCGTACCGTGGCAGTCGGCAACGCCGCTCTACTCGAGCAGCTGGCGGTGAATCCGGGATCTTGGCCGGAACGCTCGGAGTCGCTACGCCAGGTCGGTCAGTCGACAGTGCTAGTGGCGTCAGGCGGCGCCGTCGCCGGGCTCCTGGGGGTCAGCGACCCAATCAAGGCCTCGACGCCCGAGGCTCTCCGCCAGCTCCGCGCGGAGGGCCTCGAGGTCATCATGCTGACCGGCGACAGCCGCACCACGGCGGAAGCGGTCGGCCGCGAGCTGGGCCTCGCGGAGATTGTCGCGGAGGTGTTGCCGGAGGAGAAGAGCAGCGTCATCGAGCGACTCGAGGCCGAGGGCAAGACGGTGGCGATGGCCGGCGACGGCGTCAACGACGCGCCGGCGCTTGCCCGGGCCGCCGTCGGTGTTGCCATGGGCACGGGCACCGACGTCGCCATCGAGGCGGCCGCCGTCACCCTGGTGAAGGGTGATCTGCGCGGCCTGGTGCGCGCCCGCAGACTGAGCAAGGCGACAATGAGCAACATCCGCCAGAATCTGTTCTTCGCCTTCGCCTACAACGCCCTCGGGGTACCGATCGCGGCAGGGGTGCTGTACCCCATCTTCGGCCTGCTTCTGTCCCCGATGATCGCCAGCGCCGCGATGACTTTCAGCTCGGTGTCCGTGATTGCCAACGCGTTGCGACTCCGGCGTCTGGAGCTGTGAGAGAGGAGAACTATGGACCAGACCGTCACCGTCCTCACCTTCGACCTGCCGCCAGAGCTGGCGGTGCGGCTGAATCGGCTGCGTCAGAGACTTCCGGCAACCTCCCTGCGAGACATTGCGCTCGAGGCTCTGGAGGAATGGGCCAAGACGCGAGAAGGCGAGATGGAGTAACGGCCCGCTATCGACGCCGGCCCGCCCTGCTCGGGACGCCCTGCCCGCGCATGCGCTCGACGAAGGCCGCCTTGATCTCCGAGATCTGCTCGATCGATAGCGTCCGTGCCTGGGCCGCGTCGAGCCAGAGCTTGAGCGACGCCAGCGCCTCGGTGTCCTCTTGGAGGTCGCGGAAACGGCTGTAGGTTTCTGCCGCGAGCTCTTCGAGCTCGGCCCAGCGCTTTGAAAAACGGAGAAGGGAAGAGAGGTCCAGGCTGACGAGAGCGATCTCGTAGGGGGTCTGAAACTTGACAAATCCTTCGAGTGCTTTCCGATACTTGTGCTCAGCGCGCTCGGTGGATCCCCGGCGGACGAAGATTCGTCCTTCGATCCAGAAGAACGTACTCTTCTCGACGCTACGCCGCGGTCCGGCCAACTGACGTGCTCGTTTGAGGTGACCCAGTGCAATTTCCAGACATCTGGGATCGTCAGTCTCCGAAACAGCGTACGCCAGGTTGGCGGTCGCGGAGTACTCGACTCTGCGCGTCAACCTGCATTGCCCGAGTGCCTTGCTGAGCTCCCCTACAGCCTCCGAGAAGTTGCAGCTTCGTACATAGATCGCACCCCTTGTCGCGTAGACGCGACCGAGCCAGCTCTCGTCTTTGTCGCGCGTCAATGAGCCCTCTACCTCGGCAATGATCTTCAACGCTTCGTCAAATCTCTTTTGCCAACCTCGCAAAACGGCCAGCTTGAGTAAGAGATCAGCTCTACAAGTTCGAGAGACCCCTCCATTTCTGCAGAAACGCAAAGCAGTCCGGTATTCAGCTTCCGCTTCGTACAGGAGAGAAAGCACTCGGTATGCCACGCCCACAAGGCCATGAGCCCTGGCTAGGCGCTCCTGCCTTTCCCTTTGACCTGCCGGGTTCTCTTCTTCGGGAAGAGCATGACCCAGTCGTAGGACTGTTTCTGCGATTCTCAGCCCAAACCTAGGCTCTCGATAGATGAGCTCCTCGGCGTACTCGAGAAATAGCTCGAAGAACCGCGGGTCCCAATACTTCGGCCGGTCGAGGACCCTCTCTGCACCCTCGGGCAGGAGCGGCTCAAGCTCGCGCATCAGGCGCCGCGCATGGTCGTGTGAATGCGCCATTCTTCCTCCAGCTCTTTCTTTTTGTCCAGAGATTCTACGCCATAGAAGCGGGCGCGGCAAGCGCCGCGCCCTTGTTTGGTCAGCTATCTAGCCGCCAGGCGTGACGAACGGACCTGAGCCTGCAGTGACACCGGTTTTCGCGTGCATGTCGCACCTCCTCTAACGGCCGAGATCGCGGGTCGCGGAATTGCGACAGCATGTCTCGGCCAGTTTCGTCAACCCGCGAGAAGCCGCATCGAATTCGATCGGCCAAGCGGCTGGTAATCGCCAGTTGGCAGCCGGCCCAAGTTTCAGTTTCGCGTGCACGCGCACCTTCACTGAAGACCGAGAACATGCGCAACGAAACGACAGCTTTGGACCCCGGCCGGATTCCCGCATGGTCCCTTGAAAACTGACAATAACCGGTCAGGTTATTCGAAGCATAGTCTCTCGAAAACTGTGTTTATCCAGTCGTTTGGAGCCACATGAGCGACGTCGAAGTTACGCTTTCCGCGCTCAACTGACCTCGCTCGCGATGGTTGCTCTACGCCTTGTCGCACGTTTCTCGCATTGCCACTGATTTAGTGACCAGAAAGTATGCGAGATCGCAGTTTCTCTGAGGACCGATCAGATTTTTAGATACGCGAGACTTGCAAAACGCGGAGGCGCTCCCAAGAAATGCTTTCTTACCGAAGTGACGGTTTTCTGCTCGAAAGGGACCTCACATGAGCCACCCGACCCGTGGTTCTTCGTTCGACGCGGCAATCGCCGTCCTCGAGCTGGTCGCCTCCGGCCGGCCCGAGATGCTCGAGTTCCAGCTCGAGACGCTACTCAACAGCCCGATGGGCTTCGCAGTCCACGACCTCGCCTCGGATCTCGACGTGCCGTGGGAGAGGGTCTCCTTCACCCTTTACCGGGCGTGCCTCGACCTCGATCGGCTGGAGAAGAGGCGAGGCGCCTGGCGGGATCCGGAGAAGATCCTTCAGTCACCCAATATCGCCGCCCTGCGCCACGTCTGCCGTGCGCGCCAAGGACGCGTCACCGGAGTCGCTCGACGCCGTCAGCTGGACGTCACCCTGAGGCGACTCGAGCGCGCCCACGCCCTGGCCAGGTCCCGAGCCTGGATCGAGGACTTCATCGGTCCGCCCGCTGGCTCGCGTGGCGAGGCTCGCGACGCGCGGAGCTGAACGCTTCAGGGAGTGGTCCGCGATCGCTCTTGCTCGATGAACCAGTCGACGTGCCGCTCCAGCACGGCGAGCGGCATCGAGCCGTAGTCGAGCAGCGCGGAGTGGAAGCGACGGATGTCGAAATCCTCGCCGAGCTCGCTCTGGGCGTGCTCACGCAGGCGCAGGATCTCAAGGCTGCCGAAGCCGTAACCCAGGGCCTGGGCCGGCTTGACGACCGCGTAGCGTAGCGTCTCGGTCTCGATCTCGGTGTCCGAGGAGAGAGTATTCTCACGCATGAACTCCCTCGCCCGCTCGCGGGACCACCCGAAGTGGTTCATGCCGGTGTCGACCACCAGACGGGTGGCGAAAAAGCTCTCCGCGGACAAGCGACCGTAGAGATCCCAGGGGTCGGCGTACATCCCCATCTCCTCGGCCAGCATCGAGGCGTACTCGGCCCAACCCTCGCCGAAGGCATAGTGCCAGCTCTCGCGCCGATAGTCCGGGATCGTCTCGTTCTCATTCTGGAGCGCGACCTGGAGATGATGCCCGGGAAACAGCTCGTGATAGATCAGCGAGGCGGCGCCGAGCAGCGAACGCTGGTCGAGCTGTGAGCCGTTGAAGTAGTAGGTGCCCCGGGGATTGGAGGGTGTCGACTCGTCGTAGTAGCCATAGGTCATGGTCGCCTCGAGGTCGGGATCGAGGCGAGTCACCTGGTAGGGCGCTTTCGGCAGGCGTTCGAAGTAGGCGTCGATTTGCGGCTCGAGCCTCTCGACGTGGGCCATCAGACGATCGTGAACCTCCTCCGGCGCGGCGGCGTAGAGACGTGGATCGGTGGCCAGGAGGTCGCGGAATTCGGCCCTGGAACCCTCGAACCCGAGCTCGCCCCGAATCGCCGCCTGGCGCTCGTCGACGGCGGTGATCCGCTCCAGGCCGAGACGATGGATCTCCTCCGGAGACAAGTCGGTGGTGATGCTCGCGCGGGCCAGATGGGCGTAATACTCCTTGCCGCCGGGGTATTGATACAGCCCCACTGCCTCGGGTGCAGCCTCTGAGTACTCGCCCCCGAGGAAATCCACGAGCCGTTGCCACAGCGGCCGGACCTCGGCCTCGTACAGCTCGGCGAGCTCGCCCTGAAAACCCTCGGGAGCCGCCTCGGGCGGGCTCGAGAGAGCCGGGAAGACCGTGGACGGCGAATCGAGGAGCTCCTGCCACGACGGGACGACCTGATCGAGCTCCGTTCGCGGCAGCGCGATGCTACGCTCCAGCTGACCTTCGAGCTGGCCGAGGAGCGACGCGAGGAAGCCGGAGTACTGACCGACCAGCTCCAGATAACGAGCGGCGTCGGCCGGCTCTTCGATCTCGAAGCTCTGCAGCAGGTCATGTACGCCGAGCCACTTGAAGTTGTATCGCGTGATGGGAAACCGCAGCCAATGGAACCGCGCCTGCTCGGCGATGATGCCGAGATCCCAGCGGATGATTTCGAGCGTCACCCACTGGGAGTGGTCCAGCTCCAGGGCATCCACCTGTTCGAGGCGCTCCAGGAGCTCCCTGGCGCGCGCGGACCGGCGTTCGGCGTACGCGTGACTCAGGTCCGGCAGCTGGACATCCTCGACGCCGTACTTGTTCTGCATCCAAAGGTCCGACTCGACTTCGAGCTGGAAGAAACCCTCCCCGACCTCGTCGAGGATCTCGGCGCTCGAGCTCACCGAGCCTGCGCCGTCAGAGCGGCTCCCATCGTGAGGCTCGGCGCAGCCGAAATGCAGGACGAGGGCAAAGGCGAGAGCGCCCAGGAGGCGACAGAATCTGGTCACACGTTCAGCCTATCAGGCGTCTGAAAAGAGGCTCGGGTCGAGGCGGCGGCCCATCTCGATCGCCGGTTGCGCTACTCTCCGTCTTCCAGACGCGTAAGGAGATCCCATCGATGCGTGAGAAAACGCTGATTCTCGGCCTGCTGTCCGTCCTGTCGGCGGCAGCGGCCTGGCCGCAGGTTCCGTCCACCGACATCTATCTGCTCACCGTCGACGGTACCGCCGTCGGGGAGGTCACGCAGGTGACCGATCGCGAGGGCTACGACAACCAGCCGCGGTTCCTGCCCGACGGCAGCGGAGTCGTCTACAGCTCGATGGGGTCGGGCGGCAAGACCGACATCCAACTCTTCGACCCGGCCAGCGGCGAGACCCGTACCCTGGTCGCGACTGCCGAGAGCGAGTATTCCCCGACCCCGATCCCCGGCCGCGACGCAGTCTCGGTGGTGCGCGACTATGGTAATCAGGTGCAGCAGCTCTGGGCCTTCCCGCTCGACGGTGGCGACGGCGAGCTGCTGCTGCCGGGCGTCAACCCGATCGGCTATCACGCCTGGGTGAACGAGAAGGACGTGATCCTCTTCGTGCTCGGCGAGCCGTCGACGCTGCAGATCGCCAGCGTCGGGCCCGGCGCCGGCCGCGTCGTTGCGGAGTCTCCGGGCCGCGCCCTGGCACAGATTCCCGGCACGAACGAGATGAGCTTCGTCGACAAGCGCGAAGACGCCTGGTGGCTGACCGCGATCGACCCGGCCAGCGGCGCCACACGCCGGCTCGTCGAGACGCCCGAGGGCCGGGAGGACTACGCGTGGGCCCCCGACGGCTCGCTTTGGATGGGCGACGACAGCCGCCTCTACCGCTGGACCGACGACGACGAGGGCTTCATCTCCGTCGCCGACCTCGACGCTCACGGCATCTACGGCGTCACCCGCCTCGCCTTCTCGCCTGACGGCAGTCGGCTGGCAATCGTCGGCCAACGTCCGCCGGCCGATCTGGCAACGGCGTACCAACGTCAGGCGGGCCAGATCCTGGGAGCGGCACTCGTCGACTCCGAGGGCTGGGAGAAGCTCACTCATCTGGCGACCGTGATTGGCCATCGCCTCAGCGGGTCGACTGCGCTCGAAGACGCTATCGACTGGGCGGTGGAGCGGATGGAGACCGAGGGCCTGACGGTGCGCAAGCAGCCAGTCATGGTGCCCCATTGGGTGCGCGGCGAAGAACGCGCCGCGGTGGTGGCGCCGGTCCGCCGCGAGATGAACATCCTCGGCCTCGGCAACAGCGTCGGCACCCCCGAGGGCGGCGTCACCGCGCCGGTGGTGGTCGTCGGAAGCTTCGAAGAGCTCGAGGCTCTGGGTCGCGAAAAGGTCGAAGGCAAGATCGTGGTCTACGCCGTGGGATGGGAGGGTTACGGCAAGACCGTGCAGTTTCGCAGCCACGGACCGTCGCGCGCCGCCGCCCTCGGCGCGGTCGCGGCGCTCACCCGCTCGGCCACCGGCTCGAGCCTGTCGACGCCCCACACCGGCGCCCTGCGCTACGACGAGGAGCAGCCGAAGATCCCGGCCGCCGCGGTGACGCCCGAGGACGCCGCCTGGATGCGCCGCATGGCCGAGCTCGGCCACGAGGTGACGGTTCACCTGGAGATGGGCGCCCGGATGCTTCCCGACGCCCAGTCCTACAACGTCATCGCGGAGATCCCCGGCAGTGAGCGCCCGGAAGAAGTCGTGGTCATGGGCGGGCACTACGACTCCTGGGACGTCGGCGACGGCGCGCACGACGACGGCGCCGCCTGTATCGCCGCCTGGCAGGCGCTACGCCTGATCGACCAGCTCGGCCTGAAGCCACGCCGTACTCTGAGAGTGGTCCTGTGGACCAACGAGGAGAACGGTCTGCGCGGCGGGCGCGAATACCACGACGCCCTGACCCCGGACGAGGTGGCCGACCACGTGGCCGCGATCGAGATGGACGGCGGCGCCGAACAGCCGATCGGCTTCGGCTTCGGCCTCGCCGGCATCGATCTCGAGGCCGAGGAGCCCGACCCCATCTACGAGGCGGCGATCGCCAGGCTCGAGCAGATCGCCAGGCTCTCTGCCGCCATCCACGCCGACGAGATCCGACGCGGCGGCGGCGGCGCCG
This sequence comes from bacterium, assembly GCA_024226315.1. Classification (GTDB taxonomy): domain Bacteria; phylum Acidobacteriota; class Thermoanaerobaculia; order Multivoradales; family J023; genus JAAELT01. The sequence continues at coordinate 18,466 of JAAELT010000420.1, read as the reverse complement.
ACATCGGCCCCCTGATGCGCTCCGGCGTCCCCGGCCTCGGCCTGCGCACCGTCGGCGAGCACTACTTCGACTGGCACCACACCCACGCCGACACCCTCGACAAGGTCGATCCCCAGAACTTTCGCCGCGCCATCGCGCTCCTCGGCATCGCCGGCTACGTCCTCGCCGACATGCCGGAGCGACTGGTGCCGAGGCCGGAGGTCGGCGAAGACGCGGCCGAAGAGTGAGCCCGATCACGCGGCCCGGCTCAACCGGCGCGTGCTCCGCCTGTCCTCCACTTCACGTCATATCCGAGGGTGAAGTGCTGTGCTCTGGTGCCGAGCTCGTTGAAGGTCCAGGAAAGCGTCATGCTGTTGCGGAACCGGAGACCCGCCTCCCACGTGGGCGCCAGCGTCCCGACGTGGGGGTCGAGCTTCGAGAAGCTTGACCTGGACATATCGGGTCTCCGGATCTTTGTAGGTCGAGTACTGAGGATGGAACGCCACGCCCGATTCTTCGGGCCTGTCTTCTTAGGATGAGTCGAAGAGGATCGCGGTTTCTTACACCGCCTTGGAAACGAAACGGGTGGCCCTCTCAACAGCCGAACACACGTGGGCGGGCCTCATCCTGCCGTTGGGGCAATGTCGAGCATGCCTGGATGACCCTCACTCTCCCATCGGGGCAATGTCGAGCATGCCTGGGGGACCCTCACCCTCGCACCGGGGCATTGTCGAACATGCCTGAGTGACCCTCACCCTCGCACCGGGGCATTGTCGAACATGCCTGAGTGACCCTCCCCCTCCCATCGAGGCAATGTCGAACATGCCTGGATGGGCTCCATGATCGATCCGTTCGTCTGCCACGTGGCCTCGATGAGCTCGACCAGGGCATCGCAACCAGGTCGAGCAGGTTTCATGGGCCTGATGATCCGCTCGTCCGTCTGCCGCGGGTGCTGGAGGAGCTCAATCGTCGATCCGCGCACCGGGCTCGGTGGCTGGACAAGCCTCTGCCACCTCATGCCCCTGCAGCCACTCCGCGATCCGCGGCGCCAGAAGGTCGGCGTGGCGCACCCAGCCGAAGTGGCCGACGGCACGGGCGCCGAGGTCAGACGGGGAGAGGACGACGTGGGTCGTTTCGGCGGCCGGCATCTTGCCGAGCAGGTGGGCAACGGCGTGACGCGGGGCGTAGTGGTCGTCGGCGAAGGAGATCGCCAGCACCGACAGCTCGAGACGCGCCAGCAGGGCCTCGTAGTCGTGCTCGGAGCCGGCCACCCGGTAGCGGCCGGTGCGCCCCTGGTGCGACCAGTCGCGGACCAGGCGGCGGGCCTCGCGGTCGCCGAAGCGCACGAGGTGGCCGGGGAAGTAGCCGAGGACGCGGGCGGTCAGGTCGGCCACCTGGGTGAAGCCGAGCACCCACAGATTGCGCGGGAAGCTCCAGCCCCGGAAGTAGATGGAGCAGGAAGCAATGAGCACAATGCCCACCTGCTGGCCGGGATCGGCGGCGGCGGCCAGGCAGGCCAGCTGTCCCCCGAGGCTGTGCCCCAGCAGGACGACGTCACCCGGCACCTGCTCGCGCACGGCGCGGATCACCGCCGGGAAGTCGAGCTCGGCGATCTCGCGGTAGCCGAAGTCGCTGCCGCGGCCCGCCCGCACCGAGCTGAAGCCGTTGCCGCGCAGGTCGACGGTCACGGCGCGCAGGCCCTGCCGGCACAACGCCTCGGCCAACGGCCGGTAGTACGACGCCCGCACCCCCATGGCCGCGAAGCACACCATCACCGGGCCACCGTCGGCCGGTGCCGACGGCTCGAAGAGAGTGGCTACGAGGCGGGTGCCGTCGGGCACCGCGACGGGGATCTCCCGCGTGATCGGCGCCCCGGCGGAGGACAGCCTAGGAGTCCTCCGGCATAGTCTCCGGCGGTTGCCAGAGCTCGACCTTGTTGCCCTCGGGATCCATGAACCAGCCGAAGCGGCCGTATTCCTCTTCCTGCACTTCGCCGACGATCTCGGCGCCCCCCTCCCGCACCTGGGCCAGGGCACCGTCCAGGTCGTCGACCATGAGGTTGTACCACTGCCCGAGCTTCTCGGGATCCTTCGACTTGAAGAAGATTCCGCCGACGCCGATCGCCTTGGCCATGCCTTCGTCTCCCAGTTACGTATTGTCGCCGCCGGTCAGGATTCGTCGAACGCCGCGGCCACCGCCGGCTTGGTGACCTTACCCATGGCGTTCTTCGGCAGCTCACCGAAGCACTTGACTCGGCTCGGCACTTTGTAGACGGCGAGCCGCTCGCGCGCCCACCCTCGCAGGGTGTCGAGATCCATCTCTCCGCCGCCCGAGACCACCACCACCGCCGCCGCCACCCGCTGGCCCCACTCCGCGTCCTCCAGGCCGACGACGGCGCACTCCTCGATCTCCGGATGGCCGAGCAGGGCGGTCTCGATCTCGAGCGCCGAGATCTTCTCGCCGCCGCACTTGATGATGTCGACGCTCTGGCGGCCGAGGATGCGGTAGACACCGTCCTCCACCACCGCCAGGTCGCCGGTCTGGAACCAGCCGTCGCGAAACGCCTCGCGGGTAGCCTCGGCCCGTTGCCAGTAGCGGCGGAAGACGGTCGGACCGCGCACCTCGATCTCACCCGGCTCACCGGCCGGCACGACCTGCCCTTCGCCGTCCACCAGCCGCACGTCGACTCCCGGCAGGGGCGCGCCGACGGCGCCCGCCACTCGCTCTCCCTCGTACGGGTTCGAAAGCGCCATGCCGATCTCGGTCATGCCGTAGCGTTCTAGCAGCACGTGACCGGTGATCTCCCGCCAGCGCTCGAGCACCGGCACCGGCAGCGCCGCCGAGCCGGAGACCATCAGGCGCAGGCGGGAGGCGGCGCGCGACATCGCCGCGCGTTCCTGTTTGCCTGCCTCTTCCCACGCCTTGATCAGGCGCACGTAGATGGTCGGCACCGCCATCAGCAGGGTCAAGCGACCCGAGAGGATGCTCGCCCATACCCGGCCGGCGTCGAACCGCGGCAGTACCTCGCACACCGCGCCCGACCAAAGAGCGCAGCCGACGACGTTGACCAATCCGTGCACGTGATGGAGCGGCAGGAACTCCAGGATCCGGTCCTCGGGGCTCCAGCGCCAGGCGTCGACCAGGTTGCGGATCTGCGCCTGGAGATTGAGGTGGCTGGTGACCACACCCTTGGGTTTGCCCGTGGTGCCGCTGGTGTACAGGATGGTGGCGCCCTGCCTGGGGTCGACCGTCGGGCCTATGCCGCGCTCGACGTCGCTGCCCGCGAGGATCTCGGCGACGCGCAGGGTCGGGCGACGCGCGCGGATCCTCGGCTCGAGCTCGGCGTCGGTGAGCACGCTCGACACCTGGCAGTCGTCGACCACGAAGGCGAGCTCGGCCGGGGGGTGGGCGAGGGCCAGGGGCACGGCGACGCCACCGGCGCGCCAGATGCCCCACAGGGCGGCGATGAGCTCGGAGCCTGGGGGCAGCAGGATCCCGACGCGGTGCTGCCTCAAGTCGCGGCGGCTCCCCAGGAGCGCCGCCGCGACTTTCCTCGAAGCGTCGAGCAGGTCTGCATAGCTATGGGTGCGGTAGCTGGTCGCCTCACCCACCTCGACGACGGCGGTGCGCGAGCCATGCTCCCGAGCACGCTCGATGACTTCCAGAGAGGCGCCGGCGCTCATCTTCTGAGGGTCTGGACGTCGAGGAAGTCGGGATCTTCGCCGTCGCCCTGCGCGACGTCCACGGCCTCGGCCTCGCCACCGGTCGGGATCGGGACCTCGTAGATCTCGTCCTCGGGTTCGGCCGCGACCTCGGTCTCGACGAGCCCAGCCGCGCGCTCCAGCCCGATGATCGCCCCGCGAGCGACCACCAGCCGGTGGACGACGGCGAACAACACGATCGCGGCGCCGGCGATGGCGAAGATCATCAGCCGTTGGCGGTCGAAGGTTTCGAGACGGCGTAGCTGCACGGCGGCCAGGGCGATCCAGGTCATGGCCAGGAGATAGCCGAGGAGCGTCTGCAGCACGCACCAGTGCCAGGCGGAAGCGGCCGATTCACCGGCCGCCGTGCGCCACTGAATCTGACTCCAGAACCATCTCCGCAGGCCCGCCGGGCCGCCGTGCTCGACCGCCATGCGGGTGGTGAAACCGAGCTCGCGCAGCCGCTGGCTGCGCCACACCGCGCCACCGCCCAGCGCCATGCCCAACAGCAGTGGAAACATCGCCACCAGGGCTTCGAGATCGAGCCCCGAGAGGGTCCCGGCGGCGGGCAGCTCGGCCAGCTCTCGCTTCGCCTGGGTGAGGCGCTCGGCGACTCGGCCCTGGCGCTCGAACGACTCGTCGACCGCCGTCCGCAACTTTATCAGCGCGGTGGGCCGGCGGATCCGGTCGCGGGTCGCCTCGGTCAAGCCGAGCTCGATCTGCTGCCCGGGACTGCCGGCGGTCCACCAGAATGGTTCGGACGGCGCTTCGAAACGCACATCCAGGGCGGCACGGCCGACGCCCGCGAGTGAGCTGGTGAGAGCGTCCCATTGGGCCTCGGCCTCGGGGAACCGCCCGCGCAGCCGCGGCAGGGCGCTCGACGCCTGATCGAGCCGGCCCTCCAGGCGGGGCCGGACGCCGTCTTTCCAGGCACCTTCCACGTCGAAGAACCGCGGACCTGAGATCAACTCCTCGACCAGCGGCGCGAAAGCGGCCAGCAGCTGTTGGCGAGTCTCCGCGTCGCGCAGGTCGGCGACGCGATCGGCGTCATGGAGCACGAAGGGCGCGGCACCGGGCGCCGGCTCCCCGACCGTCTCGTCCTCCTCGCCCGGCTCCCCCGCTGCCGCCACGATTTGCCGGTGGGTTGCCTCGAGACGGTCGAAGTCTGCCTCCAGATCCTCGATCAGGCGATCCAGGATCGGTGTCAGGGTCGAGGTCGCCTCTTTGCGGACCGCATCGAGAGCCGGCCGCACCTCGGCCAGGCCCCGCTCGACCGCGGCCAGACGGCTGCGCTCGGAAACGGTCTCGAGCTCGAGGCGGCTGCCCTCGACGAACGGGGTGACGATCGTCACGTGCACCACGGCAAGGGCCAGGACGGCGAGGTAGAGCCAGCGGCTGGAGCCGGCAAACTGGTCGCGGGCGCGGAGGAAGAGGGCGTGGAAGGATCGGCTGGCCATCGCGGATTACCGCCGATTGTTCCAGCTCCCCAGCACGAATGCAATCCGCGTCGCCGGAAGCGTGCTTGACGGTTGGAAACGCTCATAGTACGGTCCCGCTGACGATGTCCGGTAGCGCGATCTCGAACGAAGACAAGACTTCGGCCGAGAGGTCTTCGAGCAAGTCTTCGGCCGAGAGGTCTTCGAGCGAATTCGTGGCGGCGATCCTGCTCCGCCTCGGCGGCGCGTTCATGCTGCTCGCTTTCGCGGCCGCCCTTCTACCCACATCATGGATGGCGTGGAGCCACGCCCGCCTCGGTCTGGGTGAGCTCCCGGCCTCACCGCTGGTCGAGTACCTGACCCGCTCGGTCTCTCTCCTCTACGGCATCCACGGCGGCCTGTACCTGGTGGTGGCGAGCGACGTGCGCCGCTACGCCGGCGTGCTGAAGTACCTCGCCGCCATGAACATCGTCTTCGGCGCCGCGATGGTGGCGATCGACCTGCGTGCCGGCCTGCCCTGGTTCTGGACGCTAGCCGAAGGCCCGCCCGTACTGGCGTTCGGGGTCTTGCTGCTGGTGCTGCTGCGGTCTTTCAAGTAGGCACCAGGCTGCTAGCCCACGAACTTGTAACCCCGCCCGTGGACGGTGAGGATGAACTGCGGCTTGGCGGGCTTGACTTCCAGCTTCTGGCGCAGGGAGGCCACGTGAACGTCCACCGTGCGGGTGGTTGGCGTGGAGTCGTAGCCCCAGACCTCGTCGAGCAGACGGTCGCGGGTGAGCACCTCGCCGCGGTTCTCGATGAAGTGGCCGAGCAGCTTGAACTCGAGCGCGGAGAGATCCAGCGGCACGCCGTCGCGTACGACCTCGACGCGGCGGAAGTCGACGGTGATCTCACCGAACGCGTAATTGCCGGCGGCCGGCGCGATCGGCGTGCGCGCTCGCCGCAGCAACGACTCGATACGCGCCATCAGCTCCATCATGTCGAAGGGTTTGGTCAGGTAGTCGTCGGCGCCCAGCTTCAGGCCCACGACCTTGTCGACCACCTGGCCTTTGGCGGTGAGCATCAGGATCGGCATCTGCAGACCCCGCTGGCGCAGGTCGCGGCAGACGTCGAAACCGTTCTTGCGCGGCAGCATGACGTCGAGAAGGACAAGATCGAACGACCCACCGATCGCCATCTCGAGCCCACGCTCACCGTCGCCGGCAGTCTCGACCTGATAGCCCTCGCTGAGGAGCCGGTCGCTCAGGGTGAGCACCAGGCTGGGCTCGTCCTCGACCAGGAGGATTCGGGCTGCCGCGAGATCAGGGCTCATCGCCGCCTGCCTCCCGCTGTTCGCCAACCGCCGGGACGTGTATGGTGAACCGGCTGCCCTCGCCCTCTGCCGTCGCGACCTCGACCCGACCGCCGTGGCCCTCGACGATATGCTTCACCAGGCTCAGCCCCAGACCGCTGCCGGGAATCGGCTCGCCCGAGCCATTGCTGCCGCGGTAGAAGGGCTCGAAAAGGTGCGGCAGGTCCTTCGCGGCGATGCCTGGCCCACGGTCCTCGACGCTGAGCAGCAGCTCCCGCCCTCCGGAGCCTTCGCCCGCGCGAGCGCCGAGACGGATCCAGGCACCTTCGGTCCCGTACTTGAGGGCGTTGGCGATCAGATTCTGGATCGCCCGGCGCAGGGCCGACGCGTCGGCCATCACCTCGGGAAGCGGCTCTTCGATCCGCTCCTCGACCTCGAAGCCCTTCTCTTCCAGCATCGGCTGGTATTCGGCCAGCGCGGCGGCGAGCACCTCGCCGGAGGAGGTCCGGGCGAGTGAGTACGTTTGCCGGCCCGCCTGCATGCCGGCGAACTCCAACACCTGCTCCACCATCCGCGACAGCCGCCGGCCCTCGTCTTCGACCAGGGCACCATAACGCTTGACCTGTTCGGGCTCGGCCACTACGCCGTCGGCGAGGTTCTGGCCGGCCGAGCGCATGGCCGCGAGCGGCGTCAACAGCTCGTGAGTGACGCCAGCGATGAACTCGAGCTGCTGCCTGGCCAGCGCTTGGAGGCGGCGGGTGGAGAGCAGGATCAACAAGAGACTCGCCGCCAGCAGCAGCAGGATGCCGAAACTGATGACCAGGTTGCGGCGATGCGCCCTGGCCACCGCGGCCTCAAGCGAGCCCGCGGGGTGGCTCGCCACCAGGCGCCACCTGCCGGTTTCCTCTTGGCTGATGAACTGGTAGAAGCGGTGCAGGCGGCGGCCGTCGCCGAAGCGGCGCCCCGGGCCGCCTTCCTGCGGGTGCGGCCAACCAGGCTCGAGGCCAGCCGTGCGCAGCTTCTCGGGCGGCAAGAGGGCGAAGAGTCTGGCGCTGGCGTCTCCATCTTCGGTCGGGGCGCCGTCCATGGCGGCGCCGCCGTCGAAAACCAACCGCTGATCTTCGAGCGCCACGATGCGGACATGGTAGGAGGTGTCTTCGCCGGCCAGCAGGTGCCGCTCGGTGAGTCGAGGCAGAAGCTCGGTCGTGATGGTCTCGAGATCGAGCCAGACGATGGTCGCGCCGCGGCCCATGGGCGGCGGGCCGTCCGGCGGCGGGAAGCTGATCATCGGCAGGACCAGCGCCGGCACCCGATCGGCCAGGATGCTAAAGCTGGGTCCGGGCGGATCGTCGCCGAATCTGCGCGGCCTGGCGCCGCCCTCCAGCTCGCGGCGCAGCTCCTCCAGCTCCGTCGGCCACCCAGCATCCACGAAGCTCGCCGACGCCGGGTCGAAACGCGCGAGCTCGAGCGAGCCGTCCTCGGCCGGGCGCGCCTGGAAGACGGCGCGCACCAGGTCGGGATAGGGCGCGGAAGCCTGCCAGCGCTCCATGCCGCGCGCCGTGACCTCCGCCGGTGGCACCCGGAACCCCGAGGACGGCTGGAAGTACAGGAAGGCACGCGTTACCTCGCGATCGAAGTCTTCGGCGAAGCGTTCGACCGCCGTCTGCAGCACGTCGCGCGTCTTCTCGCGGTCGGCCCGGCTGACCTCGTCCAGCCAACGGTACTGGAGCGAGGCCAGGATCAGCAGCAAAGCGAGCAGTCCGACCGCCAGCAGCCACGACCAGGCGGGTTTCGAGGCATGCAGCGTCATCGCCTACAGGATATCCAGGATTCCGCGCGCGGTCAGGCGCCGATGGATCGCCTCGGCGGCGAAGCGATGACCGGCGGCGTTGAAGTGCCGGTCGCGGGGGTAGTAGAGCGTGCCGGCGTCAGGCGGCAGAAGCGGCGTCAGGTCCAGGTACTCGATCCCCATCTGGGCGAACTCGCGCTCGAACACCGGCACAGGCCGGCGTCGGTTGACCGGAATGTAGACGACCAGGAGCGGCACGCCCGCCTCTCGGCAGTCGTCACGGATCTGCTCGAAGATCGCCTGGTTGAGCCGCCACCGGTAGCCCATGGCCCAGCGCCGGCTCAGCGAGTTCTCGAGCTTGCGCCACAGCCGGTACAGGCGTGAGTGCCGGTGGAAAGAGCGCACCGCGGCGCCCGGCCGGGTTTCAAGGGTCATCGGCACCAGCTCACCGTCCACCAACCGGAAGGTGGGCTTCCAGCGCCAGATGTGGTCCTGGCGATAGGTCGAAAGGCTACGGTCGAGGTCGTAGCGGATGAACCCGAGGACCACCAGGTCGGGATCGAGAGGCAACGCATGGTGACGTAGAGTCATCCACATCTGATCGATGCCGAAGGCGCCGATGCCGAAGTTGTAGCTCCGAGTGTCCGGCAGCATCGTCTCCAGGACGGCGGCGAAGGTCTCGTCGTCCGCCACGCCGCTGCCGAAGGTGTAGGAGTCGCCGAGGAAGGCGATTCGTCGGCCCGCCCACTCGTCGTCGAAGTCCCGCGTCGAGCGGAAACCCTGAGCGTTGGAAGTGTAACTGACCGCGTACTCGTCGGTGGTCTCGTCCAGCGTCGTCGAAAGCGGCAGCTTCCAGCCGACCAGCGGATCGAAGGTCGCGTCGCGCTCCGACTCGACGTCGCCGGGGTAGAGCGGCGGCGGGTACACCTGGCCGGCCGCGGCCCACAGGATCAGCTCGCACAGCAACAGGGCCAGCACGGTCGACGCCGCGGCCAGCAGGAGTTTGCTCTTCATCGTCGGCTATGATGCTCGGGTCCGAAGACGCCAGTCTACCGTCGCCGAACCAGAAACCGAGGATTTCGATGTCGCTCCTCGAAACATCTCTCACCGAACAGACCGGAATCGACGTGCCGCTGATCTGCGGCGCCATGTACCCCTGCAGCAATCCCGAGCTGGTGGCCGCGGCGTCAGCCGCCGGCGGCATCGGCATCGTGCAACCGCTGTCGCTGGTTTACGTCCACGGGCACGACTATCGCGAGGGCCTGCGCCTGATCCGCAGCCTCACCGACCGGCCGATCGGACTCAACGTCATCGTCGAGCGCTCGTCGAAGGTCTACCTCGATCGCATGAAGGCCTACGTCGACGTCGCGATCGAGGAAGGTGTGCGCTTCTTCGTCACCTCGCTGGGCAAGCCGCGCTGGGTGGTGGAGCGCGCCCACGCGGTGGGCGGCAGGGTGTATCACGACGTCACCGAGCGCAAGTGGGCTCAGAAGGCCCTCGAGGCCGGAATCGACGGCCTGATCGCGGTCAACCAGCGGGCCGGAGGCCACGCCGGCGAGAAGTCCTCGGCAGAGCTCTTGGGCGAGCTCGGCGACCTGGGCGTGCCAGTGGTCTCGGCCGGCGGCATCGGCTCGGAGCGCGACTTCGTCGAGGCGCTCGAGATGGGCTTCGCCGGCGTGCAGATGGGCACCCGGTTCATCGCCACCACCGAGTGCAACGCGCACGAGGACTACAAGCGGGCGATCGTCGAGGCGCAAGAAGACGACATCGTGCTGACCGAGCGCATCACCGGCGTACCGGTGGCGGTGATCCGAACCCCCTACCTCGACAAGATCGGTACCAAAGCCGGCCCCTTCGCCCGCTGGATGCTGCGCGGGCGCCGCACCAAGCACTGGATGCGGATGATCTACTCCCTGCAGTCGCTGTGGAAGCTCAAGCGCTCGTCTCTACGGAGCTTCTCGTCGAAAGACTTCCTGCAGGCCGGCAAGAGTGTGGCCGGGGTGCACGCCGTAGAGCCCACCGGCGACGTCATCCGCCGCTTCGCCGCCGCGGCCAGGGAAACCGAAGCTCGGACCGCGGGCGCCGCCTAGCCAGGAAGCCTCCCGGCCGTCGCCGCTTACGGGCTCGACAATGGGCCCCTACTCGAAGCCCTTGGGTAGCGAAATCGAGAGCGCAGTCGAGCCGGCCGAGGACCCGGCCGCCGAGGCGGTGGCTTCGATGCTCTTCAAGACCGCGAACTGCGGGACCACCCACGGGGCCAGACGGCCGTCCATGGTCTCGACCAGCTGCTCCAGCAGATCTCTGGAGTTGACCACGAAATTCGAGGCGGCGTTCTGCCTGGCGGCGTCGCCGACCAGCGGGTCGTCGAGCATGGCGAGCACGACGTCGCACTGCTCGAGGATCAGGCTGTTGCGAGCGATCTGCTCGAACCTCGAGAGATTGCCTCTCTCGGTCAGCGTGCCGAAACGAGGCACGGCCCTGACCCCTTTCCTCAAGGCGGTCGACGAGCTCACCGCGCCGGCGCGGTGAATCTCGAGCAGCATGCTCTGGTAGGGCTCGTCCGCGCCGGACCCGATCGAGGCGCTCAGCATATCGTTCAACTGCAGCTCGCAGCTGGCGAAACACGAGATCAGCTCGGTGGCGATCTCGCCGAGATCACTCTGCGCTGCCGCCGGGGCCGGGGTGAGCCCCGGAATCAGGACAGCCAGTCCGATCGCGAGACCCAGAATCGATTTCATGCGACTCATCGAACACCCCTCTCCGTCGGACTGCGTTGATTTGTCCTCATCTTACGTCTTAATCGGAGGCTTGGGAAGTTACGCCGTCTTTCGGCCGGCATGCTAAAGTGCGGTCGAGAGATTCTCACGGGTGTGGCCTTTTTTGGTCGAGGAGGCGTAGATGGCTCAGTTCAAGGCTTTTTCCCCCCGGGTCGAGGTACTCGGCGAGGTCGTCCTATCGTTGGTCAACGTCATGGGTGCGTTCAAACGTCTAGCGATAGGCATCCTCGACGAGAACGGCATCAGCGACCCCCAGCCCGGCGGCTGGTATTCCCAGCAGGCCTGGCTCGACTCCTTCAAGGCTATCGCCGAGAAGGTCGGTCCCAACACCCTCTACCAGATCGGCAGGCAGATTCCGCAGCAGCACTTCTTTCCGCCGGGAATCGACTCGATCGAGACCGTCCTGGCGGATCTCGACGGCGCCTACCGGAATTCTCACCGAGGCGGCGAGGTCGGCCACTATCGTTTCCGCGTCCTGGGAATGAGGACCGGCCAGATGACTTGTGACAATCCATACCCCTGCGACTTCGACCGCGGCATCATCTCGGCTCTGGCCGAGATGTTCGAGCCCTCGGGATCGCTGGTCGACGTCCGCCACGAGGACGACGCGCCGTGCAAGAAAAACGACGCCAGTTCCTGCGTCTACACCATTACCTGGTAGGGCGTCTGCGCAAGGAGAACGATGGCCGTCGCTGAGAAGACCGTTGCTCCCGAGCCAATAGAATCGGCCGCCGATCACGTCCATCGCAACGTCTCGAGCCTTGGCGAATCGGCCACCCTGGCGATTCACGAGCGTTCGGCGACGCTCGTGCGAGAAGGCCGGCACGTCTACCGGATCGGCTTCGGCCAGTCGCCGTTCCCGGTGCCCGAAAGGGTCGTCGAGGCGTTGCGGCGCCACGCTCCACGCAAAGAATACCTGCCCGTCCGCGGCCTCGAAGAGCTGCGCGCGGCGGTGGCGGAGCACCACCGGCAGCTCGACGGCATCGACGCCTCCGCCGACGGAGTGATGATCGGCCCCGGCTCGAAGGAGCTCATCTTCCTGCTGCAGTTGATCTTTCGTGGCCAGGTGCTGATCCCGTCACCCAGCTGGGTCTCCTACGCGCCCCAGGCGCGCATCCTCGGGCGCCGGCCGGTGCACGTCCCAACGACCTTCGAGGACGGCTGGAAGGTCGATCCCGAGCGGCTGACGTCGGCCTGCGCCGGAGGCGCCGGACCGTGGCTGCTGATCCTCAACTACCCCAACAACCCGGTCGGCAACACCTACTCCCCGGCCGAGCTGGCCGACCTCGCCGAGGCCGCCCGCCGACATCGGATCCTGATCCTCGCCGACGAGATCTACGGCCGGCTGCACTTCGCCGGCGGGCACGCCTCGATGGCGCGCTTCTACCCCGAGGGCACCATCGTCAGCTCCGGGCTGTCGAAGTGGTGCGGCGCAGGCGGTTGGCGGCTCGGGACCTTCGTTTTCCCACGGCAGCTGGCGGCTCTGCACGAGGTCATGGGCGCGGTGGCCAGCGAGACCTTCACCGCCGCCTCGGCGCCGATCCAGCTGGCGGCGGTCGAAGCCTTCCGGGGCGGTGACGACCTCGATCGTTACCTCGCCGGCTGCCGGCGGATCCTGGGCGCTCTCGGCCGCCGCTCGGCTCAGGTTCTGCGCGCGGCCGGGGTCCGTGTCCACGAGCCCGAGGGCGGCTTCTACATCTTTCCCGACTTCTCCCCCTTTGCCGAGCGTCTCGCCGCCCGCGGCATCACGGGCAGCCCGACCCTGTGCGAGCGCTTGCTCGCCGACACCGGCGTCGCCACCCTGCCGGGATTGCCCTTCGGCCGGCCGACCGATGAGCTCACCGCCCGGCTCTGCTACGTCGACTTCGACGGCGCCCGCGCGCTCGAAGAGATCGCGCGCGTCCCCGGAAACGGCGATCCGGGCAACGACTTCCTCGAACGGTGCTGTGGCGACGTGCTGCGGGCGATGGAGCGGGTCGTCGACTGGCTGGGATAGAATCGGTTTCATGACCGAGAAGACCGAAGGCCTCGTCGACAGGTTCAAACAGATCGCCGAGCGGCTCAAGTCGTCACACCTCTTTCTGGTGGTGGCGTCCCTGTTCGTCCTCGATCTCCTGATCCCGGACCCGATCTGGTTCATCGACGAGATCATCCTCTTCATCATCACCGTGCTGATCGCGCGCTGGCAGCTCGGCCGCACAGAGCCGCCGGCGCCGCCGAAACCGCCGCCGAAGAACGTCACGCCGCCGGCTCAGTGATCCGCCTGCCTGGGAGCTCAGAAAAGCTCCATTTGCGTGTCGTCTCCGATCACCTTGTCGAACTCGAGCTCGAGGATCGCCAGCACCGGCTCCGCTACCGGCCGGATCTGCTTTTGCACGTAGTGCTCGTGGTCGATCTCGTGCCGGCGCTCCTCGATCGGTTCGGCGCCGTCGGTGGTCATGACGTAGGAGATGATTCGGCCGGGCTTGCGCGACAGCTTGCGCGCCGCCGCCACGTGGGGGGGTGTGGTGGAGGTGTACTCGTCCAGGCTCTTGCGCAGGCCTTTGTGGTAGACGACCAGGTCGTCGAGCCGGCCCTGCCGTAGGTTGGCCACCACCAGAGCCAGGTAGTCCTCGATCCGCTCGCCGGCGAACAGCCGCTCGTAGAGCTCGCGCTGCACCCGCTTGGCGAGCTCGGTCCAGTCCCGGCGCACCACCTCCATGCCGGTGAAGACGACCTCTGCCTCCTCGCCCTCGCCGACCAGGCCGACGTAGCGCTTGCGGGCACCGCCGCGGCCGTGGCGCATGGGCGGCAGCATCAGCTGGCGATAGAGCGTCTCGAGCTCGAGCTCCAGCCGGCTTTCGAGCCGCCAGCGCTCTTCGATCCAGCGGGCGACCCGGCCGTCGAGCTCCCTGGTGAGGTTGCCGCCCACTGCCCGGGCGGCCGCGGAGGTCCGCTGGTCAGAGAGCACGAACAGGCTGTCGGTGTCGCCGTAGAGCACCTGGAAGCCACGCTGCTCTATGCGCTTCTTCACCCACAGCAGCACTTCTTGTCCGAAGCTGGTAATCGCCGATGCCACCTCCGGGCGATAGAAGCGGCAGGCGCGGGTGCCGAGCACGCCGTAGAAGGAGTTCATCAGGATCTTGATGGCGTGGCTGGCCACGCCGTCGCCCCGCGCTTTGGCGGCTTCCCGACGCGGGAAGAGGCGGTCGAGGATGTCGGTCAAGATGCCCGGCTCGCGGCGGAAGGCCGCGCCGTTGGGGGCAACGATCGGATCGTCGCCCGGGCCCGGCTCGGGAAGGTAGCCCAGCGGGTCGATCTGGAAGGTACGGATCAGGCTCGGGTAGAGGCTCTTGAAATCGAACACCAGGACGTTGTGGTGCAGACCCGTGACCGGCTCCAGCACGTGACCGCCGAGGTTGGGGCTCGCGGCCTCGTCGCCGTCGCCGCCTCCGACGCTCGGTGCCACGATGCCCCGCTTGTACAGCTCGCTCAGATACAGGAAGTCGAAGGCGGCGATCGAGCCCGAAATGCGATCGATCGGCAGGCCGGTGAGGCGGCTGCGCTCCACGGCCAGGTCCAGAAGCCGGAGCTGGCCGAGGATCTCGGAGACCAGCCGGGCGTCGGTCAGGTTGTACTGGACGAAACGCTCGCGGTCGTGGCGGAACGCGTCGAGGATCTGCTTGCCCTTGTCGCCACCGGCGGCTGGTGAGGCGATGTCGGTCTTGCCCTCGCCCAACACTTCGCGCGACACCGTGTCGAGAGAGTAGTCGTCCATGCGGATGAAGGCGCCGCGCAACAGGTGGATGCCGTCGGCCACCACCCGTCCGGGGACGATCGCCTCGTGGGTGCTCCAGGGCATGCGCGACTCGCGCAAATGGACGGAGCCCGAGCCGCGGCCGATGTCGAGCACGAGGCCGAAGCGCCGCGCCATGTCGACCAGCACCCGCAGATCGAAGTCGACCACGTTCCAGCCGGTGAGGACGTCCGGGTCGAGCTCTCGCAGGCGCTGGCAGAAGGCGCGCAGCAGATCCCGCTCGCTGCTGAACGGCACCGCGCCGGCCGGCGTCTGCCACCCCCGGGGAGTGAACAGCATCACCTCCGAGACACCACAGCCGTCGAGCGCGATCGACAGCAGGCGCCGGGCGCGGGGGTCGGTCTCGATGTCGATCGAAAGCACCCGCAGCTCAGGCGCCCAGTCCGAGGCGGCAAGGGTAGGATTCTGGTACACCCGGCCGATGCGCGCGCCCTGCTTGAAGCGTCCCTCGATCTCCAGCGACCCCCGGATGTCCAGATCGATGAGAAAGCGCATGGCAAAACGCACGTCGGCCTCGAAGCATTGGACGCCGCCGGCGATCAGCCGATCGCGCAAGGCCGGGGTGTCCGACGGCAGCCGCAGCCTGACTCGCGACACCGGCTCACCCGCCAGGCTCACCCGGCTGGTGGGTGTGAGCTTGGTGGCGCCGAGCTGCCGCGCCCGGTCAGCATCGGCGGTCCGGATGTAGAAATGAGGGGTCTGACGGTCGTCGCGGACCAGGAAGGTCTCGCCGCTCTCGAGGCGACCGAAAAGGTGTACTACCGCCTTGCCGGCCTCGACGCGGTAGGTAGGTTCCAGGATGAAGCCGCGGTCGCTCATGACGAACCATCAGGATAACCCGCCTGGAGCCGCGCCGGCTTCATCTCGAAGCTCGGGTGGCACTGGTGGCTTGCCCACCAGTATTCTTCGCCGGCCGAGCTGACACTGGCGGGCAAACCGCCAGTGCCACCCAAGCCCGGAATTCCTACGGTCTGCTCTTCCGCCCAGCGGGGTGAGCTGAACGCCTGGATCGGCGGCGCCGACGTTTACCGCCGCCCGAGTGCTGGGCGAGGTAGATCGTGTGCCGGGGACCGCCGCCGGGGCCGCGGGCAGGGATTCGCTCGCGCTTGACCGCCAAGCCCGCGCGCCGCAAACGGCGCTCGTAGAACGGCTCGTCCGCCGCCGACCACACGGCCAGGACCCCGGCGGCGGTCAGTGACCGGGCGACGCGCTGGGTGCCCTCGGGGGTGTAGAGACGGCCGTTCGAATCCAGGGTGAAGGCTGCCGGGCCGTTGTCGACGTCGAGCAGGATGACGTCGAAACCGCCATCTTCGAGCGCGTTCGCGACGTCGGTTTCGCGCAGCTCCACGCGGGGGTCTTCGAGCGGACGACGTGCCAGGTGGGCCAGAGGGCCTCGGTTCCAGGCCACCACCTCGGGGAAGAACTCGGCCACCACCAGGCGTGAGCCACGCGGGAAGTGATCGAGCGCCGCACGCAGGGTGAACCCCATCCCAAGGCCGCCGATCAGCACCCGCGGTGCAGGAACGTGACGCACAGCCTGGCGCGCCAGCTCGGCCAGCGCCGCCTCCGAACCGTGAGCACGGCTCGACATGAGCTCCATGCCGCCGAGGCGGATCTGGTACACGCCGTCGCGGTGGTAGAGGACCAGGTCGCGACCGTCACGCGTGGTGGTACGGCCGACCGTCTCTTGCGGCTTCATCGCGGCTTCAGCCGGCCATCCGCGCCATCGCGTCTTTGCGCACCAGGGCGAAACCGACCGAGTTGAAGTTCCACTCGGCCACTTCCCGGAACAGTTTCCGCGCTTCCTCGAGGTTGCCGGCGCCCTCCTCGGCGAGCGCCAGATGGTACTTGATGTACATGATGTTGAGATTCGACTTGCGGATGTGCTCGCTCGCCTCCGGGTAGTTGCCCTGGCGTAGCGCGATCAGGCCCATCACCCCTTCGTAGCCCTCGAACCGGCGCGGGTTGTTGTCGCCCTCGAGCAGGACCCGATACTCCTCGGCCTTCTCGCGCGCGGCGTCGTAGTCGCCCCGGCGCGCCAGCAACTGGCCCTGCCACAGCAGGATGTTGGCTTCCTGACGACGCGTGAAATCCGGGTCGTCGACGCTCTCGGCGGTCGCCCGCACCAACGCGGCGAGCTCCTCGATGATCTTCTCGGAGTCGTCGAAGAGGTCGTTATGGAGAGCGATCATCGCCATGTTGTCGAGGGTGAAGATCTTGGCGCCGAAAGCCTGGTCCTGGGGGATCTCCGCTTGATCAGCGGCAGCGACCAGGCCCGCGAGCTCCTCGAGCGCGGCGCCCGGGTCGCCGGCATGGAGGTGGGCGAAGGCCCGGTAGTTGGCGTAGGTGATGCGGTTCGGCCCCTGGGCGCCCTCGACCCCCACGTCGTAGGCCGCCCGCGCCTCGTCGAAGTTGCCGAGGAAGGAATTGATGTGGCCTTTCTTGATGTTGGCCACCGACAGGCTCGGATCCATCTCGACCGCCCGCGTATAGGACTCCCTGGCGCGGTCGAGGGCCTGCATCGCGCGGTAGACGTCGCCCAGGTTCTCGTGCACCTTGGCTTCGTCCGGGGCGATCTCGAGGCACTCGAGCATCGCCGTCTCGGCACGGGCGAAGTCCTTCGGCTCGTCGAACAGGTGGGAACCCCAGACCCGAAAGTGCGCCGGCAGAAAGGCCGGATCGAGCTCCAGAGCCCGCTGGATCGACTCCCGAGCCGCCTCGTGCTGGTTCTGATCGGCCTGCACGCCGGCGAGCACGAGCCACGCTCGTGGGCTGCGCGGGTATTGCTGACACAGCTTCTGCGCCAGCTCCAGTCGCCGGGTGGCGTCGTTGCCGAGGAAGGTCTCGGTGATTTCGACCAGCAACCGTTCGCCCTCGCTCCTGCCGTCGAGGTTCTCCTGCGCCCGGGTCAGGTTGTCTTTGAACTCCCGCGCCGAGGCTGCCGTCTGGGCGATCGAGAGATATGCGTGGGCGAAGCCCGGGTCCTTCTGGACCGCACTCTCGAACAGCGGATTCGCCTCCTGGTAACGCCCAACGTCCTGCAAGGCGCGGGCCGCCTCGAAGTCCGCCCGGGCCTCTTCGGAGGCGGTCGTCACCGGGATCTCTTCCACCGCAACGTCTTGCGCGCCCTCCGTCTCACCCTCTTGACAAGCCGTCAGGGGGGCGAGCAACAACAGCCCGAGGGCTGGAACTTTGAGAGATCTCATGGTGTGGTTTCCTCTCGGCCTTCGGCGAAAGGCCGTCCCGATCATACGGGAGACCGAGGGGAAAGGTTGGACAAAAAGGTCGAGCTTCTGACCAAGTCGATTCTGGCACCTTGCGCATCGATCGACTCGGGAGATACCGTTCTCACTTCAACTCCCTGAGGACTTTACATGCACTTCGACACCGAAGACGCGCAGCGTTTGATCGCGCGCATGGGCGACAACCTGGCCACCGGCATCGTCGGCCAACGCGAGTTGGTCGAGGGGCTGCTGGTGTCGCTGCTGGCCGGAGGCCACACCCTGATCGAGGGTGTGCCCGGCCTGGCCAAGACGCGCAGCGTCAACCTGCTCGCCCGCGCTTGCCAGGCCAGCTTCCACCGCATCCAGTTCACCCCCGACCTGCTGCCGGCGGACATCGTCGTCACCGTGATCTACAACCAGGCCGCGGTCTCTTTCGAGACCAAGACCGGGCCGGTATTCGCCAACTTCATCCT
>JAAELT010000419.1 GCA_024226315.1 bacterium | reverse complement strand
GGAGAATACGGCGACCCGCACCGATCGCCCATCGGGTCGAGCGGGTGGTCTCGCCATCTTCTACCCCTCAGTCGATGAACGGCATCCCGCCGGCCCTGATGCCGGTCTTCACGGCCCGGCTGACCCGTCGGCGCGCGCGTTCAAGGGGGATCTCTGCCATCTCATTTTCCTTCGGTTCGTTCACTGCGGCCCCCCGCACCAGCCGGCACCGGCAATCCCCAGCCGCCCACGACGTCCGCCCCGGGGGCACACCAGCGGCGAGGCAGGCGACGAGCTCGCGGTCGAGCACCGCTGGCGGCTCATGCTCGCAGGCTGGCCCGGCGTTCGCCGGACGCCGGCACTCGTACCAGCGGGGGCGCGGCACGGGCTCCCCAGGGGTCCATGGCGGCTCCGGCACCAGCGCCGAGCCGACCGCGACCGTGCCGTCCTTGGTCATCGCGATCGTGAACGGGGGCGGCTCGAGGGCCAGGCCAGGGCGCCCGGTCGAGTCGGGGGACGGCGCCTCGGCGCCCCACGTCGAGGCCGTGAGGGTGACGGCGACCAGGACGGCGAAGAGGAGATCGCGGCTGGTCATTTCCGCTCTGCCTCCAACAGGCGTCTCCCCGCCGCCGTGATGGTCCAGCGGTGGTCCCTGCCATCACCCGGGGCGAAGTCGCGGATCTGGTAGTCGACCAGCCTGCGCTGGCGGAGCCTGCCCAGCATCCGCGCCGCCGTGGCGTAGCAGGCGCTCGGGCCGCCGCGGGACGGTTCGCGGCCGTGGAGATGTGGCCAGAGTTTCGCGCCGACGTCGTCGGCTCGCCGGGGCTCGAGGACGGCGCGTAGAACGTCGGCAGTCGAGACGGGACGGTAGAGGACGCCGAGGCCGTTGCGCTTCTTACTCACCACCGGCCTCCCAGCGACGCGCATTCCCATCTCGATCTCCTCTCCTGTTGGTTATGTGAGGCATCTCGGCGGCAGGTCACCCGGGTGGCCCCTGGCCGATCGCCGAGAGGCTCGAACCCCTGCCGCGGGGAGATGACGGGGCGCCGCGGAAACGCTCGAGCATGGCCAGGAGATCGGGCGCGTCCTCGAGCTTGTCTCGGCGCGTCATCCCGTCCTCGGCCTCTCGGCGCCTCTCGGCGGCAGCGGGGTTCCGGACAGCCCGGAGGACCCGCTTGAATTTCTCGACGGGCATCTCGCGGCCCTTCTCGGCGGCCGTGGCCCAGGTCGAGCCGACGCCGGCAAGCCAGGCCAGGCGACCGCGGGAAAGCTTGGCCTGCCGGCGGAGCTTGTGGATCTCGGCCTGCTGGGCGGCGGTGGGGATCACGGCTGGAGCTCCTCGTGCCAGAGCCGGATGCCCCACTCGAGCACCATGGCCGGCGACGAGCTCCCGCGGTGCGCCTCGACGAGCGCCAGGACCTCCGGGTCGACGCCGGCGATCACCGCCAGCAGGCGGCCGATGGTATCGGGGAGCCCGGCGTCGCCGGCGGTTTGTTCGTGGTCCGCCAGCTGCTGGCGGAGGCTGCCTGGAATAGATACCGAGATCTTCATCTGGCCCCTTTCTTCGTTCGCCGCCGGGAGCCCGGCGGTCGCTTCATCACCAGGCACCGACGTCCATCGTCACTCCGAACAGCCGGAGATCTTCATCGAAGGCGAGTGTGGGTTCTGTATCCTCGACGCTGCGAGGATCGACAAAAAGACATTCTCGCTGTTCCGGCCGCTCTCGAGCGAGCCACACGGCGCCCCGCAGCAAGAGCTTCCAGCGCAAGCGGAGAGAGGCTTCAGTCACGTTCACCGGTCCGCCCCCATGATCGCCCGCCAGTACGAGCCCAACAGGGCGTGTGGCCCCCACCGGGTCGCCGACGTCCACCGGCGCCACCGGCGGCCGAGCGCCTTTCTGCGGAGCGTACGGTAGGTGTCCTCGCTCTCGGCGAGCTTCGGGCCGGCCAGCGGGTCGTCGTACGCCGTCAGCACCCGGCCGTGGGGGTGCTCCCAGATCCAGGAGACCACCGGCAGCCGGGGCACGGGGTCCGCGGCGGTGCGCACCAGCAGGACCCGGTGCGACGGGATCGCCTTGGCGAGCGAGTTACGGGCGGAGCGGTCCAGCCCCGGCGGCGTACCGAACATCACGACGGTGGCTGGGATCCCCTCGGCCGCAACTCGGACCGCCGTCACCAGGCCGGCACCGCCGAGCGAGTGGAGGCCGAAGAGGACCTCCCGCGGCGAGTCCCCGGCCTGCGCAGCCTCGATGATGCGCTCGCCGGCGGCGGCGTCCCACGTCCTGCCGTGCGCCAGGAACCCGGCGGCCGCCTTGCCCCTGACCCTGTAGCGCTCGACCGGCCGGGGCCAGAGCCGGAGGTTTTGCCACCAGTCCCGCCCGTCGTCCGTGCCGGCGAGGCCGGCGACCACCCGGCCCTGGTAGACGCCGAACCCGCCGGCGGTGTTGGCGGGGGCGATGTCCTGCCAGCCCCGGTCTGGCCTGAGGCCCCGCTGCTGGTACCGCAGGTACGCCAGGCCGGCCGTTCGCAGGGGATCGGTGGTGGCGACAAGGCCCTGGCCTCGCGGCGCGTCACGGTACCGCTGGGCGGCGCAGACGGCGGCGAGGGCCATCTCGACGTCGGCGCGGGTCGCGCCCGCGGCGGTCCGTCGCAGCTGGCCGACGGAGGCGGCCTGCCACTGCTGTGCCGCCAGCAGGGCTCGGCGGCGCCTGATCTCCGCGGTCATCGCCCTGCCTCTGGGCCTTCGGCCCCTGGGATGTGCTCGCGGGCTCGCTCGACGCTCAGCCCCTCGATCTCCGGCCACTGGCCGAGCTCGCGGGTGATCGCCTGCCGGTAGGCCCGCCCGCCGGGGCCGACGCGGGCGAAGCGGATCCGGGTGACGGTCCAGTCGCGGGCGGCGTTCGCCTTATCGCTTCGCCGCGCGTTGACGGCCGGCGACGCCAGATCGCTCCGCTGCGGGACGCCGGCATACATCCGCAGAAACTCTTTCGGCCCCCACCCCGGGAAGCCCTCTCGCTCGACCTCGGCGCGTGTGATCTCGCCGAGCCGCACCGACTCGACGTCGAGCACGATGAGGTCGTCTCCGCGGCGTGGTCCACGGCATTCCGCCATCTCTAGATCGTGCCTGCATGGGAGCGAGATCCCGCTGGCGGCCGAAGCCTTCCCCCCAGCCACGCCGCACGCCCAACAAACCCACCGAGGGCCGATCCTCGGCGACCACTCGATCGGCGTCAGGAGATCGCCGGGCCGCAGGCTGGCCCAGGCCGGGCCGTCTTTGCCGCCGCAGCGGGTGGTATCCTCGGAGCCGTCCTCGAGTTGGCGCCAGGTCGAGGCGAAGGGGATCAGGCGGGGCATCTCAGGTCAACTCCTTCGCCCGCTGGGCCAGGTGGCCAGCAGCATGGGTGAGGTCGGCGGAGATCTGCGCCAGGCGGCCGGCGATCGCGATCTCATCGGGCCTGGCATCGGCCACCGCGGCGAGCACCACGGCCGCCTGCCCCATGGCCAGGTTCGAGGCGTAGGCCGCCGCCGCGGACGCCTCGAGGAGTTTCGCGGGGTCGATCATCAGATGAGATCCTCCAGCGCCAAGTGCGCCGAGTAGTTCTCGGCAAGATCGCCGGGGCCGGCATCCGGCAACGCCAGCGACGGTCCCGGCTCTTCCGTCCCCCTGGTCCGCCCCGGCGGCTCGGCTACCGGCTCGTCGTCGACCGGCACCAGGGCCGGCAGGGCGGCGAGGCCGAGGGCGAGGCCGATGAGCGTGAGAGCGGCGCCGAGGGCCTCAAGCATCGTCGCCGTCCCGGAGCGCCGCCGCCGTCTCCGGGGCGTCGTCAAGAAAAGCGGCGACCTGCTCGATCAGCCACCACTGCCCCGCCGTGAATTTCCCGCCCCAGCGGCCGCGGTTGACCTGCATCGATTTTGACCAGCTCTGCCGGCCGTAGGCCATCTGCGCAGCCTTCCAGTCGCAGACCATCTCGACCAGGTCGAGCCACCCCATCTCGGCTGGCGTCCGGTGGTGCTCCGGGTGGTGGCTGTTGGCGCCGTAGTGCGAGGCGATGGTCGGCTGTTCCGCTGCGAGTGCCGCCTTGTACTCGTCGGAGCCGTAGGGGTGCTCCCGGGCCGTAGCGTTGATCCGGGAGAAGCCGGCGAGTTCGTCGTCGGGGTTGAGTTTCGAGAGGTCGTGCTCCTCACCTCGCCGCTCGAGATCCTGGCGGATCTTCAGCAGCCCGAGGCGGACGAACGCCCAGTGTCGCAGGTGGGAACCGATGAGGTTAGCAGTGTCTTGAGCGCTCATTCTTTGCCTTTCCGCGATAGGGTGGCCATCATTGAATCCTTTCCGCCCCCTGGCCGAGCCGCCCGCGCATCTGCCAGCGCCTCACGGCCTGGCGTAGAATCTCAGGGGATTGATGTTCGAGCCATTCGACAAGCGCCGCGGCGCCGTCTTCGCGACGGCAGGTTGCTGCGTATCCCATGCTCCCGCCTTCTCCGTAGCCGAAGGCGAAGATGATCACGCCGGTGTTGGTCCCATCGGCGACCGGCCCGAGCTTCTCTATCGCGCCTGCGGCGAACGCCTCTTCCTTCGTCCGTGGTTGCCTCGTGCTCACCGCGCCCCCCAATCCGCCCGAATCCCCCGGGTGTCGAGGTGGGTGAAAAACTTCGGCCATCCCGGGGCCGGGTACCTGCCGATCCCGCCCTCGAAGATGAACGAGTAGCATCCGGCGCAGGTGTCGAGCGGGGCGAACGGCACGCAGTCCACCTCGACGCGCTTGAACGGCACGGGCGAGAAGAACCGCCGTCCGCGCCACGATGCCAGTAGGTCCTGTAGCTCGCGCTGCGCCCGGGCCTTCCAGCTCCCGACCAGGACGGCAAGGTCGAGAGCCGTGAAGGTGGGATGCTGGGAATACTCCTTGCCGCCATTCTGCCAGTTGTACTCGTCTGACCGCCACGCGGACGTGATCTTGGTCGGCCGGCCGATCGCCTCCCGGGCCGCGTCGGCGACGATCAGCGTCGGGACGATGTTCCCCCAGAGGTGCCACGGCGGTTCGCCGCCGCCGCAGGCGCGGATGATTTCGTCCGGCGAGAAGTGCCGGAGCTGAAGGCCCTCGAGGTGTTCGGTGAGAGTCGCCGGCAGGCGCACGGCAACCGGCTCGCTGACGAGCGCGCCGCGCCAGGGAGGGGCGGAGATGGCGTCGCTCATCGCGCCTCCTCGGCGGCGGCGCTGGCGACCGCCACTTCCCACGCCGGCAGCCACCGCTTCTCGTTCCGCCGGTACTCCCGGCGGAGCTGCTGGAGCTCTGCCCGGTCGTCGCGGTCAAGCTCCGGCGGCGGCCCGGCCATCAACCCGCCGTGGCAAGCGGCGCACCTGGCCTGGAGCGCCGGCAGGTGCCTCTGGGCTTTCGCCACCCACCCGCAGGCATCCTCTCGCCCGGTGACCCCGCCGAGCCCGGATTTGCAGGCGGCGTCGGCCACGTCGATGGCGAGGGCGAGGTCGGCCGCTCTCTCGCACCAGTTGCAGCCGGCAAGGCTGAGGGCGGCGAGAAGGATGACGGCGGGGCGGACCCAGGTGCCGCTCATTCCGCCACCGGGAACCAATAGCGCCCTATAGCGACGCCGAGGATGAAGAGGCCCAGGGGGAAGAGGATCTGGGCCAGAAGCCAGGCCAGCTCGAGGACTTCACACATCGGGCACCTCCTCCGCTCCGTCAGCGCCCCCCGCGTCCCGGGGCACGCGGCGGGAGGTGGTCACCTTCCACCCAGGCTCCCACCCAGGCGACGCCAGCGGGAGGCGGTCCCGGAGCGGGAGCCTGCGGCGGAACGCCATGGTATCTATTAGTACCCCGAGCAGCGCGCCCAGGGCGAAGGTAAGGACGGGGAAGAGGATCTCGATCATCAGCGCCGCCTCCACCCTGCGACCGCACGGAGGCTTTCGAGTTCTTTCCGTGTCCCCACCCGTGCGCTCGCGGCCTGGAGCCGCATCTGCCCAACGGCGAACGCCAGGAGCTGCGCGGCTTGGAACGTCCACTCCGGCAGGGGCAGGGCCGCGCCGCCGAAGAGAAGGATCAAGGCAAGGACAGCGTTGGCCAGTACCATCCATGACGTCGTGACACCGTAGAAGATACGCGGGTCGGGCAGGCCAAGGTCCGCCGCCTGGCGGTGGAGGACGTACCTAGCGACCAGCTGGTAGATGCCGGCGCCGGCGAGGGCCAGGGCGAGCACCTGCTCTTCGGAGAATTCGACGGCACGGCCGAGAACCGCCGCCGCGAGGGCCAGGAATAGAGTCGCTCCTTGGATGATCTTCACGGCTTTACCTTTCGAGTCGGATTGAATGGCCCCGCTGGGGCGGGGCCTGAGTACACCACCCACCACGACGGTGGGTGCGGCTACTCGGCCGCAGGGGCGGCAGGAGAGAAGAGTCGACCGTCCAACAGAAAGGCCGCACTCCTGCCGTCCCTGAGATCGAGAGCCATCCCCCGGTTGCCCGGGGGGTGGTGATTCATCGGAATACCGAATGTTGCCGCCGCATTGGCCCACCTTCCACGTCACCAAGTTTCATGGCTCCGATCGAAATGACCGGGTCACCGCCAGCCCCCCGAATATCGAGCGGACGCCGCCCGGATGGCGGCTCGGGGGGTTGGCGCTGGTCCGGTAGGAGTGGCGCCCCGACGGACAATCCGCCGAGGTCGCCGGGGTTTCCGAGGGCGCGGGGAAGAGCTCCGCGACCTCGACGACCTTGCTGCTGGTCGAACCGGCCAGCAACGGGAAGCCGACCCGCGGAGCGAGAGCCCCGTACACTCTCGGCCACCGGGGAGGGAGCCCGGTGCGGATCGGCTTGCCGATGCTGGCGCTCCACCCCCGCCACGGCGGCCGGAGCCTCGACAGGGGATGCGGCCGAAAGGGCTATCCCATCATCTTCTCGATGATCTCCGGGTCGTCCTCGCGATCCGGAGGCGAGGTGGGATCCTGGGAGTCGTTCATTGCGCGATACGACTCGAACGCACCCGTTAGCCCGTGCCGCACATCCTCGACATACTCCGGGTCGTATCCGAGTTCTTCGCACCTGTCGGCATAGGCCAGAAGCCCAGCCGGCGCTGCTGGGTCCGCGGCCCCGAGCACTATGTAGGGCCACTTGGGCTTGCTGCCGTCGCGGCGCAGTACGAGGAATTTGCCACCAATGATCTTGTCGTCGAACACCCATAGCCCTGGCATCGCTTTCTCCTGTTCTGATCCAAGTGAGGGCCCCCGGGCTCATCGCCGATCGGCAGCACGGATCGGCCCGGCCGTCTTCGCCGGCGAGTCCTATTGCCCGGCGAGCCCTCGACGATTCCTGCCGCTCATCAAGCGCGGCCGACAGGGTGCCCGGCGGGATCACCCGGCGGGGTCTCACTCGCCGCCGGCCGCCCAGCTCTATCCCGGCAGGAATCGTCCAAGGCTGACAGGTGGAAGGCTTGAGGGCTCCCTCTTCCGGGGCTGAGCGGAGCCTGTTTTGCTCCGAAGCCCTCGACGACCCCCACGCGTCGCCACAAGCGTAGGCCGATTGGCCGGCCGTGGTGCTTGACGTGGGGGTGGCCCAAGGCTCGGGGGAGCTCTCCCTCGCTGTGTTGGCCCGCGAGGTCTCGGCCAGAGGCGGTGTCGCTGTCGCCCCCATCAGCACCCCGAGATTGCCGGGGCTGGCGTTCAATGGGGCCGCGCCCCCCAGAGGGAGCGCGGAAGCCGGCTGTCCGGCAGGGGGCCGCGCGTGGCCCGGAACGCTCGAACCTGCCCACCACCCCGAGGGGGGCGTATGCGAGCCGGGCGGAGGGCGGCAGGCAGATTGGAAGGTTCCGGCGGTCATAGGCAAGGGGCCGCCGCTCGGACAGAGGGTCGGCATGGGTATGTCAGGCACGGAGCACCACCTCCCGGGCGAACTCTCGTAGCCACTGCCCGCCGGCGGCCCGGCCGTCGAGGATCGCCTGGAGAAGCGGCCGGGCGCCGTCGGGGTTGTGCCCGAGGTCCTCGTCGTCGGCCGCCGAGAGTGCCTGGATCACCCGGCGAAGTGCTCGGTGGAGCTTGCCGCGGCCCTCGCCGAGCTCGGCCAGGTCGGGATGGAGGTCGAGCAGGTCGGCGGCATCCAGCGCGGTGCGGGTGCCCGCTGGCGGCTCTGGCCGATTGCAGCCGCACCGCGGGCAGGTTGCGACCGCGGAGTAGTGCCAATCGCCGTCGGAGCAGACCCACTGCCACACGTCGGTCCCCCACTCGACCTCGGCCGCCCCCCGCTGTGCCGCCTTATCGCTGGGCGGAGCCGGGTCCGGGCCTGGCTTTGACTCGGCCAGCCGCGAGGAGAACCACCGCTCTGCCCGCACCATCTCCCAGCCCTGCGGATCATCGCCGAAGTCGTGGTGGAAGACGTCCGTGGCATGGGCGATGAACTCGCGGCCGCCCATGTCTCCATGAGCCTCGGTAGACCCGACCGCCAGGTCCTCGCACGCTACCCCCAGGAACTCGGGCTCGCCTTCGAACATCCAGTACCGCCCGGCGATGTGACGGGCGTTCGTCATCAGCTCAAAGATCTCGACGCCGGTCAGCTTCGCCAGCTCGGCGACGCGAAGCAGGTGGACCTCGAACATCACGGCTGGCGCTCCTTCTCGGCCGCCGTGGGGTCGTCGGCCAGGACGCGGGCCTCTTGGATCTCCTGTTGAGTAAGCGGCCGGCACGTCTCGTGCCCCGGAGAGGCTAGATAGGCGCGAACCCAGCGGCGCCCGACGGCCTCGATCGTTTCGCCGGCCCCTGCCACGGCCGCCTTCATCTTGGCGTGCTCGTCGGCGGGCAGGCGAAACGTGAGACGCGACGTTTCCGCTGCTGGCCGCTCGGTATTCTCCCCGCCCCAAGGCTCATCGCCCCGGCGGGCAAGGGCAACCAGAAGCGCCCGTTCCGCTACGCCGTCGCTGGGCTCATGGGTCGGCGCCGACCGACGGTAGCAGCGGTCGCCTTTCAACTCCAGCAGCCCCCAGCCGTGGAGGCTATCGCTCGCGGCGATCACACCAGGCCCTGCCAGATACCAGCGCTCATCGCCCAGGGCCGGGCCGCCGTTTCTGGCGCTCCGGCGAGAGACCTTCTGCTGGTCGCCGTGGAAATCCGAGCGCACCGTCTTGCACTCGACGACGATGGACCGGCCGCTGGCGTCGAATCCGATGGCATCGGGCACCTCGCGGACCTTCCAGGCGATCGGTTCCGTGAAGACCGCGGCACACTTTCGGGTGTTTCGTAGCCACCGGGCGGCGCGCTCGACGAGCTCGTCGTGGGTCACCGGGCTGCCTCCTCTTGCCACGCCCCCATGCAGGACCGGATCCTCCGGAGTTTCTCCTCGGGGGTGTCCACCGGGGTCTTCCTGCCGTCGGACAGGGCCAGCTTATGCGGCTCGTCGAGGGCCGCCTTGATCTCACACAGAGAGACGCACCAGGCTTCGACTTGACGCGGGTCGGTCTTCGGGTAGCCGAGAAGAACCGGCTCTACTTCGTTGATCGACACCAGGACGGCGACCCGCCGGCCGTTGCGCGTGATCACGGCTCGCTCGCCGCCGCCCTCGACAGCGGCGAGGATGCGCGGCAGTTCGTGGCGGAGCTTTGTGAGCGGCACTTCCATGATTTCTAACTCTTGCACATCCACCTCGGCCCTGTCAAGAAGAATCTTCCGCCATCTTGCCGGCCCGGCCCGGCGGCCCCTGGCGGCTCCTGCGGGGCTCCAGGCCGAACTCTCGGCACCACCGACGGATGGATTCGCCGTCGCACCTTGCGCGGCCGGCTGCCGCAGCCACGCCATCGCGGACGGCGCCTTCTGCTGCTCGTCGCCGCTCGGCAGGGGTCCGGTGCCTACCCATGCCGGGGCCTCCCAGGGCTCCGCGCCGGGAACATCTCCTCGCCGTGCTGGTGCCGCAGAGAGGCGATGGCTGAGGCGTGGATCCGGAGACCAGGTCGCCAGCTGCTGGCGTAGTCGCCATCGGCCCCGGTCAGTAAGGTGCCGTCTATCCAAGCCTGAGAAATACTTTCCACCTGCTCCCGGGGGAGAGTGCCCCGGCGGGGCCGGCGCGGGAACCACCGGAGGCCCCAGGTCTTCCGCTGGTTCCCGACGACGCCAATCTTGACCACCTTGCCGGGCCGCCAATCGCGGAAGGCTACCCCGTCGGGCCCCTGGTCGACCTCGCCGCGCCGGTAAGCGCGAGAGAGCGCCACGACGGGCCGGACGCGGCTCCACCGCCGCTGCCCTCGCCCCGTCACTTCCGGCTTGCCGTCGACGGGTGCGCGCTGCCGGGCCGCATGGCTCAGCCCCTTGATGCCCGCGTCGGCGAGCAGTTGCTGCACCCGCTGCCGAGTCACGCCGTGCTCCGCCCCGATCTCCGCCATCGTTCGGGCTGGGTAGGCGGCGACGATCTGTGCGTCGCGAGTGCTTTGCCTACCCACCCCGCACCACCAGCTTTCGAATGCTGAACTTCAGAGTCCGGAGATCATATCCACGCTCGGCCAACTCTTGGAGCAGGGCCGGATCCCATCCGATCCCGAAAGGATATTTGTGATTCGGATAGGCGCGCTCGCAACAGAGGGCGCCGTGGAGGAGCGAGCGATCGGCGCGGCTCGTGCCCGCCCCGCCGGCGAAGACGATGTCGGGGTCGTAGCCTCGGAGCTTTCCCCACTGTGCTTTGAGGACCCCGGGCGTTTCGCGCGGCGCGCTGAACCGTGGGCCGGGCTTCCAGCCAAGCTCGCGGATAGTCTTCGAAAGGTCGCTCATTTCTCCACCGCCCTCCTCGCCAGTACCTTCACCCGCTCTCCGAAGTCGCCGAAGAGCATCCGCCCCCTGAGCGCCGCGGCTTCACTGCGGCCGGCAAGCTTCTTGAGCAACGCCACCAGCGCCTCCTCGACGTGGCGTATCTGATCGAAGGCGACCGGGCTGCCGGCGGGGCCGCCCATCCGCTCGAGCACGCGCTGGAGCTGGCGTTCACGAGTCATGGCTCGCAATCCTTCGCCGGCTTCTCGCTCCTCGCCGCCCGGTACGTCGGGCTATACTCGCGGTAAACCGTCCACCGCGAGCGCTCGCCGCCGGCCCCAGGCTCGACGATGAACACCTCTTCTTCGGACCCCGCGGGCTCGTCTTCTTCGTACTTCTCGAAAGCTGCCTCTGCCGCGCTCTCGGCATCGCGCGCGTAGACCACCATGCCTTCCTCGGGGTCTGGGTCGGCCTCGTCGAAGAGCCACTCGGCCCACGCTCGCCACTTCGGCGGACAGACGTGCTCGCCGCCGAGGATGGGCGGCCAGCCGCCGCACGTTTTACATTGCTGCTCCATCGTTCACCTTTCTTTCCATCGGTATCGTTTCGGCCCGATCCGTCTCGAAGTCCAGTTCCCGCTAGGACCGAACGGCCCCCACTCCATGCCGCCCTCAGAGGTGATCCGCGGGAGCCAAGTGCGGCGCCATCACCTTGTTGAACATGGCTACGTGCTGGCGGGCGTTCATAGCATCTCCTAAAGTTGGAAGATTAATCCTTCGCTCAGCCGCCGATAGATCATCGGCGCGAACTTCCGCAGGTTCAGCCCCGGGCCGCTCGCCCATGGCAGGTGAGTCGTCCAGATAGTCGGGCGGCGGCGGGAGTGCCGCCACTCGCAAAGATTAGCCATCGCTTCGGCGTCCCGCCCGCTCCAACCCATGTCGTCGACGACTACGATCCCTGACGTTCGGCAGCGGTGGCGGAGCGGCCGGGGCTGCCCGAGAGGTGTCTCCCGCTCCTCGGACCCAATCTCTGCGGCGGTCACCCAGCACGCCGACTCGATCTCACCGCTTCGGGCTCGGATCGCACGGAACATCATCTCAGCGGCGAGACGACTCTTCCCGCGGCCGTTCATCCCGATCAGGCTGACCTGGTTCTGCCCCTGGCTCTTCCCGGCCCATTCGTCGGCGCGGGCGTCGAGATATGCGGGGTGCCCGAGTCCGTTGCTGGCGACGTAGTCGAAGGCTCGCGGAAAGTCGCCGGCGAGGTGTGGCAGGCGGGCGATGTCGAAGTTGTCGCGGTAGGCATCGGGTGTGCGGCTCTTGTTGAGCACCAGCTCTTTCGATCCCGCGGCCCACCGCCGCGCCCGGCGCCGTTCGCAGCACCGCAACCGGTCGCATCCGCCGGCCGGGGCGTCCTGCTGGCAGAACTCGCACGGAGCCCACCCGGCTGGCGCGGCCTTCGCCGCCGCGATCACCTCCGCGGCCCGCTCGGGGTCGAGACTCCAGGGAACCTTCAGCGCCCGGGGCGGCGGCGCCTTGCCCGACACGATACCGCGCTCGGCTCGCCGGCGTTCGAGCAGCCTCTGCGCCGCCTCAAACCGCTCGCGGTCGTCGAGCTCAACGCCGGCCATCGGGCGCTCCTCTCATCTTGCGGTCGACCTCGAGCCAGCCCTTCTCCCAGGAGTCAGCCCGGAGGAATCCCGCATCGTGGGGATTGTCGGCGAGCCGGCGGCCCTGGCGGCGCGCTGTTTCGCCCTCGGCAAAGGCTTTCGGGTGCCACCCCTGCTCTTCGACGGATCGAGGCCAGGTGGACATCAGAAATTCACCCCTGGCTCGTCTGGCAGGCGGCCGAGGGCGCCGCCGTGGGCGCCCTGCCCGCCACCGGCGGCCTTCGGACGGAAGAGACCTTGCCACTCGTTCTTCATCCCTTTCTGCATCGCCTCCGCCGCATCCCCCGGCCCCCACTCGGCCATCTCGGCGAGTCGCTTCTCCCAGGTCTGCGGCTTCCACTGCCTCCGGATCGTCTTCCCGCGGAAGGCGTGGTAGGCGACGAGCCGATCCCGGAATCCGTCGACGTCGAGGGGCCGCGGCAGATCCACTGTCTTCGGGTTGAAGCGCTGCCGCTTCGGCTTGCCGTTGTCCGGCGCCCGCTCCCCGTGGACGGCGCACAGCTTGTGGGTGCCGAAAGCGGGATCGCAGCGGCAGCCGGCCACCGGCGGTTTCTGCCGTAGCTTCCGGGCGAGGCACTTCCCAAGCTTGACCGAGATCGCCGAGCAGCCCCCGGGGTGGCGCAGGGTCTCGGCGAAGTCGGCCAGCCAGGGGTCGAGGAGCTCTTCGGGGATCTCGAGCTCGGCCATGATGAGCCCGAGCTCGACTCGCTCGTCACGGGTGATCTCCCGCTCCCCGTCTGAACATTTGAAGATCAGGGGAACCCCTTCGCGGGGGGCAGGGGGGTTCTGTGGAGTAGGAGCTGAAGGGGAAGTAGGAGTAGGAGCTGAAGGGGGGAGCTCTGCCGGAGCAGTCCTTGAGGAGTCCTCAGGCTCTCCGTAAGGAGGGTTTGAGGTCAACACCTGGCGAGCTTTCGCGATATCCGAGAGCCCTTTCTCGTTCTTCCGTGTCTTGTAGCCGCCGGCCGTCTTCTCGAGCCGCTTCCACAGCTGTGAGAGGTAGGTCTTGAGCAGGCCGCGCTGCCACAACCGCCCGCCGACCTGCTCCCAGGCTGTTGCGGCCTCCGCCGCCACCGCGGCCTCTTGGCCGGCCGGGATCCCCTTCGCCCCCATCAGCAGCTCGTCGTCGTCGGCCGGGAGAGAGCACGGCACACGGTCTCCCCAGGCGTAGCTCAAGCTGTCCATGTGGACTCCTCGAGCAGTGCTCGACATTCGACGAACGGCACGGTCTGCCAGCCAGTCTGCGAAGTACCACTGAGCCGCCGGGCCAGGAGCGATCTCGAACTCGAGGTCGTCGGCATTCTCGACCAGCCAGAGGACGCGGGCCGCCAGGGTGGCGGTCGACCCCTTGGCGGCCGGCTCTTTGCGCTCAGGCATCGGGATCCCCAGGGTGCGTCCCCAGGCGCCGCAGGATCGCCAGGAACTCGTCCTGCTCGGCATCGGTCCTATGGGGTTGGCCAGGGCCGGTGATGTGGTTCAGCTGGTGGCAGCGGGCTCTGAGCTGCCGCTCGTCCATCATCTGCACCGCCTCGGAGCCGTAGTAGGCCCCGGAGTCGAAGAGGAAGGGGTCGTCGACCCGCTCAGGCATCGGCGGCCTCCTGTTCTACTCCATTTCCCATGCTTCGCGCTCCCAGGCGGCCATTTCATCGAAGTCGTCCGAATCGGCCAACGTGTCAGCGACTTCGTCTTCGGGGCATTCGCACGGCCAGGACGAGCACCGCGGGCAAAGTTCGCGGAAGGTCGGGAAGGGTGGGCTCTCGCCAGGGAGTGGCATGGGCTACCCCGCCGAGACGTCGAAGTCTTCACTGAGGGGCCAGGCTTCTCCGAGCCCTGGGATATCATCCCGCTCAAGGCCGAGTTCCGACAGCCGCGGCGCGGGGGTCGTCCAGCGGTGGACTTCCCGGGAGAACGATGCCGAGTCGATCGCCTCGGCGTACATCTTCGGGGTGACGATCACCGCCGAGGGCGTGCCATACCTGGTGACTACGACAGGGCCGGAGTGGAGATTGTCTAGGACCTCCCGTAGGCTCCGCGCGTCGGTAGCTTTGATTCTTCTCATGTTGCCCATCTTACACGCCTTCCCCGCCCAGGTCAAGCTCTTTCTTCGGGCTCGGCGGGCACCAGCGCCGACCGCGCCGGCTCAGGGTCGCGGATCCAATTGGCCCCATCGGCAGACGCGCGGTAGACCCATGTCCACCGGCCGGTCGTGGCGGTGCCCCAGGTGGCGCGTCGCGGGGCTTCCGGGTATGCCTCCATGCCGAGGCGCTGGATCCCGCCGGCACGGCGGGCGCCATCGTAGAACTGCCAGTCGACCAGGCTATGCATCACTCACCCGGGGTTGGCTCTGCCATCCTCACGACTTCTCCAGTCGCTCGAGCCGCTGAGCCTGCCGCCGCACGGTCGCCTGCAAGCCGCGGACGGCCAGCAGCAGAATTTCGATCGCCTGGCCCGCGGCGCGGTCCGGGTAGTCGCGCTTCTGGAGGTCTTCGGCGATGGCTTGGACGTCGTTGAGGGGGTCGCGGTCTTCATCCATCGTGGTCTCCTTCAGTCGCTCCGGCGGGCTCCCGCCTCTCCAGGTCGCGGAGGGCGCGCTCACAGTTCCGGATGTGGTCGTCGATCTCGCGGCAGCTCTGCCGGTAGCGCTTCTTGAGCCGGCGCTTCTCCATCTTCAGGTGCTGGATCCGCGTCCGGAACTCGAGCGCGGCGCCGACGGTGCGCACCTCCAGCGGCAGGGCGTTGAACTCGGCGGACCAGTCGCGGGCCATGGCTACCCCTCCTCCGCGATGTCGAGCTCGGCGACGAAATCAGCAACGGCCGACCTTGCGGCCACCCGCCGCAGCAACTCGCGAAGGAAAGGCTCTATCCGGTCGTCGAAGCTGAACGGGTCGAGCTCCCCGCCCCGCATGTCCTCGACCAGCTCGGGAGCAAGATCCTCGGCGGCGTTCCAGAGCACCTGCCCGGCGCGCAGCGGCGCATCCTCGCCGTGTCGCGCCATTGCCTCTTCCCGCGCCTCGCATTCTCTGCGCCGCGCCGGGCAGGCCACCGCCCTCTTCAGCGCGGCGACCGTATCGACGATCTGCGCCTTCGGTGCCGGCGTCCCAAGTTTCTGAACTTGCAACGCACGGACACAGGACGGGCAGATGTCCTTGGCCCCTTCGCCGTCGCTGGTCTGCCGCCACCCCGCCGCCGTCGCAATCCGCGTACACTCGCCGGAGGACTGGCCGGTGAAGTGGTCCCATCCGCACGATCGCCCGACGCAGGGCTCGCAGTCGCAGTAGACGACCAGGCGGCAGTGATACTCGCGCATGCTATACTCCTTCCTGTTCAGTGGCGGGGAGGCTGGCCATCCTCTCGAACGCCGCTGACTGCTCGCGGTCGAGTACCTCCAGCAGCTCCTTCGATGCCGCCGCCGACCCCTCGGCGCCCAGGTCCTTCAGCGCGGCTGCAACCACCTCCTGGAGGCGCCAGATCAGCGCGAGGACGGCTTCCTCTCGGGCCGGGGTCCGCTCAACGTCGCGCCAGAGGTGGTGGAGCTTGCCGTAGAGCCGCGACAGTGCGGCTTGCGGCGGGGTGTCGTCGGCGCCAGGCCACCAGCCCCAGGACTCCATAAGGGCGATGCGCTCGGCGCTGGTCATGGCCTCCGCCCGACCGGCTCGAAGTCGTCTCCGAGCATCAGATCCCTCTCCGCTCCGGCTAGCTCTCGCGCCAGCAGGACGATCGCCGCCGCGGCAAGGTCGAGGGGGTGGACCTTGCCGTCGAGCCCGGCAACGCCGCGGAGGTAGGCGGCACGCTGGCCGGGGTTGAGCTCCGAGAGTTGGCGGGCAAGCTCAACGGCATCGTCGGGGGTGTCGATCATGGCTCGCCCGTCAGCCGAGAGCATGTCATCGCTTCGCCCGCAGTTCGGCGACAACCGGCTCCACCTCGGCCCAGGGCACGTCCGCCTGGAGCTTGCCCCACTGCGTGATGGTCCCGATCAGGTCGGCGGCCCGGAGGCCGTCAGTAAGCTCTGTCGGATCGAGCAGATTCGCTTTCACCATGGCCTGGAGCCTCGGCAAGGCCATCTCTTCCTGGCTCCCTTCGGCCTCCCGGCCCGGCTCGCCCTGGCTGACCGTCTCGGCTGCGACGGGCGGGGCTTGCGACACGTCCTCGGCGGGGATGGGCTCGGCCTGCGTTTCGATCGTGGCGGGGCCGGCGGCGAGGGCGGCGGAGACGGTGGAGGGGCGGCGGCGGCTCTCGACTACCGCCGTCAACCCCCCGGTCTCGGCGAGATTGTCGGCAGCGATAGCCCTCGCAGTCACGCTGTCCATCACGAACATTTCACGGCCGCCGGCGTAGGCGTACAGGGTTTTTAGTGCCATCTCCAGCGGCCACTGAGACCATACGTTATCCGTCTGGGCAACGCGGCGCCGCTTCAGGATTTGCTCCTTCGTCAACCACCGGGCGTCGCGCTCACCGTTCGGCCCGGTTGCCACCACGTAGCCTCCGCGCATCCGCTCCCAGGAAGGTTCCCCTGCGATATCAATCTGATGCTCGACGCGCGGCTCGGTACCGCCATAGAATGCAAACGGCTCACCGTCGTAGACGAGCGTCGCCGTCAGATTCCATCCCGTCCGCCAAGCGAGCCGCTTATAGGCCCGCCAGCCCATCTGCCAGTTGAGGTCGGTGCGGATAACCCGGCCCGTCTTCTTGTCCTTGACGTCTCGCGGGATCAACCATACGTCCGGCTTTATCTCGCCAGCGCCAGGGTAGAGTTCTGTCATCGCCGACAGGGCGATGCACTTGCCGATAGATACCCCGGAGCACTTGTCAACCTTCGGGACTGAAAGGATTGCCACCTTTAGCCGCGTGGCGGCGCGCTTGAGCTTCTCGTCGGGGATGTCGTCGGGGAAAGCGCCCGATGCGTATTGGATCCATCCATGAACCATCGTCTCGATGGCGGTATCGGGCCGCGTGGCGAGTGCTTCAGTCATCGTGGAAACCTCCTATGGAGGGGGGTTAGGCGTCCTCCGCGCCGCGCTCCGGGTGCTAGGGTGAGGGTGGAAACGGAGGTCTCCTCCCAGAGCGCAGCGCGCAAGGCGCCTGCGGGGATTGTACCACGCTTAGAGTCCGGCGGCCGGGTGCCAGTATCGGCACCCTGCTCGCCCTTCTTTTACATCAGGATCCGCGGAGTACAGGCTCCCTATTCCGGCATCGGCCATTACCACGGGCGGCGAAACGCGGCAGAATCCCGCGCCGCTATCCGCGTGGCTTTCTTCGTCGTAGAATTCGCAATCGCCACAGATTCCCGGCTCCCAGTCTTTGTCTCGATAGCTCATCGTTTCCTCACAATCCCGCGGCGAACCTGCCGCGATAGGGTTCTACTGATCGAATCTTATCATCCAACGCCCATCCCGGCATCTCGGCCGGCACCAGCCCGGCACGCCGAAGCGCTAGCTGGTAGAGGGCGGCGTCGACCTTCTCCCGCGCCTCGGCGCGGAGCTCCTCCGAACAGTCGCGGACGTCCACCAGGTGCGGCGGCTCGTTGCCGACCGCCACCCACCCGCCGGGGATCTCGAGATCCGGCAGGCCCCAGTGGGCGCGGAGCCCGCGGGCATAGAAGTCGAGCTGCCAGTGGTAGCGGCCCTGCCGGGCTTGCTTGTCGAACCCGCCGCCGCAGTCCTCCGGGGCTGGGTCGCGGGTGGTCTTCAAGTCGGGGACGTAGGGGTTGCCGCCGTGGACGGTGACGGCGTCGGGGCGGGCTCGGCAGGGGAGCTCGACATGGGCCGCCCCTGGCTCCCCTGAGAGCTTCTCGAAATCCTGGCCGCATCGCCCGCGGCAGGTCCATTGACCACGAGCCTCCGGGGCCACCTCTTCAGGCGCCAGCGGGGGAAGGATCGGGCCGCCGCACCACTCGGCCGGGCACACCAGGTCCGCCTCGGCGATCTCCACCGGCTCCGGCCAGCCAACGTAGTACTCCTGCCAGGGCGCCTCGATTAGCCACCGCCGGGCGAGCTTCGCTTTTGGGGTACGGGGCTCGAGGATCGACCCGGCGACCGCCGTAGCAGCCCGCCACTCGGCGAGGGTGACGACCATCGGCGACCGCGCCTCGGCCCATACGCCGGGGTCGGCGTCGAGCATCTTGCCGGCGAAGTCGACCGCCGAGGCCCACTCGCCAGGGATCACCGGGAGCCAGCCGTGGCGGTGGTCTTCCGGGTCCTCCATGGCCTCCAGCATGTCCCGGTGTCCTTTCGTGCCTCTGCCCTTGTTCGGCCCGATGGCGACCTCGACGTGGCTGCTGGCCGGCGGGAATGTCCAGCCCTCCGGCAGAGCATCAGCAAGACGCCGCACGATCTCCGGGACGATCTCCCAGGTGGTCGAGCCGCGTCGAGCATCAATCGCGATCACCCCGCACCGTGCCGGCGAGGTGCCTGCCTCGGCGATCCGGTGGACCAGAGACCCCCACCTCATCGGCGGCGTCTCGGCCTGCTTGTCGAGCCACGTCCCCGCGCCACCATCCGGCGGCGGATCGGCGAAGCGCCGGACCAGGCTCGACGTCAGGATCGGCCAGCCGTCGTCGAGGCGGCCGCCGTGGTAGACCTCCGGCGGGTCCATCGGCGGGGGGATGTCCTCGGGGCGCCAGTAGCCGGGAGCAGGTGGCCAGGTCATGGCAACACCCCGTCCGCATTGCCATCGAGCGCCACCCGGATCGCCGCCGCTTGCCGGCGGCGGAGTAGGATCGGGATCAGGTGCTCGGCGAGGGACCTCGCTCTCAGACGCCACAGGTGCACCTCGTTGGCGCCTGGGCCGCGGGCGTCAGCGCCACACCCGCAGCACCCGTCCTCGTAGACCTCGACGTCGGGGCCGCACCCCGGGCACCAGGAGCCCTCGAGCGGATCGATGCCGAGGCCGCGGTCGACCTCGGCCCATTGCGGGGAGGTGAGCTGCTCAGCCATCGGCAACCTCCCCGGCCACGTCGCGGGCAAGTTCGATCTCGGCCCGGGTGTCCCGGATGCCGAGAGCTTCCCTCACCGCCAGGGCCACCGAGACAGAGGCACTGAGGTAGGCGGCACCCCAGTGGGCGTTCACCGCCATGACCGCGTCGGCCAAACTCCGCGCCTCGGCCACCTGGCGCGTCTCGGCCAGGATCTCGGCGCGGGCGGCCGCGTCCCGCTCGAAGGGGTCGTCGTCGGGGTGCGCGGCATGGTAGGCCGCGAAGAGCTGGTCTGACGGGGTTTCAGCAAATGGGTCCAGCAGGTCGGTCCGCAGGTCCGCGATCCGCTGGAGGTCCGCCAGCTCAGCCCGCTGGCTATCGTTGATAGCGCCAGTCGGCGCCTCAAGGCCGATCAGTTCGACCCTGCGGCGATTCGTAGCCGGCCAGTCGGCAAGAGCGCGCAGGAGGTCGTCCTTGCGGTTCAGCTCCGCCCACTCCTGCCGGTCAGACTCGGCACTGAGCGCGCACGAGGCCGACCCCATCGCGTCCGAGAGAGCTCCCGTCAGGGCAGAGGTCCAGGCGCCGATCGCGCTGGCGTACTGCGCGGGGTCGGCATCCGCGGCCAGCGCTCGCCGCACGTCCATGTCGGCCACCCGGAGTGCCTCCGAGAGCCCGGCAGACGCCTGGCCGAGCGAGCACAGGATCCGGGCGCGGAAGTCAGGAGATCTATTCATCGGGCTCCTCCAGCTCCGCCGCTGCCTGGCGGAGGGCTTCCTGCGCGGCGTCAAGGTCGCCCTGGGCGATGAAGTCGCGAGCGCCGCCTCGACGTAGGTACAGGCGATCGCCGGGGTTCCGCCAGCGCGTCATGTGGTCGACCCCTTCCCGGGGACGGTGGCGCCGCGATGGACCTCCGGCGCCGCGCCCTCGTCTTCTTCCTGGTCGACGCCGGGGATGAACACCCCCGTCGTCTTCCCCTGGCGGGCCGCCGCGATCTCAGCCTCAAGGGCGGCGATCCGCTTGGCGACGGCTTCCTCTTCGGCGGCCTGCTTGGCGAGGATCTCCGCCCCGTCCTCCGCCATGCGCTCGACCATCACCATTGACGTCCGCTCTAGGTGCCGGCGCAGCAGGTCGGCGGTCCCGATGCCGTTCTGTTTCAGCGCCGCCCAGGCGGCCGGCGACACGTTCTCGAGGGTGAAGCCTACGGCCACCTTCCGGGGGGTCGGGCGAGGTCGCTTGATCTTGCTCATCTTCGTCTCCCGGTTCGCCGGCCCCCGCCGGCAGGTTGGTCGCTGGCCTTCCACCAGCCCGCCGGTTTCGCTCCGGTCTCAAAGAGCGTAGCAGGTCGGGACGGAGAAGGCAAGCGGTTTCTGCGGTATTCCCGGAAGAAAGTCCTTGACCTGCCGCAGCCGGCGCTGTATAGTGGCTCCCATGAGTGACGAAGATCACCCCCGCGAGCCGCCCGTCACCCGGGCTGTGCGCCTGGAGCTTCAGCGCCTGGTGCGCGAAGATCCGCGGTCACAAGAGGACATTGCTACGGCGGCCGGCGTCTCGACGGACACCCTGATGCGGCGCGTCACCGGGAAGTCGCGGCTCCTATTCAAGGACGCCGAGGTTCTACTCGCGGCCCTGGGTTGGCCGGAGGGCGAGCTGGTCAAGGTGGTCCGGGCTGCTGGGGTGCGGCTGAGCATCTGGCCGGCTTCGTTCGGCGGAGCCTTGACCCTGCCGGCGGACCCGGCAAGCCCAGAGTGGGCAGGGCCGGCCCACGCTGCCGGCCCGTCTCGGTGGTGCCCGCGGCGCCAGGCAGACAATCAACCAACCCCAGATGGGGCAGAAGGAGACGACGATGCCACAGATTCAGATTGACGCCCCGTTCATCCTCGATGACGCCCTCGGCGGCGAGGTCGCCGAGGAGATCCAGCGCGCGCTCGACGACGCGGCGGCAGACCTCAGCAACCCCCGGAAGAAGGCGTCGTCACCCCGCGGCGTCGACGTCAAGATTCGATTCATCCCCCAGGGCAACAGCCACGCCCTGGGGATCACCGCGCATGTGACGCCAGTTCTGGCGCCGACCGCGAAACTCGAGGGCATTGGGAGATTGTCCGACGATGGGACAACCCTCCTCGAGTATCCGCAACCCAGGGAGGTGTGCCCAGAACCCGCACTCCCGTTCACCGCGAAGAAGGAGAAGAAATGATCCAGGAAGCAATAGAGTACCTATTCGGCCGCGGCGAGGCCATCGAAAGAGCGCGCCGCCCGGCGGCCAACATCGTAGACTCGGATTCCGGCCAACTCTGGCTCGCGGGCTCATCCCCTCAGGAGATCGAGAAGACCCTGGCCCTGAACTCCCCGGAGCGCGACGCAGTGTTGCTTACGACTCTCCCGGCCCTTCTCGACTTCGCGGGGAGTTGCGTCGAGAAAGCCGGCGCCGGCTACAATTTCGCCCTGCCGGGCTTCGTCGTGGCCCCCGGCTGCGTGGTCCTGGCTGGTGGGTGGCACGAGTCGGAGCGACGGTCCGAGATTGCCGCCGTCAGGCACACGGCGGACCTCTTCCCCCTCGATCGTTTCATGCCCGCCGAGGAGTTTTGCCTGATGCTCCGCGCCAGAGCCGAGGACACACACGCGCGCGGGGAGCTGCTCGAACAGCTGGCGAAGGTCGGTATCCACAAGACGTCGGGCGTCACCCGCCTCGCTTCCGTGGTCTCGATGTCGATCGAGGTTGGCGAGGCCGAGCGAGCGGTCGAGTTGCCGAACGTGGCCTCGCTGAAGATGCGCCGGACCTTCCCGGAAGTCGACCAGCCGCAGGGCGACTACGTTCTGCGGGCGAAGATCTCCGACGACCAGCCGGTCTTTTCCCTGGTGGATGCCGGCGGCGGCACCTGGGAGCATCAAGCCTGCATCGCGCTACGTGAGTACCTGGCGCAGGAGCTGGCGTCGCGAGATCTCGCCCTGGCGATCTGGTGATTTGCGGCCGAGCTGAGCCATGAGCGACGAGATTGAAGCCCTCCGACGGGAGGCCCTGAGGGCACGGGACGCGCTCAGGGTGGCGCAGGCGAGGCTCTATACTGCGATCGTCGAGGCCGATGCCGGGCTCTACAGCTCGGACCTGGAACTCCCGATCGCCGGGACCTACCGGCGGGGGTGCTATTGCGATGAGCCGGAGTGCGAGTGTAGCACGCGGCCGAGAACAGAAGGAGAAGACGGTGGGTAAAACCAAGATTCCGTGGGCCGATGAGGCCAGCAACCCCCTGAAGGTCCGTCGGGTAGCGGACGGCAAGCTCGGGTGGTACTGCCGGAAGATCTCGCCCGCGTGTCTCCACTGCTATAGCTCAACGATGAACGAGCGGCAGGGAACGAACCCCGGGCGCCACGGAACCGGCCACTCGTTCAAGCTGTCGGAAGCGCAACACCTCGAGCCCGTTCTGATCCAGAAGGAGCTCGACAGGATCAGCCGCGCCCGGAAGCCGCGGAGGTGGTTCGTCTGCGACATGACGGACATTGCATTGCAGGTCGGTCAGTGCCTGGACTGTGGAGCCTGGCGGGAAGGAGCCTGCGCCTCCTGTGGGATTACCCCCCCGCCGCGGTTCTGGCCGCAGGATTTCATCTTCCGTTGCTTCGACGCCTGGCTCGAAGCGGCCGGCAACGGGCAGACGATTCAGATTCTAACGAAACGCCCGGCGCAGTTGCGGCGCCTACTTGGGAGTTGGCAGGAGCGTCGTGGGCTGATTCGGGCTCCGGATGGCTGGTGGGTCGGCGTCTCCGCCGGCACCCAGGACAAGTTCGATGAGATGGTCGACGAGCTTGGGCGGATCGCCGCGCAGGTCCACTTCGCTTCCGTCGAGCCGCAGACGGAGCGGATCGATCCGAGCCCGGAACGCCTGTCGATCCTGGGGCAGGTCATCCAGGGCGGCGAGTCCGGCGCCGGCGCCCGGCCCTTCCACCTCGAGTGGGCGCGGACGATGCGCGACGCCTGTAAGGCGGCGGGGGTGGCGTACTTCTTCAAGCAAAGCGGCTCGAACGCCTACACCCTGTCGCCCCCAGGGAAGCCCGGGACGGCCGGGCGGTGGCCCACCCCCCATCACCGCGCCGGCGAAGACCCCCGGGACTGGCCCGCGGATCTCCAGGGCTGCCGGGCGTTCCCGGAGACGACATGAGCACGCCCGGCCGAGACCCCGAGAAGCAAGTGCCAGCCGGGAAGCGAGTAGCGTCTCGAGCATGGCTCCTCGACGTTCTCCGCGCTGGCCCCGACGACGTTATGGTCGAAGCGCGTCACGCCCTCGCGGTTGTGGACCGGGAGCTGGAGGCCCAGGCGCGGCGAATTCGGGCAGAGAGACGGCGCGCCGCCTCCCCCGACCTCGTCCCGGACGGAGCGGCGCCATGAAAATTCCTGCGACCAACCTTCTCGCCGCCGAGGCGGATCAGTGGGTGGAGCATGTCAGCCGCCACGGCTACTCGGCGCTGGCGCAGATCAAGCGGACGACGCCGGCAATGATCATACTGTCAAACCCGTCGAACCCGTCGAACCTGCCGCGCTACTGGCGCAGGAACGGCCAGGGGGTCGGCAGCAGCAGCGACCCCTGGCGCATCGACGACATCCGCGCCTTGACCCCGGATCGCCTCGACGAGCTCGAAGGCGCCGAGCAACGGCAGGCGCTACAGAGCAAGGCGCGGCGCGCTGCCGAGGACCTCAGCAGCCGGATGCAGGGGCGACCCTGCCGGGCCAGCAACGAGCTCCTGGAGGAGATCCAGCGGACGGTGTCCGGCTGGCTGGCCCATGACGATTGGAAGGCTCTATGATGTTCGTCCGTTACGACCACAGCCGAACCCGGCGCTGCTGGGTGAGCATCAAGCGCTACTCCGCCAGCTTCACGGTCCA
Organism: bacterium; assembly: GCA_024226315.1. Taxonomy (GTDB): domain Bacteria; phylum Acidobacteriota; class Thermoanaerobaculia; order Multivoradales; family J023; genus JAAELT01. Next base: position 58,121 of record JAAELT010000419.1, on the reverse strand, counting down.
CGTCGGCTGCCACGATGACCGCGTCTCGCCGCTTGGCGTGCTGGCCAACACGAGAGCGCGGCTCAGCGCCGCAGATCGGGATCTGCTCACGGGAGACCAGGTGCAGGCACTTCTCGAGGCGACGAGCCGCCGCGACCGGGCAGTGAGCTTCACGTTGCCATTGCCGGAGGTGGAGCCGTGAAAGGCCCCGGTGGCGTCTTCGAGGCTGAGATCCAGCGGTCCATCCCTACGGTGAGCCGCGGCGGCCGGCGCATCTCTATCGAGAAGCGCCACGACCCGCCGACCCGGGGGACGGGCGGGCGGTGCCGGCGGTGCAAAGGCCAGCTGGTCACGATCTGCTCGACGTGCCGCCAGGCGCCGAAGGGCGCAGCACGGTTCACCGCCAAGCAGCCGTATGACTTCGAGGTGATCGCACCGTGGGATCCGGGGTATCGGGCCATGGGGGTCAAGCAGGAGCATGCACCGGTCATCGTCTTCGCCCTCGAGTGCAAGCGGACCGCGACACCATCGCTGCCGTTCTCTGCGCTGGCCGACCACCAGCGGAAGGGGCTCGACCGGGTCGCGGCGACCGGTGGGGTCGCGGGGGTCCTCTGGCTGATGGAGCTGCCGCCACCTCGGCGTGGTCCGCAGATCGAAGAGGCTGGCGTGGCGTGGTTTATCCCCTGGGCTGAGTTCGTCGGGTACGAGGAGGCGGCCGAGCGAAAGTCGTTCCCAGCGGCGGCGCTGGTGACGGCCGCGATCCCTGTCCGCGTGGACCCTGAGCGGGGGCGGACCCGCAGATATTGGAAGATGAGAGACCTGCTCCGGAGGTTTGGGGCCGATGTGTAGAACCACCGATCCCGTCAAGGCGAGGAAATGGACGAGCTAATCGCCCGCTGGGATGCTATCGAGAGCAAGTTGACACCTACCCGGAGGCCCTCCGATGCCTGACCACCCGCCTGAGACCGCGATCCATCTCCCGGCCTGGCCACGGGCCGACGACTGCGACGACACCCCGCTGTCCTACGCAGTCGAGATCAGCGACAGGGCGAACGGCGGCTGCATCATCTGGGGCCGCTACGGGCCAATGATCGGCAGCGGTTCGACCGAGGACCGCTGGCTCGTCAACCCGCCGCTCCGTGGGCTGGTGCGGGCGCTGTTGCAGCGGATGGTCGACGCGGACAGCTGGCTTTCGGAGATCGCCGATGCTCGGGAGTGCCTCGGGGTCCGCGGCCTGGAGCTGGGCGATGCATGAAATCGCGCGGCCCGACCGCAAGCTGATCCCCCGGATGACGCGGACGGCCGGGTACCAGGTAGATGTTGGCTGGGATTACCTGGAGGAGCACCTGGGCGGGTACCGCCGGTGCTACGCTCTCGACCTCAGCCCCGACTTCCAGCGGGGGTACAAGTGGGACGACAAGGACCGGGCCGACGGCCTCCCGCCGGGCACTCGCAAGAAACGGTACGTTGAAAACGCCCTCCGGGGCGGATCGCCGGACCGGCGACTGTTCTTCAACTGCCCGAACTGGCAGGGGGCCGGCGAAGTCGGGGACATGGTCCTGGTTGACGGGAAACAGCGCCTCGACGCCGTCCGTGGATTCCTGGCGAACGAGCTAGAGGTCTTCGGCGGGTGGAAGCTGCGGGACTTCGGCGCTCGGCTTCTTCGATTCACGAACACCCGCTTCCAGGTCCACGTCAACGATCTGCCGACCCGGGCCGAGGTACTCCAGTGGTACCTCGACATCAACGACGGCGGCGTAGCGCACACCGCAGAGGAGATCGACCGGGTGCGGGAGCTGCTGGGGAAGGAAAGAGCCGATGTCTGAACTCGCCGCCAAGCTCGCCCGCCAGGTCGCCGCCGAGGTACTCCGTGAGCAGGCCGAGCACGTCCCCTGGCTCCCCGGCTGGCAGGAGCGTGGCGGGGTAGCGGGTACCGACGACCCGCTGACGCCGGAGGCTAAGGCGGTCGAGGGGGCGCTCGAGCTCGAGGTGGGCGAGGAGCTGCGGCGCATGGCTGGCAAGATGGAGAAATAGCGCCGTGGACTACCTGATCTTCGACATCGAAACCATCGTCGACCGCGAGCGGATCGAGCGAGCTGAGGGCGACTATGACGCCTACGCCGCTAAGCTCGCGGCGAAACAGGACACCGCGGATCCCTTCGTCCCCTGGCCCTACCACCGCCCCGTGGTGCTCGCTGGCGCCTACCTCGGACAGAAGGAGGTCAAGGCGATCCTCTACCTTGGCACGCCCCGGGATATCGCCTGTAAATTCTGGGCCAGCTATCACCACTCGGCACGGCCGGCTCCGACCCTGGTTACCTGGAACGGACGAGGTTTCGACCTGCCGGTGCTCGAGGCCGAGGCAATCCGCTGGGGCCACAAGCTCGGCCGCTGGATGATGCCCCCGGGCACGAAGTCTTGGGAGGATCCCCGCGGGCGCTTCTCCGGCTACCACGTCGACCTCATGGACTGGGTGGCCAACAGCGGCGGAGCCCCGCGGCCGTCGCTCAACGCCTACGCCGCGGCGATCGGAGTCCCCGGCAAGCTCGGCACCGGCGGCGGGGACGTCAAGGAGCTCCACGCCGCCGGCGAGATCGACAGCATCGGCGCCTACTGCGCGACCGATGTTCTGACGACGCTGGCCGTCTTTCTCAAGATCGGCGCCAGCATCGGCGCGTTCCGCGAGGGCACGGACGACGTCGAGGAGATCGCTGGCCAGTTCTCGGCGATGAGCGAGGCTCACGCCTCGGCAGTCGGGGCTTGGGCGGAGAAGTGGAACGAACGAACAGGAGGAGACTGAGATGAAGACCGAACCGGAGAAGTACACCACGGACGGCGGAGCCTCGTTCGACAGCGAAGACGAAGCGAAGCGCTGGGAGAAGGTCGAGGAAACGACCACCGCCCTCGACGAAGCCGCGAGCGCCTGGGAGCTCGCCGTCATGGAGACGGCGGCGACCGCCGACGGGCAGCCGTTCAAGATCGACCGCTTCGATAGCTGCTACTGGCAGATCTTCGGCGGGTATGACTCGGCACCGCGGGTCTGCAAGGTGAGCTTTTACCCTCGAGACTTACGGCTCGACAGCAGCGGCCACAGAGGCTCCGACGTCGAGGTCGAGTACGTCTGGCACGATCCATGGGCTGGCGTCGGCTCCGGCAGACGGCGGCCCGACGAGCGGCGAACCGTCCGAGTCGACGAGCTCTACTCGACCAAGAAGGCGGCGCAGATCGCGGCCTGTGAGATGAACGCCGAGCGGCTGGCCCGGGAGCACGCCACGGCTGTCGAGGCGGCGGAGAAGTGCGGGGCGGACCCGCCGCCAGCGCTCGGCCCCCGCACCTGCGAGGTCTGCTGCTGGTCGCTGATCGCCAGCGGCCGAGCCCTCCCCGGCAACACCTGCCCGGGGTGCGAGGGGAAGCCGTCGCGCCTGAAGCTCGCCTTGAGCCTGCTCGACGAGCTGGCCGGGGCCGATGATCCCTCGCCGGACTTCGTCCGCAACCTGGCCCGCAGGTGGGCCGCCTGAATGAGAGGCCAGCTATGCACCTATCAGCAGCAGAACGGGAAGTCGACGCGCTCGAGGAGGAGCTTGCCGAGCTTGACCCCCAATCCCCAGAGGCGCGGGACCTGAATCAGCGCCTCCGAGAGATCGCGCAGGAGGAGGGCGAGCGGGAAGAATGGGAGGAGCGGGGGCGGTATGCGGGGTGGCTGTGAGGTGACCGCCAGCTCGGAGGGCCGGAGCGTTCCGGCCTTCAGGAGCGTCGACAACCAACCATAGATAACCACCCATAGGAGAAAGACATGAGCCATGAACTAGCAGACGCCCTCGGGGCTACCCTGAGCGTCACCCAGGATGCCCCAGAGATCATCGCCGATCGCCTGCGGGAGCTGGCGATCGAAATGCGCAGCGGCCGCTGGGGCGCCGGCCCGAAAGTCGTCGCGAAGGAAGTGTCGGCCCGGGGGTGTTTCGTCGCCTCCCCTGCTGCGATCCTCGCCGGCTCACAGCACCCCGAGCAGCGCGAAGACGAAGTGTTCATCTGCAACGCCACCGTCGAGGCGTTCCGCCGGATCGGGCATACCAGCAAGAGGGCCGGCTTACAGGCGTACGGAGCCGACGGGGCGCCGATCCATGAGACATCCCCAGTGTTCGTCGGCCGGGGCGAGCTCAGCGAGCATCTCCGAGCCCGCTCCGAAGATCTCCGGGGCCTGGCACCGGAGACGGCGGAGTCTCTCGAGGCTGGCGCGAGCGCTATCGAATCAGGGGCTCACTCGCTTCCGCTGTAGTCAGGGGTGCCGGTGAACGAAAGGAGTAGACGATGATCGGCTCGGCGTCGAGGTGAATCTGACGACGGCGTAAACGAAGGGAAAAACTGGCCAGGGGAGATACGATGGCACAAGCGAAGCTCTCGCTCTCAGGGGCGCTCTCCGGCGTCGTAGTGCTCTATTCGGGGGGCATAGGGTCATGGGCGGCGGCCAAGCGGCTTGCGGCACAAGGGGAGGTTCTGACCCTGCTCTTCACCGACACCATGACCGAGGATGAGGATACCTACCGCTTCCTCCGTGAGTCGGCGGCGAACGTGGGCGCCGAGCTCATCGAGATCGCAGACGGGCGCAACATCTGGGAGGTGTTCCGCGACGAGCGATTCCTTGGCAATACACGGGCCGACCCGTGCTCTCGCGTTCTGAAGCGAGGCGTCGCGCGCAAGTGGATTAGCGAGCACTGCTCTCCGTCCGCGGTGGTCGCCCTCGGTATCGACTGGACAGAGATCCATAGGGTAGAGAGGGCGCGCAAGGCGTGGGCTCCGCTGGAAGTCGTCGCGCCGTTGTGTGACCCTCCGTACCTGTCCAAGGCTAATCTGATCGAGTGGAGCAACCGCGAAGGGCTCGCGACTCAGCGCCTCTACCGGATGGGCATGTCGCACGCTAACTGCGGCGGCGGTTGCGCCAAGGCGGGCCACGGGCATTCCGCCCGACTCCTGGCGCAGTTCCCCGAGCGTTTCGGCGAGTGGGAGCGCAAAGAGGAAGAGCTGCGGGGACAGCTTGGAGACGTCGCCATCCTCCGTGATCGCACGGGGGCACCACCGACCCTCTGCCCCTTCACGAGCTTCGGAGGCGGCTCGAAGCCGGGCAAGAAGTGGACATGTTCGCGATCGGGGGCTGCGCCTGCATGGCTTGAGCCGGTAGCGCCGAGGGCCTGCCGGGCTTTCGGCGGTGCCGGTTGACTGTGGGAATAGCGCGATGGCATGGAGCAAAGGGATAGCCGAGTGGGTCGAAGGGGAGACCGCCTACCTGTCGGTCGCCTTTACCTGGCACCTCGACGACGTGCAGCAGCGAGCGGCGATGCACCGTGCGCTCGGCCGCCGTGTCGTCGCCGGCGGTCCGGCGCTGTTCCATCCGCGGATGCGCGCGGTCCTGGAGGGTTTCGCCGAGATCGAGGCGGACTACCCCGACGCCATCGCGCACCACAATCCGGAGGCGACGATCGCCAGCCGCGGATGCCCGGTCGGCTGCTGGTTTTGCATCGTGCCAGCGATGGAGGGCCGGGAGTTTACTCTCCTGCCGGACTTCCCCGTCCGGCCGATCCTCTGCGACAACAACCTCTCCGCGCTGCCGGCCGACTACCAGGACCACATCATCTCGCGGTACGTGGCCGAGGGTGTGCCGCTCCTCGACGCCAACAGCGGGTTCGAGCCGCGGACTTTCACCGAGGAAGTCTACCGCCGGTGGAAGCTGATCAACCAGGGGCCGTGGCGCTTCGCTTTCGACGACCAGGCGGAGCGTGCCGACGTTCAGCGCGTGATGGGCATGCTCCAGGCCGAGCCGGCGTCGAAGAAGCGGGTCTACGTCCTGATCGGGAACGAGCCCTTCGAAGCGTGCATGGAGCGGATCCAGGAGGTGATCGGCTGGGGCGGGCAGCCACACGTTCAGCCGTTCGTGAAGCTGACGGCGAGAGAGAAGGCCCCGCACGCTCGGTTCGACTGGACGGCGGCCCGGCTCCGAGATGTCGCCCGGTGGGCCAACCGGTTTCTATGGCGGTCGGTGCCGTTCGAGGAGTACGACCGCGCCAGCGCCGACAGGGCAAGCAGGGCGGTTCCGCACGACGCGCAGCAGGGGCTTTTCGAGACTCGGCCGGTCGCGGGTTGATCCGCTCGGCGGGATCGCGTAGGCTTTCTCTTGCGGCGCGGTGACTCCGCTGCCTCTGTTCTTCCATCCTTCGCCCTGGCCGGTTGACCGCCAGGGCGGATTGCTGTTAGGCTGTCTGGCGATGGAAGTAGACAGAGGTGGGCCAGTCACCCACCAGCCCCCCGCGACCCCCTGCCCAGGAGCCACCGGCCACGCCGGGGCGGAGAGGCGGAGCGAGCGAGGGGAGCCGCAGATCAAGTGGCCCCACGGCAACCCCTTAGCCTGCGGGTGCGACACCTGCCGGGAGGTGTGGCGCAAGGGGCTCAAGGTCGACCGCCGGAACCCGGGATCCTCTCCCAGGCGGGATAGAAGTACTGGCGAGACCCACACACATCGGAGCTCCGCGGCAGAGCTCAAGCTCTCGAGGCAGCAAACCCCGGGGGGCATGGCGACCCCCTCCTCGGCACCGGCCAGGTAGTCGATCCTGGCGGCAGAGACGGCTCTGCCGGAACGGCGACGTCCGAGTCCGCAGCTGATCCTCGCCAGGATCGAGAGATCCGAACCGATGCCCCAGCAGCGGGGGGCCACGGGGACGCACCTGCCAGACCAGGGAACGGGCTGCCCCTGGTCGCTTGAGGTCGGCGTAAGCTGAGGCCCTGCGGGGCCGCCTGACTCTGAGAGGATATCTCAGCAGGGATGCCGTCTTGCCTTGTGGTATCCTGGGCGCATGGACATGGTCGACAAGGCTGACGCCCTCGCCCTCTACATGGGCCGCACCTACCCCGCCACGGTCGCCCCTGACAGCGGCGGCTACTTCGCCCAGCACCCCGATCTCCCCGGCTGCATGACGGAAGGCAGGACGGAGGCCGAAGCCCTGGAGAACCTCGAGGCGGCTCGGGAGCTGTGGATTGAGACGCGGCTCGAAAACGGCTACTCGGTGCCGGAGCCGGCGGTTTAAGGGCCGCCGCACCGGGGGGCGCGGGCAAGCTCCTCACACCTCCGGACCCGCCACCCCGCGAGCCAGGAGGAGCGCTGCCAGCTCCCGACCGGCAGGCCGGAGCCCCAGAACGGCGCGCCGGCATCGTGGGCGGTGGCGCCGTCGAGGAAGGCGTCGAGATCCCACCATAGGCCGGCGAGGTCTATGCCTCGCAGGGGTTTAAGGTCTGGGGTAGGGGGTAGCACCCGGAGCGGTTCCGGCGGCCTAGAGGGCCGCTCAGAGCGCCAGCCGCTGCTGCGCGTACCGGTCCCGAGCCAACGACAGCGACTCATCGACCCACTTCTGCTCGATGTCACCCCCGAAGAACCGGCGCTCGCCGTCGCAGGCGGCGCAGAGGGTGGTGGCACCGCCGAGGAAGGGGTCGACCACCAGGTCGCCGACGTCGGAGAAGCATGCCACGATGTCGGCGGCGAGGCGGTAGGGCCAGCGGGAGGGGTGCGCCAGCGCCTCAACCTGGGAGTCGCCAACCTGACTTCCCCCGACCGCCCAGTATTCCCACAGGTTGCCGATGTCGGCATGGGTAATATCTTTGGCGGTGCGCGCCGGGGTAATACTCCCGTCAGGGTGCCGGTAGTTGCGAATCTTGCCGGCCTTGATCGTCTTGGCCAGGGGGCGCTTCAGGCGGTCGCGAAAGATCGGCGCGGGGTCACCAGGCTTTCTAAACCAGATGACTGGCTCCCAGTCATTCCTAAAGCGACCGCGGTAGGCGAACGGAGCCCCGCGGCGGGTCGCCGCGATCGTATCCGGAACCGTCAGCCCAGCTCGATCTGCCCAGTCGAGAAGTAGCCGGTACGGCGTAAGATCGCGCTCCGTCCCGTGCCCCTCCCGGAGCTGGCGGACCGGCGCCGAGATGTTGATCAGCGCATGCGCTCCGGGCTTCAAGGCCCGGAAGACGTGGTCGCCGAGGTCCTGGTAGTCCTGCCAGGTGAGGCCGGGGTAGCAGGTCCTGGCGTCTTCTGGGTAGGGCGGAGAGGTGGCGATCAGGTCGGCCCCGCCCATCGCCTCGGCGCGGGAGAGGGTCTCGCGGAAGTCGGCGCAGAGGACGGCGTAGTCGCTCACATCATCCCCGGGATCACTGCCGCCACCCCGGCGAAGTGGGCGCCGACGGACGTCTGGGGGTCGTCCTCGAGGAAGACGTCCCCGAGATGGGGCGCGGCGACCTCGGCCAGCTCGGCGACGAGCACCAGCCAGCCCCGTTCGACGGCTACCGTCGGCTCCTCCCGGCGGCCCCGCAGCAGGGCGACCAGCCGCCGCAGCTCCGCGCCGACCTCGACGGCGGAGCACTGTGGCGCGGTCGCGTCGTCCGCCGGGGCGAGGAGTGCCGCGGCCTGGTTGACGGCGATCCGGAGATCCTCCCGGTCTTGGCCGGAGAGGACGAGAGGGACCATCAGTTCAGCGAGGGGCCAGTCGGAGCCGTGAGGCAAAGCCGGGTCGGCCCGACCAGCGGCAGGATCGCCTGGAGCTGCTCGAGCAGCTTGACGTCGAGGGCGAACGGCTTCTCCGGGTACAGCCGTTGATGCCGGACAGCCAGCGCCTCGGCGAAGGCCCGGAGGATCACCACCAGGTCGGCGAAGGCACCCGCGCCGTGGTCGTCGTCGTTTGCTGTCTCTGCGATCCGAGCCTCTACCCATTCCAGACGCCAGACGCCGGAGTCGGGCGACCAGTCGGCGACGCTGGCGCCGGGGTAGACCGCCCGGGCGCCGTCGAGGATGGCAGTGGATGCGTCGTGGAACAGCTTCTCGGCGTCGATGATCATGCGGGGACTCCTTGTGGTCGAAGTTTGCGGGCGCCCCAGGCGCAGACCGCCAGGGCGAGGAGTAGGAGGCCAGAATAACACAGCCAGATGTCGAGGGTGAGCCCCCGGGCGGCGCAGGCGTCAGAGATCGCCCAGGCGGCCAGCCCTGAAACCACCGCCAGGGCCGCCAGGATCGCGTAGGACGCGACGCGCCGGCGGCGGCCCCTGACGTACCGCCAGCCGCCGAACGCAAGCTGGGCGAGCAGGACGGCGGCGAGGAGCACCGTCAGGGCCGCGTAGACGTTTCTCCCCTGGTGGATCTCCGGCCGGAGGTGCGGGAACGTGGCGACCAGCAGCGGCCGGCTGAAGAGCGAGGCCGCGCACCACAGGGCGGCAGCGAGGGTGCCGGGAAACAGGCCGATCTCCTGCGCTCGCCTGCGCCAGCCCCGGGACCACGCGGCAGCGATGCCGGCGAGCAGGAGGGCGAGGGACAGCCCGGCGGGCTGCCAGCGCGGGACGTAGCCCGGGTCGGCCCCGATCAGGAGCTGGGGGTCGGCCCCGATCAGGAGCAGGGCGCTGGCCAGGGCGGGGCCGGCGAGGGCGAGGAAGATCAGTCGCATGCGCCCGGCCCCGCTGCGTGGATTTCAATGCAGACCGCGACCAGCGCGCCGAACAGCATTACAGAGGCGCTGGCGGCAACTAGGAAGCCGGGGACCCCCCACCCGGCGCCAGCGCCAAGAGAAAGGCCCACGGCGCCGACGGCGAATAGAATGCTAGCTAGCCTGCTGGCACGTACGGTCTCGCTACTTTGCATCGTCTTCTTTTCCCTTCGGATAGGATCAGTCCGCCGGGATCTGCGTCAGCAGCCGCTCGCCCGCCGCCAGCGACGCGCGCTCGAAGTCGTCGGCCGGCCCCAGCAGCTTGGCCATGATCGGGTTGCCGTGAGCGTCGACCCGGCCCGGCGGGAACTCGAACCCGCCGAACAGAGTCACGGCGCAGTCGAGCAGGTGCCGCAAGGCGGGGAGGTCGGCGCGGGGGACCTCGAGAATGAACGGCTCCTCCGCCAGCAGATCGTCGGCAGAGGCCGCGGCGCCTAGGAGCTGGCGCTCGTAGTGTTGGGCGTGGAGACGCCCCCGGCCGAGGGGGACGTCGAGCTCCTCGGACTGCTGGACGCCGGCAGCATCGAGGTACCCCACCCGAACTGACATCATCCGGAAGTCCTCCAGGTCCGGGAGCCCCATCCAGGCCAGCATCGCAACCAGGGTGTCGGCGCTCGGCGTCCCGCCGGCCTCGATCCGGGACCAGGTGGCGTTCGACACCCGGAGCTCGGGCGCCGCCTGTTTCTGGGTGACGTTCTTCTTGGCCCTGGCAACCCGCACAACCCTGGCGAAGGCGGCGGCGTCGAACCTAGGGGGCATCTCGCTCATGTGGTCCACCCTATACCCTGCCGCCCGCGCTGTCAACGCATGCAATAGGATTGCAGGTGTTGGGGGTCACATCCGGGCTCGGGCCAGGGTCAGCGCCAAGGCGAGCGTTCGCAGTTGCCTCTTTCGGTCAGTCGCCGAGGACTCCGCCAGCACCTCAACGGCACCGGGCGCTTCCGCGGCGTCGGCCATCTCGTCGAACTCTCGCTCGAGCTCCGCGATGGCGGCGTCGATCAGCCTCCGGAGCTCCTCGGCGACTGACGGCAAATGGGCCATGGCGACCCATATTGCCCAATTCTGGCGAGAGAGTCAAGGACCAAAGATAGAACCGAGGAGCTGGAACACCGAATCGAAGAACGGCCGGCCGCCGTAGGCCCAGCCGATCACAGCCAGGATCCCGCCGAACGCCATAGACACCTGGCCGAACCGGGCCGAGAGGAACGCCCACCCGGTGCCCGGGACCGCCGGCGGGAGCTTCGGGGAGCTCGGCTTCTTCGCGGCCTCGCGCAGCCGCGAGTCGAGGGCGCGCAGCCGCGAGTCAAGGGCGGTGATCCGCTCGCCGTGCCGAACGACGTTCTTGTCGAGCTCGTGGACCACCTGGCGGAGCTCGACCACCTCCCCGCCGAGATCCGACCGGACTTCGCCGACCTTGTCGACCAGCTTTTCAATGGCGGCGAGGACGCGCCCCAGGTCGCCGTTGATCATGGAGACTCCGGTGGGCAGGAGTTGCCGGCGGGGGAGATGACGGCGACGAATCGGCGAGACCGAACGCCCCGCACCTCAAAAACCGTCGTTAGGAAGGGCCGCGTCGCCCCATCGGCGCAGATCCACGGGCGCTCGGCGAGCTTCCGGTACTCTGCCGGCGGCGACGCCCCGGCGATAGTCCGGCGGACTCCGGCGAGGTGCTCGGCACGATGAATCTCTGGCACTCGGGAGGCGACCACCTGGCCCACGACCGAGCCGCGGAGCATCCAGTCGGCGGCGGGGTTGGTCGCGACGATCGGCAGCCCGCCGCCGTTGAGCTCGGCCACCACTACCCCGCACGGGATCCGTTCCTGGAGCTCGCGCGAGAACTGCTGCTCATCCGCCAGGTCGACGACGGCCGCGGACATCTCCGCGGCGAGCTCCTGGAGCGAATCGGCTTCTAGACTCATCCCGCCTCCGCCATCCGCTCGAGCCCCGCGGCCCACCCGTAGACCTCCCGGGCCTCGGCACCGCGGCCGGCTTCCGCCAGCGCCGCGCCGAGAGCGGCCAGGGCGCGGGCGGCGGCACGGGCGAGGCGGGTGATCGACACGGCTCGGTCCTACTCGTCGTCGGCGGGAGGCCACCGCTGCGCGTTGATCGTGCTCCGCCCGGTCCCCGCCGAGCCGAGGACCACGCCCAGGACGTAGCGCTTGAGGATGTCATCGGCCACCAGGCAGAGCCAGGTGTCCCCGTCGCAACTTTTCGGCGATGGGACGTGCCAGTACTCCCCGGTGTTCATCCAAGTCCGGCAGACGGTATTGATATTGGCGTCCGTCACCGTCTCGCGGTAGGTAGTGGCATCGGCGGCCCAGCCTGAGCCGTTCTGGCACCGGTAGCGAGCGCCGGCGACGTAGGCCCGGAGGTTGTGCGTCGCGGCTGCGCAGGGAGGCAGGGCGCTCTCTGCCGCCACCTCAAACAGCGCCCCGCCGTCGGGCCAGATGTCGTGCTCCGGGCCGGCTCCGCACTGGACCATCGGCGAGAGCCAGGTCCCCGGCGAGCGCCCGGCGGCGAGCTCCCACGGTGCCGAGCCGTCGCACCAGTAGTCGCCATCCTCGAGCTCGGCATAGGCGACGTGCCCCCACTCTCCCGCATCGCAGGTCGGCAGGGAAGCGACGTCGTCAGCATCTCCGCCGCGGCCGTAGAGGCACCGCCCGCGAGCGCCCGGGATGTCCTGGTCGGTGCAGTCCTGGGCTTTCCGCCGCGGGAAGAGGACCTCGCCGGTGATCGTGTCGGGGCACCGGCCCGCCGTCCGGGCGCGGGCGTCGCAAGTGAAGGGCTTGCCCAGCGCCATCTGGGGCTGGGCCATCATGTCCATGCAGCGGCGCTCGTTCGCGGTAGCCGTTCCGCAGTCGATTTCGAGGGTATCGCCGTTCCAGCTCACCTGCCCTTTTGCCGTCCCAGGGACCGCAGAGAGCAGCAGCAGCAGGGGGAGGATGCCGGAGCTCCGGCGGCCGACTCGGCGGCGGTAGGCGGCCGATGCCTCCTCTTCGTCGGCAAGGTGGTCGAAGTCGCGGGCGAGGGCGTTGAAGATGTCCATCGGTTGCTCCTATGTGTGCCGTTCACGACACGGCTCAGTCCTCGATCAGAATCCCGGTCCAACTGGCTGAGATCTCAGCGTCCGCCGCGTCCGGCCACCCCGACACCTTGACTATTGACAGGGCGGGGAGTAGGGTGTAGAGATCCATTTGGCCAGGTGCTGCCTTGTTGATGTACACGGTGTCTTTGAAGAGAAACACCCCGGCATGTCGAACGCCGTCGAGATCAGTCGACCGGATCCGCACGGCGACGCGCTTGCCCTGCGCTTCGGCTGCGTGCCACCAGAGTAATACCAGAGTGTGCCCGGCAGGTACCATCCGGTGAGAAACCAGCGATTTGTTGCCACCCTGGTGGATCATGTTGTAGACCAGGCCGACGGTCCCGGTCTTGTAGATCTTGATGTGATCCGCCGCCACGCCGCCGGAGCCGACGGTCAGGGCGAAGAAGTCGTTCACGAATCGAATGTCAGTCGCGACGGTGTTGACCCCTGTGGTGCCGTTTAGAGTAACATCTTCGGTCTGCTGATCGCCGGCAGCGTCGATGTAATTGATCCGCACCGTCTGAACGCCGGTTCCCGCCGCCGCATCATTCACTGATTCCGATACGACTGTCATCTGCTCCCCGGCGGGAGCTGGTGTGGGGATAAGGACGTGAGAGGTAGGCGCGGGGCTTAGTTCGTTGCCCCGCCAGCAATCCTCTCCGGCGACGGTGGTCCCCATGTCCTCCCGCTCGCATATCGCATGCCACATGGTCTGCCCGGGAATGTTGCCGCGAGCTACCTCAACTAAGTAGTCGGAGGTGATGCGCTTCCAGCTGGACGCCCCCGCGGACGTAGCCAACAAGGCCAGGATCGTCAGCAGTACGGCGACTCTCTGTACCTTCATTCTCACCACCATCCTTCCGTTGTTTCGTAAACAATGATCAAAATCTCGCCATCGGCGACCGTTTGCGTTGCCGCACCTCGCACGGTTTCTCCGCCGTCACCATCGACAGTGGCATCGTTCGCGCCCGTGCCGACGTTGATGACGCGGAGATACCGCCCGGCCACGCCGGCCGGGAGATTAACCGTGATCGCGCCTCCGTCGGTGTCAACGAAGATGTTGTGGTCTCCGCCGACTACCGCGTGAGGGCTAGACGTAACACGCGTCACGGCCTGGTATCGACCGCCGGTAGTTGTAACTGCGTCGACGCTAACGCGAATTCCTTCTACCCCCCCGGCGATTATGGAAGGCGTGTCAGCCGTACCACCTAACCCGGAATTCGTATCGTTGTCGAGAAAGAGTACGGTTGGAGTCGTCGCAGTAGGCGACGTGTTGAGTAAGCCAGCGCCGCCACCAGCGCCGCCAGTGTCCAGTGAGGCTCCGCGGAATCTCCATGCGGCGGCGCCGTTACTGGCGAAGATCAGCCTATTGTCGGACTGTTCGTAAAACCCCGTGTTGCCATCTCCAAACGCAAGCGTGGGCGACGCTGCGTCATTCGACAGCGGGAGGATGAGTTGGTCGGTTGCGTCGGTAGCGCCGAGTTCCATCGTTGCGTTGATGTTCAGGGGCACCCCCGCCTCACCGGTCGTCGAGATCGTCGGGCCGTTGCCAGTGGCGGCGTTGGCGATCGTGATCTCGTTGACCGCCGAGGCAGTCTCGCTGAAACACAGCAGCTCCAGCGTACCATCGCCGAGGCACTGCTCGTTGAGATCAAGCTGGGCGCCGTTTGCAAGGAGCGCCCCTGACGACGTTGGCCAGGTTAGATTCACACTACCCCCGAGGGGATCGGCGCCCACCCCGACAATCACCTGGTTCCCGTCAGCCGTGGCGCCCTCGAAGTTTATCGTTTCGTGGAGGAAGAAGGTCCCTTCAACTTCGAGGTCGTCCTGGACGAACAGGTCGGCCCCGGTCGAGACCGTGTCGCAATCGATGTTCGTGTCGTAAGTCGTCCAGGTATCACATAGGACGATGTTGTTATTAAGGGCCGACGGCCCGGCGAAGGTGCCGCTACGGATAAACGCCGTGGCATTCCCGGCCGCCGACTCCGGGATGGCGAGGCGAATCGTGTTGGTAACGTCCTCGATGATCAGGACCTCGATGCCCGGGTCGTTGCCGGCGTCCAGCTCGCCGATGTTGTTGATCATCGTCGCCCCGCCGATGTCGAGGCTCCCGCCGGAATAGGACGTCCGGCCGAAAGTAGAGTCGCCGATGCGGAGCACGCCGTAGGTCGGGGTCCCGTCAGTATCCCCGATGCTCAGGTCGTAATTCGTGAGCCCGCCGGCGCCAGAGGCTACGAACTGCCACGCGGAGGTGACGGTCTCGGCGCCGTAGTCGGTGTCGATGTCGGAGAAACTGCCTGCGCCCTGGGTCACCCACCCGGAGCCGAACTCGCACATCAACCACCGAGAGCCCGAGGCGGCGTCGGTGTCGTAGCAGCCGCGCCCGTCTTCGTCGGCGGCGTCGCAATCGGTAGCGGCGCAGGTCGACGCCTGGGGCATTCGGCACTGACCGGCGGAGAAGTCCCAGGAGCCGGTGACAACGGTATCAGATGCCTCGGGCGGTCCGAGCTGGGCCGCGGCTGGCAGGGCACAGAGTGCCAGGAGCAGAATCGGGATGAAGTATCGCATCGCTATCTCCATGAGGTGCGTTCGAGCCGGCGGATCGAGAGCGAGCACCGGTACCGCTCGCAGTCTGCGTCGGTTCCGCTGCCGATGTCCTGGGTGATCTGCGGCGGCGCCGTCAAGTGGCCGTAGACCGAGTCGACCAGCCGCCGCGCCTCGGCGAACCACCCGGAGGATACCACCAGGACGGGACGCTGCAGGCCCCGCGCTCGGATTCGCCGGCCGACGGCGTCCGCCTGCGCGGCTGTCAACCAGAGCTCGACGTCGACGACGTCGCCCTTCTCGCCGAGCTCGTCGAGGGGCGACCCGAGCGGCGAGAAGATCACGCCTGGCGAGAGCCGGGAGCTTGCCCGGGGGATCAGGCGCGACTGCGATAGGGCGAGCGTCGAGAGGAACGTGAGGTAGGACGCCTCGACGTAGCTGGCGCCGAGCGGATCCGTGATGATGACCGCCGCCTCTTCCGCGTCGACAGCGTCCCACCAGCCGACGACGGTCTGGGGTGCGGTCGCCAGGCGGTCGGCGGGGTCGGCGACCCCGACGCCGTGGCCGGGGAAGAACTCCTCGTCGTCTGCGTCGCTGTCCGTCCGCTCGCGGTCGACCCAGGTCAAGGTGCCGGCGGTAGTCACGGTGGCATCAGCGACCAGCTCTTCGGTGCTCTCCGCGTCGAGCGGCAGGTAGGCCAGCATCGCGGGCTCTTCGTAGACCGCGACCCGCCGGTAGGCGTGCTCCTCGAAGTCGCCGTCCACCTCCCAGGCCCGGAGCTCTGAGACCTCGAGCCAGCCTTCGGACGGCCCGACAACGCCGAGCCGCATCTGAGCCGTCGAGGCCCATGAGCCGCCGGTGCCGGAGAGGATCGCGTTGCCGTCGAGCAGGACCTCGTAGGCGTCGCTCCGGCCGTTGATGCGCGCCTGTAGGCGGTGCCACTCACCGTCGAGAGGCGTGCCGGAGGGCGCCGCTAGGCTGACGGTGTTTCGGAATGAGACCTTGAGGTTGCCAGAGGAGAGTTGGACCTGAACGAGGTCGTCGGCGGTGACCGGCGACGTACCGGGGCCGAGCCAGATCACCCCCTCGACACCCGAGTCGGGGAGGAGGTCGGAGTCGGCGCGGAAGTCGGCGGTGAGCGTTGCCGACCTGACGTCGGCGATTGCCCGCGTCGCATAGACCGAGGTGCCGGAGACGAGCCGGAGAGCACGGCGCGCCAGCCACGGGCCCCAGGGTTGAACGGTTCCGGTGTCGCCCGGCGGCGTCGGATTCCAGAACCACCCGCGGGCGCCCGTGCCGCCGATCGTGCCGTCGTCGGCCGCGGCGAGGTCGTCAACTGCGGTTCCGCTGCCGCCCATCCGCCAGAGGGGGCCGAGCCCTCGTTCCGCCCCTGTCGCCCCCTTCAGGTGGCCGGCGGTGCGGCCGGTGAGCTTGCCGAGGGTGGCGTCGTCAACCCACTCGTCGACGATGCCGAGCTCGGCAATGTCGAAGCGGAGTGAGGTGGAGCCCCCCGCGGAGCCGACGGTGAGCGTCGCCCCGGTGCCGCCGGCGTGGGCGGTGATAGTAGCGTCGCTGTCCTGGCTGACGCCGTCGAGCAGGAGCTCGGCTGTCGTGGTCGAGTTCTTACACCGGACCGCGATCTCCCACCAGGTCTTGCCGTCGTCGAGGACCTGCGAGCTGGCGAGGTGGACCAGCCCGGAGCCCGAGAAGCGAGAGAGAGTGGCGAGGAGTGTTCCCGCCGGCGAGGAGTCAACCCGGATCGAGTAGTCGGAGCTGGCGCCTGAGACCGTGCCGAATGTCAGCAGCGCATCGGTAGAGGTGGCGTCGGGGTCGCGGTAGGGGTGGACCCGTACCTTGATCCAGCAGGTGAAGTCGGCGGTCGAGGTCAAGCCGACGGTGATGTCGTCGCCGGCGTCGACGTCGAGGGCGACCATCTCGCGGGCGACCCACGGCCCGGCGACCATCCGCACCAGCGCCTGCTCAGACAGGTTCAGGCCATGCGCTACGCCGGCCCCCAGGCGCCGCTGCCGGCTCCACTGATGGATGGCCAGGGTGTTGGGTTGGGCGAGGTCCGCCGAGCGCCAGGAGGCCCCAGGGTAGAGGTCCGCGGCGCCGTCAATCGCGTGCCCCGAAGCGCCAGAGACCAGCGTGCCGTCAGGCTGGGCGATCCACCCGTCGCCGTCGCCGGCGGTAGCTACGTGATCCTCGATGCCGAGGACGGTTTCGACGTCACCCTGGGCCATGTTCCCCCGCGAGTTGCTTCAGAAGCGGGATCGCTTCGGGGACTGGCCACGGGCCGACCGCTTCATCGTAGGGCGTGATCGCGTAGTGGCGCCCTGGCTGAGCATCGGGGGTCCAGTAACGGAGGCCGGCGGTGCTGAGCGTCTGGTACGCGGCCCCGCCGCCGCGGGCAAAAGCACCATGGATGCGGCCGAGGTAGATGTCTTCGCTCATGCGACGATCTCCGTAGTCCCCCGGAGCAACCGCTGTCGCTGCGGCTCCGAGAGGTTGGACGTGTCGCCGGTCTCGATCGCCCGTGCCATCCGCCGAGCGCGCTGGGCCTGTGCTGGCGAGACGCTCTCGGCCGCGGCGACGTAGTCGGCGAGGGCCTGCTCCCTGGGTAAGTGGTAGTAAGTGGTAGTAAGTGGTAGTAAGTGTCCGCCAACGGCCAGTAGGCGACTCTGAGCGGCTTTCAGGGCGGCGATGCTCATGCTCTCCACTCCACTTCGAGCCAGGTCCCTTGTGCCTGGAGGTTTAGGTTGCCGCCGCTGGTCTGATACACCCCGAGCTCGTAGTACTCACCGAAGGCGACGGTGATCCAGGGCGACGCAACCGGGGCGCCGTTTGTCGATGATCCGCCCGAGCTCGCGTCGAAGTCGTTGAAGGGGGCTCCTTCGAACTCCGGGTGGGAGAAGCCGCCGTCCTTGCCGATCTGCGTGGAGCGCTGGCCGGTCGTATTGGTAGCCCAGAGCGTATCAGCAACGAACCGAGCGAGGATGATACCGGCCGGCACCGTGAAGCGTTTCGGGTTCGAGCCCGACCAGGCGCCCAACGGGTCCACGGGTGCCGACGTCCAGGTGACCCCGGTCCACGCGCCGGTCCCGATCGAGTCTGTGCCGCTGAGCGCCAGGCGGGTCCGGTAGTCGTGGACGAAGTCCTCCTGGGCGATCTTCTTGTCGCCGGTCAAGGGGACGGCCGCCGCCGCGCGCTCGGCCGCGGTGCCGGAGAAAGAGGTCAGGCCTGCGATCGTCGTCATCACGTCTCCAGAGTCAGGACACCGCCGCCCTCGAGAGCGAAGTACTCGCCGGCCTCTTGCGTCAGCAGGCTCTCGAGCGTGCCGCCCCAGAGCCGCACCTGAGCCGTCTGGCGCAGCGGGTCGCGCTCGATGACCGAGCGCACCAGGAAGCTCACCAGCCCGCCGGGGAGGTCGGCATTCTCGACCGCGAAGTACCGCCCCGGCTGTACCTGGCCCGCAGGGTCATAGAGCAGCGCCGCGGCGACCACCCGGCGAAGCCCGAAGAGGTCCCGGTCGACTCGGGCCTGATCCCGAGCGCCGGCCGGCGAGTAGAATCGCCCCTCCCGCTCGAAGGGCGCCTGGGGGTCGGTCTCCTGGATCGCCAGCGCCGCCCAGAGCCGCCGGTTCCGGCGGGAGCGCTGAGCCTTCCATCGGAGCTCGTCGGCCCACAGCCTGCGGCGCCACTCGGCAACCGTGGCCGGCAGCTCCTCGCCCGGGTGGTGGATCCAGCGGTTCGATACCCTGAAGACCTCAGGGAGCTCCCGGGTATAGGCCACCTGGATCTCGCGGACGGCCTCGGGCGGTAGCGTCGCGGTCAGCGTCGCGCCCTCCGGCGCCTGGACGAATCCGAACCGCAGCTTCGGCTGGAAGACCAGGGCCGCCGCTGCCGTAGCGCCGGCGATGTGGTCCTCGGCAAGCGTCAACGCCGTGTCCGATGTCAGAACGGAGACGGCGAGAGGCTCCCCCTCGGTGAGGAACAGTGCAGGGAGGGCGATCTCATCCAGCGCCGCGGTGCTGCTGCCGGTGACCGCCCCCGTCCCGGCGGTGACCGACCAGGTACCGGTGAGTGCCGCCGGGAGCGGCTCGGTCCAGCGCCTCCAGCCGCCGACGGACTCGAGGATCCCCCGGAGGACGCCAGCCAGATCCGCTTCTTGGTCCTCTCGCATGTAGAGATGGACCGGGTCCGTAGCGGCCGAGTAGAGCTCGGCGAGGTCGAGGGCTGAGGTATCGAGCCCGGCATCTTCGCGCGCCTCCTGCTCGACCTGGCCCCGCACGCTGGTCTGCGTCAAGGGACCGCGCCACTCGAAGCCGCCGCCGATGGTGCCGTCGAGCGACCCGGCCTCATCGGTGACGGTGACGGCGGGGAAGTCCTGGGAGCGAGCGGGGTAGTGGTGAGCGAGGTCGGCGTCAGTCGAGACGTCGCCGAGCAGGTGGGTCCGGTGCCAGTCGAGGTCCTTGGCGGCCGACAAGATAGCCAACTCGCCGATGTAGCCATTAAATGCAGCATATGAGGCGTCTGCGGAGTCGCCAGCCGTAAGATCGGCAGGGCTCGTAGTAATGGCGCCGATGGCGGTTTGCGAGGCAGAGTCCACCAGGGCGCCGTCGACGAAGAGGCCGAGATCCCAGTCCGGTGCGCTATACTTGAAGAGTAGGTCAATATCGTAAGTCCGGTCGTCATAGAGAGGCCCATAGGTGACCGCGGCGTTGCCAGATGCCGCGTTAGGCTGGTAGAAGAAATTGAGATAGGTCGGCCCGCCTGACGTCCCCAGGTAAACGCCGAATCCATACGTGGGGCCACTCAAGGTCGAGTTGCTGATCAGGACCTGGTTAACAGTGGCAAGATCTTTGAATCGCACGCCACGGAGCAGAATTACGAAGGAGTTGGTGAAGACGGCGTTGCCCGAGGTGCCATAGTTCACTATACCGTCGACGCCATTGAAGTACATGGACCGCAGGCCGATCCCCTCGCCCCAGAAGTCCGCCGTGACGTCGCCGCCGACCGACCGAGAGACGAGCCGCGCCATCCCCCCCTGATGCCAGACGGCCGCCTCGTTGTTGGTCGCCCCGGAGAGCGAGGCGTCGAGGAAGTCCTTATAGGTGTTCGCGCGCACCACAATCTGCGGCGCCCCGGTGATTCCGCCGAGGTCCTTCGACTCGCCGGACTCGTAAAGAGCTCTGACGTGCTGGATCGCCCCCATGGTCTGGTCGGCAGCCGCGGTACCGGACGCGATGTGATAGAGCTCCTCGCCGTCGTTCGGCGCGTCGGTCATCACAGAATTGCAGCGGGCGTGCTCGCAGAATCCGAGCCCCCGGGGGATGTTGACCCCGGCGAGCTCTTCGGCGTCGGGAGACACGGGCGCGCGTTTCCAGCTGCCGGCCAGGGTGGCGTCGTTCGGCGCGTCGGCGTTCACTTCGGCCGCCTCGAAGAGATCATTCGAGACGCCGGCCTCGCCCGGCCAGTACCCGAGCAGGTCGTCGTCGTCGGCCAGGTCGCCGGAGATCGCCAGCGGGCCGCCGATCATGGACAGGAGCTCGTCGTCGTCGAGGTAGCGGCCCCAGATCGAAAACTCGTTCGCGACACCTTCGAGGTTGTGGGTAGTGCCGGTATACCGAGCGCCGAAGATGAAGGCGTCGGCTATCGCGTTGAGCGTACCGTCCGCGGTAGTATTCTCCGCAACTACTTCGCTATCGAGGACGATCTCAAGCAGGGCATCGGCGCTTTTCCAGCGGAGCGCCGCGTACTTCACGGCTTCGAAGGGAACGGCCGCCGGACTCGTCAAGGAGTGCGACCCGGTCGACGTACCGATGACACCGGCGAGCTTGTGATCGGCGTTCAGCCGCAGGTCGATGGTGTTGCAGTCCATCAGGCGCTGGATCGCCGCGGTCCGCTCCAAGAAGTGGAAGAACCGGCACGTGATCGTGAAGTCGCCGCCGGGGTCGATCACGCTCGGGGTCGTCGCTTTCTCGCCCCCGTCGAAGTAAATCCCCGGCCCGAAGCCTGGATACTGCTGGAGAAACCTCTTTGCTGTCGGCGTCGGGCGCGGGGCGATTGCGAAAAACGGCTCGCCGTGGTCGAGGCTCCAGTCCTCGACGCGGCCGTGGGCGAGGACCAGAGGGTGGGCGAGGGTGTAGAGCGGCTGGACGCGGGCGGTCGCGGCGGTGACGGCGGCGGCGTGGCCCGTCGTGAGCGTGAGCGCGGTGTCCGAGGTGACCGAGTCGACCTCGCATCGCCGACCGCCGGTCCAGAGCTTGGAGCCCGGCGGGCAGTCGCGAAGGAAGCTGGTGCCGGTTCCGGCGACCGCGGTAGCCCCTGCGGCGATCGTCACCGTCCCGGCAAGCTCGAACGGCTTCCCCTCGCCGACGAGCGCTACCCAGGCATCGCCGCCGCGGTACTCGACGGCCTCGAGCGGCAGCAGCCGGTCAGCGCCGGCGGCGTGGCGGCCGAGGTCGAGCCGGATCCGTCCGCCTCCGCCCGCCGGGGCTTCGCCTGCGTCGAGCCGGACCGCGAGCTCTTCGGCCATGCCAGGGGCTTCGGTGATCAGCGGCTCGAACCGGTAGCCGGACTCGGAGAATGGGGCGGTCGAGAGCCGCAGGACGGACGCCGCTGGGATCGCCTGGAGGCTGGCGCCGGTGATGGTAGCGATGAGGGTGAGGGCCACGATATTCACGCCTCGCTCCCGGCCTCTGCCCCTGAGGCTGCCGCCGTCGTTGCCACCTTCAGGGCCGCGGCGACGTTCGCCGAGGCGGCAATCACGGGGAGCGTGGCGCTGGCGTCCGCGCCGTTGCCGAACAGACTGCCGAAAAAGCCGGCGAACCCGCTCCCGCCACCGGCGGTCAGCAGCCACCCGCCGCCGTCGCCGAGCTTCCCTTTCCAGAGCACGAGGTCGTCGACCACGGCTTGCCGGGAGCACTCCCGGAGGACGGGGCCGCCGGGGAGAGTGAGGCGGAATACCGTCGCGGCCTCCGCTTCGATCTTTGGGATCTGATTTTGCACGCCTACTCCTTTCGGCCCCATCCTACACCGTCCCGCCGCGGCTGTCACCTGAGGCTCACTCCCCGCCCTGCCGAGGGCCGGATATCCTCCCGCCGGCGCAGGCGCACCCGTTCTACGGCGCTCGCCCGCAGGTACGCCTCTCTGCGCTCGTCCGCAGGCGCCGAGCGAGCCTCACGGGCCTCCAGGGCCTGGCGGATGCCGCGCAGCTCCTCGAGCGTCAGGGAGACTGGGGAGCCGGCAGAGCGCCCCTGTGGGTCGGCCAGCGGGATGTTGTACATGACCTGGCTGAGGTATCCCGCGATGTCCTGCATCGGGACCGGTGCCGCGATCAGGTCCTGTGGGGTGATCGCCGCAGGCCGTTCGATGAGGTCATCCGCGGCGAACGGCACCCCGCCGGCCGCCCCCTCGCCGGCGTCGAAGCCGCCGCCCATCACCAGGTCGCCCTGAGCCAGGATCATGCTCCGGATCCGCCGCAGGAGGGCCGGCGAGCCCTGTTGCTCGGCCAGGCGCAGGAGGTTGGTGCGCGCGGCCTCGAGCTGCCGAGCTGCGCCGATGTCGCCGGACGCCGCTGCGGTGGCGAGCTCCTGGAAACGCGCCTGAGCGTCCTCGACGGCGCCGAGCCCGGCGATCCCCGACGGCCCCTCCTGGCGCATGGACTCGATGCCGGAGCGGAAGCTGCCGAGAGCTCGTTCCCACTCCTCGACGATCGCCTCGGCGCGCAGGGCCTCGATCCGGTCCTGAACCTCGGAGAGAGAGGTGCCGAGACCCGGGAAGGCTGCGGCGAGCTCGGCGGCCCGGTCGGCCATCTCGTCGAACTGGGCGTTGATCTGGTCGAGGGGGTCGAGGTTCGCGATCTCCATCCGAGTGATGCTGTCGAGAAAGCTCTCCGCCTCCTGCCGCAGGCGGTCGAACGCATCGGCCACCCCGCCGACGCCGCCTGCTGCCCCGCCAGCGCCATCCGCACCGCCGCCGAGGAGGGCGGCCAGCGCCGCAGCCTCGGCCGAGTCCAGCATCTCGAGGAGATCTGCCAGGGTGATCGAGGTCCCCGGGATCTGGATGTCCCCGAAGTCGAGCGAGCCCGCATCCGGGCCGCCGCCGCCGATCGGACCGCGAGTCGGGAGCGACCGCGGCCCCTTATGGAAAAAGTCCGCGATGTTATCGCCGACCTGCGGCTTCCCGGCTGCCGCTGCCGCGGCGTCCATTGTTTGGAGCATCCCGACGGCGACGGCCTGGGTCTTGTCGAGCATCCCCGTGCCCCACCCGTCCCACAGGGTCAGAGAGGCGGTTCCGGTGCCGCGGGTCGAGTCATAATGTGCCGCGCCCCACTGACCCCAGGCATCGTGCGACGCCACGGCCGTGGCCTGGGTGAGCGCGACGTGGGAGGCGGCCCACTGCTGGGTAGCCTGCTCGCCGGCAAAAAGCGCGATGGCCTGCGCCCGCGCCATGGCGAATTCGGCTTGAATGAGCGCCTCGGCGAGTCCGGGGACCTCGACGCCGAGGGAGCGGAGCGAGGCCAGGAAGCCGAGTTGGATCGACTCGGCTCCGGACGCCTGGAGCGCATCGAGCTCCGCGAGGCGGGCGGCGTACCCCTCGAGCGAGAGCCCGGCCGAGTCGTACTCTGCCGCCAGCGCCTCGAGCTCGGCCCGCTGCTCGTCGTACTGCCGGCCGAGCGCGGCGAGCTGGTCGGCGAACGGCCCTATGGAGCGCTGGCTTTCGAGCGCCTGGTCGAAGTCGGCCAGCCGCGAGGCGAGATCCGCCGCCAGCTCTTCGGCGACCCGCAGGGCCTCATCTGCCGCGGCCGCGAGACCGCCGGCGATCAGGGTCCCGAGTTCGTCGATCGCGGCCTGGATCGGCCCCTCCTGGCCCGAGAGGACGTCCGGGAGGTCGGCCAGCAGCTCGCGGAGGGTCTCCTGGAGCTCCCGCAGAGCTTCCGGATCGTCACCCGCGGCCGCGATCCCGTCCGACAGGAGGTCGGCCAGCATCTCCGGGAAGGCGTCCTGGATGTCTCGTAGAGCTCGAAGCGCCTCTTCCCCGAGCGCCCCGCCGGACTCCTCGAGAAGCCGGGCCACCTCGGCGAGCGCTTCTTGGACTCGGTCGCCGAGCCCGAGCATGTCCCGCTCGATGTCTGACAGGCTGAGCGTCTCCATGAAGTCCCGGAAGGGGGCCGCAGCGCCGGCGATGCCTTGGCCGAGACCGGCGATCTCGCGCAGGATCTCAGCCTCCCGCTCGAGTTGGGAGAGGCGCCGCGCCTCCTCGCCCGCCGCCTCGCCTAGAGCTTCAGTGATCCGGGCAACGGTCTCCTCGAGCTCACGGGTCCGCAGGATCTCGGCGACCGCCTCTTGCCCTCCGGCCTGCCGAGCGCGCATCAGCTCAAGCTCGGCCTCGGCTGATTCCCGGGCCGCCCGGGCCGCCTCTCGCCGGCCTCGACCCCCGCCGCCGCCCGACAGGGAGCCGCCGCGCTCGATTGCCGCGACGCCTGCGTCGATGGCGCCCGAGAGGAGATCGAGTTGAGCCTGGCTCAGCCGCAGATTCTCGGCCAGCATCGACTGCTGTACCAGGATCTCGGCGTGGCGGATCCGGAGCGAAGCAATGTCGGCCTGCGCCGTCAAGCGCTGGAGTTCGGCGCGGACCTGCTCGTCGCCGGTGAGGCGGGCGAGGTCGCCGAGAAGCGATCGGAACGGGGAAACGGCGGCGATCTGGATCTCAAGATCCGAGATCTGCTGCGGGAATGCTTCGAGCCCGGCCTCGAGCGCCGCCAGCTGTTCCGTCAGCAGCTCGGCGTCAAGAGCGGTCGGGAGAAGGGCGTCCGGCCCGAGCTCGGCGAGGGGAGTCAGGGCATCGGCGACGGAGATGCCGGTCTCCGTCAGGATGCCCTTGAAATCGTCGATGTCCCGGCCCAGGGAGATAAACGGCGCCGACGCAGAGGACAGCTCGCCACCGGCGTCTGCGGCCGCCTGTGCCGCGT
The DNA here is from genome assembly GCA_024226315.1 of bacterium. GTDB lineage: Bacteria > Acidobacteriota > Thermoanaerobaculia > Multivoradales > J023 > JAAELT01. Next base: position 33,032 of record JAAELT010000419.1, on the reverse strand, counting down.
CGACCTGCGCGGCGGTGTACTCGCCCTGTGCCGCCAGGGCCGCCTCGGTCGCCGCGAGCTGCGCCCGGGTCTGCTCGACCAGGGAGCGCTGCTGCGCCTCTTGCGCGGCCAGCCCGCGGTTGTGGAGCTCGGCCGCCCGGACCGCGTCGATCATCGCGGTGCCGAAGGTCTGGATCCCTGAGACGCCGGCGAGGGTGGCGCGGGCGTTGGCGGTCAACGCCTCGGTCTCGCGGTGGACCCACTCGACATAGTCCGCGGCGGACAGGTTGTACGCCTGAACGGCGCTCCACGCCTGGCTGGCGAGGAGTGCGAGATCCGAGAAGCTCTCGGCCCGCGGCCCGATCAAGTTGTCGAGGCTGGCGACGATTTCAAGCGCCTGGATGTCGAGCGCCTGGCCCATGCCGATCAGGACCCGCTGAGCGTTGGACGACAGCCCCTCGATCCCGCCGAGAGATGCCTGGAGGGTCTTGCCGACCGCCGCGGCGATCGCCTGCTCATACGAGTCGAAAAAGCCGATGTAGGCGCCTTCGACTTCGACCTTGAAACGGTCGCCGGACTGAGAAACGGAGATCCCGACGGCGGCGAGGTCGGTCGTGAAGCCGCCGAGATACTGGAGCGTGCCCTGCAGAGCTCGCTCCAGGTCGTCGAGGATCGCATTCAGCTGCGCGGTGGTGTCCCCGCCGGTCAGCGTCCCGAGCGATCGAGCGCCATCGTCCAGGGTGGCGACGGCGCCGAAGGTATTCTGGGCGGCCCTGCGTTCGCGGTCGTCGAGGAAGTTGCCGAGCTCCTGGAAGTATAGGGCGACCAGTCCGCCCGCCACTCCGCCGGCGAAGCCGCCGCCGGCAGCCGAGCTTGCCGCCGAGCCCGCCGCGCCCGAGATGCCCCGGGCGGCGCCGCCGGCGCTCCCCCCAGCGGCGAGGTCGACCAGGGCGCCGCCGAAGGCCGATGCCACGCCGGAAAGCTCTCCTTTGAGAATCTCGCCGATCGTCGGGGCGATCCGCTCCGTCGTGATCACCATTCGCTCGCCGAAATCAATCGGGATCTCTTCGAGGATCAACGGCCCGAAGATGCTCTCGAATCGGTCGCGGTACTCTTGGGCAGCGGCCTCTGCGGCTTCGCCGGTGTCGATGGCCGTGACAGCAGCCGGAGCCTCTAGCCCGGCCTGGAGTCGCCGCATTGCGGCATCACCGGCCCCGACCAGGTCCTGCTCGGCGGCGATCAGTTCGCGGAGAGCGTCGGAATGCGCCCGGGCCTTGTCGGCGGCCCGCTGCTGCGCCTGCTCCTCGCGCTTGAGCTGCTCGACAACCGCGGCGCCAGCCTTGGCGAGTTTACCCGCCCACTCGGTCGATTCCGAGACCTCGGCCTGGTGACGATCAAAGACCTGCACTTGCAGGAGCTGCTCTTCGCGCCACTTCTTGTCGGCCGCGGCGGCGAGCTCTACGCCAAGACGGTATTTGTCGACCGCCTCTCGCCCATGGACGAAAATGCCGGGGAGTACGTCCTCGGCGAAGCGCCCCTGTAGCGTGGCCTTTATCTGCTGCGTCAGGAGAATCAGATCTTCGGTCAGGCCGCGAGCCTGCGGCGCAACCTTGCCGCCCATGACCTCGGCCAGGTCGCCGAGCTCTGACTTGAGCGCCCTGGCAGCTCCGGCGGTCGTGTCGCGCATCGCCCGTGCCACGCCGCCATACTGGCTCTCGACCTCGGCGAGTAGGATCTTCTGAGCCTCGAGCGCCTGGCCGGTCTCGGCGAGAGCCTTGATCTGTGCCGTTTTCGCTTCGGTCAGGATCGTGCCGGAGCGCCGGAGGGCGGTGACGCCTGCGATCGATCCGGCGCCAAGCTGGTCAAGGGCCTTCGCCAGCTGGGTCAACGCCTCGCCGCCGGCAGGCAAGACCTGTTTCATGTCCTCGGCGAGCTCGATGGTGCGGCCGAAGACCTCGGGCCCGATGTTCTTGAACGAGATCAGGAACGCCTGCTGCGTCTGGAGGTACTCGTCACCGATGCCGGTGGCGGCCTGGAGCGCCGATGCCTGGGCCTTCAACTGCTGAACGTTCAACCCAAGCGCCCCGGAGGTCGCCGTGATCTGAGCCTCGAGCCGCTTGTCGGCCGCCTCTTGGGTGGCGTAGGCGCCGACGGTCGCCGCCCCAGCCGCCGCGACCGCGGCAAGGGCGATCGTTACTCCGGCGATGCCGGAGCGCAGCTTGCCGAAGCCCGCCGCGGCACCCCCCGCCTTCCGCCCTGCCTTCTGGACGGCGTCGCCAGCGCGGACGAACCGGCCGCGGGCATCCCGAGCCGCCTTGCTTGCCTTGCCGACCTTCGTGCCGAGCTCGCCGTGCTTCCGGCCAGCCTTCGCCGCCTGGTCGCCGGCCTTGTCCATGCCGCGCCCGTGGCGGTCGAGCTTCTTGTCCAGACTATCGAGCTTCCGCTCGAGGTCCTGGCCGTCGCTGGTGACGAACGAGTGCTCGGCCCGCAGCTCATAAGTGTTAGCCACTGCGGCCTCCCTCAGTCGGCCCAGCGCTCGATCTCGTCACCGCGCCCGCGGTTGTAGGCGCCATCGAGCCCGCGGATGTCGTCAAGGAGCTGGATCTGCTGGGAGCGGTCGAGCCCCCAGAGGTCGAGAACTGAGCGGGCTTCGACCAGGTCGGACCGGATGGCCCCGCCGTCGAGGTAGCGCGCGGCCATCCGCCAGAGCCGGACGGCGGTGTAAGAGCCCGGGGGGTAGGTGGCATCGTAGTCATCGAGCTCCGTTGCTTTCTCCGGAGGTCGCCGGATCATGTTGTCGACCTCCGAGAGCCTGGCGATCAGGCCGCGGCGGCGCGGCTCTTCTTCCTGCGGGGAGCGCCGCCGCTCGAGGGCTTCGGCGATCCGCTTACCTTCGGCCTGCACCGCTTTCCGCCGTTCTTTGTCGAACTGGCCGGCGCCGGCGTAGAGAGCGCCGAGGCGGCCTTCGGCTCGAGCGGCAGCGCTTGCCCTTTTGGGAGGCTAGCAAGCTCCAACGGTGAGCGGTCCGCGGCCCAGAAGAACGCTCCGCAGAAGGCGATCAACTCTTCGGTGGCCACTGGATCGAACAACAGGGCGCCGACGGCCTGCCGGGCGGCCTCGGCGCCCTCGCTCTGCGCCACCTCGACCGGCTGGCCACTCTCGTCTTCGTAGACCAGGTCAGCGCCGACCAGCGCATGGGACAGAATCGCTTTCCCGTTGACCTCGAGCATGTGGGCTTCGTCGAGGTCGCCCCACTTGGCGGGCCTCCCTTCGCTCTCTCGCTGCCTGGTCTCTTCCTCTACGTCAGGGTTTTCGGCGGCGTATAGGTCGTCCCAGTCCCGTTGGGCCACTCGAAGCGAGACGTCTTGCGCGTGCTGTAGCGGAATCTGCACCTCGGCGGCGGAGCGCGACAGAAACCACAAGACGGTGTCACCCCAGGTGTCTTCGGTGGCCGGCGCCTCCGGCGGATCTTCGGGCGGCCGGTTCAGCTGCTTCCTGATCTCGGCCGCCTGGGCGTGGAGCTGCAGCATCTTCTGCCGTCGCTCCTCTGCCGCGGCCTCGGCGTACCGCGCCATGTGGACGGGGATGCCGCCGATGGCTCGCATTCGTGCTACCTTGCGGACCGTTCCTGCGCGGATCGGCCTCCGTGTGTTGATTTTGTTGGACATGCCTACTCCTAAAAGTGAGAGCCGGCGACCTGCGCCGCCGGCTCTCGCGGTGTCCGCGGAGTAGGCGGTGCGGCCACCGCTCAGGGTTACACTGCGTCGATGGTCTCGAGATAAGCGATCTCGTAGCCGTCGCGTTCGTATCCGATCCAGGGCGCAGAGCTCTCCGGGATCGTATTCCCGGCCCCGGGGAAGGTCGGCTGGGTCGCGAAGACGGCGCGGGTGAAGCCGAGGCAAAACAGGTTGCCGTGTGTCCCGCCGCTCGGAATCTGATTGTCGTCGAGAATGACATCAAGGAAGACGCCCGAGGGCGAGGTCACCAGGAGCGCCTCCTCGTCGAGCAGTTCGATCTTCGATTCCTTATGGTCGAAAGTGAGCGACCCCTCGGCGGTAAACTCGCCCGGGATCAGGTCAGCGCGCGAGGTGCAGCCGGCGTTGTCCTCGCCCTTGCTCTGGATGTTGGCAGTCAAGCCCAGGGTGGCCGAGCGGAGGTTGTCGCACTGAAGCGCTGCCGCTTTCGTCAGGCCGGTGACCGCCAGCCATGTCAGCCAGTTGTCGGAACCGTAAATCTGCTGATTCAGATTCGCGTTGGCTGTGTAGGTGCCGTTGGTAAGGGTCGAGGCGTAGATCTCAGTCCAGATCTTCGCCATGTAGTTGAAGTCGGCGGTGATATTCCCGTTGCCGGGGATATTCAAGACGAAGCCGTTTGACCGAGCGCCGCTGATAGCACGCCGCTCGGTCGAGGCGGTGGCGGTGCCGCTGAAAATAACCTCATAGGTGTTGGCGACCGAGGCGGACGAAAGTCCGGGGGCGAGTCCGTCGCCGACTTTGAAGATTGTCGACTGCGTCTCGTCGGCGATCGCGCAGGCCCAATTCCCGGTACCGTTCCCGGAGGCGCAATAATCGGGGAAGAGGTCAATCTGATCGGCGTTACACGCCTTGACCCGCCGCGGGAAAAGGTTATCAGTGTCGGTCGAGCCGCCGGTGTAGCTGAACAGCATCCGGCCGGCGATGCCGTCGGAAGTGGCGCCGCCGTAGGTGTTGAAGTTGGCGAAGTCGCCGGCGCTAGCCGCGGTGATCGTAGGCCCGGCCGATGCATCGATATGGGTGCCCGTCTGGTCAAAGATCGCCGCGTTGGTGATCGTGACTGCTGCCGCCTTGGTGTCGCGGAACGCCTCCTCCCACTCGGCCGTATTCGCTTCATGGCGTAGCTCTACGCCGTTGAAACCGAAGTCGATCGATCCGAAATCGTTCTTTGCAAAGGTCCGGCTCTTTTTCCCCGCGTGGGGTGCGCCGACGCGGGTCCTGACGGTTGGGCTGCTGTTGATACCGTGGTGGTTTACCTGGACGCCAGCGACCGTCGGGGCGACGCCCCAGGTGCCCGTTTCATTGATCCGATAGATCAGCGCGTCCTTCGAGATGGGGGTTACAGGTGCAAGGGGTGTGCTCATTCTGGGTTACCTCAGGCGAAGGGTTGCAGGGTGATCGTTTGGTGGCCTTGTAGTATTTCGACGGATTCCCGCTCTATGCCGCAATCCAGAAACCATGTCCGAGTGGTAGCGTCGTCGTTCTCGTCGCCGCCGTAGAGGCGGAAGTCGCCGACGCTGCGGCGCTGCCGGAGGTAGAAGGGTGGAGTCGCCGAGGTTGTCTGGAAGCCGACCATGAGGTCGCGGAGCTCGCCGGCGAGAGCGATGGCGTAGGTCTCGCGCTGGGCGATCGGCAGGACGATCGCGACTGAGAACGTCAGCTGCGCCCGGATCCGGGCGAAGTCGTTCACCCCGTCGTGGCCGCGGCCGGGGACCTGGTCGCCGTCCGTCAGGGTCAGCAGGTTCGGCGCGATGTAGCCGAGTCGCCGCCGCACGTCGTCGGCCGTGAAGGGGGCGACGTGCGCGTCGATGTTGGGGTCGAATCCTGGAGCTGTGACGGTGCCTCGCGGGGTGTGGTTGGCGAGCGCCACCGGGGACCACGTCCACGCGGCGCCCACGCCAGTGGCCGGCGCTCCGGCCAGGTAGTCGACGAGCAGGCGCCGAGAGACGCTCTCGAGGTCGCTGTAGTCGACCGCCATCAGAACCCCGCCCCGGCCTTGAACTCGGCAGTCACGATATCCATGGCGATCCGGAACCACCCGCGGGGAGCTTGAAGTGAGCCTCGGATGACGCCGTTGCGGTCCGGCAGCCGCCCCCGCTCGATGATCCAGGCATGGGCGGCGATCCAGGCGTAGAGGATCGGGCGACCCAGGGAGACGCCGGCAAGGACGAGCTCGGCCGTCGAATCGAGGGCGGGCCGGCCGTTGATGTGGAACGACCGGGCAAGCTCACCGGTGTCGACCGGCACGCCTGGGGCGCCGCGATAGCCGTGGGTGGCGGCCAGGATCAGCAGGTTGACGAACGCTGCGCGGCGCCGCTCGACCCACCGCCGCTGATCACGGGCAACGCCAGCCATGATCCGGGCGTTGGTCACAACGCCACCACCGTCCGGTAGTAGACCGGATCGCCAGCGGCCGGCCCGTGGGCCGCCACAGCTTCTGAGAGCGCCCTGGCGCGGGCGTTGATGGTCGTCTCCCACTCGCCGTCGTCGAGCCGCTTGCCTGCGGCCGTGAAGGGCGTCGCCAGGGCGGTGATCTGGGATGCGCCGGACTGGATCCCGGCGTTCTTGTCCTCTTCGAGCGGCCGTACCCGCGACAAGGCGGAGATCGGATCGCCGGAGGCGACCCCCTCGACGAGCTCCTGATAGGAGAGACTGACGCCGAAGCGCGTCAAGAGCCGGGCGGCGGAGGCGCGGGCGTCGGCGGCGTGGCTCACAGCGCCCTCCCGGCGTGCCCCTTGAGGCCGGCGAGCAGGGAGCCGTCGACGCCAGGCATGGCCGCGACCTGGGCAAAGGTCCAGGCCATGTCGTCGACCCGCTCCGACTTCAAGAGCCCGGCGGCCTTGGCATCGATCCACCCCTTAACACCTTGCATCACAGCCAGCATGACGTCGGCTGGGCCGACGTCCTCGGCATATCCGTGGGTGTACTTGATCTGGAGGTTCCCGTCGCCAGCCGGGAAGGTCTCGGCCAGGCGCACCAGCTGCCGGCCGGTCGTTTGCCACGGGAAGGATGCCCGGATCTCGAAATCTGTCAGATCGGCAGCCCCGTTGGCGTCGACCGAGAGGTCGACCCAGCTCGAATCCGGCGTGGATCGGTACTTGACCGAGAGGAGCGACCCCGAGGCGATCTCCTCGGCCAGCCACATCGTTCTCAGGCGAGCCGAAGAGAGTCCGCTCTCGATCCGCCGACGGCTTCGTCGGGGGCCGTCGCGCACCTCGGTCAGCGTCGTCGAGGTGCCGAGGTAGCGCGGGATCCACCCCTGGAGCCACGCCTCGAAGCCGCCCGCGAGCTGAGCCAGGAGCGCCGTATCCGACGAGCCGGTGTAAGCCTGAAGGACTGCCGAGGAGACGAGCCCCATCAGGCCACCCGGGGCTTCCGTCGCGGCGGCTTCCGCCTGCGGGCGGTCTTGGTCTGCGGCTTCGGCTGCTGCTTGTCGGCGGGCGCCTGGGCCTGTTTCGGTTCGGGCGGCTCAGGCTCGGGGGCGACTGCTTCCGCCCACTCGTACCGCAGGAAAGCTCGGGCGAGGTCGAGGGGAAGCCGGCCGGAGAAGGTATAGGTCGAGCCGGCGGGGAAGGTGGTCGCCGTAACGCCGTCGAGGCATCCGCGGCGGTCCTCGCCGGTGATTCTGAGGGTCAAACTGTCAGCCATCGGCTTCTCCTTCTTCGGCGGTTCCCAGATTCGGTCGTCCTCGGGGGTCGAGCTCCCGCCCCTGGCCAGGCGGCCAGATGGGTGGGGGCGAAGCACTACGCCACCGGCTGGTCGAGAGCTTCCTTGACAGCCACGACCGCAATGTCGGCGCCGGTGGTGACGGAGGTCGCCGCCAGGTCGCAGGTGACGTACCGGTCGGGTCCGCGGTAGCCGATCTTGGAGACGCCGGCAGCCGCGAGGGCGGCGGTCGCCTCCTGGCCCGTGCCGTCCGGCAGGAGGTCGGCATCGACGACGACGTTCTCGCCGCTCATGCCGTCGTCGTCGCTCTCGCTGATCACCGGGGTGTAGGTGCCGTCGGTGTAATTGCCCACCGTGATGACCCAGGTGATCGAGCGGTGCCCGGCCATGTCGTGGATCGCGCCGGCCGTGGTGCCGTTGGCCGCTACGCGGGTCGGGGCAATCGCCGACTCTCCCGTGATTTCGGACTCGTGGTCTCTAAGGGTTCCCATGGATTCGTGCTCCTATCGGGTGATCAAAAGCGTGCAGGTGGCGCGGCAGGCGTCCGTCGAGCCGCCGTCGGTGATGATTTCGACCGCCTGCCCCTCGGTGACGGTGTTCGCCGCTGAAGGGGTGGAGCTGTCGACGTCGCCGGCGGCGCTCCCGGATTGGGCGATCGTGATCGAACTGTCAGTGACCGCCACTCCGCCGATCTCGGCCGTGATGGTGGCATCGCCGACAGTGATGGCGTTGTCGATCGCGGTGTAGATCTTCGCGATGTCGCCCGCGTGCGGGCAGACCACGAAGAACGACCCCGCGGCCGAGATGTCAGTGATGACCACCTCGACCGCGTACTGGTTCAGCTCAGCGGCCGAGGCGGTCAGCGCCGCAAGCTTGGCCTGGTCGGCCGCTGAGTCAGTCCGCGTGGTCCCGTCGAGCTTGCGGACCGCAGCGGTCGAGTGGTCGACAGTGCCATCGAACTGAACCGTCGAGCCGGCCGGAAAGACGGTCGTCCCGTCCGGCTTGGTGTAGGGGGTGAACGGCGCCGACTGCGAGGCGTTGTACTGGTAGCCGTCGGTATCTGCTGCGGTTGCCATGATGACCTCCTTACGTCGAGATCTTCTGGAGGCGGTAGGCTTCCGGCAGGACCACCTTGCCGCCGCGGCTCATCGTGGTGTAGAACTCGACGAACGGCGGATTACGGTAGGGGTTGCGCAGCGTCAGAACGTCGCTCTTCGCGACGATCAGGTAGGCCGACTCCCAGTCGCCGTAGCCGAGGGCGTAGGCGTTCGCGGCTACCGCGGGCCAGTCGACCGCCTCACGATAGTTCTGGTTCCAGATCGTCGCCGGGGTCGAGGCGGTGGCCGGCGAGAAGAGATACTCGCCGGTGCCGCTAGCCTTCAGCTTCATGATGTCCTTGAGCGCCGCGCGTCGCAGGAGGAAGCTCGCGGTTTTGGCATAGAACTCGTCGAGGTCGAACATCAGGTCGATGATCCCGTCGGCGGTAAACTCGGTGGCGTGGCCGGAAACGACGGCGGCGGCCTGCCGGTTCGCGTTCGTTGCGAGCCCCGCCGGCTGCCCTTCGTCGGTGCCGCTGACGTATCCCGTCCCGGAGATGACCGCGAAGCGCTTCGCCACGCGGCGAGTCATCCAGGCGGCCAAATCGTGCGCCGGATCGTTCAGGGCCTTCTGGGTGATGAAGGGATTGGCGTACATCTCATGCGCCGGGATGAGAACCTTCCGGAGGTGGCCCGCCTGGGTCTCGGCGCGCGCCTCGCGCTCACTGACCCACCCCGCGGCGAAATTCTGGTCGCCTTCTGCGGTGACTTCGTAGGTGTCTCCGATCGAGATAGTCTCCGTCATGGCGAGCTCTTCGATCGGCGAGTGCTGGATCAGTTTCTCGATGAACTTGCCCTTCTGAGGGGCGGGCATCGCGTAGCCGCCGGTCTCGCCGGAGTCGGTCGCGATGTTCTTGAGCTCCATCGCCTGCTCGCCCTTCTGGAGTACCTCCCAGTCGAGGGGCGCCATCTTGAACCACTTCTTGTGGTTCACGGCCTCATCGCCGCCGCCACGGACGTACTTGTCATAGACCTCGGCGTAGGCGTCGGTGTGCTGCGCCGTGCCGGAGTCGACGCCGGTGCGGTCGAGCCTGTGGAGCTTGGTCTCGAGCTCGTCCTTCAGGGTCTTGATGGATCCGAGCTCGGCCAGAATCGCGGTTTGGGCGTCCTGGGCCGTCTCGAGGTCGACCATCGCCTTGGCGAGAGTCTCCTTGGTATCGCCCAGGGCCGCGCCGAGGGTCTTGACCTCCTGGTCATTCTTGTCCTGGGCGACCGTGAAGGCGTCGAACGCCTTGGTCTGTAGCGCGGCCGCCTCTTCCCACGTCTGCGGTTCTGCCATGGTTACGTCCTCAGTTGGTTGGCGTAGTCGTTCATCCGGCCGTAGAGGGCGGCGAACGGCGCGGGGATTGCCCCCGCGGGCTGCGGCAGATGCCGCTTGGTTTCCTCGGTGATCGCGACCAGGTGGTCGATGAGCTCGCGGGCTTGCTCGGCCTGCTCGGTCGTCAGCTCGCCCCACATGCGGATCCCTTCCAGGATTGCCATGTGCTCGAGCGCGTCGGAGAGGTCCCACAGGCTCTTGAGCTGCGCTGGCGCCGGAGCGAGACCGGCCTTGATCTCGCCGAGCTCGGCAAGGACCCTGTCGAGCCTGCCGCCGTCGCCCTTGACCGCGGTGACCTGCGCCTCCGGGTTCATCGGGTCGGCCAGGATGCCGACATGGGGGAGCGCCACGACCCGGCCGATCACCCGCGTTCGCTGGCCGTTCTCGGTGACGATCCGCATCTCGGAGGGGTCGCCCTTCCAGGCGACAGAGAAGGCGTCATACACTCCCCGGGCGGCAAGCTTCAGGGTCTCGTCGCCGTCCTGAGTGTCGCCGGGAACAATCCGGGCTTTGATGAACAGCCCCTTGGCGTCGGGCTTCAGTTCTTCAGGCAGGCCGACCGCGGCGAAGTGCTCGCGGTAGGCTTTCGTCCGGAGCGCGCCTCGGGAGAACTCCTCGGCTAGCTCATCGAACGCTTTCGACTCGTACCGGTCGCCGCCGAGGTCGCGGTCCCAGGTGGCGGCGTATCCCTCGACGATGCCCTCGGTGCCGTCGACCTTGAAGTCGAGCGCGGTGGCCTGCTTGAAGCTCAGCCCCGTCGAAGGGCCGGCGCGTTTCATGCCAGGGAGGAGCGGCTGCACAGGGTCTGACGTGCTCATGCTCCCGTTGTAGCATCCGAGCTTGACCAGGGATAAGCCTACGTGCTACGGTGACTTGATGACGCAGGAACCACCAACGATCTGCGGCTTCCCGCTTCGGGAGGTGGATACGGCTGCTGATGGCCCCGTGGCCGTCTTCGGGGATCTTGCCGACAGCCCTTATCTGGTCCACGTCTCGGCGAAGGTGCATCAGGGGCCGCTGCTCGCGATCAAGCGCGCCCTGCCGCCTACTTGGCAGGTATGGAAAACCTACGGCCGCCACTTGACTATCGGGGTCGCAACCGGGCTTTTAGTGGTCCGCTTCGGCTATGGGCCGGGCTTCTGGGTCGGCCGAACTGCCGATCACCCGCCGATGTTTTCGGAGCGCAATGGCCGGGGCGGGTACCTGTTCGGCGCTTTTGGCTGGCGAGTCCGGTGGCTGCCGAGGGCCGCGGAATGACTCTCGCCGACCTCTTCAAGGCGGCCCGCGGCGTCGAGCAAGGCCGCCGGTTCCCCCGCCACTTCTCCCGCGACGTCGTCATCGAGCGGCTTGGCGAGATCCCGGACTCGCCGGAGTGGATCGACGTACACCACCTGAAACGGATCGAGGACGGCTGTCGGCCCGCCCCGGTCGTTCTCCGCTACCTCGCCGCCGCCTGCGGGCTCTCGCTGGTGGCCTGCCTGAAAGCCGAGGGGCTCTGGCCCCCGGTGGGCGGGCCGCGGGCTGAGATGATCGTGGAGCTGGTCGAGAGCCTTGGCGGGCAGATCATGCGGCGAGAGGGCCGGCGGGTCGGGCTCATCTTGCCGGAGGACTGAAGATGGAAACTAGAGTTAGCCAAATCGGGTACCGCGTAGTCGTTCAGGTGATCGAGGAACAGGGGTCGGCGCGGCGCGAGGTGTTCTGGCGCGAGCTGGCCAGCTTCCCGGCCCGCGATGACAGCCTGGTCGCCTACGGGCGAGATCGCGACGTTGCCGTTGCGGTCGCCACCGAGGTCCACGTCAGCCCCGAGTTCACAATCTGCGATAGCGGAAGCGGCGAACCGTACCGGCGAAGGCAGGCTCATTCAGGCGGCGTGATCTTCCTCCCACCCCGGGAGTCGCGGTGATGCGAAAGCGAGCCCTTTCCTGACAACCTGGTCGGCAACACGCCGGCGCAGCAGAGGCGCCACGCTCTTCGAGTCGCCGCCGGCCGGTACTTCCGCGACTGGATGCCGGAGCGCCCGGAGCCGCCACCTACCCCAGGCACCGACACTGCAAGCTGAGCGATACCGATCCGCCGCCGCCTGAGACCGCGAGGCGGTAGGAGCCCTTCCCGGCGATCAGCTTCGCGAAGTCCGGCATGTCCGCCGTAAGACCCTTCAGGGTCGACGGCGCGACGTCCTGGAGCTTCGTCGGCGTGTCGCGGGTGCCGGAGACCAAGGTCTCGAGTCCGGCGGTGGCGGAGTCCCATGTGCCCCAGATGAAGCACGAGTAGTCGCCGTGGAGGTGGTACCACTCGGAGTCGTCGTTGTCGATCGCCGCCTCGGTGAACTCACAGATCCACGGCGTGGTAGGCGTGACGGACTGAGTCAACGGCGGCGGCGTCACCTTCACCAGCGGGCCGGAAGCGCAGCCGGTGACGACGAGGGCCAGGACGACGAGAGCCAGGGTCTTGCGTTGCATGATGTCCTCCGCGGGCCAGGGTATCGTGCGGGCGGCGATCGGTCAAGCCAGCGGCCGGAGCGAGCCGCCGTCAGAGGGGACTACGAACGGCGGCTTCCCCGCTCCGCTCGTCCCGACCTCGACCAGCTCTTCGAGGCAACGGCATCGCGGGTGGCCCCACGGCGGGCCGTCGGATCCGTCGGGGTAGGTGCCGTCGATCGGTGCTCGCCAATCGTGGCGCTCGTAGCAGAATTCGCAGATCTTGCCGTCGGATAAGATGCCGACCGCGCGCCGCTCGTAGGAGGTCCCGAGCTCGGGCGCCAGCCCCACGGTCTCGCGCCAGGCCAGGCGCTGGCCGGTATTCGACGCCCTGGCGATCACGTCGCGCACCAGCTCTTCGGCGCGGGAGTCGATCAGCCGCTCCCGGTACTCGGCCAGGAGCGCCCGGCGACTCGTCGCGCTGAGCTTCCCGGCCGCCTGCTGCCGGAGCCAATCCTGGTTCGCGTTGAAGAGTGCCGTCGCCTGACGTTCGGACAGGCCGAGGGAGCCACGGATCAGCCGGGCGGCGTCCTCGAGCTCCATCGGCTCGGAGAGCACCAGGTTGAGCTGCGCCCGGAGGAGCCCGGGGCTGGTCGCCGTCATGTCCGCGATCAGCGCAGAGCCCTCGCCGGCGGCCCAGGCCCGGGCACCTCGGGCGATGTCGTCGAAGTCGAGCTCGACTCCTGTCAGCCTCGCGGTGGTCGTGGCATGGGCGGGGCCGGTAACCTCGACGGTGCGGGTGGCCGCGCCGGCCAGCGCTCCGCCGATCTCCTCGCCGGTCTGCCCTGGCAGGAGCAGCTCCCGGAGAGCGCCCCACACCTCGCCGGGGCCGAGTCGCTTCTCCCCGGTCTCGAGTACTCGGCGCACCTCGGCGAGGGTGACGCGGCCCTGGGCTCGTCGGATCACTCCGGCGACGACCGGCGCTTCGTCGCGCTCCAGGTCCTGGGTCAGGGCGAGGAGGGCGGTGAAGCGGGCGGCGTCTTCGGCGTAGTCTTCGGGGCTTGGCATCTATCCGCCTTGGCCACCGCTTCGACATCGCGCCACCCCTGGTCCGTCAGCCGGATTGACCGAAGAGCCTCGGCGCGAGCCTCCGGCGGGATGCTGTAGAAATCGTCCGGGGCATACTCGGGGAGGCTCACGGTGTTACCCCGGCCGGCTCGCTGACCACCCGGGCATTGAGCGGCCGGAGCGCATCTCGGTAGCCGGGGTTCTTCTCGAGGTCGAGCTCGACCCCGGCGAAGTTGGCGCCGTCCGCCGCCGAAAGCTTGCCGGGGCCGACCACCTTGTCGAAGGTCTCGGCGACGATCTTGGCATCTTCTTTGAGCTCGCGGACGCCGCGGAGGTCGGGGACCAGGAGCATCCCGTCGCGGCGCTCTCGCGGCGTCAGGAGCTTGAGCGAGACCCACGCGGTAAACTGGGCTAGGAGCGGCAGGGCGGCCTGCTCCCACGCCTGCTTGACGTTCGTTCTCCGATTGTCTCGGGTGGCGTGCTCGCGGGAGAAGTCGGCGGGGTGGAAGCCGAGCCCGGCGACGATTTCGTCGCGCCCGAAGGCCAGGCCGTTCAGCCAGTCGAGCTCCTGGGCGTTGGCGCCGAGCCGGTGGAGCTCGACATCAGGCTTCCCGGCGGCGTCGCGGTTGCCTTCGACGATCCACGGGACCCGGCTACGGCCACGGGACCGGAACCGGTCCTCCATGTCGCTGACCGCCTTGCCGATCGTGTCCTGGGTGACGGTGAAATCGAGCATCAGCCAGGACGCCATCCCGCCGGCGCCGAACGAGTCATGGTTCCAGTCGTGCGCGGCGGCGTCGGTGTCGATCGCGCGGGCCAGGGCCTGGAGCTCGCCCATCCCTAGAAGTCCGTTCTGGGTCAGCGCCGGCAGCATGACGTGGATGACGGAGTGGGGCGCCCAGTGGCGGGCCGCCCCCCGGGGCGGGTCCAGCTCGTAATCGGCAACCCACCCGAGCACGTTTTCTCGCGGGGTGACGCCGACGGGGCTCTCGACCTTGATAGTCGACTGGTCGTTATCGCGGAACTTCTCGATGTCGAAACTGTCGTCTTCGACTCCGGGGCCATCGAGCCCGAAGAAGGCGTTGCCGGCAACGGAGAGGAAGCCGGCGGCGCGGTGCATGTTCCAGAGAGCCGGCCACTCTTCGGAGGGCTGATTCCACTTCCACGCGGCGGGGTGGTCGTGGAGATCTTCATGGGCCCCATCCGGGGCGTACTGGCGGACCACCCAGCGGAGCGGGGCGATCATGTCTTGCTTCCGGCGGATGCACCGGTAGACCCACGTCGAGGCGCCGTACCCCTCGACGATGGCCTTCTCGGGATCGATGAACTTCGAGGTGTCGACGGTCCGCGCTCCCTGCCCGCCGAAGAACGATGCGGCCGGGGCGTAGGCCGCGGTCGCGGCCTTGGTCTCGAGGGCGGCGTCGGTGGATTGCCAGAAGGTCATATGCCGATCGCCTCGATGCTCCGGGCCACGCTGCGACTCAGCGCCCGGGAGAGCCGGTCTGCGATCCACTCCTCGATGTCGACGCAGGTATCGTCGGCGCCCTGGCGGAGTGCTCTCGCGGGGCCACGATAGCTCTCGACCGGCTGCCGGAGCCACCGCTGGCGCGCGAGCTGCTCCGGGCTCAGGGTTGCCGGGTCCGTCCGGAGAAGGCGCTGGTCGGAGTGGGTCATGGCTTCGGGTAGAGCTTTGCGATCTGATCTTGTTGCCAACGGAGAGCCGCGAGGAACTTCTGCTCTTTGGGGTCGAGGCCGAGTGGCTGCAAAATGATCATGCCCGTCTCCTTCGTCTCAAGAGTATGCTACTCGAACCGCTTCCGCAAGCCCTCGGCCCACCACAGGCGCCAGGCGTCGCGCCCGGGGATCAGAACGGCGGCTACCAAGCAGGCGATCCCGGCGGCCAGGGGCCATGCCCACCACCCGGCGACCGAAGCCAGCGCCCAGGCGATCAGGGCCAGGCCGGCGAGGGCGAGGGTGAGGATTGCGGCGAGGAGGAACATCAGAAGCGGCCCCACCTGCCTGCGTAGGGGCCGCCGCCGGTCGCCCCCGCATTCCATGCCGCTGCCGCCGAGTCGACCAGGTCATCGACCCCGCCCTCGTGCCCGTCGAAGTCGTGGAGCTCCTCCTGAAACTCGGCCGCCATCGGCCCGGCCAGGATCGCCACCCGGCCGGGCTTGACGTCCGGCGTTTCGCATTCGCAGACCGTCCCTGGCCCCGCGGCCTCTCGCTCCGAGTCGTCGACCACCAGGCGGGCGCAGAGCCGGCAGGTGGCCGATGCGGCGGCGGCGAGCGGCTGGGCGAGGGCCAGCTTGCCCTTGCCGACCGACATCAGATGGACCCTGAAGCCCGCGAGCAACGTCTGCATCCGGGCGGTGAACGTGCCGCCGACGCCGACCTCCTTCGGGATGGCCTGCTCGACGAAGTACGGGCCGCCCGGGGTTGCCGGGCTCGCCCCCGTGCTCCCGCCGTCCTTTGCCACGGCGAACCGCCGAGCGTTGGCCAGGCCCACGCCCTCGACCCCGGCGGCCGGGGGGTACTCGCGGGTCGGATCGAAGAGGACGGCCTCGATCTCCTGGCCTGACGCCAGGAAACAGAGGCCACAGGACGCGACAGCATCGGCCCCGCCGGCGGCGTAGTCGTGGCCCCGGATCCAGCGCCGGGGCGCGGCGATCTCGCCGGCGGCTGCCATGGCCTCAATCGCAGCGGCGGGGTCGTCGAGGTCGTGCCGGCCGGTGCCGAGGATCGGGAGTAGCGGGAAGACTCGGCCGCCGTCGCCCTTCATCGGGCGCTGGTGGATCACGCCCGCGGCATCTCGAGGGTCTCGCTCGATCTCCCCGAGCCACCACGACGCGGTGCCCGTCAGCGGGTCACCGGCGGCGGCGCGGAAGTCGGGCACCACCTCAAACGCCGGGGACATCTCCCGGTAGTAGTCGAGCACTTCGGGGCGGTACAGCCCGCCGAGGACCACGATCGTCCACGCCTCCCCGAGCGCGGCGGCGTACTTCAGCCGCCGGCCGGTTGAGTCGTTCTCGAACGGCATCCGGGATTGGATCCACAGCAGCCGCAGGGGGTCTGGCTCTTGGCCCGGGGCGGCCAGCTTCTCCTGCCGGCCATAGATTACGTATGAAAGCCAGGTGTCGACCCCGCGCTGGTAGGCGGGTTGCCGGGCCTCCCGTGGGTTCTTGTCGAGGTCGTCAAGGACCGCGCGCCGAGTGCGCTCCCCAGCGCCGGCGCCGATGCCCCCGGTCCACATCCCGCCACCGGCGTCAGTCAGCCACCGAGATTTGGATTTCGAGTCATCCCGGAGCTCGCCGCGGCAACGGCTGTACATCCGCCGAGCCTCGGTCGAGTGGACCGTCGCTTTGTCGGCGCGGTAGCTGGCGTACCCGGTCCATGCCCCGGGGTCCGTCAAGAGAGCGTAGGTCAGGGCCGCGGTCGCTGCTGTGGTCTTGATCGTCTGCGTCGGGGCCAGGATCATCAGCCGGTGGCTTGCCGGCAGCGTCCCGCCAGGCCACAGCGGCTCTTTGCCCACCACCCACCGCTCGACGAGCGGGAGGATGTGCCGGGCGAGGGGCTGCTCCCGCCACGCCTCCCCGGATCGCTGCCAGGGCTCGCCGCCGAGGTCGAGCATGTCGCCGAGAGAGCCGGTGAAGGGCGCCTCGACGCTGGCCCCCTCCTCACCCAGCCGGGCCGCCAGCCCCGGCATGAAGCCCGCGAAGGGATTCCGCGGCGCCAGCAGGTCGAGCGCCGTCACCTGGCGTCCCCCCGGCCCTTGTCGAGCTGAATGATCAGCCAAGCGACCAGGGCGCCAGGGCCTCGTACCGGAGCAATCGCCATAGTCCGCAGCAAGCCATCCTCGGCGCGGTAGCCCATCAGGTGGACGAAGACCCTGCGCAGATATGCGATCCCGTCAACTGTAGCATCCTCGCGCTTGACGGCCGGCCCATTCCAGCGTATCCTCGGAGGGCCGGGGGGAGGGGGAGTGGGAGGAGACAAACCCCCGCAGAGAGTCCGCGACTCGGCGGCGTCCGCGGTCACGCCAGTACCTCCGGCCGCCGCGGCAAGAGCACCTCGGCCAGCTCCGCTTGGGCCACCGGCAAGACCTCGGCCGGCAGGTGCCGGGCCAGGATTCCGCTCAGCTTCTCCTCGACGTAGGCCAGGACCGCCTGCAGCTCCCGCCGAGTCGGCCTCTCCTCAATCTGCGCCCGGGTGCGCTTGAGCTCGGCCAGGTAGCGGCCGTGGCGGCGGATCTCGTTACGCTGGGCCTCCTCGCCGACGCCGTCGCGGACCAAGGGCAGGAGCTTTGAGCGGAGCGACATCAGGAGCTCATTCCGGCGCTGGCCTACCTCCTGGAGCTTGCCGGGGTCACTAGCAGCGGCCCGGAGGTCGGCCTCGATCCCCTCGAGCTCGCCGCCGATCCGCCCCGCCTCCCGCAGGAGCTTCGACCACGTCGCCCCGCTCTCGGCAGTACCGATCCGCCGCAGAAGCTCCCCCTCGATCGCCCTGGCGGCGACCAGCTCCGTGTCGAGGCCGTAGCGGTAGTCGAGGTCCCGGACCGCGTTGTCGACCGCCTCGCGGCGCACAGGGTCGGACAGGAAGCTCTCGGGCAGGTAGACCGAGGTCCCGTTCAAGCGGACCAAGGGATTCTGGAGCGGCTCCTCGACGGCGCCGTGGACTGCGTGCCAGGCCAGCACCTCGCGGTAGGACGGAGTAGCCTCAAGGCGAGCGGCGTTGGCGTCGGCCGACTCCGGCGCGCCCTTGTAACCCGCCCGTAGGTAGGCTCGCCGCTGGCTCAAGCCCTTCTGCCGGAGCCGGTGGTACTCCTTCTGCTTGGGGCTCTTGAGGCGCTCGCACGGTGGGCCGCAGTCACTCATCGAGGCCACCCTATCATATCGAGGGGTACCCTATCCTCCAGGCACACCGGGGGCTTCCCTCTTCGTCCCTATCTCCGCGCCCGCTTGGCCCTGGCAGCCTTCCTGGCTTTGCTCTTGGCCCGCCGATTCAGTACCCCGCCGGGCGTGCGCTTCCGGCGGTTCTCGAGGTCGAGGAGCTGCCGCTCACACTCGGCCGCCTGCTCCTTCTTCCCGGCGCTCTTGCGGGTAGGTCGCTTGCGCTTGGCAGGCTTCTTCGGCCGGGGCTCCTCGGCGATCACCTCTTGCCAGAAGGCTCGGCGGGCCTCCCCCTCTCCGAGCGCCAGCCGCAAGTCCTCAAGGCGTAGAATCTCGGCCCGGGATAGTCGGCGACGGAACCACTTCGGTGGGTTGATCTCGCGCATGTAGCGCGTCGCGGCAGCAGGCTCGCGGGCATTGCCGTCAGCATCCAGAGACCCCAGCTGATGGCACGGCCCGCAAACCGAGAGGAGCCGGCGCAGGGATGCTCCGCTCAAGGTCTCCGAGTCGTATCTGTCGTGATGGACCTGGGTGGCCGCGGCACCACAGAATCGGCACCTCTGATGGTCACGTCGAAAGACTCGCTCCCTGATCTCGGCCCAGTGCTCGGACTCCTGGTAGGCGTCGTAGCTCTTGAAGCCGAGCGCCTGGAGGGCCTCCCGCCGGCGTTTCCAGAGTCTCGCAGTCCGTTCCTGAAGGGCCGCAAGCCGGAGGACTGAGGGTAGGGCCGCGGCGGCTATGCTCTCGGGTTCCACTCCTGGATTTTACCAGAATGTGAGAGGTAGTGCTAGGCCGCTAGCGATACTCGATTGGTTGCCGAGTCTACACCTCCGCCTCCCAGGCGTCAAGGCTCTTTCGGACGCTCTTCGCGATCTCGAACATCATCAGCGGCGGGACGGACATCCCGCAGACCGCCCACTGCTGGGCGTAGGAGCCCTTGAGGTCGTAGTCGGCGGGGAAGGAGGAGATCGCCTTGAGCTCGGGGATGGTGAGCTTGCGGGCGGCGTCCGGGTGGCCGAGGTCGTTCCCCGGCGAGCTCACTGTTACCGTCGGAGCCGGGGCATCGGCGCAGAGCCGCTCGAAGTTGAAGGCGTCGGCGCCCGCGTAAGCCTTCGCCCTTGACGGCGGCAGCGGGTCGCCGCGCCCTATCCCGCTTCCGATCGCCTCCGCCAACGAGATCCGCTTCCGGTGCGGCTTCGGCCATCTGAGCCGCTCCCCCTCCCGCCGGCCCTGGAAGATCACCCGCGCCCGACACTGCGGCACCCCGAGCCACTGAGCATCGAGGACGCGCACCTCGACGTGGTAGCCGGTCGCCTTGAGCGCCCGCAGGATCTGGAGAAAGCGGCCCTTCGCGGCGCCCTTGATCAGGCCGGTCACGTTCTCGGCGATGAACATCCGAGGCCGGAGCCCATCCAGAATCCGGACGTACTCGAAGAAGAGGTCGTCGGTCCGCTGCCGCTTCTTGCCGCCGTAGTACGCCTTCTCTTTCCCCCACCCCTTCGTCCGCTTGCCGGCGGTCGAGAAGGAATCGCAGGGCGGGGAGCCGTCCAAGAAGTCCAGCTCGCCGCCGCCGAGGCCGGTAGCCTTCAGGATCTCCTCCGGCTTCACGTCGCGGATCGATCGCTGATCGAGGATCGTCTCGGGGTGGTTGGCGCGGTAGGTCGCGGCAGCGTGGTCCATGAACTCGTTGGCCCAGATCACCTTGAACCCGGCGAGTGCCCACCCCGTCGAGGACCCCCCGCCGCCGGCGAAGAGCGAGGCGCCGCGGTAGCCGTTCGAGCCCCGGGCGGCGTTGACCTCGGCCATCGAGGGGGCGCGGTAGCTGCTCTTCACCGCGCCCCCCCCGATCAGGCCAACCTGGCCGGGGCGTACTCCCCAGATTCCGGAGCCGCAGGCGCCGGGCGCCGGTCGGTTCCCCGGCCAAGATTCCCCTTCCCGAAAACAGCCCTTGCCGATACCGAGGAGCCGCAGATCATGCACTCCCGCTCCACTGGTACCCGCACTCCGGGCAGGTGTGCTCCGTCGGCAGGTTCTCGCCGACCTCGGGGAACTCCGGCGGCGGCTCGAGCTCCACGGCGACCGCCCCCGCTTCCTCCCCGATCTGCGTCAGCAACCCCGCCAGCCCTTCGTCATCCGTCTCGATCCCCTCGAGCAGCTCTGCCAGCGCCAGCTGGTCCGCCTCCGCCATTGCGCCGATCGGGTCGAAGACGGCCAGGATCTCCGCGGCCTCCTCCTCGGTCTCGACGTCGAGCACCAGCACCGGCCACTCGGTCTCGGGGTATTCGTCGCGGCGTAGGTGGCCGTCGATCAGGGTCAGCTGCCCGCCCTGCTCCGGCGACTCGTACGCCATCAGGGCGCCGACGATGCCGATCCGCTCGAGGACGGTGCGGAGCCCGGCCCGCTGGGGGTCGGGATGGGTCCGCCAGTTCTTCGGGTTCGCCAGCAGTTCGCCGGCGGTGACCCTGCGTAGCTCGCGGATCCGGTCGCGGAGCTGGGGAGCGGCGTTCATGCGGCGAGCCTCCGGTAGGCCAGGCGAAGACGGGCCGCGTGGCTCTCTGCTCTTGCGCCTCGTCGCCCGGTGGCGGTCCGGCAGCAGGCGCCAGCCTGGCGCCGGCAGGTCGAGCACCGCACACTCCAGGGATCTACCCCGAGCGCGGCGACTCGATCGACACGGTCAGACCGGAGCTGGGGCGCATCGCTCATGGAGCCGAGCCTACCACATCACGACCAGAACTGCCGGAGAGCCTCCGAGACGGTCTCACTCCAGGACATCGGCCGCGAGCCCTTGCCGTCTGCTTTGGCCACCGGGTGGGCCTTGCCGTGGGCCGCGAGCTTCGCCCGAGTGCCGGCCGGGGCCTGCACCGTGATCCGCTCCGGGCGCCTCGACTTCCGGCGCTGGGTCGGCGAGCGGTAGCCGCCGGGGCCGGTCATGGTCAATTAGGCGAGAGGGGCGAGAGGGGCGATGATCTCGACGGCTTCCTGAACCTGGCTATAGCGCCAGTCGGTACCAAAGAGCTCGCGGGCGGCGGCGCTCGCCTTGGGGAAGAGGGCGGTCCGAGCGGTGGGGTAAAGTGCCTGGACCCTGGCGGCGATGGCGGCGGACTTCTCGGCGGTGTTCATCGTCTTCTCCTCGGGGTTTGTTGGGCGCCTCGTCATCATGGGACTAGTATACGGTCCCCATTGTGCCCTGTCACTCGTTTTCGGAAGAAACTTCAATCTTTTTTCACGACCAGGCGCCAGCCTCGGCCACCCTGCGCTCCTCGACCGTCCGGCCCGCCGCACCCGCCGTAAGCCAGGCCCGGAACCTCCGGGCCGACTCCGGGTCCGCCAGCGGCTGAGCCTCCGTCGCCTCGATCGCGTGCCGGGGCACGTAGGTCGAGGCCATGCCGCGACTCGGTCTGCTCTGGTGGCCATCAGAATCCCCCCTGCGAAGTCTGCCAGTCGTCAGCCTCCCAGGTGGCGATGATAGAGTCGTCGTATTCCATCGGCATCTGGCAGTCCCGGTGGTCGGCGGCAAAGATCTCCGGCGAGGCGTGGTCGGGGTCGTCGACGTCGACCCCTTCCTCGCAGGCCATGCAGTCGAGGGAGAGACCGGCGGCCTGGCGGTGGACCTCGAGGTGGTCCCAGCTGTCGCCGATGATGGCGTCGAGGTCGGCTTCGGTGTAGGTGGCCCCGGCGACCAGCAGCCCGCCGGGCGCCCAGGGCGATCCGTCGTCGGCGCGGCGCCAGTTCTCGCCAGGCCAGGCGGCAAGGCGGACTCTCTCGGTGCAAACGCTGTTACGGCCGAGCATGCGGACGGGGCGCTGCACCTCGATCTCGGCGACATATTCGACGCCGCCAGGGCAAAAGCGGTGGAGGACGGGGGTTTCGATAAGGGTGGTGGCCATGGTGGTCTCCTAGAAGGTGCAGAGGTCTTCGTAGCTTTCTTCGCCGTCGATCATCCGGCGGAGGTCTTCGCGGGCGCGGGAATCCTCGGCAGGGGTCGCCCAGGCGTGGACTTCGCCAGTCACGTCGTTGGCCCAGGTCGCGACCCGCCGGCACTCCGGGCAAGTGGCGCCGCAGTAGGCGTTGGGGACGCGGTTGCCGCAGGGGCACAGGGCGCCCGTTTCCAGCGTGGTGACGAGCTTGTCGGCCTGCGCCTGCCGGACCTTAGAAAGGCCCTCTGCGTGCTTCCGGTCGATCGCCTTCCGCTCCTCGGCCATCACGATCTGAGCCGCGGCCTTGGCGATCGGGGCGAAGTCGAGAGGCGCCTGCTGGCCGGTCACGACGGGCCGGACGGCCTGCCGGCGCTCGTGCTCCTCGGCCTGGCGGAGGGGGTGGTCAGGGTCGGAGGCGTCGCGGGTCCGGCCGAAGAGCTCGGCGGGGGCGACGGTCTCCGCGGCCTTCCGGGCGAGGGCCTCCTGGAGACGGCGGGCGCGTTGGGGGGCGAAGCGTTGGCGGCGGGTGGTCGGCATGATGATCTCCTCAGGCGGCGAAGTGAGCGTGGACCGCGTCGAGCGCCGCGAAGCCTGTGCGCTCGGGGCGGCAGAGCTCGCGGACGTCGGCGGGGAGCGCGGCGAAGTCGGAGTAGTCGGCCACCCGGCCGGCGGGCATCCGGTCGAGGTGGCGGAGGGCGGCGTAGACTGCGGCAAAATCGACTGGGCGGGCGGCGGCGGTGGTGGTGGTCATGTTCGGCTCCTTGGTTTGGTGTCCGTTCCGTCACTGTCTGGACCCAGTGTATCGAACGGATATCCACCTGTCAAGGATTATCTGGATCTTTCTCAATCTTTTTTGCAGGGATCCGAGGGTCGAGCCCCGCTGCCTGGCAGACTACCATCCTGACCCAGTGAGCGAAGCCGGCGCCCCCGGTGGCGCGGAGCACCTCGACCTCGAGCTCGGCGGCGAAAGCCTGGAGCTTTGCCAGCTCCTCGGGGTCGAGGAAGCGGACCAGGACAGCCGCGGCCATTCGGCGGTTGGCCATCAGGCCCTCCAGTCTTTGACGGTCACCGGGCACCGCGGGTCGATCCCCCGGACGAACGCGCGGCCCCTGGAGAGGAACCCGCCGCCGAACTCGGGGTAGCCGTAGAAGTGCAAGTGGCGGCCGTGGCGGCGGTTGTAGCGGCGCTGGATCGCCTCCAGGCGGTCTAGGATGGCCTGGCCCGGCGCGCTGTAGAGCGGTTCGATGGGCTCTCTCGGGGCCTGCCGGTCATCCTGCCGGACGCGGGCCGGATTGGCGACGAGCACGGGCTGGTGGAGCTCGATGACTCGCACGTCGATCGACTGGCCCTGGCTGTAGCGGCTGAGCCGGACGCTGTACTGCCCGCGGGGCAGGTCGCCGGCCTTCACGGCGGCGGCGATGTCGCCGCGGATCAGCTTCGCGGTGTCCCGGAGGTCCCGGTCGCGGTCGAAGCGGTCGCCGGTCCAGGTCCGGGAGTTCTCGCGGTCCTGGGCGTCGGGCTTTCTGGCGCGGTGCGCGGTGACCGGCTCGGGGGTTGGCCGGGGGCGGCGGTAGTCATCGAGGTTGGCGACGGTGGCGAGATCAGCCGCCGCGACCAGATCGTCGGCCAACTCTGCCGCGGTCGCCCCGCCGTCGGAGCGGAGCTCGGCAACCAGGGCCGGGAGGTTGGTCGGCAAGGGTGGCGGCGCATCGGTGAAACTCACCTTGGCCAGGAACTCGGCGGCCTCCGCTTTCTGCTCTTCGGCCAGCCAGCCGCAGCGGCCCCGGCGGGCCTGGCCCTCGGCCGTCGGGATCCCGTCGTCGGCGACGAAGCGGAGGGCGTTCTCGGCCCACTCGGCGAGCTGGCGGTTGGCGGCAGCCCAAGTGGTGAACGTCGGGTTGTTGGCGCGGATGGCGTCGGCCTGTTCGATCAGCCCCTCTTTGTCGAGGAACGCGATCGTAGCGACGGGGGAGAGGGTGGTTTCGGCGGCCGCGTTGGCGTGGGTCATGGTCTGCGTCTCCGGGGTTGGTTTGGTGTCCGTTTCTTCACTGTCTGGATACAGTGTAACCTACGGATATCCACCTGTCAAGGGTTTATCGAAGAAAGTTCAATCTTTTTTTCGACAAGGGAAGGCGGGCAGGTTGCATCGGCAGCCTGCCCGCCTCGGGTCAATGGGGCCGCGCCCGAAGGCGCGGAAGTGCCGGCCGGCCGGCCTAACGTCGGAGCCATCCGCTGATCTTCATCTCCGCTGCGATCAGCCGGCCGGGCAGGCGCACGACGTCCTCGATTCCGTGCGTCCCCGCCGCCACCAGCTTGACGATTCTCGCGGGCTCGTAGCTGTCGTCGCTGGCGAACCACTGCGGATCATACCGCCGCCAGTAGGCGCGAGTCGCCGGCCTGCGGAAGAGGTTGCGCGCCAGCATTGCCAGCGTCAGCAACAGCGGGGCCGTGTAGCCGTGGCCACACCTCCCGTCGGCCTGTGGGGATTGCCGGGGCGAGGTGATGAACCAAAAGGCGGGCATCTGCTCGGATTGCTTCTCGTACGGCGTTACTTCCGGTTCAGCGCCGGGGGCCGGGAGCGCCAGCCGATCACCGAGCCCATCCTGGGCGGCGGCCCATGCCCGCACCAGTTCGCCGGCGTGCTCGTCGAGGGGGTAGATCGTCGTCCGCTCCCACTCCTCCGAGCCGGTAGCGCTCGGCGACCCGGACTCGAAGACGATCAGGTGCTCGCCGGTGGCAACCACCTCGCCGCGCCTGTACTCGGCCAGCACGGCACCGAAGACCTCGCCGCGAGTGTTCTGTGGCCGGCGGTTGTCCTGATAGTAAACTCCCACGCTGATCTGCCGAACCAGCTCGCCAGCGGCGTTGTAGATCACCGCGACGTGATTCTCGGTGTAGCCGCTTGCATCGGAGCCCATCTCGTCGGCGAGCTCACGGTCGAGGTCCGCCAGCGTCAGGTGCCGCACCCTGGCGACCTCCTCAAGCTGGAAGGTGCTGGCGTTCAGGCCCGCCCACTTCCTGGCGATCCGCTGGTTGATTCTGCTGATGTCTTTCGCTTCTGTCATGGCGTTCTCCTGCGCCCTATCGGCGCCGGTTGTGACCCCGCCCTATCGGCATGGGGGTCGGTTGTGGTGCTCGGTCTTGGTGCTCGGATCGGCGCCGCCCGCGGCAGACTCGCTGCCGCCGGCGCTATCGATCCGGCCTTCAGCCAGCCGGTAGCAGATCTCCTCCCGTGCCCACCGCGTCTCCGCCTGGCCGCTGTCGACCAGGGAGAGGAGCCCCGCCAGGGTCGTCCGCTCGGTGGCGGAGGACGCCGAGCAGATCTCCTCCCGCGTCCGCCACTCGATCTCGTCGAGGGCGAGCCTGGCGTAGAGACGGGCGCTCCGGCGCTCTTCGGCGGTCACTGCCTGGCCTCCGCGATCTCGACCA
This sequence comes from bacterium, assembly GCA_024226315.1. Classification (GTDB taxonomy): domain Bacteria; phylum Acidobacteriota; class Thermoanaerobaculia; order Multivoradales; family J023; genus JAAELT01. Next base: position 7,500 of record JAAELT010000419.1, on the reverse strand, counting down.
GCGCGCCGAGGTTTCCGTCGTCGAACGAGCAGACGCGCTGGCCGACCCAGCGCGCCGCTACCATGCGCGGGTCCCACTCCGCGATGGTCCCGGCGGGCGACAGCTTCACCCACACCCTACGGGCACCGCGGTACCGAAACCGGGCGCCGAGGGAGAGGTCGCGGAAAGCGGCCACTGCGGGGGTCATCGGCTCGCCCTCCGTCGGCACTCGACGCAGGACGTCTGCCCGTGCTCGACGACCGCCCCACAGAAGCACGTTGGCGGGGCTGTGCCGTCGAGGTCGCGGTGGGTGACCGGCGGGCCTGGCTGGCCGTCGAGGGTGGCCCGGAGCTGCCAGAGAGCGCCGCCGATGTTGGTGGCGCCGTCGGGGAGGGTACGGTAGGTCACGCCTCGCTCCAATGGCGGTCCCCGCGGCGAAACTCCCGCTCCGCTTGCCGGACCTGGCCTCGGACCAGGTCTTTCGCCAGCTGATCGTCGACGATATCGCCCGGCAGCCCGGCAGTTTCCAGCCTCGCCGATGTCGGGAGGGGCGCCCGCGACGAGTACCGGGCTCCGCACCAGGGGCAAGACCCCCAGAGGTAGTCGCCGACTTTTCGGCAGGAGCGGCAGGTCTCAGGCTGGCGGATCTTGCCCGTGATCTCCTCGGGCATCACGATCGCCGGGGGGCGCCCTTCCGCGGCGGGCTCGGCGTTGGCCAGAGCTATCACCTTGGTCGCGTATTCGGCGTTTCTGAGAAGCCGCCTCATGATCCGGCCCCTTCTTCCAGCACCGCCTCGGGCAGCGCATCCCGCCGCACCCGGATCTTGGCACTCCCGTTTCGAGGGTCGCCGTCCGGCCAGACGATGCAGCCGTCGAGGCCCCGGCGCTCCCACGCGGTCATCCCGCGCCACTTCAAGACGTTGTACGCCTCCGACTCGCGATGGAGGCCGATCGGCGCGCGGGCCTGCATCTGCCCGACGATCAACCCGCGGTTCTCGGCCCACTGCTGGGCGGCGTAGAAGGCGGAGAAGAGCTCGCCAGTGTTCCCGAAGGTGCGCTCGACGATCTGGTCGGCGGGGGCGTCCGGGGGAAGGGTCATGATGCCCATTTCGTTCTCCTTCAGTCCGTCTTGAAGACGGACTCGTTCGTGATGATCCCGGCGACACCTACCCCCTGGAGATCCGGCCGGTCTTCGCGGCTCGTAAGCTCGATCTCGACCCGGGCGGCGTAGGTGGCCAGGTCGCCGAGATCTTCGTCGGTCGCGACGCACATCACGACCAGCGACAGGTTGCGGCCGTCCTCCTGTTTCCCCTGGCCGATGACGATGGCCCGGCCGGCGGGGCGAGGATTTGGAGCGAACCGCTTCCGCATCTCCGCGGCGGCTGGCGGGTCGACGGCGGCGAGTAGGTCGAGGTAGTTCATCGTCCGCCCCCGATCGCCTTGCCGAGCGTCCTGGCGAAGGTGGCGCGGGCCGCCTCATTGCGCAAGAACGGCGCGACGTCGACCGCATCGCCGATCGCCCGGCGCTTGATCGGCTGGCGGGCCTCGGCCGTGCTTGGCGTCTCAGCCCGGACGACATCATCCGGCCCGAGTCCGGCGCGCCGCAAGGTCAGGGCGAGGAGCTTCTTCTTCGGGTAGGCGTCCCGAGTGATCAGCCGGTGGGCGGCGGCGGTCTGCATGAGGTGGACGTAGCGGACCCCGAGCAGGGGGTCGCGGGGCTTGCGGCGTTTCATGGCGTGCTCCGAGGGCGCTCTGCCAGCAGGCGGGCGGCGGCCGCCTGGATTTCCTCGCCCTTCCGCGAGGAGTGGCGGCCATGGGTCCACTCGCGCAACATCGGTTCGAGCCAGTCCATGAGGACCCCGCGCACCATCAAGAACCCGCCCTCGAACTTACCCTCCTGTTTCTGGGTGTAGTCGGCGCCGTTCTCGCGGCAGTCGTCGGCCAGCTTCCCGCGAATCTCCTCAAGGTTGCGGATCGCCAGCGTCAGGTCGGCGATGAAGGCGGCCCGGATGCCGACGGCGCCTGCCCCGGCCTGCTGGGCGGCGAGATCCGCCGCTTGCGGTGTGACGCTGGCCGCATCGGTCTCGGCCTGGACGACGAGGCGTTCGGCTCGGACCTTCTTGTGCTCGGCGCGGTCGTACGGGCGCTCGAGGTCGCGGCGCTGGCGGGCGGCGGCGTGGTATTGCTCGTCTGTGAGGTTCATGGTCTTTGCTCCTCGGTTGGTCTCACTCAACAGGGCAAGCATACCAGCCTGTCATGACGTTGTCAACACCTTTCTTCGCCCTTCTCAGTCAGATTCACGCCACGGCGCAGACGCCTTGTCGGCCATCCGGCGGACCCAACTACTGACGGTGCGGTCCTCGGCCGCGGCTGCGGCTTTGTACCGGCGACGACGGTCCTCATCGATCCGGACCTGTAAGCAGGTCCTCTTCTTCGGTTCGTCCATGCGGTTGTCCTCCATGGGGAGCACCCTAACAGGTCGTCGGTACCGTGTCAACACCCCGTCATGCGATTAGGTGTTGACAACGTCATGCCGCCGGTGCTAGGGTGGTCGGCGTCCGAGGAGATCATGACACGAGGAGATCACGATGACGGACAAGGACTGGACAGACTACTACTACGCCGCCACCTACTGCGCCGAGCGAGTCGACCGGGAAGGGGAGACCCTGCCGAAAGACATCTCCCCGGTGGCGCGCCGGCGTATCGGAGAGTTCCCGGGGGAGTTCGCGGTTCAGATTCTTCGCGCAATCGAGAGGCTCGACGGGGGGAAGGGGCCTGCTCGCCAGGCCGAGGTCGACCGAATCAACCAGCGCCACCAGCTCCGCTGCCGGCTGGCGGCGGGGATCGCCAGTGGGCTTGGCGAGCGCGGGCCTCGCTGGGCGCCCGAGACTGCCGAGAGGGTTGCTGAAACCGCGGACCTGCTCCTCGCCGCCCTCGAAGCGAGCCGCGACCAGGATCTGCGGCAATGAAGAGGGTAGCGTACCTGTACGCTCTCAAGGCGTACCACAATCGCGACGGCGTAAGCCTCGCACTCGTCCGGGCCGAGAGCCACGCGCCGGCCGTTACCCGCGGCCAGGAATGGGCCAAGACTCTTGGCCCAGGGTGGGCATGGTGGTCCGCCGAATTCGTGGACGAGAAATGCCTGGCGGCTGGCGAACTACTCGAGATCTGAGTCGAACCCGACCCAAACGATAGGAGATTGCAATGGCCCGCTTCCCGACTGCACCCCACTCGGTGAACCTCGCCGCCGACACGGCCGACGAGGTCGCCGCCAAGCTCCAGGCCATCGCCGGCGCGGGCGGACCGGCCGCCGAAATGGCCGCCGTGTCGTCCGTCCTAGCGCGGGCGGTAGAGACCCTGGCGCTCCGGGCGGAGCGGCAGGCCGAGCAGATCACCCGCCTACTCGCCGCCGTCCCCTCGGCGGCCCAAGGAGAATGAGATGGCGCCCCGGGGGTAGCCGAGCCCCTGCCGGGAGCCGGGGCGATCCTGCGGCCGCTCAGGGCGCCAGGAGGAGCGCTTCCCGCCGACCGTCGATCGGCCCCGAGAGGTCGCCCTTGCCGACCGTCTCGCGGAAGGACCATCTGAGGCCGGTCGAGTCGGTGACCCGGTCATCGGGCTCGTGGTAGTTCCGGACGCGGTCGAAGCCGGCGGCGTGCCGTCCCTTCGCCTGCCGCCGCTCCAGCTCGGCCTTGACGCGGCTCGCCAGCTTGGCGCGGGCGACCTTCTTGTTGGTCGCCTGGCTCTTGTGGCTGGTCGACTGCGCTTTCGTCGCTTCGGCAGGCAGGCCAAGGACGGCGACGTCGTCGGGGTGGAGCCGCGCCTCGATCGCCGTCTCGGTCTTGTTCCGGTGCTGGCCGCCGGGGCCGGAGGCTCGGAAGGCGCGGTAGAGGATGCGTAGCTTCATGAGGAGGGGCGCCCGGCCGCTCTCAACGCCGGGCGCCCAAGGAGGCTCCGAGAGGAGCGCCACGGGGGGGGAGTGTAGCACAAGGCAGGCGGAGCGGCGGCCTTTCCCTTCGAGGGGATGCGCGGGTGACCTCCCGCTACTGACCAAGGCAACCGACAGGTCCGAACTGCTAGCAGCCGTTGACCGAGTTGACGCCGTTGCGGGGCTCCACCTGGTGGTGGCGCCCGATCAGAGCCCGGTGTTTCTGCTCGTCCTGCCAGGGGTCGACTTCCACCCCTTCTTCCGCTTCGTTGCCCAGTATGCGCCCATCGCACCCGCCCGTGGTCAGTTGGCCAGCGACCGCACGCTGGCGCTCTCGGGTCTCCCGGTACTTATCCGCCCCGGGTGGATCCCACTCTCGGCGGTCGAGCCCTTGCGGACTCTGCTGCGGCTCCCCTCGGACGCATCTTCGCCTCTCCACTGGCGCGCGGCGCCAAGCTCCTGGGCGGGACGGCTGAGGGTCGGCGGATGGTCTTGGTCCGCCTCTTGCTTCCATATCAAGGACTCTACCATAAACGACGCCCCGGGGGAAGGCCGCCCGGGGCGCGCGGAAGCAAGAGGCTCGCGGGACCAACCGCGGGCCGAGTGACCAGCCTACCTGTTACCGATCGTAACAGTCAACCGGCACCGTCGAGATCTGCGGGCGAGCCGCAGTCCTCGGCGCTATCGGCCCCGTTCAGATCGTCCTCCCAGCGCAGCATCCACTGCCCGTCTTCGTTGCTGCTCCAGTCCCGGAGGGCCATGGCCACGTTCTGCGTCTGCTGGCGGAAGAACGTCGGCTTGAGCTCGATGCTGATGCCCTTGCGCCCCATCGCGACCGCCGCGTAGGGAGTCGATCCTACCCCGGCGAAGGGGTCGAGGACTACGTCTCCAGGGTTCGACCACAGGTGCAGGCATCGGTCGATCACGTCGAGCTGTAGCGGATGGACGTGCTTCTCGTCGTCCGGATCGCGGGCTTCCCGGTAGGGTAGGACGCGCTTGATCCGGATGTCATCCCAGAAGCTAGAGGCGTAGCGCTGCCAGATCCAGTGGCTGAGCTTGTTCGTTTTGTCGTCCTCCCAGCCGTGGTACTTTGCCCGGAGCTCCGCCAGGTCGAACTCGCAGCCGGCGCGCGGCCTCGGCGGTGCCTGCCAGTCGCCCGCGTACTCGCTCAATCCTTCGGGGTGCGCGACGGGGTCTTTCGGCGTGCCGGCGCGGCGGAGCACCACAAGCTGGTCCGCGTGCGCGGAGTGGCAGACGGTCGAGTCTTTCACGAGCTGGCCGTGCCTGAGCCCGAGTGCCCGGGTACGGATCGCGGCCCGGAGAGGCTCTTTCCAGATGAATTTTCGGTCATGGAACCGCCAGGCCGGCGAGTGGCTCCGGCAGCTGCAATCCTCCGCCTCGCAAGAGTCGGCGAATCCTCCGAACCCGTACGGCACGTGGAGGTGGCCACACCGGTCACAAACTCCCTCATGCAGCGCTACGAGGTGTCCCGGGAAGTCGTAGAAGCCTTTGTGCGCGCCGCGAGTCACGTCCATCGAATGTAGCACGGTCATCCGCCCCGGCTTCGTCACCCGCGCTTCTTCCGCGGCAACCCATGCACCGTGCTCAAAAAACGCCGGGTAGTCGAGAGAGTTGGACAGATCTTGTGGGCTCGAGGAGTAGCAATAGAGCCCTCCGAAGGGCCAGGAGCTGACCGACAACCCGACGGAGGCGGCCGGCAGTTTCGGCATTACCTCGATACAATCGCCGAGATACAAAGCGTATTCGTCGCGGATGACGTTTTCTAACTGAGCCATTGCGGCACCTCTACGGGTAGCGTTGGCGCCAACTCTCGTTCGAGACTCCGCGCCGCGTTCATTTCTTCGACTAGCACGGCGAACATCTTTTCCGCTTGCCGCGCCTTCCTCTGGTAGTTCTTCAGCACCCCGCGCTCGCCGGGCGTGCTGACGATGTCGATATGGACAGGCCGTTTTTGCCCGAACCGCCAAGACCGCCGCGCCGTCTGGTAGCCTTGTTCGTAGGAATGCGACGGGTAGGTGATCTGATGGGCGCAGTGCTGCCAATTCAGGCCAAACCCGCCGATCCGCGGTTTCGTGATCAGGCACCGAAGCTCTCCGGTGGCGAACGCGGTCAGCCTCTCCTCTTTCATCTCGTCAGGCATCGAGCCTGCGACCTGGAGCGCCCCGGGGATCAATTTCTCGAGGAGGTCCGCCTCTGGGTTCAGGTGGCACCAGCAGACGACCGGCTCCGAGTGGTCCGCGAGCTCGGCAACCTTCTCAGACCGCGGGATAAGGGCGAGGCGCCGCTCCTCCCGCTGCTCGTTCAGGGTCCGGGCGGGCGGAGTCATCCCAGGAAGGAATCCTTCGCGGTCGCGGTCGGTATCGACCAAGTGCTCGCCATAGTCCAGGGGCGGAAGCGCAAAGCCATCATCTGAGAATCCGAGATCCGACGGTCGCCGAACCGCTCGCGCCCATGAGCAGACCCATTGCCAAAACAGCTGCTCCGCGTGCTTCTTGAAACGCCAGCGAGCACCCCACCATATTGGGTGGTTCGAGTTCTCATCGTTCTTAAAGAACCGATTCAGCATGTCCATCCGGCCGAGTTGCGCCAGCGCCTCAGAAGACGTGCCAAGCTCGATGAAATCGTTCGGCGCGGCGGTCGCCGTGCAGAGTAGGCGGTACTCAATCGTCCGCAGAAACTCTGTTACCTGCCGTTGCCGCGCACCGGAGAAATGTTTGATCGCCGAGGACTCATCGCAGACGACGCCGTCGAAAGCGGACGGCTCGAAGTAATGCAGCCGCTCGTAATTCGTGACGACGATTCGCGGCCCGTCGATACCTGTTCCGTCGCTGCTCCGCGTGACCTCGATGCCGAACTTCTGCCCTTCCCGAACTGTCTGCGGCGCGACTGCCAGCGGAGTCAGAATCAGAACGCGCCCGCCCGTCTTCCGCGCTACGTTCTCCGCCCAGACAAGCTGCATTGGCGTTTTCCCCAGCCCACAGTCGTAGAACAGCCCGGCGCGGCCTTTCCGGAGCGCCCAGCCGACCGAAGGGTCGGCCTGGAACGGGTAGAGAAAGTCCGGCATCCAAAGAGGCTCGAAGCCGGCAGCGTTGTCGATCTGGGACCGCCTGCGGATGAAATCGCCGTAAGTCACTCGCCACTCTCCTTCGGTTCGATGCGGATTTCGTACCCCAACACCTCGGCGACCCGGAGCAACGCCCGCAGGCCCATCCCGCGGACGCCGGGCTTCGGCGCCTCGAACCGCAGGATGGCCCGGGGGTCGACCCCGGATCGGCGGCCGAGAGAGCGGGCAGATTCGGGGCCGCGGATCTTGCGGATTCGGCGCCCGAGTCGGTGGAGTGCGTCTGCCATGTGGGGAGCATAGCACCGCGCATGGGAGGTGTCAAGAACTATTTTCGAGGAATCTGGATGTCGAGGCGGATCACGTCGCCACCGGAGAATACGGCGACCCGCACCGATCGCCCATCGGGTCGAGCGGGTGGTCTCGCCATCTTCTACCCCTCAGTCGATGAACGGCATCCCGCCGGCCCTGATGCCGGTCTTCACGGCCCGGCTGACCCGTCGGCGCGCGCGTT
>JAAELT010000418.1 GCA_024226315.1 bacterium | reverse complement strand
CTGTCTCTGGTACGCGGCCTGGTCGAGCGCATGGGAGGCTCGGTCACCGGACACAACGGCACCGGCGGCGGCTTCGAGGTCCAGGTGTTCCTCGCCGCGGCGTGAGGAGCCGCCTCAGGGAACGGGGTAGTCCGCCACCGGCGAGTACGCGGTGTCGGCTGCCTCGGTCTCCGCGTCTTCCGCAGTGTCTTCCGGCGTCGGCAGGATCTCGCGCGCCTTGTCGATCGGCACGCCCAGGTTCGAGCCACCGAACTCCGGCAGGATCGCCATGTTGACGGCGATCACCTCGCCTTGCAGATTGATCACCGGGCCGCCCGAGCCGCCGCTGGTGGTCTCGGCGTCGTAGACCACGGCGGCCGGCGTCACCTGGCCGATGATGCCGCGGGTGGCCAGGGGCGCGATGTGGCCGGCTTCGGCCAGCCGCTGCGCGACGTTCCAGAAATCCACGTCGCCGGCGCCTGTGACGCGGATCTGCTGCCGTTCCAGGCGTTTCTCGAAACGGAAGGCCAGGGTGCCGACGAGGGTGGCCAGCGCCACAAGCAGCGCCAGCGACAGCCAGCGGAACGCGGTCCGCCGGCAGGTGGATCTCGGCGTCCGGGCCGGTGCCGATGCGGACGACGTCCTCGACCAGCGTCTCGGTGGTTCCCCGGCGGCTGCCGGTGAGGTGGAACAGGCCAGGGATGGGCGCGTCGACCGCGTCGACCGCGTCGAGAGACGCGGGGTCGGCGGAAGGCGACTCGGGTTCGTACATGGCGTTCGCGAATGCGGGAACGGGACGAGTGTAGCTGTTCGCCGCTACCGAGGGTACGGTCGTCGAAGCGCGACGGTTGTCGCGGCTCCTGGCGGTGGTCGAGCACTATCCGGAGCTGCGAGCGACCGAGGCCTCGCAGCCGGAGGCAGAGGTATCGACGGATTGCGAAGGGAGGCCGTCGAGCGTAGCGCGCCTGGTCCAGGGCCGCGAGACCGGCATCAGGGCCATGCTATCCTCAGCCTGTGAGCGAGAACCCGAGGTACCGCAGATACCGCCACGGCCGCTTCGAGGCCGATGAGATTCGCGAAGGCGATTCCTACGAGCTTTCCGGCGGCTACCCGATCCGCTGCTTGCCTACCGGCGGCCGGGGCTCGGACGCCACGGTGACCGGCGCGGCGGTTCTGAGGAGCGATCCGCAGGTCGACTCGGCCGGAGTCGATACCGGGTTCTCGCCGGCGCCCGACACGCTGCGCGCGCCCGACGTGGCGGTGGGCAACGTCCCCCGCGAGCCCGGCTGGGTCAAAGGGGTGCCGCCGCTGGCGGTCGAATACGCGGACACCGGCCAGGACGAGGCCGATCTGAAGGTCAAGATCAAGGAGTTGCTCGACGCGGGCACCGAGCTCGTGTGGGTGGTTCGGCTGACCGGACCGCGCCGCGTCGAGGTCCATGAGCCCGGCCAAGAGATGCGGGCGTTCCGGCCCGGCGAGGAGCTTCGGGCGCCGGGAATCCTACGGAATCCGGTTCCGGTGGAGGCACTCTACGACTGGGAGGTGGGTCAGGAGGTCACCCTTCGCAACCTGCTGCAACGCCACGGCTATGACAGCCTGGATGCCGTCCGGGCCGAGGGTCAGGCCGAGGGTCAGGCCACGGGTCGGGCCGAGGGTCAAGCCACGGGTCGGGCCGAGGGCGAGGCCACGGGTCGGGCCGAAGGAGAGGTCGAAGCCCTGAAGGGCTCGATCCTCGATGTCTTCGCGGCGCGCGAGCTTGCCGTCGGTGACGACGTTCGCGCGGAGATCGTTTCCTGTCAGGACGCCGCTGTCTTGAGGCGCTGGCTCCGGCAGGCGGTGACCGCGGCCTCGGCGGCCGAGATCCTCACACGCTCCTCGGTTTGACAGACGTGGCGAGCTCTCGCGAGCTGACCGGGTATCGGGTGGCCAGCCTCGGGCTCGCGTTGCTTTGTCTGCTCTGGACGGCCTGCTTCGACCTCGACCAGCCGGTCGACGAGCACCTGCTGATCTCTTTCTGGGGCGAGCATCCGCGGATGCACCTCAGCGTCGAGCTGCGTCATCCCGAGAACGCCGACGACTCCTCGGCGCTGGCCCGGCGCCTGCTGCGGCTGGAGGAAGAGCTGCTCGGCGGCCTCGATCCCTGGCCCGATCGCTTCGGCCGGCCACGGGCGCCGACCGAGAGCTTCTCGTGGACCAAGGAGGAGGGGCGCCTGGTGCGGCTGCGGCGCGACCTGATCCTCGACGACCCGCGGGACATCCCGGCCGTGCTCAGCGACACCGCGATCCAGACCACCTACACCGAGGAGGACGGCGTCGCCGAGCTGTCTTTCTTCCCCAGCCTGGCCGGCCGCGCCACCCGGCGCGAGCGCCGCGAGATGGAACAGGTGCTCGGCACCTGGTCCGCGGCGCTGGAGGACTACTACCAGGCGGCCGAGGCCCTCTACCGCTACCTCGACACCCGCCCCGACCGGGCGGTGCCCTGCTTCGCGGAGATCTTCGACCAGGATGACGACAAGCAAGGCGAGATCCTGCCGGAGGAGGAAGAGCTGATCGAGGCCTACGGCGAGGCGGCCGGCGAGGTGCTGGACGTCCTCGACACCGACCAGAAGCGCGAGTACACCCTCGACGAGCTCTCCCGCCGCGTCTACGACCCCTTCCCGGCGCGCTTCGAGGTCGAGCTGCGGAAAGACCCGATCGAGGTCGAGGGCTTCGTGCGCTCCGCCCACGGCTGGGTCGTCCCGGGACTGAGCCTGTGGGCGACCTTCGAGCACCTCGAAGGCAAGTGGCTCGTCCCCGATCCCCTGGTCGCCTGGGTCACCAGCCTACGCGCGTCTCCCTCCGGCAAGACCGACGTCGACGTCGAGCTCTTCGCCAGCGATCCACGCCGGGCCTTCGCCCCCGACAGCCTCGAGATCCGCGACGCGATCGAAGCCGGGCTGACGCCGGAGGACGTGTATCGGATCACGTGGCCGGTGGCGAAGTCAGACACAGCCGCACCCTGATGAGGCCCCACCGGCAGGACCTCTCGGCACTCAGCCAAGCCGCAACCCGATCTTGTGCAGGAAACCTCGTTGCCGCAGCTGAGAAGTCTCACCTACCTGCGTGGTGGGCGGATCCAGAAGGCCGTGAAGGGTGTTCTCCGCTCTCCTTTTCAGTTGCGCCGCGTATCTCCATAGACCGTGAAGGCCGAGCAAAGCGACGAGCCATATGGTCGCGAGCCAGACCCAAGACAGATAGGAAGAAAAGCCTGCGATCGAATAGTAGATGCCGACCGGCATCCAGCTGCCAAACATAACGCCAAACACCAGGCTTTGACTAAGCCGACTTATCCAGCTCGGTCGCCTAAACTCATTAGGGATCGAGAATGCCCTAAGAGCTGCTACCGGCCAAAGTACCGAGATCTTAAAGGCGTCAGGATCGTCTGCTTGTTGAGCAATTTTGTAGAGCAAGAACCCACCCCAAGCTAGCAGCAGGCCGGCCGGCACTCTGAGCCAGAGCGAACCGTGATCGCGCGACAGCCCAGCTATGCTGACCAGCATCAGTACCGTAATCACGAGTATAGTGGCGGAAAAAATCGAGCTCTCGCGGAAGGAAAAACTCGACGGTCGGAAGATGTTGCGCCAATCCCCGATCGTCGGCGAAGGCCTTCTGATCGCTTTGAGCAGGAACCCGAGCGCCGGTAGCGGATCCAGCCGCTGCCAAATCCGCCGCAGCTGCCCGGTGGCAACGAGAGGAATCGAACGCGCCACCAATCGCCCAACAGCTTCCTCCTTTTGGGGCTGGATTCGCGCTACATGTTCTTCTAGGTCGAGCAGAGACAGCGGATGCTCGGCTGTCGCGCTTGCCAGGTACGGAATCTCCTGCTCCAACAGCTCGATAAGCTGGTGGAGAGTCTCTCCGGGGAACCGATCATGGGTCCCCCGATGCCAGGCGTTTTTCGATAAATCCGACTCGACCCGTGCCGCGCACAGCGCCAATCCCAGCCGGCTGTCGATGACATCGACAGGCAGAGTCTCCTCCGACTCTCCCTGGATCAGATCCTCCTCCAGGATCAGATAACCGATCCGACCCGCGATCACCGGCAGCGCCGACGACTCCGGCTCCTCGAACGGCTCCCAAACCCAATCGAGCCAGTTGGCTTGCCGCTCGTCCTCGGTCAGGCTGCACTCCCGAAGCACCGACTCGACTGCCTCCGACCGCAGCAGGGCGGCCAACGACCACGCGGCACGGGTCGAGAGCCGTCTACCCTGCGCCCACAGCAACGGCACCAGCGACAGCGCCGCCTGGGGCGTGCCGATCGCATGGAGGTCGTCGACCGCGTCGAGCGATCCGCCCATGGCCCTCTGGGCCAGCTCCCGAACCGCGATGTCGCCCATGCTCACCAGCGCCGGCCGGATCTGCGCCACAGAGCCGGAGCGGTCCGCCAGCACCCGCGCCGCGCGCGGCAGATTGGTGCGCGAGAGGGCATCGGCCGCGGCTTCTCGAACCTCCGGTTCACCGCCCAGCGACTCGACCAGGAAGTCGAAGACCTTGCGGCCCCGGGGCCGCGAGTCCGCCGCCACCGCGGCGAAGGCGCGGCGGATTGCGTCACTCCCCTCCACCTCTTCTCCGAGCTGCTGCTGGAAATGGACGATGATCTCCTCCGCCAGCTCCGGCTCGATCTTCTGCGCGTCCGCGAGGCTCTCGAAGGCGGTCACCGGGGCGAGCTCGAAGATCGCCCGCACGACCTCGGTGCTGTCCGTCGCCAGCCCGCACCACAGCTTCACCGTCTCGCGCCACGCCGGGGGGTCATCCCAGTAGAAGTCGAGTAGCTCCTTCGGCCGGGCCCGCAGCTCGGCGGCGGCGAAGAACTCCTGCAGCGTCAGGTGCGCGAACTGGTAGCGGGAGGCGCCGTCGATCGCGAGCAGCAGGCCGCTGCGCTCCACGATCTCGTCGAGCAGCGGCTGGGCATCGCTGGCTTCGAGGTTGAGCTGCGGCAGAACGCGGTTGACCTCGGCCAGTGTCGTCTTGAGATCGATGCTCCGGCGGTCCTCGTTGTCCGCACTGCCTCGCCTCTGGTTGAAGAGCGCCAGGTGCTGCAACACCAGCCGCTTCTGATTGGACTTGTACTCGTTGCGCTCCTGCTTCCACTGCTCCAGCAACAGCTCCGTCGAGCGCTCGTAGAACTCCGTGCGCGAGTGCGGCAGGATGAACTTGGTGTCGGTGTAGAGATAGGCGATGATCGTCAGCAACAGCGGATTGCGCGCAAGGGCCATGATCTTCGGCCGGTCGTGTAACGTCTGGAGCAATTGCTCGATCGACTTGCCTTCCGGCATGTCCCGCTCCCAGGCCGCCAGGAAGCGCCAGATCTGGTGATCGCTGAACTCCACGATCTCGAGCGTGCGGTCGGCGTTCTCGGCGAACTCCTGGTGATAGACCGCCGTGCGGCAGGTGATCAACGCCCGGCACTTCTCGTAGGTGTCGAGCAGGTCCTTGATCTTCTTCACCACCGAGGTGCGTTTCGCGGTGACGACTTCGTCGAGCCCGTCGAACATCAACACCAACGAGCCCTGCTCCAGAGCTTGACGAACGAACCCGTCGGCCTTGGGAAACTCGTTGCGGCGGAAGACCGCAACCAGCTCTTCCTCCACCGACAGCTTCGACTCATTGAGCCGGTTGAGCTCCAGCAGCACTGGCACCGGCTGCTGCTGCGGGTCCGCCAGACCCTGGTCGGCCAGCGAAAGGGCCAGGTGCCGGGCGAGCATCGACTTGCCCGAGCCCGGCGGGCCGGTGACCATCAGGCGGGCGTGCTCGGTGATCGCCCGTTGCGCGTCGATCTGATCCGTACCGTGGACACCCTGGACCTTGAGCGGCACGAACACCTCGCGCATGTCGAGCGGCCGGCCCGGGCGGAAGGGGATCTTGAGCTCCGCGTACTTGTCGGCCACCGCCCGGCGGTAGTGGCGCAGAGCGGCACGACGGAACCAACGGCTGCCCGCCAACTTGCCGTAGACGTGGTCCCGCAACACGGTCAGCAAATTGGTGAGCGTGTCCTTCAGGACGTCGCGGAAGATCAACAGGACGAACAGAATCGCCGCGATCCACCAGGCACCGTGGTTCTCGATCTGCCGCCAGAAGCGACGCCACTCGGGCACGGCTTTTTTGGCCTTCTCGTACGCGTCTTCGTAGATCTGAAGCAGCTCACCGGCTGGCACGCCCAGGCGGTGAGCCTCGGTGCCGAAGAGCGTGTTCAGATCACTCAAACCGCGCTGAGCCTTGCCCAGCTCGACGTCGCGCTGCGCCCGGTTCTCGATCTCCGAGACGAGGGCTTGCCGGTCGATCGGCGCCTGCGTGCCGGATGGATTCGCCTGAGCCAGCGCGCACGACGCGCCGGCGAGAAAAATCATGAAGGCGCAAAGAACCGATATTTGTAGGCATCGCGCCTTCTCTGCGAGCACGACCCGCTTCATCGAGCTCTCGACTCGCGAACCGCCCGCACCTCGGCCTGAATCTCGGCGTCGCTGATGCCGTCGCCGGGCGGAGTCCGCGCAAGCTCTTGCAACAAGAGGCTCAACTCATCCTGGATTTCAGAAGCAGTCGAGCGATCCCGGTGCCCTTCGCCATCGCCCCTGCGGGGCTGGTCTCTTTGGTTGGCGCCCATGCCCGGGGCTTCGCCCCGGGCTACACGCCGGCGCCCCTCCGGGGCTGACCCGCTCGAATCTCGACTCATCTGCGAAGCACCCAATCTTTGCAGGTGTCCAATCTACCTCGGGGACTCTGACTGCGCCTCTATTCAGAGGACTGACAGATTATCACGCCACCGCGGCCTGCCCTGAGTCGAAGGCGGCAGTATTCTGCTGACGTCGGAGTTGGGTAGGTCAGCACGGCAGATCTTCCGCTGCCTGGTGCAGATCGAAGAGCGCGCCAGAAGTCGGCAAGAGATCGGCGAGGCGTCGATCGAGCCCGCGGAGGCAGGTGCTGCAGACGGGCCGGAGCATCGGCGGACGGATCTCGTCCGCCCAGCCGGTCAGGCCGGGCGCAAGCGAGTGACCGCAGCCGGCGCACTCGCGCTCACTGTCCAGGATGCCGAGATAGCAGGCCATCGATCTCACCCACCGGCCGGGCAGCGCTGAGAGCGGCGACGCCATCTGTTCCGTCGTTGGCTCATGCGAAATCCCGTTGACACCGTACCCGGGCGGATCTCGGCGTTTCAACACACAAACGCCGAACGCTCGATCTGTGAATCGTCGAGAAACCGGAGCAGCTCTCGGCGTTTTCTCGCACGACCACAGACCAGGCGGTCGGCATAGAGTCACGAAAACGGAGCGGAGACGCCGCGCCGCAATCCCGCGGCCCGCGATCTCGTTCACGGGAGGTGCCCATGTACGTCTCCACGGACCTGCGGGCTGGCCACGGTCCGCAGATCACACCAATCGGCTAGGCTGCCTTGCGGTGGCGCGCATGGAGCTGTCCATGCGCGCCGACTTGCATATAATCTCTGGGCAACATGCGACAGTCCAAGTCCTGGGCCAAACGGCTGCTGCGCGAGATGCCGGCTGATCCGGCGGCGCTTCTGCGCCGCGCGGCATACCGCAAACCTCCCTTCCTACGGCTCTATTTCGAGCACGTCGACGGTCTGATCTTCGACGACCCGAGCGGCGCGATGCCCTGGGCAGCTGTGGCCCCGATGCTGGCGCTGGCCGTGCCGTTGGATGGTCAGGGCGGCGAGGCGAAACGCGAGCACGCGGAGAACCTGGCCATGGGCCACGCGATTCTGGCCAGCGCTTACCGGGCCGCCGGTGAGCATGACCGAGCCGACGTCGAGTATCGGACGGCGCTCGAGGTCGCCGATTCCGGCGCGGTTTCGAAACCGGTTCGCGCCTCGATCGGGGCTCGACTGGCCTGCCTGCGCGCCTGCCAATACCAGCTCGAGGAAGCCCTGGATCTCGCCACCGAAGCGGTCGAGCTCTGCCGCGACGCAGCCGAGGCGCTGGGCCTCTGCCAGGCCCTGGTGGTCCGCGGCTATGTGCTAAGCGAGTGCGGCCGCTTCAACGATGCGATCCCTTGTCACGCCGAAGCGCTCACTCTCGCGAATCCCAAGCAGCCCGCCGGAGCCCGCGCCCATCACGCCGCGATTCACGACCTCGCGTACGCGCTGCTCGAGAAGGAGTCGCCGAAGCCGGCCGTTCTGCGCGGAGCTCTCGCGCAAGTACGAGCGGCGCGAAAGCTGCTCAGGCGACACCGGGACAGCGTGCCACGCCACAAGCTCGGTTGGATCGAGGGGCTCATCTGGTGGCGGCTGAATCTTCACGCCAGAGCGGAGCAGGCTCTCAAGGTCGCCCTTCGCGGCTTTGTCCGCCTCGCCTTGCCTTATGAGATCGCGCTCGTCTCGCTCGACCTGGCAGCCTTGCATGCCTTTTTTGGGGAGCACGGCACGGCCGCGCTCGTCGCCAGGGCCGCCTATCGGCACTGCCTCGCCTTGACGGCCGACGACGAAGCTCTTGCCGCCCTGAAGCTGTGGGCCGACGCCGTCCAGGCCGATGAGCTCACCGACACGGTCGCCGGCGATGCTCGTCGAGCGGTCGAGGCGCGCGTGGGGCCGAGCGGGAGCCGCAAGGAACGGTCACAGTAACGCCGATCGGCCGGCGCTCGCCCGGCGCACTGGCGCTGGAACTCGCACGCGGCGCCCGTGAACGGGAGCTGACCCCGCAGAGAAACGCCATCGACGGCCGATGGGTTCTCGGAGCTTGGGTCTTTCCCGTCTCCGGGCGCTGCGGAGGCTCCGGACTCTGTCGTCGACTCTCGATCGGCCGCTGTGCGAGGGTATGCTCTATCCATCCAACCTGAGAGGGTGGCCGTTCAAGGTTGGAATAACCCAATCCAACCTACAACGTCTGACGTTGCCAGTTGGAACAATCTGTTCCAACCTTCAGAGCCATACAGTGCCAGTTGGAACAACCTCATCCAACCTGCAACGGCGGCCGCTGGCAGGTGGAATCCGAGCCGCCACTCCGACTCGGCCGCCGGTTTCAGGGCTTCCGCAGGATGCGCCGACTCAACGGCCTTCCTCCTGGGCTTTTCGCTGCTGCCAGTAGCGCTGGCCCTTGCCGCGATTGCCACAAGTGTTCATGTCGCACCAGAAGCGGCGCCGCGGTCTCGGCTGGCGGTCGACGTAGAGTTGGAGGCAGCCCCGTGCCGCGCATTGGCGCAGGTTGCGACAGTCGTCGGAGGTCAGTACCTCGCCGGCCGAGGCGATCACCGGCCAGAGCACGCGGTCGAGCGCTCCCTCCTCGCCGGCCCACCCCCAGTCCAAGCGATCTTCCCGGGGCACCAGGCGACGGGCGGGCAGGATCTCGCTCAGGCCGGCGTTCAGGGTCGCGAGCGCGTCGAGTGGCAGCTCGCTCTCGAGCGCCAGGGCGCTGAAGATCCGCATCAGGTCGGTCCGCAGCGCCCTGGCCGTGGCCAGGACCGCCGCCGCCGCCTCCGGCCGCTCGGTCGCCACGCGCGCCAGGAGCTCGGCTTCGGCAGTCCCCAGGATGCCGGCTTCACACCCCCACGCGATCAGTTCGCCGTAGGCCTCGAGCGGCAGTGACGGTGGGCCGAAGCCGTCCGTCCGGCGATTATCACGCCGCGGCACGCCCGAGTTGGCGAACGCCACACTCGAGGCGCCGGCGCAGTCGACCTCGCGGGCGGCGCCGCCGGCCTTCTTGCGTCTCCTTGCCATGGCGACCCGGTCACACCAACCGGCTGCGGATGACGGTCTCGGACGTCATGGTGCGGTGCACGGGGCAGCGGCCGGCGATCTCGAGCAGGCGCTCTCGCTGCTCGTCGCTCAAGGGTCCGTGGACCTGCAGCTCTTTCTCGATCAGGTCGATCTTGCCGCTCTCGGACTGGCACTCCTGGCAATCGTCGGCGTGGATCTTGGAATGCCGGAGCGCGGTCTCGACGCCTTCGAGCGGCCATTTCTTGCGGTCGGCGTACATGCGCAGGGTCATGTTGGTGCAGGTGCCGACGGCGGCCAGCAGGTAGTCGTAGGGGTTGGGGCCAACGTCGGTGCCGCCCACCGACGTTGGCTCGTCGGCCGCCAGCTCGTGGCGGCCGGCGCGCACGACCTGGCGGTAGCCGTTGCCACCGCCGGTCACCCGCACCTCGCCGTGCGGCAACGACGTTGCAGTCGGCTCGGCCGGTGCTTCGTCCGTCTCCTCCTTCGAGCCGATGTAGCGTCCGGCCCAGGCCGCCAGCACCTCGGCGACGTAACGGGCGTCGGCCGGATCCTCGAGCAGCAGGTGGTCGGCGGTGTCGAGGGAGACGAAGCTCTTCGGATGGCGCGCAGCCTGGTAGATGCGCCGGGCGTGGTCGATGTCGACCACGTCGTCGACCGGGGAGTGGAGCACCAGCAGCGCGCGATCGAGCTTCCTCACCGCGGAAAGCACGTTCTGCTCGGCGAGATCGTCGATCAGCTGGCGGCGGATGCGAAACGGCCGCCCGGCCAGCACCACCTGCGCCTCGTCAGCCTCCTCGAGCTCCGGCGCCGAGCGCAGGATACCCTCGCCCAGGTGCCCGGTATCGCTCGGCGCGCCGATCGTCGCCACCGCCACGGCCTCGTCGACCCGGCCGGCGGTGGCCAGCACCGCGGCGCCGCCCAGGCTGTGACCGATCAGCAGACTCGGCGCCTGGTGCTCGCGGCGCATGTAGTCGACGGCGGCGAGCAGGTCCTCCAGGTTGGACGAGAAGTTGGTGTCGGCGAAATCGCCCTCGGACTCGCCGAGGCCGGTGAAGTCGAAGCGCAGCACCGCGATCCCGCGTTCCACCAGCGCCCGGCTGATGCGCGCGGTGGCCTTGAGATCCTTCGAGCAGGTGAAGCAGTGAGCGAACAGCGCGCAGGCGCGTGGCGGCTCTTCCGAGCGGTCGAGGCGCGCGGCCAGGTCATGGCCGAAAGCGCCGGGAAAGGTCACACGTTGGCTCTGGATCAAGATCGGTCCTCCTAGATCAAGGGACTCTAGCACTCACCCCCGCGCTCCGCCGACATAGGCCGCGGTCAGCTCGTCGCGCGGATCGCCGAAGACCTGGTCGGCCTCGCCCTCCTCGATCAGCCGTCCCGCGCCGTCCTGCACCCAGAAGAACGCCACGCGGTCGGCGATGCGCCGCGCCTGGGCCAGGTTGTGGGTGACGACGACGACCGTGTAGCGGCCACGCAGGCTGACGATCAGGTCTTCCACGACGCCGCTCGAGATCGGATCGAGCGCGCTGCACGGCTCGTCGAGCAATACCACCTCGGGCTCGAGCGCCAGCGCCCGGGCCAGGCACAGGCGCTGCTGCTGGCCGCCCGAGAGCCCCAGCGCCGAGGCGTCGAGCCGGTCGTGGACTTCCTGCCACAGGCCGACGTCGGTCAGCGTCCGCTCGATGACGGCGTCGCGCTCGGCCCGTCCGCGCATGCCATGTTCCTTGAGCGGCAGCTCGAGGTTGCGCCGGATCGACAGCGGGAAGGGGTTGGGCTTCTGGAAGATCATGCCGACCCGGCGACGCAGGGCGACGACGTCGGTGCCGGGATCGAAGACCTCGGTCTCGCCGATCCGGACGCTGCCCTCGACCCGGCAACGTGGCAACAGATCGCTCAGCCGGTTGATGCAGGCGAGGAAGCTCGACTTGCCACAACCCGACGGCCCGATGACGGCGGTGATGGCCCCTCGCGGGACGGCGAGCGAGACGTCGAGAAACGCCGGCTTGCGGCCGTAGTGGAGACCGAGAGCTTCGGTCTGGACGAGAGGGTGGGCGTTCTTCATGATTCCGCATGTCTGCCGCGCAGCCGATCGCCGAGCAGCGACGCGGCGGTGTTGGTGAGCAGCAGGATCGCCACCAGCACCAGGGCGGTGGCGTAGGCGTTGGTCTCGCCGCCGGGGATGTTTACGCCTAAATCATAGATGTGGATCGACAGCGCTCGGCCCGAGTCGTGGACCGAGCCGGGCATGCGGTCGACATAGCCGCTGGTGAAGATCAGCGCCGCGGTCTCGGCGATAGCGCGGCCGAACCCGAGCACCACACCCACGATCAACCCGGGAACCGCCGCCGGCAGCAGTAGGTGCAGCAGGATCTTGCCGCGACTGAGGCCCAGGGCGGCACCGCCCAGCCGGTACTCGTCAGGTACAGCACGCAGACCCTCCTCGGCCGAGCGGATGAGGATCGGCAGCACCATGCACGCCAGGGTCAGACCGCCCGAGAGAATCGAGAATCCAAGTCCCAGGTAGACGCAGAACAAGGCGTTGCCGAACAGGCCAAAAACGATCGACGGCACGCCGGCCAGCACGTCCAGGCTGCGCCGCACCAACCGGCCGAAGGCGTCCTCCGCCGACGTGAGCTCCGCCAGCAGGACCGCCGTGCCCAGCCCCAGGGGAAGGGCGACCGCCAGACAGACCGCCAGGATCCAGGCGGTCGACACCAGGATCGGCCCGATACCGCCGGCGCGGCCGGCGCTCGCCGGTGCCGCGGTGAGGAACGTCCAGGAGATCTGGCCGGCGCCGTGGCGCAGCAGATCGGCAAGGATCCACAGGAAGACCGCCGTCACCACGGTGGCCGCCAGCCAGACGACCGCCGCGACAAGCCTATCTGTCCGCCCGCGGGCCGGCGTGCTGCCCCACATCTCGTGGTCAACCAACGACCTTCCTCCTCTCGATCGACTCGGCCGCCAGCACCAGGCCGCTGACCAGCACCAGAAGGAAGAGGCCGCTGACGAACAACGCCGAACGATGGTCCCCCACCGCGTAAGCCATCTCCAGTGCGATGTTGGCGGTCAGCGTGCGCACCGGGTCGAAGACGCTCGCCGGCATCTCGACCACGTTGCCGCACACCATCAACACCGCCATGGTCTCGCCCAGGGCACGGCCGGCGGCCAGGATCACGCCCGTGGCGATGCCCGAGCGCGCGGCGGGCAGCGCCACGCCGGAGAGCGTGGCCCAGCGCCCCAGGCCGAGGGCCGCGGCGCCGCGCAGGTAGCGGCGGGGCACGCCGGAGAGCGCGGCGTCGGCGGCCAGGGCGATGGTCGGCAGGATCATCAACGCCAGGATCAGGACGCCGGCCAGCAGACTGGCGCCGGGAGGCCGGAAGCGGGCGATCAGCGGCACCAGCACCACCAGGCCCCAGAACCCGTAGACCACCGACGGGATGCCCGCCAGCAGCTCGATCAGGCGGCGGTACGGCCGGGCGACGGCGGTGGGCGCGTAGACGCGGCAGAAGAGCGCCGAGAACAGTCCCAGGGGTGTTGCCACCAGCACCGCGCCGGCGGCCGTGAGGAGTGTCCCGAGGAGCATCGGCACCAGATTGAAGGTGCCTTCGGCGGCGCCGGCGGACGGGTGCCAGGAAGGATCGGAGAAGAACCGCAGCAGCCCGACGCCGGAGAGCGCGCCGAAGGACTCGACGACCAGGAAGACCGCGATCAGCGCCACCACTGCCCCGGTGAGGACGCCGCAACCGCGCAAGGTCCAGACCAGCAGCCGGTCGCTCGTCCATTGCCGCGATCGTCCTGATGGCCTGCGGGCGGTGCTCAAGCTCGCTCCTGCCCGCACCCCCGCCTGGCGCTCGAAACGCGTTGCGCTCCGTCCTCGGCCATCAGGCCGCCCGCTCAGGACTCGGTGGGGCTGGGCCGGGAAGCCTCGCCGGCGGCGAGGCTTTCCAGGGCTGGCACCAGGGAAAGATCTTCGACCAGGTCGTGCACCGCCTCGGAGCGGGCGAAGTCGATGAAGCGCCGCGCTGGCTCTTTCGGCTCGCCGAGGGTCACCAGGTTGAGCGGCCGGGCCAGCGGATAGCGGCCGCCGCGCACGTTGGCGGTGGTCGCCGCGACCGAGCGCATGGGCAGCAGCTTGATCGGTACGCCGCGCGCCGCGGCGTGCTCGGCGGCGCCGATCGAGACGTAACCGACCGCGCCGGCCTGCCCTGCCACGGTCTTGATGCCCTGCTCGTTGTCGCCGATCACCACCGAGGCGCGCACCTGCCGGTTGTCGATGCCGAAATGTTTCAGGAACAGCTCCAGAGTCGAACGGCCCTCCGCCTTGTTGACCACCGTCACCGGCCCAGGGGCGCCGCCCACCGCGCCCCAGTCCGCAATCCGGCCGGTGAAGATCTCCACCACCTGCGCGTCCGACAGCCGCGCGACCGGATTGTCGCGATGGACGATGACGCAGATGCCGTCGCGGGCGATGGTGAAGCTGGCCAGGTCTTCTTCCCCGGCCTCGAGCGCCCGCGAGGCCATGCCGATGTCCGCCAACCCCTGGCGAGCGTCAGCGAGACCACGCGACGAACCGCCGGTCTGCACGTCGACGCGGATGCCCGAGCTGGCTTCGAACCGCTTACCGATCTCCGCCGCCAGCGGCGCGACGGTGCTCGAGCCGGTGAGCACCAGGCGGCTGGCGCTCTGAGACGACGACGCGGGGCGGCATCCGGCGGTCACCAGCAGCAAGGCGGCGAGGGTTGCCAGGGACAGACTTGCCAGGGACAGGATCGTTCTCGTCATCGGTCCGCTTCGGCTCCTACGTCGACGTCTCGAACGACAGCTGGCAGCAGCCCAGGTCGAGCGTACGATCGGCCATTGCCGCCGCGACACCCGGAGCCAGGGCGTAGACCACCGCCTTGCCATCGCGTCTGGCCTCCAGCAGCTCCATCTCCCGCAGTACCCGCAGGTGATGCGACAACAGACTCTGCTCCACACCCAACTGCTCGCCGAGCTCGCCGACCCGCCGGGGGCCGTCGAGCAGGGACTCCATCACTGCCAGGCGAGTGGTGTCGGCGAGCGCTTTGAGCTTGGCGGCGCAGGACGAAGGATCGTTGGTCGACATATGAAAGTCCGCTCATATGAGCGAGTCTTCATGTACTACGACCGTGCGGCCTCATCGGTTTGCAGTTTGTGGCGGAGGCTCCGGCCTCGGGCCGGAAAAAGACGATCCAGGCCAAGACCCTGTGGCGCAAGATGCTCACCATCATCAACAGCCCCAAGACCGACCCCAAGCGCGACGAGTCGATCCACCTGGCCTTCGGCTGCGACCTGATCAACACCATCAAGGTCGAGTCCCCGGAAGTCTGGACCCAGGAGTTCCGCGCCGAGATCGAGGAAGAACTTCTTCGAGACCCGTGTGACGGAGTACCAGATGGGGTCGTCGCTGGACTGGGATTAGAGACCCGAGGTCCCTCTCGTCACCATAGCCGGGCCTACCCGCTGCCGCTCAGCCGCCGTCGACGCTGCGTCGTGTACAATGTCAGCCGCCCCCCGTGACAACACGCAGGGCTACTAGGAGATGGCAGATGCTGACGGTGCTCTAGGTCGACCACGTCGGTCCTCGGGGGACGTGTATAACTAGGAGCCGGACTCCCACCCCCTTCTCTGGCTCGAGTTCACTCGGGTAGGGATAACGGCGGCACGGGGGGGCCCAGCGCCCCAGGCCCCAGCGGTCAGACGCCGTAGCGGCGCTTCAGCTCCTGGAAGCGAGACATCTGCTCTTTCGCCACCCCGGCGCACTCCTCGGGGGTGAAAGAGGCGCAGTCGAAGCCCAGGATCTCCTTCATGATCTCGATCGAGTACGGCATGAAGTGCACGCGCGCGTCCTCGTCGACTTTCCGGATGCCGTCGTAGGTCTGGGCTTCCTGGTTCATGGCGACGGCCGCTTCGAGGCTGACGTCCGGCGGCAGGTCGACCTTCGACCCCTCTCTGCTGAGGATGACCGGGTATCCTCCCGGCAGGCCGTTGGGCGCCGGCGAGTGCAGGCTCACAGGCTCCTCGGAGAGCAGGGCGCGGATGTTCTGGATGGCCGAGGAGGCGCTGACCGCGGTGAACGAGGTGTCGTTCGGATAGAGCAGGATCGAGCGCTTCATCAGATCCTGTGTGGCGAAGCGATCCGTCACGTCTTCACCGGCGGCGAAGATCCTCATGTAGAACGGCGCGCCTTCCCGATACCCGGCCTCGCGCCAGACGACCCAGTGCACATGGTGCGCGATCATCTTGAGAGCCACCTGCGCCCTCGGGATGTCCAACTCTCGGGCCACCTGAGTCCGGACGGCCGGCTCGATCAGGGCGACGTTGCCGATGCCGATGGTGGGCGCGATGCCCATCGCGCCCAAGACCGGATTGGTCAAGTCGGAGAGCGCGGTATTGATGTAGTGGGCGGAGGCGCCCGAGAGCTGAAGAGCCTGGGCGAGCTTCATCGCCAGCGTCAGCTGAACCGGCAGCCAGGCCCCGAGGCCGGCCGAGCTCAACCGGGTGTAGACGTCTTCGGGCAACTGCCTGATCACATGCCACGTCTGCAGCACCGCGCAGTTCACCACCACGTCCGGCCGCACCTCGCGAATGACCTCCGCCGTCCGTTCGACGTCGAAGAGATCGACCTCGAGCGCCCTCACATCGAGGTGGCGGTCGTGCAGCGCGGCGCCGATCAACGCGCCGTCGACCTTGGCCTGGACGGCCCTGAGGTCGACGTCCGCCGCCACGACGTCGATCTCGAGGTCACCTCGGACCAGGAACTCGAGGAGATAGCGGCCCACCTCACCGATGCCGATGATCAGGACTGTCGGTTTTTCAGCCATGCATGCCTCCCAGTTGCGCTTCCAGACGGCAACGATACCCTGAAACCGCGACAGATGTCCGTCGGCCGAGCACTTCGGCATTCTCAGTGACCACCTACGCTTTCCAGTGGAACAGCGAGATCTTGCGCCTTGACTTATGCATAAATATCTATAAGATCATTCAACCTTCTGTTTGTACCTCAGCTCCGTCAACGAGGACCTGAGGTTTCAGCCGCACGTTGTCATCCCATCCGCGCGCGACGGATATCCCGCCGTCCAGTCGCGGCCATCGTCGACGACGATTCTGATCTCCGAACGGGCCGGATGTCCTGATGTAGGCGTTCGTGTCGACGGCACCGCTGTCGGCACTCGAAGCCAGGACGCGGGCCGGCCATCACACTCCCGAAAGGACCCATCATGAATGTTCTGGTTTCCATGAGACGCAGCCTCGAGGGCGATGATTTCCGGCAGTTGGTCAAGCGTTGGGCGGTGGGTTGGCTCGCCGTGTTGCTGGTCCTGGGACCGGTCGGGCGCCAAGCCCACGCACAGGAAGGGAGGATCCCGACCAGGCCCTTCGAGACCAAGCCCGCCGACGCGACCTGCAAGGACGGGGAATGCGCAACCACCGGCACGGTGAAGCTCGTCGAGATCCCCGAGTTCCAGGACCCGGGCGTGGATCTCGACCCCGTGGCCCCGGGAATCCAGGTCGAGGTCAGCCTCGACGTCGACTTCAGCGGCGACGGCGGTGAAGGAACGACCGTGAAGCTCTACGTCAACAATATCCCGGCGGCCCACGATCCGTTCTTCTACAACGTCGATCAGTACGGCGCGCCCGAGACCTTCGAGCTGTTCGCTCCGGGGAAGATCACGACCGTGGCGAGCCTCAACGACGGCCTCAACACCTTCTCGGCGGCCCTCTTCGATCGGGCGGGGAACGGGGTGGCGTCCGACGTCACCGGCAGCATGATCACCACCGACGTCGCAACGCGCACCGAGCTCGCCAACCTGATCCTGAACGACCTCGCCATCCTCGGCGACCGGATCCAGGCCCTCGGCGCCGATCCGCTCGACGTCGACACCCTGGCCAGCCAGGTGAGCCGGCTGAGCGCGGCGGTGAGCGCGACGATCGAGCCCGACGACGTCGAGGCCGCCGTGCACGGCTTGGTCGACACCAACAGCGAAGTGGCGGTCGAGCTCATGCAGCACGTCTCCTTCTTCGACGCCGCCGGCATCGTGCAGCTGGGCGGCGGCACCGAACCGGTGGCGGTGACCAGCGACGACATCGTCCAGCGCCTCGACGTCGAGATCCCGCTCGACGGCTCCACCGGCGGCGTGCCGGCGGCCATGACCCTGGCCTTCGAGCACGAGACGCTCTCGGTGGCCACCGAGACGACTCCGGACGGCAACTTCACCGCCGTCTTCGACGTCGACTTCAACGGCGTGTCTGGCACGCTCTCGGTGCTCGGTCAGCCCTTCGGCTCTTCCACCCACCTGACGATCGACACCACCGCCACCACCCAGAGCTGGCACCTGTCGGGCGACGGCGAGCTGCCGGTCGAGCTCGACGCGGTGATCACGCCGCGGCCGCGCTATGCCCAGGGCGACGACCTGCAGTCGGTGGCCGCCGACCTCAACTACGAGATCGACATCATCGACATCTACATCCTGATTATCGTCTTCTGCGATGGCGGCCAGAAAGGCAAGGACAACACCGGCACCGGCATGGACGGTACCGACGGCACCAAGGGCATGAAAGGCACCCAGGGCGGCGTCGGTGACGCCGGTGACGGCGGTCAGGGCGGTGCCGGTGGCGGCGGTGGCGCGGGCGGCCCGATCAGCCCGCCCGGAGTCAATGGCCAGGGCGGTATGAAGGGCCTCAAGGGCATGCGAGGCTTCGGCGGCGCGGCCGGCGCGGCCGGCCTCGGCGGTCTGCCGGGCTTCGGTGGCGCCCTGGGTGCGAGCGGCACGGCCGGTCCGGGCGCCGCGGAGAACGGCACATGGTTCGCTCACGCGGCCTACACCGCCCCCGTGAGCCAGGTGGTGACCAGCGACGGCTGGGGCGAGCTCAACACCGCGGTCTCGGGCTATGAGCTGGTGGTCGGCACCAGTACCGGCGGCGTGTTCGTGCTCACCCCGACCGCGGCCACCCCCGCCGTCGACCGCCTCGGCGCCGACGGCACGCCCGGCGGCAATGGCACCAACGGCACCAACGCCCTGACACCCGGTGGCAACGGTACCAACGGCGCGCCCGGCACCAACGGCGGTAACGGCGGCAACGGTTGGCTCGGCGGTAACGGCAAGCCCGGCAAACCCGGTCAACCCGGCATGCCCGGCGGCATGGGCGGACCCGGCGCCAACGCTCCCGCCGGCCCGGCCGGCAAGGGCGACGACGGCGACGACGGCGACGACGGCACACCCGGTTGGGACGGCGGCGACGGCGGCGACGGCGGCATGGGCGGTCCGTGCGGCGACGGCGGCGACGGCGGCCCCCCCGGCGACGGCGGTGACGGCGGCGGCGGCGGCGACGGAGGCACCGGCGGAAAGGGCGGCAAGGGCGGCACCGGCGGCACCGGCGGCAACGGCGGCCGGGGCGGCAACGGCGGACGTGGCGGCCAGGGCGGCAACGGTGGCAACGGCGGTAAGGGTGGCGACGGCGGCATCGGCGGCAACGGCGGAGCCGGCGGCAACGGTGGCCCGGGCGGCAACGGCGGGTTCGGCGGAGCCGGCGGAGCCGGTGGGGCCGGCACCCGCGGCGGCCTGCTGCACGTCAGCGGCAACCAGGCGGTGTTGATGACCACCGCCAACACCATCGGCTTCAACGCCGCGAACGTACTCACCACCACCACCGCCATCACCGATGTCGAGGCCGACCGCATCTTCCCAGCCGATACCACGCACGCGATCGCGGTCTCGACCTCCGGCGGCCAGGTGTGGCTGGTGCGAGGCGGCACCGCGACCCTCATCTACACCCATCCGGTGGCGGTCAACGCGGTCGCCGTGGCCGAGGTCAACGGCGGCAACAACACGCTCGAGATCGGCCTGGCCACCAACAACGGCGCCACGGTGCTGTCGTGGAACGGCGCCACCTGGACGGCGACCAACGTGCTCACCACCACCGTGGCGGTTACCGACGTCGACCTCGGCGGCCTGAGCACGGCGAACGTGCCGGGGCTGGTGGCGGTGGACCTCCAGGGCCGCACCTGGCTGACCTGGAACCTCGGCGGCTGGGCGGCGCCCATCGTCATCTACCAGACTCCGGGCTCGACCGCGCTGCGCGCCGTCGCCCTGCGCTTCGCCTTCGGCGGCACCGCCGGCCCGGCTGGCGTCCCCGGCACCAACGGCCTGTTCGGCATGGCCGGCGTGCCCGGCGCGCCGGGTCAGAACGGCATGGACGGCATGGACGGCATGGACGGCATGATCGGCATGGCCGGGTTCTTCGGCCCCGGGGGCCCGAACGGACCCATGGGACCGATGGGAGCCATGGGCATGGCCGGCATGGCCGGCGTCAATCCGGGCACCGACGGGACCGACGGCGCCGACGCCACCGGCGGCAGCGCCGGCAAGGCGGACAAGGGAGACAAGGGCAAGGACGGCACGGCCTGCTTCGAGAAGGGCGGCACCGGCAGCAAGCCGCCGAAGAAGAACGGCACCGACGCCCCGGACAAACCCGCGAAAGGCCCGGGCGCCATGGGGCCGATGGGTGCCATGGGCGCCATGGGCCCGGCGGGCGGCAACGGCGGCAACGGCGCCAAGGGCCGCCGCGGCGCCCAGGGCCCGGCCGGCCCCAACGGCGCCCCGGGAGTCAACGGCGCCAACGGCCTGCCCGGCGCCCCGGGCATCAGCGGCGTAGCCGGCGCGGCGGGGGCCAACGGCGCCACCGGTGCCGTCACCCGGCTGGCCAAGTCGATCGCCTCGATGCAGATCTTGATCTACGTCGACGGCGACAACGGCGCCCTCGTGCAACTCGCCCTGGTGGGCGCGGCCTGGGTGCCGACGACGATCTTCACCGACACCGCGGCGCTGTACGACGTCAAGGTGGGTGAGATGGACGCTTCCTCGCCGGGTCCCGAGATCGCGGTGGGCGGCGCGTCGCGGGTGGTCTACTCGCTGGCCGGCCCGCAGGCGACGGTGCCGGGCGCCGTGCTCACCAGCACGGCGACGGTGGCATCGCTGGAGGAGCTGATCATCGTGCCGGGCGGCAACGGTGCCGCCGGCGGCAACGGCGGCAACGGCGGCAACGGCACCAACGGCGGCAACGGCGGCAACGGCGCCAACGCCGGCGACGGCGGCAACGGCGGCAACGGCGGCAACGGCGGCAACGGCAACGTCGGCGGCCGTGGCGGCGCCGGCGGCATGGGCGGACCCGGCGGACCCGGCGGCAATGGCGGCATGGGTGGCGACGGCGGCAACGGCGGCAACGGCGGTGACGCCAAGAAGGCCGGAACCGGCGGCACCGTCGGCGGCATGGGCGGACCCGGCGGCCCGCCCAAGATCCTGATCATCATCATCATCGAGATCAAGATCATCGAGGTGATCGTCTGGGACGTGACCATCGGTCTGATCGGCGAAGGCCAATCCCAGGGCCAGTAACGCCGCGGCGGCCCGAGAGGCGCCCCGGCCGGGGCGCCTCTCGGGCCAGAGATTTGATCCCCAAAACAAACAGGTCGGACGTCTCTGGTACAGGCGTCCGTGTCGGCGGTGGCGCTGTCGACAGCACACGCATCAGGCCCGCGGCGATCGCCGCAGCCACGACCTCGCGGGCCCCGCAACAGATCGGCTGCAACGACCAAAGGAGCTCCCCATGACGAAGAACCGCTTCCACCAGATCACCTCGATCGCCCTGGCCTCGACCTTCCTGGTCTGCCTGATGCTCGCGCCGCTGCCGGCCGAGGCCCAGAAGCCGGGCCAGGATCCGACATCGACCCGCATCACGATCGACCACGACGACAAGGTCCAGTGGACCGAGGACTTCGTCGGCAAGCGCGGCGGCTTCGCCGACCTGCCCTTCGCCCAGGGCTACACCGTGCGCGACCTCTCGCTGGTTTCACGCCAGGGCTACGTCTCCATCGAGTACATGGATATCGCGCTCGACGACGGCGAGAGGGCCGAGTTCACGCGCTTCCTGGAGGGCGACAAACCGATCGACACGGTGGCGGATTTCATCGGCAACAAGATCGGCTACTCCTGCCAGGGCAAGACCGAGTACATCACCGTTCACGACATCGAGCTGGCCGCCACCAGCGGCAACGGCATCGCCGTCACCTACCTCGCGGGCGAGAACGAGGCCGGCGAGGCGATCGAGATCGAGATCGAGGAACCCGATCCTCTCTGTGCGACCATCAACTACACCGTCCAGTGCAAGGACATCGGCAACACCTGCGGGCCGGCGCCGCGCAAGTGCAACGTCACGCACGTCATCACCCCCAACGGGCCCCGCTTCTCGTGCACCTGCAGCGCAGGGCCGGACACCTGCATCCTGGTGGTCACCTTCACCTGTAAGGACACGGGTTGCGCGCTCTTCGGCGGCGAGTGCAAGGGCCGCTCGATCGTCGGCGACAACCAGCCGCACCCGGCCTCGCCCACCCTACCGGACGACGGCTGCTTCTGCGACATCCCGGTCGCCGACGCGGGCGATCGCTGAGCCTTCCGCGCTTCTGTCCGAAGATTCGGACAGAAGCCCAGCCGTCTGGGCAGGGAACAACGTCGGCCGTCGCTCCGTCATAAAGGTCGGAGGTGACCGAAATGATCATGGCCGACGTCCTCAAGATCTTCCTCATCGTGGTCGGATTGCTGATCGTCCTGGTCAGCTACTGGCTGGCCGCCCAGTCCCTGTTTCCAAGGATCGTCCACCGGGCGTGGCACAGCTACAGCGCCCACCCGCTGCGCGCCACCCTGATCGGCACGCTGGCGGCCGGGCCGCTGGTAGCGATCGGCCTGGGGCTGCTGCAGGCCGGCGCCGCGCCGGTCAAGGCCCTGGGCTTCCTGATGGTGGCGACCGCCGTGCTCGGCGCGCTGCTCGGCTCGGCCGGGCTCGCTCGCCGCATCGGCGCCGGCCTGCCGTCGGCCGTCGACGCCGAGCGGCCCTGGCGGCAGGTGCTGCGCGGCGGCATCGTCCTGTCGCTGACCTTCCTGCTGCCGTTCGTGGGCTGGTTCCTGATCCTGCCACTGACCCTGCTGAGCGGCTTCGGCACGGCGCTCGGCGCCGCCTACTCGCGGTGGCGGGAACGCGCGCCCGAGCCCGCCCCCGATCCGGGGGTAGTGGCGCCGTGAGGTCGCGCCGCGGGCGCGCCAAAGAAGGTCCGTCCCGCCGCGAGATTCTCACGGGCGGTCTCCTCCTGGCCTCGACCCTGGGCTGCAAGCAGCTGGACGAAGCCCTGCTCGCGCCGCTGCGTATGCCTGAGCCGGCCACGGGACCGTTCGCGGCCCCCGAGGGCGCGGCGATCGACCCGGTCCGCCACGTGCTGAACCGCCTCACCTTCGGCCCCCGGCCGGAGGACTACGCCCGGGTCCGCGCCCTGGGACATGAGTCCGCCACCGCCGTACGCGCATTCGTCGACGAGCAGCTCCATCCCGAGCGCATCGACGACACCCCCGGCGAGCGGGCGGTGCGTCGGCTCGAGACCTTGCGTCAACCTGCCGGCGAGCTGTTCGAGTACCAACCCCGCCTACTGCTCGACGAGCTCACCCGCGGCACCCTGCTGCGTGCCGTCTACAGCCGGCGACAACTCTACGAGGTGATGGTCGGCTTCTGGAGCGACCACTTCAACGTCGACTCGTCCAAGGGCGACTGCAAGTGGCTCAAGGCGGCCGAGGACCGCGACGTGATCCGCCGCCACGCAATGGGCCGTTTCCCGGATCTACTGCGCGCCTCTGCGCTGTCGCCGGCGATGCTCTGGTACCTGGACGGGCGCCGCAACCGCAAGCGCGCGGCCGACGAGGTGCCGAACGAGAACTACGCCCGCGAGCTGCTGGAGCTCCACACCCTTGGCGTTCATGGCGGCTACACCCAGCGCGACGTCATGGAGGTCGCCCGCTGCCTGACCGGCTGGACGGTGCGCTCCGAGGAACGCTTCGGCAAGGGCCGCGTCGAATTCCGGCGGCACTGGCACGACGACGGCCCGAAGGTGGTCCTGGGGCGCCGGATCCCCGCCGGCGGAGGCGAGCAGGACCTCGATCGGGTGCTCGACATCGTCGCCCTGCACCCCTCGACCGCCAGCCATCTGGCGACCAAGCTGTGTCGCCGCTTCATCTCCGACGAGCCAGCGACAGCGACCGTGGCGGAGGTCGCGGAGACCTTCAGCGGCAGCCGCGGCGACGTCCGCGCGACGCTGCGCGCTGTCTTCGAAAGCGAGGCCTTCGCCGCCTCGGCGGGCTCGCGATTCAAGCGCCCGTTCCGTTTCCTGGTCTCAGCGCTGCGCGCCACCGGTGCCCGCACCGACGGCGGGCGCAAGCTGCGTGACTACCTGCTCGGCATGGGCCACGCGCCGTTCCAGTATCCGACGCCCGACGGCTACCCGGACGAGCCCTCGCCGTGGCACGGCACGCTGCTCTGGCGCTGGAGCCTGGCGTCGGCCCTGGCCGGCGGACGCATCGCCGGCACGCGCATCGACCTCGACCGCCTGCGCCGGGACCTCGGCGGCGGCCACGGCTTCCGCAGCCACCTGCTGGGCAGACAGCCGGCACCCGAGGAGGACGCGGCCGACGGTACGCCCGAAGTCGAGCTGGCGTTGCTCCTGGCCTCCCCCGCCTTCCAGAGGTTCTGACTCTCCAGAGGACCCGACGATGACGACTCTACGCGGATCGTTCGACGGCAATGGCGACCGGCGCCGGTGCCTGGTGGTGGTGTTCCTGCGCGGCGCCGCCGACGGCCTCGAGCTGGTGCCGCCCACCGGTGAAGACGGTTACTACCGTGCCCGTCCCCTGCTCGGCGTCCGCCCCGAGGATGCCCTGGCGCTCGACCAGCGCTTCGGTCTCAACCCCGGGCTCGGGGCTCTCCACCCGTTCTACCTCGACGGCGACCTGGCCGTGGTGCACGCCGCCGGCTCGGAGGACTCGAGCCGCTCGCACTTCGAGGCCCAGGACCTGATGGAACACGGCGGCCTCGCAGCCGGCGGCTGGCTGGGACGCTTCCTACGCTACCGCCAGGACCCGGCGCCCGGTGCGTTGTCGGCCGTGGCCTTGGGCAAGACCCTGCCCGAGTGCCTGCGCGGCGCGCCCGCCGCCGCCGTCATGCAGTCGCTCGACGACTTCACCCTCGGCCCCGAGTCCGACACCCTTCTGCCCCGCCTGGCGCGCCTCTATGCCCGGGAAGAAGGCGAGCTCGGACGCTCAGCACACGACACCCTCGAGGCCCTGCAGCGCATCGAAGCACTGCGCGCCGAACCCTATCGGCCCACTGGCGGCGCCGAGTATCCGCAAGACGAGCTCGGCCGCTCGCTGCGCGAGCTCGCGCGCCTGATCAAGGCACGCGTGGGGCTCGAGGCCGCAACCCTCGATCTCGGCGGTTGGGACTCGCACCTGGCGCAGGAGGCGCTGCTCGAACCCCTGATGACCCGCCTCGCCCGCGGGCTGGCAGCCTTCTATCAGGACCTCGGCAGCGACATGGAGGCGACCAGCGTGGTGGTGATGACCGAGTTCGGCCGCCGGGTGCGCGAGAACGCCTCGCTGGGCACCGACCACGGCCGCGGCAGCGTGATGTTCGTGCTCGGCGGCGGCACCCGCGGCGGCCGGGTCACCGGCGCCTGGCCGGGTCTCGACGAGTCGGTGCTCGAAGGCCCGGGAGACTTGCCGGTGCTCAACAACTACCGCGACGTGCTGGCGCCCGTGCTGCGGCGTCACGGCGCGGGGGACGACCTGAGCCGCATCTTCCCGGATTTCGAAATCGACCCGCTCGAGGTCTGACCCTCATCGCTCCAACGCCGCCCGCACCTCCGCCGCCAGCGTGGTCAGGTCGTAGGGCTTCTGCAGGAAGCCCATGGGCTTCTCGCCGACCATCTCGCGCAGCGCGTCCTGCCGGCTGTAGCCGCTCGAGAGGATGACCCGGGCGTCGGCGCGCAGCTCGCGGATCTTGCGGAACGCCTCCTTGCCGCCCATCCGGGGCATGGACAGGTCCATCAGCACGAGATCGATCTCTCCACCCTTCTCGCTGAACATCTCGATCGCCTGCTCGCCGTCCTCGGCGTCGAGCACCTCGAAGCCGAGGATGCCGAGCGCGCTCGCTACCATACCGCGCACCGCCGGCTCGTCGTCGACCACCAGGACGGTACCGGTACCCTGGAAGTCGCCCAGCTCGCCGGTCTCGGCCGGCGCCTCGTCCCGAGGGACCACCGAGGCCGAGGCCGGGAACAACACCCGGAACGTCGTGCCCTCACCCGGCTCGCTGTCGACCCGCATCGCACCCTGGTGGCCACGGACGATGCCCAGCACCGCCGCCAGACCGAGCCCCCGGCCCACGAACTTGGTGCTGAAGAAGGGATCGAAGATCTTGGCGCGGGTCTCCGCGTCCATGCCGCAGCCGTCGTCGGTGACCTCCACGAACACGTAGTCGCCGGGCTCCAGCTCCGCTCCCAGCTCACAGCCCGACAGGTATTCGCCATCGGCCCGCAGCGCGCCGGTGCGCGCGACGATCGAGCCGGCGCCGTCTTCGAGCGCGTCCGAGGCGTTGGTGATCAGGTTCATCACCACCTGCTGCACCTGCGACCTGTCGGCCTCGATAGCCGGCAGGTCGCCGCCCATCTCGCAGTCGAGCTCGGCCCCCTTGGCGATCGACACCCGCAGCAGCTGCGCCATCTCCTCGACCACGTCGGAGAGCTCGAACGCCTCGATGACGAACTGCCCGCGTCCCGAGTAGGCCAGCATCTGCTGCGTCAAATCGGCAGCGCGCGACACGGCGGTCTCGATGTCCACCAGGTGGCCGGAGAGGCCGTCGCCCGAGTCGGCCTGGCGCCTGGCCAGGCCGGCATTGCCCAGGATGGTACTGAGCAGGTTGTTGAAGTCGTGAGCGATGCCGCCGGCCAGGAGCCCCAGGCTCTCCAGGCGCTGGTTCTCTTGCATCCGCTCCTCGAGGTGGCGCCGCTCCTCCTCCGCCTCTTTGCGGTCGGTAATGTCGCGCACCACGGCCAGCGCGTGCCAACGGTCCTGGATCTTGACCGCCGACACCGACAGCTCGACCGGAAACTCGTCGCGGTCATGTCCCAGCGCATTCCACTCGACCGTCTCGCCCACCCCCAACCCCCTGCCGGTCTTGCTGAACAC
This sequence comes from bacterium, assembly GCA_024226315.1. GTDB lineage: Bacteria > Acidobacteriota > Thermoanaerobaculia > Multivoradales > J023 > JAAELT01. The sequence goes on along the minus strand of JAAELT010000418.1, from coordinate 1,317 downwards.
CCTCAAAGCCCGGCGAAAGCGCGAGTGGTACCGGCCGGGAACCAGCGGCCTGCAGATGTCCTGGCCCAGCATCTCCGATTTGGGGTAGCCGAACACGCGCTCGGCGGCCGAGTTCCAGAACGACACCCGCCCCAGGTCGTCCAACATGACGATGGCGTCGTAGGCGGCTGCGGTGATCAGGCGCAGCTTTTCCTCGCTCTCGCGCAGATCCTCGTTGACCAGGTGCAGCGCCTCGGTGCGATCCCGCACCCGTGCCTCGAGCTCTTCGTTGGCTTTCTCGAGCGCCTTCTGAGCCTGCTCGAGCTGGACGTTGTTCTCCGACAACCGCCGGTTGGCCCGCTGCAGGTGATCGACCTTGTCCATCACCACCTGCTGCATCTGGCCGTGGTCGAGCTCGCGGATCTTGCGCTCGTCGAGCAGCTTCTCGGGCAGGAGGCCGATGACGGCGGAAAACGTCGGCAGCCCCAGGTAGCGCTCCGCCAGCTCGTCGTAGCCGCTCTCGAACATGCGCTGCGCCGCCTGGCGCCCGAGGATCCGCTCCACCCGTTCGTGGAGCGCGTGGGTGATGGCGGTCAACAGCCGGATCCAATCATCGGTCGTGTGCGGCGGTGGCGCCGTGACGCCAAACGGCAACGCATCAGCCGCCCGATCGGGGATGTCGGGAAGCCATTCCAGCGCCAAGCGCGCCTGGCGGCCGTCCGCGGTGTCGAGCACTTCGAGAGAGCGTTCGAGCAGCGTCGCCAGCAGCTCGCGGCACAGGAACAGCTGCTGCAACTCCTCGGGCTCGAAGATCAGCCGGAACCCGGGCTGCGCCAGCAGCCCCTCGTGGCGCCGCACCACCACGCCGCGCAGCTCGGGTCGGCTCAGTCGGATGCCGGCGACCTCGACCAGGTGCTGCTCGACCAACAGATAGGTCGACGGCAGCTCGCGCTCTTGCGCTGCGGCCGGTAGCTCACGGAACCGCGCCGCCCGCTGCGTCACCTCCTTCGCCTGCTCTGGGTCGGGCAGCTGATCGACGAGGAAATCGATCAACTCCGTGCTCGGAGTCGACGGCGCCCGCGCCACCGGCTCGCCCCGCTTCTTTCGCATCCACTGCAGCATGGAGACCTCCCCGCCGAGATCCTCGACTCGGAGGACTCGGTGACCAGCCCGATGATAGTGCATGCGGGCCGCACGAAGGCGCGCGGCACGCCGCGCAGGGCCCGAACAAGAGTTTCCGGCGCCCGCGGCACGCCGCGCGGGGCCTGAACAAAAAATATCGGCGCCCGCGGCACGCCGCGCGGGCCGAAAACAAAAAAGATTGGCGCCCGCGGCACG
>JAAELT010000417.1 GCA_024226315.1 bacterium | reverse complement strand
TATATCATTTTTACGCCAAGTATGTGTACAGGCAGTTGTAAACTCAACGATAAGCACTGCATACGGCATTACGTTTCTACCTCTAACTTTGTCAAAATCAATTTTTCGCCGACGTTAGACCATTCATTCGAAAGCTCATGACCTCAGGATCATTTTGCACCCCTAATTGGCCTTCTAGCTCCTTCAGGAGCCAAGATACAGCCGTTTTAAATTTGATATAATATGACGCAGCAAATGTTCTCCCGTCTCTGTAGCTGGCGTAAAAAAATAGTAGCTACTTTTAAAATCGATCATATCATTGGCTCGCTCTCATTGCTCTCAACCAATCAGCATTCATTATTTGGACAATGACTGATAGCTCTTTCGCCGTAATTGATTGCAATACACACACTCTATCCTGCAGGAATGCGCTGGAAAGATAGTTTTCAAATATCAGTGGCTATATCATTTTTACGCCAAGTATGTGTACAGGCAGTTGTAAACTCAACGATAAGCACTGCATACGGCATTACGTTTCTACCTCTAACTTTGTCAAAATCAAATTTTCGCCGACGTTAGACCATTCATTCGAAAGCTCATGACCTCAGGATCATTTTGCACACCTAATTGGCCTTCTAGCTCCATCAGGAGCCAAGATAAAGCCGTTTTAAATTTGATATAATATGACACAGCAAATGTTCTCCC
>JAAELT010000416.1 GCA_024226315.1 bacterium | reverse complement strand
GTGTGGTGGTATTTCCTCTATGGCGACCGCCCGCCGCTGCCCAACCCGACGGTGATGGACCGGACGGGCATCGAGGCGCGGATCACACCCTGGCTGGCCTGGCGGGAGCGGGTGGAGGGGCTGGTCTATTATTCGACCACCGCTTGGGACCCGAGTCCCTGGACCGACCCGTGGCTCGACGACCGCGATGGCAACGGTGATGGCTTTCTATTCTACCCGCCGACGGATGGCACGATAGCCTACGACCCCTGCCAGCCGCAGAGCAACCGGCTGGTGACCTCGATCCGCTGGGAGTTGCTGCGCGAGGGGATGGAGGATTACGAGTATCTGTGGCTGCTCAACGCGGGGGATCCGCAGATTGGGGTGGTTAACGAGGCCGACACGCTGACCGATCAGTTCATCGGGTCGCGCACCCTGTTCAGCCGCGTGCCCACCGATCTGTACGCGACGCGGGCGGCCATCGCCGGGCGACTCGCCGCTCCCGCGCCGCCCGCCGCCAGCAAGACGGCGCATCCGTCCGCCGTCGGCGATGGGGAGCCGTTGACCTACACGCTCGCCTATCGCGCCAGCGACGTGGCGCACACTGTCGTCATCACCGACGACGTCCCTGTGGCGACCACGGTGCTCACCGCGACGGGCAGCAAGCTGCCTGCCCCGTCGATAGCCGGGCAGATGGTCGGCTGGACGGTGGCGTTGGACGCGGGCGAGGCGGTGACCTTGACCATCGCGGCCCAGGCTGCCAGCGTGGGTCCCGTGACCAACACAGCCGCCTTTTCCGGCACGCAGGTATTGGAGGCCAACGCGCGGATGCTTGTCTACCAGGCGCGGCTCTTTTTGCCGCTCGTGTTGAGGGGGTTCGAGGGACCGGTATCGCGTTCGCCTGGGTCGTGATGGC
>JAAELT010000415.1 GCA_024226315.1 bacterium | reverse complement strand
TAAGGTGAAGAACAAACGAACGAAGGTCAAACAAGGTGAAGAACAAACGCTGGAAGGTCAAACAAGGTTAGGAACAAACGCTAGAAAGTCAATTAAGGTGAAGAACAAACGAAGGAAGGTCAAACAAGGTGAAGAACAAACGCTGGAAGGTCGAACAACGTGAAGAACAAACGAAGAAAGGGTCAAACCAGGTGAAGAATAAACGCTGGGACGTCAAACAAGCTGAAGAATAAACGAAGGAAGGTCAAACAAGGTGAAGAATAAACGCTGGGACGTCAAACAAGGTGAAGAACAAACAAAGGAAGGTCAAACATGGTGAAGAACAAACAAAGGAAGATCAAACAAGGTGAAGAATAAACGCTGGGGCGTCAAACAAGGTGAAGAACCAACGAAGGAAGGTCAAACAAGGTGAAGAACAAACGAAAGAAGGTCAAACAAGGTGAAGAATAAACGCTGGGAGGTCAAACAAGGTGAAGAACAAACGAAGGTAGGTCAAACAAGGTGAAGAACAAACGAAGGAAGGTCAAACAAGGTGAAGAACAAACGCTGGAAGGTCAAACAACGTGAAGAATAAACGAAGAAAGGTCAAACAAGGTGAAGAATAAACGCTGGGACGTCAAACAAGGTGAAGAACAAACTAAGGAAGGTCAAACAAGGTGAAGAACAAACTAAGGAAGGTCAAACATGGTGAAGAAC
>JAAELT010000414.1 GCA_024226315.1 bacterium | reverse complement strand
GATATCCACTCCTACGAAACCTACGACGGCCAATGGATCGGCTTCCGCCAGCCAGTGCTCAAGACAGCCCGGGAACGGCTGGGTGAGACCATCACCGACGCCCGGGAGGCCAACCCCGGCGAGGTCTGGGAGGAAAACGCCTTCTGGCTCGAGCTCTCCTGGCGCATCGACCCCGACGGCGACCTCGGCATCCGCCCCTTCGTCGAATCGAAGAAGAGCCCGGGCGAGCGGCTCAGCGTCGACGAGTATTACGGCTGGCTGTTCGAGAACTCGGTGCCCGGCCTGCCCAAAAAGGCCGCCGAGGAAGGGCTCGAGCCGCTCGAGTACATGCGCCGCTACGGCGCCTTCGAGGTGGCACGCGAGATCGGCCCGCTCTACGAGCAGAAAGTGCCGGAAGATCAGCTCGAAGACATCGCAGAGGACGCCCACGGCCGCGTCTACACCCGCGCGCCGGCACCGGCGCCGGTAAACCTGGCGCCCACCGGCGCCCCCGACCCGGACGCCGAGGGTCGCCGGCCGGTAGGGGTTCGGACGGAGGAAGGCGAGATCCTCCGCGGCTTCCCGACCCCCTCCGGCAAGCTCGAGTTCTACTCCTCCACTCTCGCCGCCTGGGGCTGGAACGACGTGGCGGTGCCCACCTACATGAAGAGCCACGTGCACCCCGACAACATGGACGCCGACCAGAAGGTCCTGATCTCCACCTTCCGCCTGCCGACCCAGATCCACACCCGCTCCGCCAACGCCAAGTGGCTCGACGAGATCTCCCACACCAATCCCCTGTGGATCCACCCGCGGGACGCCGCCCCTCTGGGCGCCCGGACCGGCGACCTGCTGCGCGTGGAGACCGAGATCGGCTACTTCGTGCTCAAGGCCTGGGTCACGGAAGGCATCAAACCTGGAGTGGTCGCTTGCAGCCACCACATGGGGCGCTGGAAGCTTCAAGATCACGGCCAGCGCCAATTGATGGCCACCGTCACCCTCGACCAGCAGGGAACCGAGTGGTCGATGAAGCGAGAGAAAGGCGTCGAGCCCTTCGAGTCCTCCGACCCCGATACCAGCCGCGTCTGGTGGACCGACGCCGGCGTGCACCAGAACATGACCTTCCCCGTCCACCCCGACCCGGTCTCCGGCGCCCACGCCTGGCACCAGGCCGTGCGGGTTGTCAAGGCCCGGCCCGGCGACCGCTACGGCGACATCTCGGTGGACACCAAGAAGTCCCGCGAGGTCTTCGACGCCTGGCTCACCAAGACCCGCTCGCCGGTCGAGCACTCGCCCGACGGCAACCGGCGGCCCCACTGGCTGATCCGGCCGGTGAAGCCGACGAAGGAAGCGTACAAGCTGCCGGGAAAGTAGCCGACCGCGTTCAGGACGATCCGCCCGCTTCGACCCACAGCGCGCGATACTCGGCCGCTTTCTCCGACTTGCCCCAGGCGTCGTAGAGGACGACGAGGCGCTCGAGAGCGTCGCGGGTGTACGGAGAGCGTTCGCCGGTACTGTCGCGGACGACCGGATAGCTCGCGACCAGAGGCGGCTCGGCTTCGTCGTAGCGTCCGAGCGCGGCGAAGACCGAGCCGAGAACGCTCTCGGCGTTGCGGGCACGCCAGTGGTCCGGCGGCAGAGTCTGGCGGTAGATCTCCAGGGCTTCGCCGATGATCGGCTCGGCTTCGGCGGCCCGGCCGCGGGCGACCAGGAGCCGGGCCAGGTCGTTGAGGCTTGTGGCGACGTCGGGATGCTCGTCGCCCAGGAGCCGCCGCCTGCGCTTCAGAGCCTCGCGGGAAAGCGGCTCGGCTCGCTCGTAGTCGCCCTTGGCCTGAAGCAACGACGCCAGGTGGCCGAGGGATGTGGCGACCCATGGGTGCTCGTCGCCCAGCAGCTTCCGGCACATCTCGAGAGCCTCGCGCAACAGCGGCTCCGCTGCGACGTAGTCACCCTTGTCCTGTAGCAGCTTTGCCAGCCACATCTCGGTGGCGGCGACCTGGGGATGCTCGTCGCCCAGGAGCCGTCGGTATATGTCCAGAGACTCGCGGATCAGCGGCTCGGCTGCCTCGTAGTCACCTCTGGCCTGAGCAAACCCCGCGACGTGTCTGAGGCCGTCGGCGACGTCGGGATGCTCGTCGCCGAACAGACTTCGCCTCATCTCCAGAGATTCGCGGTGAAGCGATTCGGCGGCCTCGAAATCTCCTTCTTCTTCGTGAAACGACGCCAGGTCGTGGAGGTTCTCGGCAATGTCAGGATGCTCGTCGCCCAGGAGCCGCCGCCTCATCTCCAGAGACTCGCGAAACAGCGGCCCAGCCCTCTCCCGATCCCCCTTCTCCCAACGCAACCACGCCAGGTTGCTGAGGCTCTCGGCGACGTCGGGATGCTCGTCGCCGTGGACCTGGCGGCGGAGGGCCAGAGCTTCCTCGAGCAACGGCCCGGCGTCCTCATTTTCACCGAGGCCCAGGTAGATTCTTCCCAGAGTCGCCGTCAAGCGACCCCTGGTCCGCGGATCGCCTTCGAAGGAGCTGTCGAGCTTGTCCCGCCCGCGGTCGAGCAGCTCGCGCACGGTCATCGTCGTGCCGCGGGCCGCGCCGGGATCCGCGGTGCCGTAGGGATCGGTGATCTCGATCAACTCCGCCAGAAACAGCGCGACCTTCTCCGCCCGCTCGGTCTCGCGCTGGGCGCGCTCAGCCTCGCTGCGGACGCGAAACACCATCATCGTCATGGCGCCGGCGAAGAGCGCCAGGACGAGGGCCGCCACCGCCCAGATCCGCCGACGCTGCCGCGCCTGCTCCAGCGCGGCGCGGAGCGCCGCTTCCTCCTCCTGCTTGCGCTGCTCGGCCTCTCGCTCCTGCCGCCGCCGGTCGAGGGTTCGCAGCCGCTCGGCCAGGCGCAGGGCATTGCTCAGACGCCGCTCCGGCGAGCCGTCGGTCGCGACGGCGATGTCCTCGGCCAGCAGCTCGTCGTCGACGTCGCGACGCCAGCCGGGAGCCAGAGCGCGGGAGAAATCGCCCACCATCATCTGGTAGAGCATCAGCCCCAGGGCGTAGACGTCGGCCTGCAGCGTCGCCGGCTTGCCCTCGAGCACCTCGGGAGCCGTGTAGAGACGGGTGCCGCTGGTCGAGTTGGAGAGGATCTGGGTCGGAGCCGTCAGGCCGAGCACCGTGATGCCGGCGTCGGCCAGCCGCTTGGCCTCGGTCACCGCCCCGACCCCGAAATCGCTCAGTCGCGGCCGCGGCCTGCCGTCCTTGCCGGTCGCAATCAGTACGTTCGAAGGCTTGACGTCCTTGTGCAGCACCCCCACCGAATGGGCGGCAGCCAGCGCCGTCGCCACCTGCGCCACGATCTCGAGACGCACCGCCAGCGGCACCTCCGCCAGGCCCCCCTGTTCCTCGGCCCAGTCCACGAGGTTGCCGCCCTCGGTGTACTCCGACTCGATGAAGTAGGGGGCCTCGTCGAAGCTCCAATCGACGATGCGGCTGATGTCGTCGCGGTCGCCGAGCTCTTCCTTGAGCAGACGGAAAAGGGTGATCTCGCGCTGCAGCGTCCGCAAGCTCGCTGGGTCGTAGCAGAACTTGAACACCCGCCGCTCCCGGGTCTTGTCGTGGGCGGCGAGCCACGCCTCGCCGAAGCCGCCCTCGCCGAGCTTCTCCTGCACCACCCAGTGGCCGCGGTGCGGAATGGACAGACCCGGCGCCGGCCGCCAGCCGGGGATCGTCGTCTGCTCGACCACCCGCCGCACCTTGGCCGAGTCCGCGGGCAGCTCGAGCGGCGCCACCCCTTCGCGGCCGACCTCGAAGACCTCGATCGGCTCGGCGACGCCCTTGAACAGGTAGCCGCCGTGGGCCAGCCAACACAGCTCGTCGTCATCGAGGTCGCCGACGGCCCCACGCCGCGCCAGATCGAAGGCGCCGCGGGTCAGCAGCGTCTGAGCGCCTGCGGCCAGCGACATCAGACGCCCGGTCGTCGGCTTGGCCAGGCCCTCAACCTCCAGCGGTTTGGCGCCGCGCGCCACGTCGTCGGGCCGGTTCTCGTGCAGCAGCACCTCGCCGAGGTGGATGCCCACCCGGGCCTCGATCCTTCGGCCTTCCTCGTCCGAGAGCCGGCGCAGGGCGGCGTGATACTCGAGGGCGTAGCGGACGGCGTCGAGCGGTCGCTCGAAGAGCAGCAGAAAACCGTCGGTCTTGTCGATCTCGAGGCCCTCGTGGGCCGCCAGCAGGTCGCGGGCCAACCGGTCGTGGCGTTGCCCGAGCTCGGCGGCAGCTTGATCGCCCAGCTCCTCCACCAGCCGCGTCGAGCCGACCAGGTCGCTCACCAGGAGCGTCTTCAGTACGGGAGTCTTCGAGACGGCTTGCTCCTCAGATAGTCAGCACCTTCATCTGCCCTCTCGGACCGGCCGAATCGGCCGCTATCTTCGCTTTGCCTAACGAGCGTCCTCGTCCACGCCACGCCTCCTCGAAGCTCACCCCGCCGATCGACGTGATCAGGTCGACGCGGTTCGGCTCGAATCCCAGCTGCACGATCTTGTCTTCTCGACTGAAGTCCTCGACCGAAAGATCCAGGCTGCCGAAGCCGAAGTCGTTCAGCGCCTCGAGCAAACGCTCGGCGTTCTCGACCGAGGGCTCCACGAGAACGTCCACGTCTTTGGTGTAACGCGGCTTGGCATGGAAGGCGACCGCGTGGGCGCCAACGATGAGCGCCCTAACCTGTCGTCGTCGAAAGCACTCGAACAGATCTTCGAAGTCGCGGCTCGCCGTCACCATGGCGCTGCCACCATTCCCGGCGAAGCTGCTCCACGACACCGACCCGTTCGTCTGGCGACATGCGCTGCCAGTACTCCCGATCGGCTCGACTCTCTTCCTCGAAGGAGGCGCATTTTCGGACCCAGATCTCCATTCCGACCTCTCGCTACTACCCTGGGTGGGCCGTTGTCACGCGGTGCCAGTTTATCAAATCCGGCGGTTGAGACCTCGGCGCTTCGAGACCATTCCGGGGAAGAATCTTCGAGAAGCCGACAAGCTGCCGAAAACAGGCTGAAAACGGTCTGTTCAAACCGTCAGGACCTTCATCCACTCGGGCCTGGCGGGCAGGTCGATCCTACCGATCGCCTTCATCCCCTTCACGTCGACGGCGGTCAGAGTCTTGTCCGGCGGGTCGGTGACGAAGGCGACGGAGCGGTCGCGCGAGAAGGCGACGTCGCGGTCGAAGAAGCTGTCCCCTCCCTTGCCCGCTTTGACCTTACCCAGGTACTTGTTGGCCGGAATGTCGTGAGAAGTCGATCAAGGTTGTCCTTCTTGTCTAGGTCTTGCGGACCACCAGCGCGGTCAGATCGTCGTTCTGGGGCTCGTCGCCGGCGTAGCTCTTCACCGCCTCGTGCAGCGAGCCGATGATCTCCACCGCCGAACGGTCGTGGTTCTCTCGCAGAACGCCCATCATGCGATCGATGCCGAACTCCTCCTGGGCCTCGTTCTCCCACTCGAAAAAGCCGTCGGTGACCAGCACCAGCAGGTCGCCGCTCGCCATCTCGAACCGCTCGGCGGCGGGCCATTTGTAGTCGGGGAGGATGCCGAGCGGGATGCCGTGGGCGTTCTGCCGATGGAACGTGTCCTC
>JAAELT010000413.1 GCA_024226315.1 bacterium | reverse complement strand
TGCTACGCATCGATCCTCGACACCTTTCGGCACGGATCTCGCGGGCGCGCCTCTTGGCACGCCGCGGCGAGTGCGCGGCCGCGATCACGGCGCTCGAGCGGAGCCGGCAGCTCTTCCCCGACGATCGGACGCTACCCCACGTCCTGTCGCGCCTCCTCGCTACCTGCGACATGGAGGCCGTCGATGCATCCCGGGCCCCGGAGCTGGCGAAGCGCTCAAGCTCGGGAACCTCATGACCGACTCCACCCGACTCGGGTGGCACCTATGTCGCCTTGTCGCGCGGGCCAGTACAGCTCGTGTTAGCGCCAGCACTCGGCTCCTTGCCAGTCGACGAGCCGCCGCGCCAATTCGATCCGGTGAGCGGAGAATGAGTGGTCGTCGTCGAATACAACTTCCGTCAGCCGCTTCGCCCCTACCGCTCGTAGGGCCGCGACCAACCGGTCGTGGTGGTCTGCCTTCGGGAGGGCCTCGTCTCGCTCACCGGCGACTACTAGGAGCGGCCGTGTCGCCAGCGCAGGCGCTCGCGAGGGGACATCGTACGCTTCCGCCCGATCCACCAGCTCACCGACAACGCGGCGCACGTCCCCGTTGATCGGTCCGCCGGCCGCGTCCATGTCTGAACCGAGAACGGACTCCATCCCCGCCCGAACGCTCTCGTCGCCGCGCGCCTGCAAGCCGAACGCCCCCATGTCAGCCCCGGCCAGGAAGGCGAAGCACGGAAGGTCCTTGTCCTCGGCCGTCGTGATCGCCCCCAGGAAGCCCCCGAAGCTATGACCAACGAGGGCCACGCGGTCGGGATCAGATCGGTACGCGGACGCCCACTCCTCGTCCCTCGCCAGTTGCACGGCCCTCGCTACGTCTTCGAGCGCGTGGGGGATGGAGAACTCACCGCCGCTCCCCCACGTCCCCCTGTAGTTGAAGTAGAGCACGTTCACGCCGGCTCGCCGCATGGCCTGGGCGAGGTCCAGGTTCCGCTCGTTCCCGGCGTAGCCGTGCAAGGCGCTGGGTTTGACAGCGCGATGTTGAGCGGCGTAGCCTGCGGCGGGTTACCGCTGGAAGTGGAGTCCTACAGTTCATCGATACCGGCTGCGAGGGGAGCTCCCAGGTCCAGCCGTCCGAGTTTGGAGGAAGAAAATGCGGCAGCGTCTGGCCAGGTTCTCTGTTCTTGCTTTTTACGCGTTGGCAGCCGCAACGACCGCCAACGCCGCCAACGCCGAAGACACCGCGGGAACGACGAGTGGAGCCAAGCGGCTGCTCGTTGCCTATGACTCTTCGAGCTCCATGTGGGGCGAGCTCGAGGACAGAGCTCGAAAGTACGAGGCTGGGCGGACGGCACTCTCGGCTTTCCTGGAGAAGGACCTGGGCGATCGCGAGATCGGATTTCGCGCCTATGGTCATCGAGACAAGACCGATTGCCGCGACTCCGAGTTGATCGTCCCGTTCTCGACGGCTGACACGGC
>JAAELT010000412.1 GCA_024226315.1 bacterium | reverse complement strand
TCCGAAAATTTCCGAAAATTTTCGCATTTTTTGGCCAGCCCGTGAAATCCCCTAAGTCGTAGCCCCTTACGCCCTATGTATTTCTCAGCTGGGGGCGGCGAAAAAAGTGAAAAAAATTCAAAAAATCATATCTCGTTCGATATGCGACTTTGAGGTAGTTGGAGGCCCCAAACCTCATTTCCGGCATTTTTTGACCGATTTTTTTTTACTCAAAAATAGAGAATTTTTTTTTTGGCCTGCCGGCCGAAACCAGCCCGTGAAATCCCCTAAGTCGTAGCCCCTTACGCCCTATGTATTTCTCAGCTGGGGGCGGTCGATTTTTTCGAATTTTTCCGACTTTGTTGGGGTCACAGCGAACTCGATAATTGAGTACACGCGAGCTGATTTATCGTGGACCAAGGAGTCCTGAAACTCTGGCTCTGTGTGAAACCGGCTCGCCCGTACTCGCATATCGAGGGAGATATGAGCCTGTCAAAATATTTTTTTTTCGAAAAATCGGGGGGGATGCCCTGTTGCCCCGCCCATTGTAACCAAAGGGGGGACCACATGGTTACAACGGGCGGCGAAAAAAGTGAAAAAAATTCAAAAAAATCATATCTCGTTCGATATGCGACTTTGAGGTAGTTGGAGGCTCCAAACCTGATTTCCGGCATTTTTTTGAGTAAAAAAAAAGACTCGCGCTCCGCGAGTCTTTTTGTGACACCATCGACACCGACGGCTAAAAAAATTGAGGTCAGCCTGCCTGCCGCTGCCAGCTTCGGTAAGAAATAACGATCTCTTCGCCCGGCTTGAGGATCAAGCTGAGGTTAAAAAAGATGACGCTGTTGGTGTCCGAGTTGTACAGCCAATAAGGCGCGTTCGCGCTCGGGTCGTTGAGAATCTCGGG
>JAAELT010000411.1 GCA_024226315.1 bacterium | reverse complement strand
GAGGTCCTGGTAGCCGTCACGGTCGTAGTCCAGGACCAGGATCCCGTTGCCGCTGGACTCGAGGATGTGGTTCTTCTCCGCACCGCCCGAGTAGGTCACGATTCTCAGGCCGGCTGCCTCGCTGCGATCGACAAAGCGGGGGAGTGTCTCGGAGGACCGTGGCGGCTCAGCGGATCGGGCCGGAAGACCCCCCAGGAGTCCCGTGACCAGCAGAACGCCCGAGAGTATACGCATCTTCTGCCGATCGTAGCACCAGTGCCAGAAAAGCCATTCTCATGTCACGAGACACTCCTCGCCGTTGTCGCGCCGGAAGAAACCGTCGGCAGGTCGAAAGCCACCGATAGACCCCGTGGATCTACACGCCGAGCTCGCACGTTGCCGTCGTGTGCCTCCACGGCGCGACGGCGCCGCATTGGCCGTCCCACGGATCCGAGCTGGGACCGGCGGGGGCCTGGCATCACGGCAAGAGCGTGAAAGGCCCCTTGCGCGCCAACCGGTAGACGCTGAAATGGCGCCGATCGAGGGTCAGGACGCGGCGGATGCCTTCGCGCTCCGCCACCCGGACGAGGGCGGCGTCCGCCAGGTCCATGGGCAGGTCCCGGTACTTCTCCATCAGCTGCTTCATCCGCGGGAGGTCGGCCTCGTCGAGAGGCAGGAGGAGGACGGCTCCGGTCTCGAGGATCTCCCAGAGCGCCTTCTGCGCCGGCCACGACGACGCCAGCAGATACATGGCCTCGACGACGGCGGGCCAGACGCTGACCAGGGGATCGCGGATCGACTCGACACACCGCACGACGGCCTCGTGCCAGTCGTCGCTTCGATCCAACAGGGCGATCAGCGGGCCCGCGTCAACCAGAACCGCGCGCACGCTGTCTGTCCGCCAGCAGATCCTTCAGCCGGCGGCCCGTATCCAGGGAGAGCTGGCGCCCGCCGGTGTCGACGACGCCGATGAAGGGCCGCAGCCGATCGTGGGCCGAGAGATCCTCGTCTTCCGCGGCAAGGCGGGCGATGGCGTCGCGAATCACGTCGGACTTGGTCTGCCCACGCCGCGACGCCAGGCGTTTCAGGATCGCTTCGGTGGGGGTGTCGAGTCGCACGGTAGTCATCTCTCGCTCCTCGTAGCACGGAGAGTGTATCACAGCCAGATAAGAGACGAGGAAGCAACCCCCTGAATTGCGCACGAGAGCGACGTGGGAGGAGGCGGTCTCGACGGTTCAGTTGGCCGATAGGATAGTCTCGCGCGAATGGGGCTCCTGGTGAATCGGTCCTCGCACGCGCTTGCCGCGATGCTGATGACACTCTGGATCGGCGCCTGCGGTGGAGAGGCCGGGGACGACGAGAGTAGGACCTCGGATGGACGTCTCGGATCGCGAGATCGGCTACTCGCCCTCGCCGGGGGCATGAGCCTCGACCGGCTCAACGTCGTTCTGATCACCATCGACACGCTTCGAGCCGATCGCCTCTCGATATTCGGATCCGGAATCCAGACGCCCGGTTTCGAGCGACTCGCCGAGGAGGGTGTGCTGTTCGGCAACGCATCGACGACGGTGCCGTTCACCCTGCCGGCGCATAGTGCGATCATGACCGGGACGTACCCGCCGTTTCACGGAGTGCGAGAGAACGTCGGCTACTTCCTTGGAGACGAGAACACGACGCTGGCGGAGATGATGGGGCAGTCGGGCAGGGACACGGCCGGCTTCGTCAGTGCCTTCGTGCTCGATTCCCGTTGGGGCATCGGGCGCGGATTCGAGCACTACCACGACGACTTCGATCTCGGTGCGTTCCAGACCGCTGATCTCGGATCGGTTCAGCGGCCGGGGAAGGAGACGATCGCCGCGGCCCGGAGTTGGCTCGACCAGCGTCAGACCGGAGCAGGAGGGAGCGAGCCCTTTTTTCTCTGGTTACATCTCTTCGACCCGCATGATCCCTACACGCCTCCGGAGCCGTTCCGATCGAAGTACCCCGGGCGTCCGTACGAAGCCGAGGTCGCATACACCGACACTCTTCTGGACGGCTTTGTCGAGGATCTGGAGGCGAGGGGGTTGCTCGAGAGCACCGTCGTCGTGGTGACCGGAGATCACGGGGAGGGACTCGGCGATCACGGAGAGGCCTTCCATGGGTATTTCGTCTACGACAGCACCGTGCATGTGCCGCTGGTCTTCAGGTTGCCGGGAAGGGCCGGCGCCGGTCACCGAGTGCGGGAAGCCGTGAGTCACGTCGATATCGTGCCGACGATCCTCGACCTGACGGGTCAGGCGATTCCGGATCGAGTGCAGGGGCGAAGCCTGGTTCGAGCGCTCGCCGGGGAAGAGCTCGGGGAGGACGAGCAGGAGCCGGTGGTGTACGCCGAGTCGTTCTATCCGCTCCTCCATTACGGTTGGTCAGCGCTGCGGGCGCTTCGATCCGAGTCCTTCAAGTACATCGAGGCACCCGCGCCGGAGCTCTACGATCT
>JAAELT010000410.1 GCA_024226315.1 bacterium | reverse complement strand
GGGAAGCCGAAGCCGGAGAGCGCCGTCGGCGAGTAGGCGACGCCGCCCGCCTCGTTGATCAGCCAGTTAGCACCGGCCGGCGGGCCATTGACGTCGCGGCCGGTGAAGAAACCGCCGCCGCGCACCCCGGCGAAAAACGCCGTGGTGTTGTTGACCACCGCCGCCGGAGAAACGGCATTGTTCACCAGGCCGGCGGTGGTGCCGGCGGTCGGGCAGGCGCCGCCCGCCACGGCGGCGTTGGTCAGGGGCCGGGTGATGTCGGCCGCGCCCGAATTGGGGGCCAGGGGTCCCTGGTGCAAGGCGAAAGAGGGGAGAAAACCAGAGCTCGACAGCGAATTGACCCGGGAGGTCAAGCCGATGACTTCCAGGCCCGACTGCGTGCAGATCGTCGGTACGCTGAAGCGCTGCACCGCCTGCGCCTGACGGCTGTCGATGAAGCCGAGCCCTCCCTCGCAGGTGCCGTCGTCAACCGACAGGACCGAGACGGCCCTCTCGGGGTTTCTTGTCACCTTCACCGGCAGCTTGGTGATCGGAGGTAGATCTCCCGGGTTGACCAGGGCAGTGGCCTCCCCCGAGACTCGATCGGAGACCTGGGCGGCCAGGCCGCCGACGGTGAGGGCCAGGGCAATAACGAACAGAATCTGTCCGATTCGGGCTCCTGAAGAATCGCTTATCGACATCTCTCCTCCTTTTTCAGCCTTCTGCCCCGACGACCCCGAACCAGCCGATCGAGCGGGATCGCAAGTGCCGGCACACCCTCCTTGGCAGTGTGCAGAACATAGACGAAGACGGAATAACTCGTCAAGTGTGCGATCTGGGATCACTCCCCCGCGCAGCACGCGTCGCCCGATTCATATCCGTGGTCATGAGTCAGGCTCGGAGATGAAGGTGGGGCGCGATCACTCCAGGCCGCCCAGTCTACGACGCTTCCGCCGACTTGCGGCGGATGTCCGCGATCCGGTCGACCGGCAGCCGCAGCCACTCGAGGAAGCCCTGGTGGCCCTCCGGGTGGCGGCGTTCGAACAGCTCGTGCCATCTGTGCATGTCGGCCTCGGTGAGGCCGATGTCGGCGAACATCGAAGTCCACTGTTCGACGCATCGCCTCGCACTACTACAACGCGGTCGCCGACGCCGAAACGTTCCAGGATCCTGCCGCTGTTGCGGTTCATGACCACGATCTCGCGGCCGCTGACGCTGGTGACGTAGAGCTTGCCGTCGGGGCCGACGGCGATGCCGTTGGTGCCCTGGATCGGCGAACCACGGTGCAGCACCCGGACCACCGGGTCGGCGAGCGCGGGAAGGGTGAGGGCAAGGGCGAGCAGGAGCACGAAGGTCGGGCGGAGTAGTCTCATGATGGATCTCCTTCGGCTCACTCGTCGTCCATGCCGGTCGAGATCGAGATCTTGAACCCGTCCGGATCGGCGATCGAGAAGTCGCGAGCGCCCCACGGCTGATCCGTGGGCTCCTGATCGAGCACGCCGCCGCGGGCCTTGACCGCCGCCGCGACGCCGTCGACGTCCTGGGCGGTGGCGCAGTAGAGGCGGAAGCCGACGCCCTTGGCGCGGTCGCGGCCTTTCTGGAAATCGTCCTGGGCGAGCAGCACGCGGACCGTGCCTGCGCGCATTACGGCGCCACGCAGCTCGCCCTCGTGACGCATCTCCTGGTCGACGATGAACCCGACCACGTCGCTGTACCAGGCGACGCTCTTCTCGACGTCGCCCACCGTGATCGCGGGCGTCACGCTGCGCAGGCGCAGGGTTTCGGGCTGCTCTCGTTCTTGCATCGATCCTCCCCCTTCTGAGTTGATGTTCGGACCCTACCACGCAACGTCGAGACACGCCCGCTGACGAGCTTCTCCTCGGGAGGTGCGGCTATTCCAAAAAAGAACACTGGGGACGGGGGAGCAGCTTCTCTGACCCTGGCGCCCCAAGAACTCGAAGCCTCCGGCATTCGACTTCTTGGCCCATCCCACCGGCCTATGAGCGCGTTGCTATGCGCAACACGCTCCTACGAGGGTCTGTGCCCTGGAGGGGCGCAAGCGTAAAGCCCGGGGCCGCGTCGAGGAGCGCAGCGACAAGGCGCGAGCCCCGGGTTGCGCTCCGATCGTCCCCGCGCCCTGGAAGGGCGCAACCCAAGCCGATCGGTAGTCCCGTG
>JAAELT010000409.1 GCA_024226315.1 bacterium | reverse complement strand
GGGATGACCTCCGCGGGCGTCCTGTAGCCGAGGCACTTTCGTGGTCGATTGTTGAGTAGATCCTCGATGCGCGCAAGGCGCTTGCTCGAGACTGTCTTGAAGTTCGTCCCCTTTGGCAGGAAGTGGCGCATGACGCCGTTGGTCTGCTCGTTCGTTCCCCGCTGCCAGGAGCAGTAGGGGTCGGCGAAGAAGACATCGACGCCGGTGCCGACCTCGATGGCGCGGTGACTGTTGAACTCGGTTCCGTTGTCGAGTGTGAGGGTGCGCCGCAGCACCTTGGACAAGCGCTTGAGCAGTCGCTTGACGACCTCGCATACAACGTCCTGGCTCTTGTTCTTCGCCTTGCCGAGCAACGTGAAGCGGCTCTTGCGATCCACGAGCGTCACGATGTACGCGCTCTTGCCCGCGCCTTCGACGGTGTCGCCTTCCCAGTGGCCGTGGCGCGTTCGATTGCTCGCGCCCGCGGGCCGATCCTCGATCGGCCTGCGTCCAGGCTTGGGCCTTCTACGGCCCTTGGAGCCGTTCGGACGCCGTCCCTTCCCGCGCCGGGGCAGCCCCTTGTGGAGCTTGCCGCCCTCCTCCCGATCGCGCTTCAGGAATCGGTAGAGGGTCATGGCGCAGACCCGAATCTTGCTCCCGAGAAGCTGGAGTCGGCCCACGATGAGCTCCGGCGACCAGCGCAGCTTCAGGCCGGCTCGAACATGCCGTAGGAGCTCCTTGCAGCGCATCCGGGCGCGCAGGCCATTAGCCGAAGCCCGCCGTGAAGCGGCAAGATCCTGCGCACGTTCGGCCAGGTAGCCGCAGCGCTCGGTGGGTCTTCCGCGCCGGAGTTCGCGACTGATCGTGGAGGAACTGCGGCCCAGTTGACGGGCGATTTCACGCTGGCTCGCGCCCGTGCTGTGGAGATGCGCGAGGACGGCGCGC
>JAAELT010000408.1 GCA_024226315.1 bacterium | reverse complement strand
TTTGTCAAACGAATTCCGACCCCCCCCCGTTTATTTTTACCCCCCGCCAATTAGATTCTGGTTTCTGTTCCAACCCCCCCCCCCCTTATTCCGACACCCCCAGTTATTAGGCACCTAAGAGTAACAGAAATAACTTTGTCAAGCTGCAAACATACCTTTTAAAAGCACAATAGTTTGTAAACGAAATGTAAAGATGAAAAAGGTTGTTATCTGTCGTTATAAACACTTTAGTAACCTTAAAAAGAATTTCATATTAAAACAGGGGCGCTGGAAGCACGGGGGCGTGGTCCCCCTTGCACTGTTAAAAATTGCCAAATTCTTTTATTTTTCGATTGATTTGCCCTACATTAGTTGCTCCTATATTGAAATCATCAATATAATTTATAGTGTACAGTACAGTTAGCATTAATGTTATGATGGTTATTATTGCTGCTGTGGTTAATGCTGTTGTTGTAGTTGCTGTTGTAGTTGTTGTTACTGTCAAGGTTGGGCAGGATTAAGCAACAAATGGGTGTATTTGTTGCTGTTGTTATTTGTTGTTACTTTTAAAATGTTTATTACATTCAGTATATCTGTCCAGTATGTTCCTTACTTTTTAGTTAAAATATCGGTTTTGCTTCTAACTCCCTTGTTGATGTTGATCTGCTTCTTTGATATAAAGTTGGTGTTTTTTTTT
>JAAELT010000407.1 GCA_024226315.1 bacterium | reverse complement strand
GTCGAGCGTGCCGCCGTACTCGCGGGCGAAGGGCACGCCCTGGGCGGCGCACTGGTCGATGATGTTGACCGACACCTGAGCCAGGCGATGGACGTTGGCCTCGCGCGAACGGTAGTCGCCACCCTTGACCGTATCGTAGAACAGCCGGAAGATGCTGTCGCCGTCGTTCTGGTAGTTCTTGGCCGCGTTGATGCCGCCCTGGGCGGCGATCGAGTGGGCTCTGCGAGGACTGTCCTGGTAGCAGAAGGCCTTGACGTTGTAGCCCAGCTCGGCCAGTGTGGCGGCGGCCGAGCCGCCCGCCAGGCCGGTGCCCACCATGATGATGTCGAACTTGCGCTTGTTGGCCGGGTTGACCAGCTTGAGATCGAAGCGGTGGCGGTCCCACTTCTGCTCGATCGGACCGCTCGGTATCTTGGCGTTGAGCCGCATCGCTCCTGTTTCCTTCGGGTTGGATTCTCTCGTCGAGGCTGCCTGTGCGCTCAGCTCGCTGTGCTCAATTCACGAGGCCGGTGAGAATCGCCACCGGCACCGACAGGAAGCCGGCGGTGACGATCACCGCGAAAACGGCCGCGAACTGGCGGCGAAATACGTCGAGGCGTGGCCCGCTCAGGCCCAGGGACTGAAAGAAGCTCCATAGGCCGTGGTAGAGGTGGAAGCCCAGGGAGGTGACCGCCAGCATGTAGAAGGCGGCGACCAGGGGGTTCTGGAACGCGATCACCAGATTGCGGTACACCTTGCCGTGCTCGAAATCGGTGTGCACGTGACCGGTGGTCAGGTGCAGCAGGTGGTAGATCACGAACAGCAGGATGATCACGCCGCCGTAGCGCATGGTACGCGAGGCGTAGGTCGAGGCCTGGGAGGTCTGCTTGCGGTAGCTCGTGGGCCGCGCCTTGTTGTTGAGCACGGTGAGCTGCCAGGCGGAGAGGATGTGCAGCCCCACCGCCGCCAGCAGGCCGAAGCGGGTGATCCACAGGAACTCGCCGTGGCCCAGGAACGGCGCGCCGAACGTCCTCAGGCCCTCGGCGTAGAGGTCGATCTTGTAGATGTCGCTCTCGACCGGCCCCAGGAACACCTTCAGGTTGCCCACCATGTGGCCGAGAACGAAGCCGAAGAGGACGACTCCGGTCACCGCCATGACCGCCTTTTTGGCCATCGCCGAGCGGTAGATTTCGAGGATCCAGGTCATACTCCACCCTTCTCTTGGTTCGGCGTATCCTACATCTTCGGATGCGGTTTGTCCGACCCGAAGTGTAGGGTTACCGAAAGCAGAGAAGAGCTTTGCTCAGCCCGACCAGCCGTCGGTGTCGCCGGACTCGAAGCCGTCGGTGAAGATCTCCGCGTTGCTGATCTCTTCGATGCAGCCGGGGGTATGGCTGGCGATGAAGCCGTCGAACAGCGCCACCACCGTGGGGTGGAAATCGGCCGAGTTCTGGCCGCAGCCGGCGCCGTTGGGGGCGCCGAAGTTGCAGTAGCTCATCACCGTGCCCGGGCCGCCGGGGCAGCTCGGCGTGCCGGTGTAGCAGCCGCCCTCGGCGTTGTAGCACTGGTCGACGGGCGGCGAGTAGCAATGGGTGTGGGGCGAGCCGAAGTTGTGGCCGAGCTCGTGGCCGACGATGTTGGCGGAGGAGAACGAGGAGATGAACACCTGGTTGATGCTGTAGCCGCCGCCGGAATTCTGCACCTCGCAGTAGCCGTCGATCCAGGCGATGCCCGATGCCTGGTTGCTCGACGCCGACTTGCCCGACAACAGCATGGCGAGCACGCGCTCGACGGCGCTCATGTTGACCGACCAGTAGGCGCCGAACTCGTTCAGCTGAGCGAAGCTGGCGACCCCGCCGGCTTCGTCGTAGGGGTCCTGGTCGTAGGGAAAGGTGCCGGTGCGCAGGGTGGTGTCGCCTTGCAGCAGCCGCAGCTCCACGTCGCGCTCGTAGAAGACGTTCATCTCGGTGAACAGATCGGCGATCCAGTCGGCGGCGGTAGTGGTGTTGTTGCCGAACTTCTTGTCGAGCAACTCGGCGTCGGTGTCGACGGCGATGACCGCCGAATGGGTCGGCTCGGTGGCGCCCTTCGCGGTGGTGGTGGCGCCCGGGGCCGCGGCCAGGTGATCGACGATGGTTTCCGGCATCGGCATCTCGTCGCCCGTGCACGTGGTGTCGAGCTCGACGCCCGCGATCGCCCTCGCCGCTTCGACCCGCTCGACCCGGTGGCGGGAATCGCCCGCTGTCGGCTCGACGATGCGCAACTCGCCCCACGGGCCGTCGATCACACCCCGCAGGTGGCCGGTCTCCGGGTCGAGCGACAGGCCGACGCGGGTCGCCGGATCGCCGGCCACGGCGCCCAGGAAGTGCAGGCGCGCGGACCGCGGTGCCTCGCGCTCGTCGCCGCCTTCGACCACCGTCAGCCGCGCCCCCGGCGCGTAGACCTCGTAGCGTGTGAGCACCAGGCTGTTACGCTCGCCCGGGGCGATCGGGAAGGCGTCGAGCCGGACGGTTTCGTCCACGGCGGCCGCCGCCAGCGTCGAGCGGGCCGCGGCCGGCATCCAGAACGCCTCGGCCCACGGGCCGTGGTCGTCCGTGGCGAAGATCTCGCCAGGAGCCACCGAGGTGTCCGCGGCCACGGCTGGCGCGGCGAGCAAGAGGACCGAGACGAAGACGAGAGCGTGGGATCGTCGGCCGGTGTCGAATCTGCGGATCATGAGGATCTCCTGGTGAACGTCTGCGAAGGAACCGACGCGGCCGCCGGCCGAAGCGGGACGATATTCAAGACATATCCGGATAAGCAAATCCAGTGCCAGCGTCCGGCCCGGCGGCCCTGCCCGGAAAACAGGCGTTTCGAGCCCTTCGGTGACGCGGTGCGGGGCTCCGACTCGACAAAAAGTGTCACTCGCCCCCAGTCTGCTCGCCGTCGCCGGTCGGATATGATCCGCTCATCGGCCGACGTGTTCCGAGCAGGTATTTCGAGAGAGACCCCGATGAAGACCGTCCTCGTCGTCGACGACGACCAGGTGATCCTGACCACCATCGTCCGTTTCCTCGGCCACTACGCCGAGGACCTGGAGCTGCTGACGGCCAAGAACGGCCAGGAGGCGGTGGAGGTCCTGGAACAGCGGCCGGTGGACCTGCTGCTCACCGATCTCTACATGCCGATCATGGACGGCTTCGAGCTGCTCGCCCACATGGTGCGCAACTTCTCGTCGGTGCCGATCATCGTCATGAGCGGCTACGAGGTGCCCGAGATGGGCGGCGAGATCGGGCGTCACGGGGCGCTGCACTATCTCGAGAAACCCTTCGACTTCCCGACCCTGGCCGACACCGTCACCCAGACTCTGGCCCGCACCTCCAAGGGGCACCTGACGGGAGTCTCGCTGCTCGGGTTTTTGCAGCTGCTCAACTTCGAGAAGAAATCGTGCCTGCTCACGGTCGAATCCGACGGCCGCACGGGCCGGCTGCACGTCAGAGAGGGTGAGCTGATCAACGCCGACTCGGGGCGTCTGCAGGGCGAATCGGCGGTGTCCGAGATCCTGACCTGGGACGACTGCGAGATCGACGTCAGCGTGCCGCAGCGTGTCGAGCGGTTGATCAACCGGCCGCTGCACGGGGTGATCCTGGAAGCCGCCCGCGATCTGGACGAGAGCCGGGCGGCGGAACCGGTGGTCGAGTCGGAGGTGGCCACCGTGCCCGTGGCGCTCGACGAGGGCGCCCTCGGGCGCGAGCTGCTGCTCGAGCTCGCGGAGCTGCTGGAGCGCCCGTCGCTCAAGATCGCCGGCGCCATCGGCGTGGCTTTGGTCGACGTGCAGCAGGCCGAGGTGGTGGGCTACCGCTGTTTCCAGTACTGGCCCGACTTCGCCGAGCGGGCGCTCGCCACGGTGGCCGCCGTGCGCCGCCGGCTGGAGATCGACGACGGCGAGCAGGTGGAGGAGCTGATGTTCACCCTCGAAGCGCTGCTCGAGATCTGGCGGCCGCTGGGCCGCGAGCGGAGGATGGTCTTCTACCTGCTGATGAACCGGCAGAGCGGTGTGCTCGACTCCGCCCGGTGGGAGCTCGTGGAGCTCGAGGATCGCGTCCGCGAGCTGCTCGAGACCCCCTAGCCTTCAGACCCGCAACCGCTGCGCCAGGAGTGTCGCCCGGCGCCCCGAGCTTTGGGACTCGACGGCGATCTCGAGCGCCTTCCGGCTGCCGACGATGAGCACCAGGCGCCGGCCGCGGGTCAGCGCGGTGTAGATCAGGTTGCGTTGCAGCAGCTTGAAGTGCTGGGTGTGCAGCGGGATGATCACGCACGGGTATTCGCTGCCCTGGCTCTTGTGGATCGAGCAGGCGTAGGCCAGGATCAGCTCGTCGAGCTCCAGGAAATCGTAATCCACCCGGCGGCTGTCGAAGTCGACGCGCGCTTTGTCCTCCTCGAAGTCGATCGCCGCGATCCGGCCGACGTCACCATTGAAAACCTCCAGATCGTAGTTGTTGCGCACCTGCATCACTCGGTCGCCGGCGCGCAGCAGCCGGCCGCCGCGGGTCACCGCGTCGCCCTCGGGGTTGAGCAGCGCCTGGAGCTCGGCGTTGAGGTTGGCCGCCCCGAGCAGCCCGCGCTGCATCGGCGTCAGCACCTGGATGTTGTCGAGCGGATCGAAGCCGAAGCTGCGCGGGATGCGTTTCTCGACCAGCTTCTTGACCGTGCTCAGGATCGCCTCGGGCTCGGCGCGCTCGAAGAAGAAGAAGTCGCCCTTGTCGTCGGCCGGGCGCAGGATCGGCATCTCGCCCACCCGCACCCTGTGGGCGTTGGTGATGATCAGGCTGTCGAGTGCCTGGCGGAAGATCTCGGTCAACCGCACCACCGTCACGGCGCGCGAATCGATGACGTCGGCCAGCACCCGCCCCGGACCGATCGACGGCAGCTGGTCGACGTCGCCGACCAGGATCAGCCGGGCCTTCGGCGGTACCGCCTTGAGCAGGTTGTAGGCCAGGGTGACGTCGAGCATCGAAGCCTCGTCGACGATCAGCAGGTCGGCCGACAGGGGATGGTCGGGGCCGCGGCTGAAGGCGTGCTCGCGGGGGTTGTACTCGAGCAGCCGGTGCACCGTCTTGGCCTCGGCGCCGGTGGCCTCGGCGAGGCGCTTGGCGGCGCGGCCGGTGGGTGCGGCGAGCTGGATGCGCAGACCCTTGAGGCTCAGGATGCGGACGATGCCTTTGACCAGGGTGGTCTTGCCGGTGCCCGGCCCACCGGTCAGAACCATCACCTTGCTGGTGATCGCTTTCTCGAGCGCCCGCCGTTGCTGGCCGGCGAGCTCGATCTCGACCCGTTCCTCGAACCAGCGCAGGGCGCGCTCGACGTCGATCTCGAGCGGCAGGGTGCCTTGAGCGGTGAGCGCTCGCAGCAGCTCGGCGACGCCGCGCTCGGCGACCTCCAGCGGCTTGAGGAAGATGGCCTCGTCATCATGCCGGTCCGGCGCCGCGTCGGGCGGCTCGACCGCGGCCAGGTCGCCTTCGCTGATCAGCTCCGCGAGCGCCGGCTCGACCACTTCCGCGTCGACTTCCAGCAACTCCGCGGTGCCTTTGACGAGCACCCGGCGCGGCACGTAGACGTGCCCCCGATCCGCGGCCTGTCGCAGGGTGTGGACGATGCCCGCCGCGGCGCGTTGCGGTGACTGCGCCTCGATGCCCAGGTGACTGGCGATGCGGTCGGCCGACTTGAAGCCGATGCCGCGAACCTCGCGCGCCAACCGGTAGGGGTTCTCGCGCACCAGAGCCGCCGCCTCGCCGCCGTAGAGCTTGTAGATCTTGATCGCGTAGGTGGTCGAAACCCCATGCCCCTGGAGGAACACCATCACGTCGCGGATCTCGCGCTGCTCCTTCCACGCCGTGGTGATCCGCGCCACGCGCACCGGCCCGAAGCCCTCCACCTCCGCAAGTCGCCCCGGCGCCTTGTCGATCACCTCCAGCGTGTCGAGCCCGAAGTGCTGTACCAGCCGCCGCGCCAGCTCCTTGCCGATGCCGTGCACCAGCCCCGACGCCAGGTATTTCTCGATGCCGATGAACGTCGACGGCTGTACCGTCAGATACGACTCGACCCGGAACTGCTTGCCGTACTTACGGTCCTTCACCCATCGTCCGGTAAGCCTGAGACTCTCCCCCGGCTGGATCCCCAGCAGGTTCCCCACCGCCGTCACCTCGCCCTTGCCGCGCACGATCAGGCGCACCACGCTCCAGGCGTTCTCCTCGTTGGCGTAGACGATCCGTTCGACGGCGCCCTCGATGGTGGTTTCGGGTTGCACGATGGGCGATTGTAGCGGGACGGATGCTAGGATTCCGGCCTCGCCATGAACCTCCGTCTTCTCGTCGTCACCATCTTCATCCTGCTCGCCGGGCTGATCGCCCTGTTGGCGCTGCAGTGGAAGATCGGCGCGGGCGGCGGCGTGACCAGTCCGCAGCAGGTGGTGGTGCAATTGGGGCAGCGCAAGCTGATCGGTGGTGGACGGGCGGGAGTGGAGTTCGACCGCCGGCAGGGGCAGCGGGCGGAGGTGATCGTACGCTGCTCCGACGTCGAGCGCCGGGTGAAGTTGAAGCTCGACCAGATCAGTGACGAGATCTGTTCGGTGCGGATCCGGTTGCGCGAGTTCTCGAGCGAGACCGGGACGCTGGCGACGTCGCGGGCACACCTGGAGGTGACGTGGGAGCAGACCACCGAGGAGCCGGCGACATGAGCCGCGCGGAGGAAAAGCGGGCCGCCGAATTGCGAGAAGACATCGAGCGGCACAGCGAGCTGTACTACAGCCACGGCAAACCGGAGATCTCGGACCGCGAGTTCGACGCTCTCATGCGCGAGCTGATCGACCTCGAGCGCGAGCATCCCGAGTTGGCGACTCCCGACAGCCCGACCCAGCGGGTGGGCGGCGCGCCGGTCGAGGGCTTCGAGCAGGTGGCCCACGATCCGCCGATGCTGTCGCTCGACAACACCTACAGCCTCGAGGAGGTAGAGGACTGGGTCGGCCGGCTCGACCGGCTGGCGGCCGGCGAGCCGCAAGGCGTGCCGCGCGCCTACGTCACCGAGCTCAAGCTCGACGGCGTCTCGATCTCGCTGCTCTACGAGGGCGGCGTGCTGAGGCAGGGCGTCACCCGCGGCAACGGCACGGTGGGCGACGACGTGACCGCCAACGTGCGCACGATTCGAAACCTGCCGCTCCGGCTCGAGGGCGATCCGCCCGCCCGGCTGATGCTGCGCGGCGAGATCTACATGCCGCGCCCGGTGTTCGACGCCCTCAACCGTCTGCGCGAGAAGGCCGGCGCGCCGCTCTACGTCAACCCGCGCAACACCACCGCGGGCACCGTGCGGCTGCTCGACAGCCGCGAGGTGGCGCGGCGGCGGCTGGAGGTGGCGGTGTATCAGAGCGCCACCGAGATCGCTCCCAGCCACTCCGAGTCGCTCGAGATGCTCGCCGGCTACGGCCTGCCGGTCAGATCCGAGTGGCAATGCTGCGCGGACGTCGCGGAGGTGGAGGCCTACATCGAGCGCTGGCGCGAGCCCCGTCACGAGATGCCCTTCGACACCGACGGCGTGGTGATCAAGGTCGACCAGCTCGACCTCCAGGAGCGCTTCGGCCGCACCTCCAAGGCGCCGCGCTGGGCGGTGGCCTACAAATTCGCCGCCGAGCAGGCGCGCACGGTGGTCAAGGCGATCAGTGTGCAGGTGGGGCGCACAGGCGTGCTGACGCCGGTGGCCGAGCTCGAGCCGGTGTTCGTCGGCGGCACCACGGTGTCGCGGGCGACGTTGCACAACTACGAGGACCTGGCGCGCAAGGACATCCGCGAAGGCGACACGGTGCTGGTGGAGAAGGGCGGCGACATCATCCCCAAGGTGGTGTCGGTATTGACTGAGCTGCGGCCGGGCGATTCCGTACCCTACGAGATTCCGACCCAGTGCCCCGTTTGCGGCGAGCCGGTGGTGCGCTACGAGGGCGAGGTCGCCTGGCGCTGCGTCAACGCCGCCTGCCCGGCGATCGTGCGCGAGTCGGTGAGTCACTACGTGGGCCGCAACGCCATGGACATCGAGGGCCTGGGCGACAAGCTGATCGACCAGCTGCTGGCCAAAGAGCTGATCACCGACTACACCTCGCTCTACAGCCTGAAGAAAGACGACCTTGCCGGGCTCGACGGCTGGGGCGAGAAGTCCGCGCTCAGCCTGCTGGCGCAAATCGAGAAGTCCAAGGGGCGCACCCTGGCGCACCTGCTCCACGCCGTCGGCATCCGTTTCGTCGGCGAGCGCGTCGGCCGCACCCTTGCCGAGCACTTCGGCGATCTCGACGCGCTGGTGGCGGCGAGCAACGAAGAGCTGGAAGCGGTCCCCGAGGTGGGGCCGAAGGTGGCGGAGAGCGTCGTGCGGTTCTTTTCCGATCCGCACAACCAGGAGCGTTTCGAGACCCTGCGCGAGGATGGCGTGAACCTGACCCAGCCGCGCGCCGAGTCCACGGACACGGACAACCCGGTCGCCGGCAAGACCGTCGTGCTCACGGGCACTCTCACCGGCATGACGCGGGGCGCGGCGAAGAAGCGCCTCGAAGCGCTTGGCGCGCGGGTCTCGGGCTCGGTGTCGCGCAAGACGGATCTGGTGGTGGCGGGCGAGAAGGCGGGCAGCAAGCTGAAGAAGGCCGAGGATCTGGGCGTTGAGATCACCGACGAGGCCGGGCTCCTGGAGTTGCTGGGCGGCTGACGCGGCCGGCGGGAACGGGCCACCCTGAGAGCTCCCGGGGCGGAAAGTTTGGTCATTTTCTCCGGAGCCGTATTTTCTACCTCTCATCCAAACCCTCTTAGAGGCATACGAAACAGTCTTTGTCGGGATTCCGGAGGGACCCCGACAACAGCCGGCAGAAAAACCCGAATGAGGAGACCTGGATGAAGAAGCTCGCCATCGTTTTGTTGGTCGCGTCGTTGACCGTGCCCGCGTTCGCCCAAGAAGTCCTGCCTCGCAAGTCGGCGGTCGAGGTGGACCCCGACGTCCGCATCGCCGCCACCGCGGAGCTCTACTCACGGCTGAGCTCCTTCGAGACATCTGAGGCCGCGGCCATGGAGATCCAGATACCGACCTCGAAACTGGCCGCTCTGAGCTCGCACGAGCCGACCGGTGGCCCGCTGTGGGTGGGCGTCAAGGGTGACGTCGGCTTTGCCTTCAATCCCGCGCTCAAGAGCCAGACGCTCGGTTCGGTGCTGTACGCCGATGGCAACATGGTCTGGAGTGGCACCTTCCGCTCCCCGGGAGCGACCGGTGTGCGTCTGCATCTCGAGGACGTCGATCTGCCCAGAGGCACCGAGATCTACGTCTTCGACCGCTACGAGCAGGCCTTCGGCCCCTACAGCGCAGGTAAGGGCGGCAACCTGTGGACGAATACGGTGAAAGGCGACGAGATCGTCTTGCAGGTCCACTTGCCGTTGAGTGCCACTTTCTCCCTCCAGGGTCGCGATCTGTTCCGGGTCAGCGAGATCTCCCACCTGGGCGACAACTACTCCTTCGGTTTCAGCATCAACAAGTCTTTTTGCTCGTGGAACGACAGCTGCATCACCAACGCCGAGTGCGAGTCGATTCCGGGCTCGGTGCAACCGCTCCAGGACGGCGTCGCGTATCTCCTGTACGACCTCCCCGGGGGTACCTACCTGTGTACCGGCGGTCTGCTCAACGACACCGGCAGCACCGGCACACCGTATCTGTTGACCGCCAACCACTGCTTCAGCAACGAGTCCGCCGCTGACAGCCTGGAGGCTTACTTCCAGTGGACGGTCGGCTGCGGCGCCAGCTGTGGCAGCCAGTACTTTCCCCCCGGCTCGGTTCCGAGAACCGTCGGTGCCGACCTGCTGGCCACCAGCTCTACCACGGACTTCACCCTCGTCCAACTCGACCAGGCAGCGCCTTCCGGCAGCACCTTCCTCGGTTGGACCACCGCCGCCGTGGCCAACTCCTCGGGCACCAACCTGTACCGGGTCAGCCATCCGTCGGGATCGCCGCAAGCCTACAGCGAGCAGGACGTCAACACCTCGGCCGGCACCTGTGGCGGGCTCCCCCGGGGCAACTTCATCTACAGCGACGCGACCCTCGGCGACACCGAGGGCGGTAGCTCCGGCTCACCGGTGGTCAACGGCAGCGGCCAGGTGGTCGGGCAGCTCTACGGTGCCTGTGGCGCCACGCCCGCGACCAGCTGCGACGGCGACGACCGCACGGTCGACGGAGCCTTCGCCGTGACTTTCCCCTCCATCGCGGAGTGGCTCGATCCGGGCTCCGGCCCGAGCTGCCTCTCTGCTGGAGAAAGCTGTACCGTCAACAGCGACTGTTGCTCCAACCGCTGCCGCGGTCGCCGAAACAGGAAGACGTGCCGGGGTAACTAGCCGACCGCATCGCAACGAGCAGGCCCGTGTCGCGCTACACGGGCCTCTTCTTCATCCGGGCCGTCAGGCGCACGACGCGAATCCGCCCGGCACGGAGAGCGTTGGGTGATTCTACGCCGCGGCAAGGACGTCGATCCCGAGACCTTCATCGAGCGCACCACCCTGGAGCTCGATCCCCTGCCCTTCTGGCGACACCTTCCTCCAGAGGAGATCCAGAGGCGGATCACCGAGATGGTCGAAGAGATCGATGCGGCCAGCGCCCGCCGGGTGGTACTGGGTGGCCTCACGCCGCTCGGCGCGGAAGCGATCCGCAAGCAGCACCCGCACGATCGCCCGCCGCGCACGAAGAAGTCGCCGGCGCCGGCGGTGCATGCGGCATCGAAGGCTGTGCGCAAGCAGTTGAGGACTGCGTATCGTTTTTTTGTCGAGGCCTACCGCGAGGCCGCCGCCCGCTTGAGAGCCGGCGAGTACGACGTCGAGTTTCCGCGAGGCTGTTTCCCCCCAGCGAGGCATCACGTACCAAGCGATGTCGGGCTGCCGTCGAGCCGAGCGGGACCGGCGCGCGCGCCGTGGTAGCCATCGGCGTCGCGCTCGGTGCCAGGACCCTCAGAATCTCTGCTCTGTTACCGCTCATCAGGTGCGGTGCCGGCTCAGTGTGCCACGGAGCCGCCAGGCGCGGCTCGCTGGCGCTCGTCCGGACTCATAGGGCATCTCGAGAGACCGCATGTCAGGGGCCAGCGGCAGCTCGACCGGCTGAAGGCAGCTCGGTTTGTGGTGAAGGATGGCCGGTCGGGTCGTTGTGCTATGTTGTCTGCCGAAACGGCCGGCACCTTGAAGGTCTTGGAGGACGGTCTGGCTGCCGACCTCCGATCTCGCCTAGCCGCCGACTTCAGCGGCTGGGAACACGACAACGCAAAGTTCGAGGAACAGTTCGAGCGGGTTGTGAAGGCGCTGCGGACGGATGAGGCAGGGCGGAAGAAGGAACCGGGATCGGAGCTGCAAAAGGGCCAGCCGGGGACAAGCTTAGAGAGGACAGACACTGATAAGGAACAGTGCGCTGCCAGGAAAGTTCGACGGGAGAATACGCGAGGATAGGGGGCAGGTATGCCTGATCAACATCAACTTTCTATTCTGCGTGAGGGGGTTGAGGCGTGGAATCTATACCGTAGAAAGAATCCAAAATCCAAAATCAACTTTGCCAATGCGAACCTCCGTGGAGCAAACCTCCGAGGGGCAGACCTCGGAAGTGCGTTCAGGGGAGAGTTCGCATTTTATTCGGATCTCTCCGGCGCCGACCTCCAGAAAGCAGAGCTTTCTTGCGCCAGCCTCAAGAACGCAAAGCTTGTCCGGGCCAACCTCCGGGGGGCGAATCTCAACCGAGCCAACCTCAGCGGAGCGAATCTAATTGGCGCGGATCTCAGCAGTTCGGACCTCTCGATGGCTGATTTCAGACATGTGTATTTGGCAAACTCCGATGGGAAACAACGTGCAGATCTTTCGGGAGCTAACCTCAATGGAGCCCTACTTACACGCCCAGCCGAACTAACTGGAAGACCGGGCAGTCTCTTGGACTTGGCGTTAGCTAGAGGTCTTGGAACAGCGCATTTTGGCGATCCAGAATTTCTAGCGTCTTACCTCTCTGAAGCTTTCGAGTTAACCCACGCTGACGTAGAATTAATGAAGCAGAGAAATCCCACAATCTTTTCTTTGGCACTTCGTCGGGTCAGACTTCTCTGTCGTTTGTACCAAGCAGACGATCCATCTCCTCAGCTCATTGAGGTCGTTCAGGCCATAACAAGTTCACTCGTCAAACATCTAGCTAAGCATCCGAAGGAACTGTTCGATCTCCGGCCACGTCAGTTCGAGGAACTTATCGGGGAGATCTTGGCAAGCTATGGCTGGGAAGTGAACCTTACACCGGCAACCCGGGACGGTGGATACGACCTCTTCGCCTTCTCGAAGGATGCGGCTGGAGTACGCACTTCTTGGATCATTGAATGTAAGAAGTACCGTCACGATCGAAAAGTTGGGATAGATATTGCCCGCAACCTCTACGGCGTTCGAGATCTAGTGATGCCCGCCGGAATGATGATGTTGGCAACCACTTCCCATTTCAGCAGAGAAGTCAATGCGCTAAAGGCCTCTCGTTACGATTTGACGCTGCGCGACTATGAAGGCGTGCTCGAATGGCTCAACGAGTACAAGCCTAATTCGAGTGGCCGACTCTACATTAGAGAAAATCGATTGGTGGCGCCGGACAAAGGTATTTAGTGCGCCGACGACCAATCGCCAGGGAGTAGTCGCTGGAGATTCCGGCTATTCTTCAGTCCACTTTGTCGGTGTGGGTCGCTACTTGCCGCCGGATAACTCCATGGCCAGCTGCCGGCAATGATACCCCAAAGAGGCGACGCCCCGTGCTTGTAAGGGAGCCGATCTATGGGGTTGTCAATTGCTTCTATTTGCTTTGGGAGGGCGACTCAAATCTCAATGCCGGCATTTCTTGCTGACTCGACGACAAGCTCACGCAAGCTCGCGGATATCTCTCGCTTTTGAACGTCTTTCACGATTTTGGCCGCTCTCTCCCTTGCAAGCCGTTCCCAAAAACTTTTCCTGTCTCGCTTCCCCATTTTGTCTAGCAGAGCTCGCTCTCTAGCGTAGACGGTGGCTACCTGATACTCCTCAAATTGCTGGGGGTCGATAGCTACATCGTGATCAAGCTTCAGAAGAGCCTCGGAGCCAATAGCCAATACTTGCTCTGCGGAAATTCCCTCGAGGTCCTGTTCATCAGCGGCCGCGCGAAAACAAGCTACTGCTATGTTCTTATGGCACCCGACTTCGATGAAGCTAGCTAGTGGCAACTCGAATCGCTCAGCGTCTTGGCGTGCTCTCTGTGGATCAAGGCCGCGAACCAGTCCGAGAATTCGCTGATTGAATCTCTGAAGTTCACTCCACGTGAAAATACCTACCGCGAGAGTACTGGCTTGCCATTCGGCATAAACCCCGCCCAGTCGGTTAGGCCCAAGGAGGAGTATAGCAGCCTCTTTTGCTTGGAGAGCCAGAACGAAACTGTTTGTGTCTCGCCTTATTGCGCCCATGAGGTTCGCCACGGCAAGCATAACTCTTTCTTGTGGCGAGTCTTTCTGGGGCTCGATCGCCAAACCGTCCTTCAGATATTTCTGTGCCTGATCAAAAGTCACTCCATATATTTTGCGATCTTTCAAGCGAAGGGCGAAGTCAGCTCTGCGATGTAGCTGCTGGTAGGCTTCCTCTGTAGCATGTCGAGCTACATGGACTGCGGCATAGCCTGCTTCATCGACAAGTGCGTCGTCGAGTTCGCCTGCTACTAGCTCCGAGTGGACCGCTTCGAGTTTGTCTAACGTCCGCTCAATTACTGGTGCCTCAAGCATTCCGCACCTCCTTTGGCCTGGGTCTGAGCGGTTGTTTCCGCTTGCGTTGTCTTCCAGCAGTCTTGGTGTTTTTCTTGTACAATCCCATGTGCCCCGATTTTCCGGTGTCTCTCCTGATCCTCTTGAATATTACATCGAGGGCTTGTGCGAGAGTGTAGTTCGTGATGACTTGGCGCCGGGCACGCTTATTGATTGCTGAGGTTAGTGCGTTGGTGTTTATCCTGCCGCTGATAATCATTGAGTCTAGGCGCTGTGTCGCCAAGGGCTTTCTGATGATCAGAATCATTATTCGGAGAGCGTTCTCCTGGATTCTGCTCAGTCTCCCTCGCTCTCTCTCCTGTTTGACGAGTTCCGGCAGAAGATCTACCGCCTTCTCAAAAAACGCATCCGTCAGATTGTCAGGAGATGTGGCTTCTGTGGGCGCTTCTCCTGCCGATCTCGAATGTAGTTCTCGATCCGTGCTTGGCGTCTCCGATCTCGCTTCTTGTTCTTTCCCCCACAGCCATTCTCTGCATTTGGGCTCGTCATCAAGACGGCTTTCTTTGGCGTGGTAGTAGTTGACCCACCATCTCCTCAGGTCGGGTTGCCAAGTCGGGTCGCAGAATTCTGGATGTAGCTCTACAAGGCGATCCCAGTGCTTCTTTGCAAACCTCTTCTGTTTGGGATTCAGGCATCGGAGAAGCCCTGTGAGATCTTTGGGGTGTAGCATAGGTAGACCTCTGGAAGGCATGGCTAATATGTCTACTTGGTTCACAAATACATCAACGTCTTATTCTGCGATAGATGGGTTCAAGACTCAGGCGAGAAAATAGTCTTTGGCCGACTGGAGGGAACCGGCGCGGTGATCGTGGTCATCCAACCGGAGCGAACCGGCGCGATGATCATGGTCGGTCAACTGGAGCGGGCCGAGGTGCTGATCGAGGTCGGCCAACTGGAGCGAACCAGCGCGATGATCATGGTCAGCCAACCGGAGCGAACCAGCGCTGTGATCATGGTCGGCCAACCGGAGCGAACCAGCGCTGTGATCATGGTCGGTCAACTGGAGCGGGCCGAGGTGCTGATCATGGTCGGCCAACTGGAGCGATCCGGCGCTGTGATCGTGGTCGGCCAACTGGAGCGAACCGGCGCGATGATCATGGTCGGCCAACCGGAGCGAACCAGCGCTGTGATCATGGTCGGCCAACCGGAGCGATCCGGCGCGGTGATCGTGGTCGGTCAACTGGAGCGGGCCGAGGTGCTGATCGTGGTCGGCCAACCGGAGCGAACCAGCGCTGTGATCATGGTCGGCCACCTGGAGCGAACCAGCGCGATGATCATGGTCGGCCAACCGGAGCGAATCGGCGGGGTGATCGAGGTCGGCCAGGGCTAGTTGAGCGAGCAAGAGCCCTATGAAAGGAACCGCCACCACGAAGGTAAGAAAGAGGATCAGGTGTTTGGTCGTGCGAGTTCTTGAACTGACCTGAGTTTCCATTGTGACCTCCTGTGTCAGGATGACCGCGAAAGGGCCGTTTTCTGTATCTGATGTTCTCTAATGGTGTCGAGTTTTTGGAATTCTTCCGAGTCAGAGACAGCTAATATGCTGATTATAAGGCGCTTACAAGAATACGATTTTGTGAGGATGTTATCGATGGCCTTGGGCATCTCGACGGAGAGGGCATGACTAAGTTCTCCAGTTAGAGGTAGTCCAAAAGCAGCTTCCGTGTGTCCTATCGTGAGGAGACTTGGAATGAGTCTTGGTCCGATCTGTACTAGCGATCTGTGATCTCCAGTGTCCTCTACGCGAAGAGTCGCGTGATCAACGGATACGTGCTGCCTAAGCAAGACTCTCGCCAACACTTGGTGAGCTGTTTCCTTGCACCAAGAACGAAGATTGCGCGGAGTCTGATGTTGACGGACTACGATCCTATTCAGAATCCTGATGCCAATCCAATCCGTTGAATATCCGAATCTGATCTCGAAACAACGCAAGCCGGCATGCCGTCCTCCGCTTCGTTTGCGGATATCAGTGGCCCCCCTGGAGTAGAGGCTGTTTCGTTAGCGAACGCGCGTGCAGCCACCGCTTCGACGGCAGGCTCAGCGTCATCTTCGACCTTCCGCTGACACCACGGGGCGCACAGCGGTAAAACTTGGCCGGTTTCCGAGTGGGTACAGGCTCGACGTACAGAATCCCAGCAGCCGCAGAATCAGGTGGTTAGCCGCAGATCAATCAGTGAGTCAGCCGAAAACCCGTCTCACCGCGTTTCATCCGGTCCCGTCAAGTTGCAGTCGCAATGGACCCTATGTGGACCCTCTGCCGGATTCTAGCCCCTCTTGACCCTGAGCCAGAATCCTGTAAACTGTTCAACATCAATAGTTTAAGGTGGAGCCGACGGGGAGACTCGAACTCCCGACCTGCTGATTACGAATCAGGTGGATTGCCCGACACCACGTCGTCGCACAACAACCCCGGCACCGGCACGGTGTACGACCGGCGCAGCGAGGCGATGATCTGGTGGGAGTGCCAGGGTGCCTTGCCCAGGTCCTGGGCGGCCTGCAGCAGGCGCTTGCGGAGCTCGGGCTCGAGCTTCAGGTTCTCCTTGCACCAGGTCATGATCTGGCGGATCGAGCGGATGAACATCTCGGGGTGGCGGCGGCAGAGGAGCGGCATCTCGTCGCAGGCGATGGCCAGGGCGTAGCGGTGGGGCGAGTGCCGGGCGTGGGCCTCGCGCGCCCGATCGAGGCCCTTGCGGGCGCGGCGCGGATGGCCCAGACGGCCGTGTGCCAGGCCCGCCACCCAGCGGATGCGGTCCCGCACCTCCACGAACCCCTTCTGGCCCTTGAGGCGCTCGCGGAAACCGGCCAGGATGTCGAGCGCGAGCTCGTCGTGGCGCTCCTCGTCACCGCCCTGGAGGAAGCAGGCGACCAGGGCGACGGCGTCGGCGAAATAGCCGCGCGAGGAAGTCAGCGACAGCCGGGCCTGGTCGCGCCGGCCGAGGTAGAGATGGGCGATACCGCGCACGAAGAGGATGCGGATGCGGGTGTCGCCGTCGAGGTCCTCGCCCAGCAGGCCGGCCGAGACGTCCAGATCGAAGCGGGTCTTCCCGCCGCTGATCAGCCTTGAAGCTGTCCTCGGGTAGACTGGTGACCCCAACCGAGAGGAGGTTCGCATGGAGCTACCGACCCTTCCCGCCGAGCGCGGACACGCGCTGGGCGTGCGCCGGCGCGTCGAGCGCAGCTTTCCGGCGGTCCGCATCGCTTACGGTTGCGCCGACGTGGTGACGGAGGCCCTGAGCCGTAGGTTCGCCGAGCGGCTGAAGAGCATGGCCGGCGGCGGTGGGGCCGCCCGAGGCGAGGCGGACGGCGGGAGCGGGCTCGATCGCTACATCAGCGTCCCCGACTTCGTGCTCAACGTCGGCCGCGACATCGAGGAGCTGCGCGACGAGATGGTGCGCGCCGACCTGGCGCTGGCGGCCCAGCGCCGGGTCCGTCGCCGGGCCTGCGGCCGGCGCGACTGGCGGAAGCGGAAGCTCTACGACGCGCGTGTGCGGTTCAAGAAGGACGTGCGTCAGAGGCTGGACAGGAAGGACTGGAAGCTGGCGCTCACCCTGAAGGGCGAGACCTCCCGCGACCCGCACGAGCTGGCGCGCCAGGCGAATCTCGACGTCGCCTGGGCGTCGGGGCCGCACGCGCCGCGGATCGAGGGCGTAGGGGTGGTTGTGGACTGGGCGGAAATGGCTGCGCCGCTCGTGCCCCTGCGCGACGATCTGTGGGCGGCGATCGACGTCGTGTACGACGAGGCGGCGCGGGTGAACGGCAAGCTCGAGGCCCGCATCTGGGCGATGCAGGCGTTCGACGAGTGGTACGGCAGAAGCGCCCGGTGGCTGGAGAGCACCTTCTTTCTCGTCGGCCTGCCGACGCTGGCGGCGGCGGTACGGCCGCACCTGAAAGGGGTGGGCCGCGTCGGGCGGCCGCCGAAGAGCCCGCCGGCGGACCTCTACCCGGACCTCGTCGAGCGGGTGCGGGCGGCCGGGCTGCTGTCGGCGGCGGAACCCGAGCGCCGGGCGGCTCCGGCGGAATCCGACGAACGGCATCTCCTGGCGTCGTGGATGGCGGCCTATCGCCAGGCCATCGTGCCCTACCTGTCCTTCCTGGCGAGTCTGCGGGCGCGCGACTCCGGCTCCGGAGCGGCGGCAGGGGGGGCAGCCGGGCGATCAGCAGTCGCCTGGCCCGCGCGGACGCTCGCCCGCTGGCGCGGCCGCGGCGAGGGCTGAAACGGGCGCCTCCACCGCTGCCAGAAGGACGTATCGAGAGGCAAGGTGGCTCGAAAAAAACTCGACAAAGATCTTCACGAGCGAAATCTAGGCCCTCGGAAATTCGACAAAGGTCTTCACGAGCTATCTGACGGCTGACAAAAACTCGACAAAGATCTTCACGAGTGACTTCTCGGCCACGTGAAACTCGGCAAAGGTCTTGACGAGTGACTTCCGGCCGACCTGGCACGGTCGGCGCTTCGCGGAACCGCCGGCATTCGCCGGCGGAGGGCCGGCACATGGGCCGGCCCCTACACCAGAGTTGCCTGATCCTCTTCCACCAACTCCCGCAACATCCCCACCACCTCGCCCCGCACCCGCTCCGCCAGCTCGCGACGATCCCCGCGCACCAGCCCCTCGGTCGGGATCGGTTCGCCGATCACGACGCGGATCGGGCCGGGGCGGACGCGGAAGCCGCCGCGCGGCAGGATGCGGCCGGGGCCGTCGAGGGCTACCGGTACCACCGGCACGCCGGCGTCGATCACCGGCAGGAATGCTCCGGGCTTGAAGGTGCCGACGCTGCCGTCGCGGCCGCGGGTGCCCTCGGGGAAGATCAGGATGCTGTGGCCGGTGGCGAGACGGTCCTGGCACTGCCGCAGGGCCTTCAGGGACCCGCGGTGGTCCGTCCGGCGGATGAAGATCATGCCCATGGCCCGCATGTAGGTGCCGAGAAGCGGCACCCGGCGTAGCTCTTCCTTGACGATGAAGAGCAGCGGCACCGGCAGGGCGCGGAGGAGCACCGGGACGTCGACCATGGATTGATGGTTGCTGGCGAAGAAGTAGGGCGTGCGCGGGTCGATCCGCTCCAGCCCCTGGACGTCGAGGCGCATGCCCCCCACCCACAGCAGACCCGGTGCCCAGCAGCGTCGCGCGATGGCGAGGGGGACGCGGGTGCCGCCGGTCGCCACCCGCGCCGCCAGCGCGACGAGGAGCCAGAGGACCGACCACACGCCGGTGAAGATCGCCTGCAGTACGTTGAGGGGGTTCATGGTCCGATTTCGCCTTCGAGTCCGAGACAGGAATGGTAAACTTCTGTGTCGATAAAGCCAGGCAAACGCCAGGGGGAAATCATCCGAAGGAGGGCGACATGAACAATGATACGAACAAGAAGTGGATCCCCGTCTTCGTCATCGCGATGTTCACGCTAGGCCTGGGCATCGCCCAGGCGGCCCCGGACCCTTTCTGCATCCAGGCCAAGCTGGACTTCAAGGGCCGGTTCTACATCGCCAAGGAGGCGCTCTACGACACCCAGATCGCGTACGACGAGATCATCAAGATCGAGCGCGACGAGGACGAGATCCGCAAGGGCTCGGAGCTGGTGATCAAGAACGTCAGCTGCAAGCGGAAGAAAGTCGAGATGACTCTCAAGCCGCTGGGCCCAGGCGACGGGGTGGAGATTTTCTTCTGGCTGTCGGAAGAAGACCGGCTGAAAGACGATGCCCGCGAGAAGCTCGAGAAGATGATGACCTACGTCTTCAAAGAGGTCGAAGAAGAGGAGTCCGAGTAGCCGCAGTTTCAACCCCGGGGGGTGGGTAGGAAACCCGGCGTCAGACCCTGCTCCGCGACTGCGTCGAGCACGCGGGACAGCACGTCCAGCACTACCGGCTCGCCATTGTGGCGCCTGACGACGTTGCCGTCGTGCAGCAGCAGCACGTCACCGGCGGCGAGGCCCTTCAGCAGTCGGCCGGCGACGCGCTCGGGCCGGCGGTCGACGGTGTCGAAGCCGCGCCTCGTCCATGACACCAGCGACACCCGGCATCGGTTCAGCGCCCAGTCGAGCCACGGGTTGCGCATACCGGCGGGCGCGCGAAACCAGGCTGGCCGCCGATCACAGACGCGCTCCAGGATGTCCTGGGCGCGTTCAATCTCGCGGATGAGGGTCCACGGCCCGCCCCACGCGAACGAATTGGCGTGGTGGAAGGTGTGGTTCTCCAGCCGGTGACCGCGACGGACGGTCTCGGCGACGATTTCGGGATACTGCTCGACCCGGCGACCGATGAAGAAGAACGTCGCGTGGACGCCGCGGGCGTCGAGCAGGTCGAGCACCCGCGGCGTCACCTCCGGGTCCGGCCCGTCGTCGAAGGTCAGGGCGACCTTGCCGGCGTTCGCGGCGTCCGCCGGCAGACGCGACAGGTTGGGGCCGAGCAGGCGTCCCCGCGGCCAGCAGCCGACGGTGCCCAGGAGGAAGTGGTTGGCGAGCACCGTTCCCGCCACCAGCGGCCACTGGGAGGGGGCGGCAACCAGCGCAGCGGCGCCGGCCACGTGCAAGCCGGCCGAGATCCGTATCAGCGGCGAGGGGCGCCACCCGGGTGCCGGCGCCGGCTCAGCCGGGGGCGCCTCAGCCATGGTCGGAGGCCCGCAGCTCGAGCAGCGCCGCGCGATCGAGCTTGCCACGCGCCGTCCTCGGCAGCTGTTCCACCAGCACGATGCTGCGAGGCACCTTGTGACCCACCAGGTGCCGCCGGCACCAGGCGTGGACCGTGTCGCGGCTCAGCGCCCCCGGCCGGCAGGCGATGATCGCCCGCACGATCCGGTCGTCGCTGTCGTCGACGTCGGCGCCCAGGGCCACCGCCTCGTCGACGCCGTCGAGCCGGCCCAGCACCGCCTCGACCTCGCGCGGGTTGACTTTCTTGCCGCGGATGTTGATCAGGTCGTCCAGGCGACCCTCCAGGTGAAGCTCGCCGTCGCGGAAGACGCCCAGGTCGCGGGTGCGGAAGCGTCCCGATTCCAGGCTGGTGTCGCCGTCGGGATGGTAGCCGGCGGCGACGGCGGGCGACGCGACGGTGACCGCACCTCCCGGCTCGAGGGTGACGTTGACGCCGTCGACCGGCGTGCCCAGGCTGCCGCGCTCGCCGGCGGTGCCGGTGCGGTCGAAGGTGATGCCGCCGCTCTCGCTGGCGCCGTAGAAGACGTGCACGGGCAGCGAGTAGACCTCGCGGAAACGGCGTGCCGTGTCGGGCTTGAGAGGCGCGCCGGCGGTGACCACCAGGCGCAGCGACGCGGGGGCGCGTGGCGGGCTGGCCATCTTGACCAGAGCCTGCAGGTAGGCCGGCACCGTGGGCAGGAACGTCGCCCGCTGTTCGCGCGCGGCGATCATCGGATCGAGTGGGTTGATGCCCTCGGGCACGATCAGCACCGCCCGCCGCGTGAACGCCGGTAGCACCACGCTCGACAGGCCGTAGGAGTGGGACATCGGTATCGCCGCCAGGATCCGCTCCTCGTCGCCCAGGCCCATGGTCGAGGTCAGCGCCGCGTCGTCGGCCAGCAGCACGGCGCTCGGCGTCAGGATGCCACGCGGCATGCCGGTCGACCCGGAGGTCAGCTTGATCACCGCGATCTTCGGATCGAGCCCTTTGGCCGGCCTGCCGCCGCCGCCGGCGCCTTGGAGCGAGAAGTCGTCCTCGCCGGGCCAGGCTCGGCGGCAGTCGAGGAGCGCGCCGGCGCCCAGGGTGCTGACGATGCGCTGCTTCTCTGCTTCGGGTGTGCGCGCGTCGAACAACAGCACGGCGGCGCCGGCGCGGCGGATGGCGAGCAGCCCGGCGACGAACCCCGGACCGTTGGGCGCCGCCAGCCCGACCGACGTCCCCGGCCCGACGTCGAGCCCGGCGAGCAGCTCGCCGGCCGCGCCGGCCAGCGCGTCGATCTCGGTGGCGCTGGATTCCCGGCGCCGCGACACCACCATGGGCGTGTCCGGATCCTGCCGCAGCCGGTGGTCGAAGGCTTCGATGATCGGGTCGGTGTGCATGTGGATCCTGGCCGCGGATCGGGGTGCGCGAGATACACACCGCGCGGCGTCGGTGATACTCTCATGAAGTCGGGGAGGGGGATTCTCGATCGAGTGGATTTGGGGGCTGACGGAGCGAGCCACAGCCCTCAGAAGGAGGACGTTGCACATGGCAAGCGACTCTGCGGAGCGCCAGCGAATCAAAGAGATTCTGGTCGAGACCCTCAAGCTCGAGGACATCTCTCCCGGGGAGATCGGAGACGACATGCCGTTGTGGGGCGAGGGCGGCCTGGGGCTCGATTCGGTCGACGCGCTCGAGCTGATGGTGGTCCTGGAGGGGAAGTTCGGCATCCGGATCGACGACGAAGAGATCGAACCCGAGGCACTGGCCACCGTGGTCCACCTGCAGGCGCTGATCGAGCGTCTGCAGTCGTCTCAGACGGGGGCGGCCGCGGGCGGCGAGGTGAGCGGTTCTGCGTAGCGGTTCGACCCAGACGGGGGACGCCCGCGATCCGATCGCCCGCGACCCGATCGTCGTGACCGGCGTCGGCGCGGTAAGCGCCTGGGGATGGGGATCGGATGCGTTGTGGGATGGCCTGCTCAGCGGCCACACCGGCGTCCGTGAGGCGGAGCGGTTCGACACCCGGGGGCAGCGCTCCCACCTGGCGGGCGAGGTGCCCGCCGCCCCGGCCGAAATGGCGTCGGCGTTTCCCGGCTGGCGACACTACTCGCGCGCCGACCGGTTCGCCGTCGCCGCGGCGGTCGAGGCCTGTCGGCAGGCCGGGCTGGAGGCGCCCGACGCCGCAGCTGAGCCTCTCGGTTCCGAGATCGGCGTCTTCTTCGGCGGCAGCACCGCTGGCATGGCTGAAGGCGAGGAGTACTTCCACCGCTTGACATCCGGCGCCCAGGGCCCGGCCCGACTCCGGCTGTTGGCCTCCCAGCAGCTCAACGGCCCCAGCGACGCGGTGGCCCGGCTGCTGGGCGTCACCGGTCCGGTGCGCGCGTTCTCCTCCGCCTGCGCGGCCGGCGCGCTGGCGATCGGGGTCGCTCTCGACTCGTTGCGATGCGGCGAGGTCGAGGCCGCCATCGCCGGCGGGGCTGATTCCCTGTGCCGGCTCACCTATTCCGGTTTCAATGCGTTGAGGGCGGTTGACGCGCGGCCCTGCCGG
This sequence comes from bacterium, assembly GCA_024226315.1. Taxonomy (GTDB): domain Bacteria; phylum Acidobacteriota; class Thermoanaerobaculia; order Multivoradales; family J023; genus JAAELT01. Next base: position 28,748 of record JAAELT010000407.1, on the reverse strand, counting down.
CCCTTTCGCCAGGATCGTGGTGGCCTGAATCTGGGCGAGGGCGCCGGAGTGCTGTTCCTGGAGCCCCGATCGAGGGCGCGCCGGCGCGGAGTCCGGGTCCTGGCCGAGCTGATGGGATCCGGAGCATCCTGCGACGCCCACCATATGACCGCGCCCCACCCGCGCGGCGATGGCGCGGCCCAGGCCATGGCAAAGGCGCTGCGGGACGCCGGCGTAGGCGCGGACGCGATCGACTTCATCAACGCTCACGGCACCGGCACTCCCCACAACGACGCCTCAGAGTGGCGGGCGATCGAGCAGGTCTTCGGCACCCGCGCGCCGCGGATTGCCGTGACCTCGACCAAGGCCTCGGTCGGCCACCTGTTGGGGTCCTCAGGCGCCCTCGAGGCGATCGCCACCATCCAGTGCCTGGTCGCCGGCCAGGTTCATTCCACCCCCGGTGACGGCGAGATCGACGACAGCTTCGACGTCGATCTGGTGCGGGGAGGGCCGCGCCGGCTGGCCGGCCCGGCCGCCGGCGGCGCGGGAAGTCCCCACCGTGCCATCTCCACCAGCTTCGGTTTCGGCGGCGCCAACGCGGCGCTGGTCTTCGCGGCGCCGCGGGGCGCCGCGGTGCCTCGAAGGCCGACCTCGTGATCGACCTCTCACCGGTGGTGGTCACCGGGCTCGGGACGGTCCACGCGGTCGGCTGCGGCCGCCGGCGGATGGCCGCGGCCTTGCGCCGTTCGACGACCTGCTGGACCGAGGTCGACAGGTCGGCCGGCTACCACCGCCGTGAGGGCTCGCGGCTCGCCGCCCTGACCGCCGGTCTCGACCTGTCTCCCTGGCTGTCACGGGTGGCGGCACGCCGCATGAGCCTGCCGTCGAAGCTGGCGGTGGCAGCGGCTCGGATGGCCCTCGAGGACGCCGGTCTGGAGACCGGCGAAGAGGACGACGAGTCGCCGACCGCGGTTGTGGTTTCGAATCCTCATGGCCCTACCGCCTTACTCGAAGGAATCCTGGGGCAGTACTACGGCGAGGGTCCCCTGGCGGTGTCGCCGGCTTTGTTCACCGAGTCGGTGGCCAATGCCCCGGCGGCCCAGGTCGCCATCGCCTGCCACGCACGCGGGCCGAACCTGACGGTGATCCAGCGCGAGGCCGGCGCCCTGATCGCGCTGGCGCAGGGGGCCGCGGAGATCGTCCTGGGCCGAGCCGGGCGCGCCCTGGTGGTGGTGGTTGACGAGCTCACCCCACTGTTGCATTCCATCTTCGACAGGTTCGGCGGCCTGGCCCTGGCCGGTGACGACGGACGGGAGGCGGCGCGGCCGTTCGACCGCCGCCGCGACGGCTGCATGGCCGCAGAGGGCGCATGCTCCCTGGTTCTCGAGCCCGAGGAAACGGTCCGCGAGCGGGGCGCGCGGGCGCTGGCGCGGCTGCGCTCGAGCGCCGACGCTTTCGATCCGAGAGCGCCGAGGAGCGGCTGGAGCCGGTCGCCCGATCTCCTCGCCCCGGCCCTCGAGCGCTACCTGAGTAGGACCGGCCTCGAGCCCGGCGATCTCGATACGATCGTCTCCGGCGCCTCGGGCTCGTTCGCCGGCGACCGCCTGGAGGCACGGGTGCTGAAGTCGGTGTGGGGCGAGCGGGCACTGCCGCCGATCCTGGCGCCCAAGGCGGTGACCGGCGAACATGGCGGCGGGCTGCTGGCGGCCCTGGTGTTGGCGGCGGCGGGGGAGCCGTTCGGCCCGACCCCGGGATTCTCCGAAGTCGATCCGAAGCTCGGGATCACGCCCCACGACGGCGGGCCGCTGGGGCGGCCGTCGACGCTGCTCGCTACCAGCCTGGCTGCGGGTGGCGCGGCCGCCTGGCTGGTGGTGGAAGCGGGGGAGGGGGCATGACGGAGGCCCAGACGGCGCGCGTTGCCATCACCATCCCAGCCTTCCAGGCGGCGCCGTCCGTGGCGGACGTGGTAGAGCGCAGCCTGCGGGTGCTGCCGGAGGTCCTGGTGGTCGACGACGGCTCGTCTGACGACACCGCCGCCGAGGCTCGCCGGGCGGGTGCCGAGGTCATCTCGCTTCCGGCCAACCGGGGCAAGGGGGACGCTCTCGAAACCGCCTTCGGCGAGCTCTTCGGCCGCGGATTCGACGCCGTCATCACCCTCGATGCCGACGGCCAGCACCTGCCGGAGGAGATCCCCAAGCTCGTGGCGGCGGCCGCGGGGGCGGATCTGGTGCTGGGCACGCGAGAGCACCTGTTCGAGCAGATGAGCCGTGTGCGCCGGTTCAGCAACCGTCTGTCCTCGCGCGTCATCTCGATTCTCGCCGGCCGGGCGCTGGGCGACATCCAGACCGGCTTTCGCTGGTACACGCGGCGCCTGATCGAGGCCACCGGTTTCCCGGAGGCCCGCTTCGAGGCCGAGAGTGCGGTGGTCGTGCGCGCCGCGCAGCGGGGCCTGCGCGTGGTCACCGTGCCGGTACGCCTGGGCTTCGCCGACGGCCGGACCACCAGTCACTTCCGGCCGATCGTCGACAGCCTGCGCATCGCCCTGGCCGTGACCCGGGCCCGCTTCGAAGGTCGCCGGTGAGGGCAAGAGGGGAGCCGGGCCGGGGAAGAACCGTGATTCTCTCCACGATCGCGCGCCGTCCGGCCCTGGTGGTGGCGCTGGTCGCCATGGCGGCGGCCCTGTCGCTGATCCCCGCGAGCCGGCTGCGCCTGAGCGCGGACATCGCGGAGATGCTGCCCACGGGCTCGCGGGCGGCCGCCGACTACAGGATCTTCCTGGAGCGCTTCGGTGGTCTCGAGAAGGTCTTCCTGCTGGTGCTGCCGGACACCGCCGGCAAGGCCGACGAGGTCGACCTGGTGCACGCCGCCGGCCTGCTGGAGGAGATCCTCGCCGCCAGTGACGAAGTGAGGGGCGCGCGTGCCGGCTTCGGCGAGGCCGACGAGGAGTTCCTGCTGCGCTGGGTGGCGCCGCGCGCGCCGCTGCTGTTAGGCGGCGACTGGCTCGGCGCGGTCGAGCGGCGGATCGAGCCGGCGGCGATCCGCGCCCGCGCCGCCCGCTTGCGTGCTCTGGTCTCGACGCCCTCGGGCGCCACCGAGGTGACGCTGGCGACCAGCGACCCCCTGGGGTTCAGCGAGGAGCTCGCCGGCTCCGCGACCCCCACCTCGGTGCCGCTGCACCTGTTGACCTCGACCTTCCTGGCCCCGGACGGCGACGCCGCGCTGCTGGTGTTGACCCCGGCGCGCGCGGAGATGGATCCGGAGGGGGGGCGGGAGCTGCTGGCCGCGCTCGAGGCCGCCTACGGGAAGGTGCGCGAGCAGCTGGGTATCGATCTCGAGTTCCGCGCCGTCGGCGGTCCACTGTACGCCGCGCAGGACGAGCAGCTCCTGCGCCAGGACCTGCGGCGCACGCTGGCTGGCTCGATCACCGGCGCGGCCGCCATCCTGGTGGCTGCCTTCGAGGGGATCCTGATTCCGCTCGCCGCCCTGGCGCCCCTGTTTGTCGCCCTGCTGTGGACCGCTGCCTGGCTGGGGTTCTTCCACTCCGAGATCACCGCCGTCTCGATCGGATTCGCGGCCGTGCTGGTGGGCCTCGGTCTCGACTACGGTATTCACGGCGCGGCGCGGTTCCGGCAGGCATTCCTGCGCCTCGGCGATGCCGCCCGCGCGCTCACCGACACCGCGCGCCATGCCGGTCCGGGGATCGTCACCTCGGCGCTGACCACCGTCGTCGCGTTCGCCACCCTGTCGCTGGCGCACTTCCGTCCCCTGGGGGAGCTGGGGCTGCTGGTCGCGATCGGCATTCTGGCGATCCTGGCGGCGATGGCGCTGCTGGGCAGCGCGTCCCTGGTGTTGTTGGCCAGGCGCCTACGCCGGCCGCGGGCGTTCTGGCGCTGGCTGGGCGCGGCGGTCGACGCCATGGCGGGGTTCGCGGCGCGCCGCCCGGTGTGGGTGTTGGCGTGCGCGGCGGGACTCTCCGCGTTGGCATTGTCCGGCCTGGCGCGGCTGTCGGTCGACGTCGACCTGCGTTCCCTGCGCCCGACTGATCATCCGGTCTACGAGGCGGAGGCGCTGCTCGTCGACCGTTTCGGCCTGGGACTCGATACCGCGACGGTGGTGGCCCATGGTCCGGACCTGCCGCGGGCTCTTGCAGACGCGGCCGAGGCGGCCCGCCTGTTGCGACGGGAGCTCGGCGCCGAGGCCGAGGTCACCAGCCCGGCGGACTTCCTGGCGCTCGGCGAGCCGGTCGAGGAGCGTCTGCGTCAGCTGGCGGCCCTGCCCCTCGGCCGCACCGCTGACGAGCTCGAGCGCGAGCTCGAGGCCCTGAACCTCGATCCACGCGCCTTCGCCCGTGGGCTCGACGCATTGCGAGCCCTGGGCCGTGGCGAAGATCCCGGCGCGCCGCCGCCCGAGTCCTGGCCCGACTGGCTGGCGCAGTCCCTGACCAGCGACGAGGGCGGCACCTGGGCGGCGGTCAGTCTGCGCCTGCCCGGCAACCGCTGGCCCGCCGGCCCACCGGCGGAGATGGTCGAGCGCATCCGGTCTCAGGTCCCCGGCAGCGCCATCGCTTCCGCCGTGGCGCTCGGCCCCGAGCTGCGCGCGCTGGCCACCCGGGACTTGCGGAATCTCAGCCTGTTCGCTCTGGCGGCGGTGGCGGCGGTGGTCCTGATCTCGTTCCGCGGACGTTTACGCGCCAGCTCGCTGGCCGTGCTGCCGGTGGTTCTGGGCTCGCTGTGGACCCTGGGGCTGTGGTCGGGCCTCGGGCGCTCCCTCGATCTGTTCACCCTGGCGGTGCTGCCGATCATGCTCGGCATCGGCATCGACGACGGCCTGCACGTGATGCACGGCGCCCGGCGGTCTCCGGAAGGCGGCATCCAGGGCGCGGTGCGGGGAGCCGGCCGCGCCCTGGTGCTGACCACCCTGACCACCTGCGTCGGCTTCGGCAGCCTGCTGCTCTCCCACATCCCGGGCCTGCGCAGCGGCGGGCTGTTGATCGCCTCCGGCGTGATGGTCTGCCTGCTGGCCACGGTGCTGGTGCTGCCGGCGATCGAGGCCGTGGCGAGGAGGCGCCGATGAAGCCTACTCCCACCGATCTGCCGCAAGCGCCCGAGCTCGGCTGGGCGAGCCGCGTGCTGGGCTCCCTGCACGTCACCGGGGTCTTCTGGTATCGGTTGCACCGCTTCGGCGTTCGGATCCTGCCGAATTGGGGCCTCGCGGTGTTTACCACCCTGTTCACCAGCTTCTTCTTCGTCGCCCTGATCCGCATCCGCAAAGCCATCGCCTCCAACCTCGAGGCGGTGCTCGGGCCGTGCGGCTTCTGGCAGCGCCAGGTACGCATCTATCGCACGATGTGGAGCTTCGCCTGGTGCCTGTCCGAGCGCTACGAGCGCATGGACTCGGACGAGCGCGTCACGGCGACCATGGAGGGGGAGGAGCACTGGCATCGCGCCGAAGGCAGCGACGAAGGACTGATCCTGGTCACCGCCCACATCGGCCACTGGGAAGCGGGCTCGATGCTGGTGCCCGCGCACCACGTGCACGTGGTGCGCGAGGAGGAGCTGGATCCCCGCGCCCAGGAGCTGATGCGCGAGCTGTTTGCCGAGCAGACCGCCTCGGCGCCCGAGGGCGCCGGCATCACCGTGTATTTCGCGCGCGCCGACCCGATGCTCGGCCTGCGCCTGCTCAAGGCCCTGCGCCGCGGCGAGATGGTCGCCGTCCAGGGCGACCGCCCGCCCAGCTCCGAGCGCACCGCCACCATCGAGATGTTCGGCCGGCCCGTCGATTTCCCCGCCGGCCCCGCCGCCCTGGCTCGCGCCGCCGGCGTCGCCATGTTGCCCGTCTTCGTGCTGCGCGAGGGCCGTCACCGCTCGCGCCTGGTCTTCCGCCCCGAGGTCCGCGTCACCGGCGAAGGCGACGAGGGTCTTGCCGAAGCGATGGCCCGGATCGCCGCCGACGTCGAGTGGGCGATCCGCCGGGAGCCGCATCAGTGGTTCTGCTTCCGCGCGCTGTGGCCCGATTAATCCGGCGCTGTGCCGGAGCAGTAGCCGATGGGCTCGGCGATCTCGGGGCGCTCTAGCGTAACTTCGCCGCGATCCCGCGGAGCGTTTCGCCCAGCGCGGCCCGCCGTTTCTTGGCGGCGGCGTCGCCCTGGTCCTCTCCCAGCGCTGTCGCCAGCGATTCCAGCCCGGCGGCCAGTTCCTTGTCGTGCCCGCCGTCCTGCAGCCGCGCCGCCGAGCGGTCCAGGGCCTTGGTCAGGTCGGCCGCGAGCGACTCCGGCAGCCCTTCGCCGCGCTCTAGCTGATCCAGGTACGCCCGTGCAACGACCGGCTCGGCCGGCCAGGTGACGGGAAACTGCTGCTGTGGGTTGAAGACGCCGCCCTGGTCGGCCACGGCCGCCGCGGCGATCTCGTGCTCGGACAGGTGCTCGCTGGGCAAGAGCGCCAGTACGTCCAGCCCGCGCACGATCTCGGTGCCGTAGATCTGGCCGTCGTACCAGTAGACAGACCAGTAGCCGCCGAGAACCAGGTCCTCGGCGTCGATGGGCCCGCGGTCGAAGTAGGCGATCTCGACCGGGTTGGCCGAGTCGGTGAAATCGACCACCGAGAGGCCGCCCTGGTACCAGGCCTGGACGAAGATGTCGCGGCCCGGCACGGGCACGATGGAGCCGTTGTGCGCCACGCAGTTTTCCTCTTCCAGCTGCGGCGCCGGCATCTTGTAGTAGCCGCGGAATTCGAGCTTGCCGTCTTTGATGTCGTAGATCGCGTCCGCGCCCCAGTCGAGCGGGTCGTAGGCCCGGCAGCGCGGATAGCTGCCGCCGCCCCACTCGTCGGTGAAGATCACCTTGGTGCCGTCGTTGTTGAAGGTCGCCGAATGCCAGTAGGCGAAGCCCTTGTCGACGACCGCGTCGATGCGCTTCGGCTTCAGTGGATCGGAGACGTCGAACAGGATGCCGTTGCCCGAGCACGCGCCGGCGGCGATTCCGCGCGCGGGGAACACAGTGATGTCGTGGCATTGGTCGGTCGCGTAGGTCTCCTGCGTTTCCTCGCCATGGTCGTCCTCGCCATGGTCGCCGCCCTTCCACAGGCCGGCCAGGACGCCCGTCTCCGGATCGGCGAACACGGCAGGGCTGTCGACGATGCGCGCCGCGGACGGCTCGTCGACCGGGATCTCGATGACGTCGATGCGAAACAGCGCGGTGCGGTCGTCTCCGGGGGTCTCGTCGATGCAGCCTTCCATCTCCTCCTCTTCGCGGATGGAGCTGGTGCCGGAGTTGTAGACGATGATCTTGCCGTCATCCCCTGGGCCGGAAACGACCGAATGCGTGTGCGAGCCGCGGCAGGTCTGGACCGCGCCCACCTGCACCGGCCGCGTCAGATCGCTGATGTCGAGGATGCGAAGCCCACGGAACCGATCGGCGCTGACGTCTTCGCTCACGCCCTCGAGTCCGCAATCCAGACGCCCCCGGGTCTGCTCGACCGACATGATCAGGAGGTCGCCGACGATCGAGACGTCGCCTTGCCCGCCCGGGCAGACGACGGAGCTGAGCAGCTCCGGCGGCCCGCCGCCGGAAAGCCGGTAGACGTTGAAGCCGTGGTAGTTGCCGGCCACCATCACGTCGCCCGCAAAGGCCATGTCGGTGTTGGCGAAGGAGAGCAGCGGCGAGCGCTCGTCGTCGGAATCCTCGTCTTCCTCCTCGCCGTCCTCGCCCTCTTTCTTGGGATCCTGGTCTGTCTCGGCGTGCTCATCAGTATCCGGCTTCAGGCGCTTCGGCGGCAGCTCGCCCGGGTTGTCCGGGTCGAAGAAGCCGGGCGGTCTGGGCAGCGAGGCCACGACTTCCAGGTTCCAGGTCGCCTGGCCGGCGTCGTCGAACCCGGCGGCCAGCGACGCGCGCGGGTCGTCCGAGAGGCTGACCAGGAGCGCGTTCATGCGCTCGATCTCGGCCTCCTGATCGTTGACGATGTCGTTGGTGAACTCGAACAGCACCGGGTCGTAGGCCGAGCCCGGCTGTTCGTGCAATTCCTCGACCATCGTCACCGCGCCCTCGTGGTGGGGGATCATCAGCTCGAGGAACAACCGATCGAATGCCGTGCTTTCCGATGCGGCGAGCTCGGTCATCTGCTCCGGCGTCGCCATGCCGGCCATCTTGTGGGAGGTGTGCATCGCGTCGTGTGCGGTCGGCTCCGTCACGTGCTCGCCGCGCTCGCGCAGCCATCGCTGCATGAATTCGATCTCGTCTTTCTGCGAGACGTCGATGCGCCCGGCCACGTCGATCAGCTCGGGCCTGTTCGTGCGGTCGGCCACCAGTGCGGCCATCTCGACGGCCTGGTGATGGTGCGGGATCATGTCCTGCATGAACAGCGCGTCGGCCGGAGAATAGCTGGTATTGGCGATCTCGATCGCCTCGTCGGCGCTGAGCTCGCGCGCCGGCTCGCCCGGCGCGCCCGGCTGGATGATCGGCACCTGGGCCACGCCGGCGTTCGCCAGGCCCAGCAGAATCACGCCCAGACAGGCACACCGAAGCTGTCGAGTCAGGAAATCATGAGTTGTGGTCAAGGGAATCCTTCCTATGCCGAGATCGGTCATCAGGCATCGCTGGGCGTCGGTGGGCGTCAGATTTGCCTCAATTTATCAGATCGGCGGTGGCGGGGCCGGAAGCGCCCGATTGCTGGGAATCGTCGCGCGACCAACCGACCTCGCCAGTCGCGGACTCCATGGGTTAGACTGCGAAGCGCGGGATTCGGTGGCGCGCCTCATCCGATACCGGAAATCGGCGAGTACGCGCCAGCTTGGTTTCCTTTTGTGTTTCAGCTGCGTCCAAGGGAGGAGCATGATGATGAAGATACCCCCCGGCACCCTGCCGCTGGCCGCCGCAGTCTCGGCCTGTCTGCTGTCGGGCTCGGCGTTACCGGCGCAAGAAGACCCTCCGACCTTCGGCGAGACCATCGACGTCCGGGTGGTCAATCTCGAAGCGGTGGTCACCGATCGCGACGGCGCGCGCGTCCATGGCCTCGGGCCCGAGGACTTTCGCCTGGTTGTGGACGGTCGCGAGGTCGAGATCGAGTTCTTCACCGAGGTGCGCCAGGGCGAGGCGATCGAGCCCGCCGGTGGGGGCACCACCCGCCACGCTCCCGGCGTCACCACCGAGCGTCGGGTCGGCACCAGCTTCCTGGTCTTCATCGACGAGTCCTTCGCCCTGAAACGCGACCGCGACCCGGCCCTGGATCGCCTGATCGAGCAACTGCCGGAGATTGGCGCCGAAGATCGCATGGCGGTGGTCGCCTTCACCGGCCGCAAGCTCGAGATGCTGTCGGGCTGGAGCGGCGACGCCGAGCGCCTGGCGGCGACCCTCGAGGAGGCCAAGAGCCGCCCCACCCGCGGGCTGCAGCGCGAGGTCTTCCTGCGCAAGGCGCCCCGCGGCGCGGCGTCCCGCGCCGAGGTCGAGTCACGCGCGCGCCAGCTGCGCAACCGCATCCGGGACGTGATCCTGGCCGCCGAGACCGCCATGCGCAGCTTCGCGCGCGCGTCCGGACGCCGGGCGATGCTGCTGCTCGCCGGCGGCTGGCCGCAGAGCCCGGTCGGCTCGGGAGTGTTCGGGATTCCCGACTACGCGCGCCGCCTCGGCTACGGCCCCTTCCTCTATCGCTCGCTCTTCGACACCGCCAACCGCTTGGGCTTCACCCTCTACCCGGTCGACCTGAGGGGATTTCGCGTCAGCGGGCCGTCGGCCGAGCACCGCAGCGCGGGGCAGGCCCGGGCCGCCGTCCAGAACAGCATCGACCGCGAGTGGGGCGAGCATGCCACCCTGCTCCAACTCGCCGAGCAGACCGGCGGTCAGGCGTTCATCAACTCCGCCAACCGTCTCGCTTTCGAGCAGGCGCTCGGCGACACCCGCTCCTACTACTGGCTGGGCTTCACCCCGAGTCTGCGCCGCGCCGACCTGCGCCACTCGGTGCGCCTTGAGCTACGCGATCCGGAGCTCGAGGTCCGGGCGCGGCGCAGCTTCTCGGACTTGTCGCTCAAGACCGAGGTGACGATGCTGGCCGAGAGCGCGCTGCTGTTCGGCGAACCGCCGGAGGGCCCGAAGGCGCTGCGCGTCGAGGTCGGCGAGCCCGCCGGCGCCGGCTTCCGCAAGATGCAGCTGCCGATCGAGATCTTCATTCCTCTCGACCAGGTCACCTTCCTGCCCCAGAGCGACGGCTGGCACGCCCGGCTCGAGTTGCGGGTGGCGGTCGAGGACAAGAACGGCTACCGCAACGAGATCGAGGTGGTGCCGGTGAGTTTCACCCTGCCCGAAGGCCCGCCGCCCGGGGCGTACTCGATCTACGAGACGGCTCTCGAGATGCGCCGCCTGCGTCACCGGGTGGTGATCTCGATCCACGACCAGGCCGCGGGCGAGATGCTGTGGACGCGGATCGAGGTAGGCGCGCGATGAGCCGGTGCGACCTCGTTCTGGCCAGCCGCGATTGGCGCTTCGAGCCGGCGCTCGACCACGGCGAGCCGGTCGACGTCTACTACCGACTGACCGTCAATTACCGGCCAAAGGCAACCGGGCGATAAATGACCTGAACCGGTCAGGCGAGGCCGCCGTGTTTGCGCGAAGGCGGCCTCGCCGGTCAGGGTGAACCTAGAACCTGAAGGTCGTCCTCACGTACCACGAGCCGCCTTCGTAGTTGGCGGCGCTGCGGCGCGGGTACTGGAGGCCGACGCTCTGGCGGTTCGAGAACGGCGGGAAGATCTCGTCGACGAACTCGTCGAAGACGTTGATGCCGCCAAACGCCAGGCGAAAGTTGTTGCTGAATTCGTAGCTCAGCTCGAGGTCGACGTAGATGGTCTCGCCGATCTCGAACGACGGATTGCTCGCCGCGCCGATGCGGCCGCGCTCGTCGAAGTGCTTGCCGTAGTAGTTGGCGCGGGCCAGGAAGCCCCAGGCCTCGCCGAAGCTGGTGTCGGCGGTGAACACGAAGCGCTCGTTGGGGTAGTTGTTCTCGATGTCCTCGATGATCCCCTCGCTCACCGGGTTGACGCCGGAGACGGGAGTCTGGCCGACGACGTCGACCTCGTTGAAACCGAACACGAACGCCCAGTCGGTGGCGGCGCCCGAGGACCACTCGGACCTCGAGGTGAGCACAATGTCGACACCCTGCGACTCGACGTCGAGTGCGTTGGTGTAGAACGAGATCGTCTGGCTGGTGGTGCCGGGGACCGGGATGTCGCCCGTGCGGTAGATGCGGTCGTCGACCTCGATCAGGTAGGCATCGACGGTGAGCGTCGTCGAGCCGCCGATGTCGGTGGTGAAGCCGGCGCTGTAGTTCAGCGACGTCTCTTCGGTCAGCGCCTTGCCGCCGACGGCCGCCACCAGCGGGCTGGTGGACGGCACCAGACCCTCTTCGACCTGCAGGCCGGTGACGCCGTCGAAGGTCGTGATCGTCGTGCGGACGTTGGCCTGGCCAGGTGTGGGCGCGTGGAAGCCGGTCGACACGGCGCCGCGGAGGGTGAACTTCGGGCTCACGGAGTAGCGCGTCGCGATCTTGCCGTTCACGGTACCGCCGAAGTCCGAGTAGTCCTCGAAGCGGAGCGCGTACTGCATCAGCCATTCGTCGCTGATGTCGTGCTCCAGATCCAGATAGACCGCGATGTTGTCGCGAGCGAACTCTCCGGCGTCAGAGGGGGCGATACCCTTCAGACCGTTGGAGCCCGCGCCCAGGTACGAATTCGGCTCGCCCGCCACCGCGATGTAGGTTTCTTCCCGCCATTCCGCGCCGAACCCGAGGTTCATGTTGTCGCCGATCGGCTTGGAGAAATCGGCATTGATATTGGTCTCTTCCTGCTCGTAGCCGCCCGTATCAAAACCCCTTTGCGCGGGATTGCCACCCACCAGGCCCAGATCCGGGTTGATCGTGTTGTTGAGGAAATAGTCGAGCTCGTTCTTGCCGAGGCTGGCACTGAAATCGTAGGTGATGCCGTTCGAGAACAGGCCGGTGAGCCCCGCGACCAGGCTGGTGTCTTTCTGGGCGCCATCGAGAAACGGCGTGTAGCCCGCCGGCAGCCCGGTAAATCCCATCGCGCGCAACGGCACAAGGCTCGAGTGATTGGGCGTGCGGTAGAAGAACCGGTAGCGGCCGTCGGTGTCGGCATAGTTGCCGTGGAAGTAGAACTGGGCGTTGTCGCCCACCAGGAATCCGCCGTTCAGGAAGAACCGCGTGCCCTCGGTCTCCGGGCGGCCCCAGGTCTGCACCAGGGGGGTGTCGCCGAACGGCGCGTCCGCGCCGACGCCCTGGACTCCCGCGTCGATCAGCGCCTGCGCGTCCGGGCGCTGTACGCCGCGCGACAGCGCGTCGTTGTCGACGTGCTCCAGGCTGAAATTGATGAAGCCGTTGCTGGGCAGGGCGAAGCCGGCGTTGACGCCGACCTTGAGGCCCTCTTCGCCCTCGTAGTGCTGACCGTACTGTAGCTGGACCTCGGCGCCGTCCGAGGCGTCCTTCATCTCGAAGTTGATGACACCGGCGATGGCGTCGGAGCCGTACTGGGCAGCAGCGCCGTCGCGCAGCACTTCGACGCGCTTGATCGCGATGCCGGGAATCATGCCGACGTCGACGCCGTGGGCGCCGTTGCCCGCCGCCGGCGCGAAGAACTGCACCAGGGCCGAGCGGTGGCGGCGTTTGCCGTTCACCAGCACCAGGGTCTGATCGGGGGCGGTGCCGCGCAGCGAGGTGGGGCGCACGAAGGCGCTGCCGTCGCCGGTGGCCGGGGTCGCCGTGTAGGATGGCACGAGGGTCTTCAGGTTGTCGGTCAGGTCCGCCGAGTTGCCCAGGTTGTTGAAGTCCTCACCGCTGATGACGTCGACGGGCACGGGCGAATCGATGATGGACCGTGGCTCGGCGGAACGCGAGCCCACCACGACGATCGTTTCCTCGAACTCCTCGTCGGCTTCCTCCTCAGCGGCCATCTCCTCGTTGGCCGCTTCTTCGGACTGGGCAATCGATGCCGGGGCGAGCAGGATCGCGCAGGCGATCGTCAACGTCCACACGAGCTTCCAGATGTTCGTTCTCATCGGCTTTTCCTTCCTTCGGTTACGCTTTCCCAATGCCCGGCGGTGCGAGCCGCGTCGAGGCGTCGGCGATCGGCTCGCGGAGATCAGGATGTTGTCGGTTTTTGCTTGGCCGGAGCATAGCACAGCCAGGCCTGGGCACTCCCCGGCCAGCGCGGAAGGCTCACTGATGAGGAGGGTCGTCGCGCCAACGGCGCGCGGACGAAAATCAGTGCTCGCGCACGCGGATGCTGCCGTTGGTGCTCTCGATCTCGACGCGCGGGCCACCGCCGTTCAGATCGAGCTCGAGGGTCTTGCGGCGGCGATCCTGGGTACCGCCCGGGAAGTCGGTGGACACCGAGCCGTTGCGGGTGCGCGCCGAGATGCTGGCGGCGACGCCGGCGTCGAGCTCGAGCTCGATCGAGCCGTTGGTGGTCTTCATGCGGAAGCCTTCGGGTAAGTCGTCGGTGGTGACCTCGGCCGTGATGCTGCCGTTGTTGGTGGAGGCGTTCACCGGTCCGTTGACGTCGTAGGCCTTGATGCTGCCGTTGGAGCTCTCGACCTGCAGCGCACCGTCGACGCCGAAGGCCTTGATCGAGCCGTTCGAGGTGCGCAGCCGGGTGCGGCCGCCGATCTCGCGCGCCTCGATCGAGCCGTTGCGCGAGCGGGCTTCTAGCTCGGCGTCGGCCGGCATCTTGATCTGGAAGGAGACGGTGGCCGACTCGTCGCGGAACCAGCCCGAGCCCATTCCCGAGCTCGGCATGTCGGCCTCGATACGCACCTCGCCGCCGCGCTCCTCGACGTGGATCTCGATCTCGGAGAGCAGCTCGCGGGCGCGCGAGGAGTCGTCCGCGCGGGCCTTCTTGCGCGCCGTCACCTGGACCTCCGAGCCGCTCCAGCTCTCCACCTTGATGCTGCCGTTGGTGGTCTCGACGACCACCCGCCCACCGGATCCCAGGGTGGCGGTGCGCTCGACGGTCTCTTCTTCTTCCACGTCGGCCCAGACGGCGGGGCCGACGATCAACGAAACAACAGCTAGCAGGATTGCGAAGCGCCAGATCTTCATCAGCATTCTCCTTTGTGTCGGGTTGATGGACCGGCGGCCGGCGACCGGCCGCGGGTCAACCCTGAGATGCCGCGTCGTCCCGGAGGGTTTGAATCGGCGATAGGTCATGTGGCGTTAGAGGATCTCGAACCGCAGGCCGGCGGCACGCAGGCGCTCGAGCAGGCGATCGGCCATCGCCGCCGCCGGCGTCAAGACGCCGAAGCGTTCCGGCAGCTGCTCGCGGTCGAGGGCGAGGCACAGGGCCGACTCGGCGACCATCTTGGAGGTCTCGCCGTAGCCCGGATCGCCGCCCGAGGCCTCGCCGATCACCCGCTGGCCGTCCGCGGTGCCGAGAAAGGTGACCCGGAACTTGCCGCGCGCCCGCTCCTCCGGGGTTGGCCCGTCGCCGGACTGGCGCATCTTCAGCAGCAGGTTGCGGGTTGGTTTGAGCTGGGCCAGGCCGAAGACCGAGCCGACGCCGACTCCCAGCGCCAGCAGCTTGGCCAGGCTGCCGACCCGGATGTAGTGGCCGTAACGGAACTCCCGTCCGTAGACCGGCAGCGCCCGCGCCGAGCGCAGCACCACCAGCGGATCGATGGTGGGCATCGGCGCGACCCAGCCCTTGACCGCGGCTTCGCGGCGCGCCCGGGTCTTCAGGCCGCGCACCTTGCGGTCGCCGGTGGGTGCCTTCCTGGGACCCCTGAGCTGCTGACGCGCCCGTCCCATGGCGTTGACCGCGGATTGCCAGGTACCGCCGGAGAATTTGCCGCTCGCCGACACGAATCCCTCGAGCTTCACGGTGGCGTCGTCGGGGAACTGCTGCACCATCACATAGGCGCCGAGGTCGTGCGGGATGCTGTCGAAACCGCAGCAGTTGACGATGCGCAGGCCCTTGTCGCGGGCTTCGTCGTCGTGGTGCTCGATCACCCCATTGACGAATTCGGGCTCGCCGGTGATGTCGACGTAGTCGGTCCCCGCCTCGACACAGGCCGCGACCAGCGGGCCGCCATACTTCTGGTACGGCCCGACGGTGGTCAGCACCACCCGCGCCTGCTCCGCCATCGCCCGCAGGGAGCCCTGATCGCTGCTGTCCGCGGTGATTGTGGCGATCTCCTCGCTCAGGGCGAGCTCCGACTTGACCGCCGCCAGCCGCTCGGCGCTGCGACCGGCGATGGCCCAGCGTGGGGACTCCCGCGAGTTGGAGGCGAGATACTCGGCGACCAGCTTGCCGGTGAATCCGGTGGCGCCGAAAACGATGACGTCGTAGGGGCGGTTCGAGCTCAAGGGGATTCTCTCCGGAGTTCTGCGTTCGTCGCGGTCGTGCACGGCCAGCTCGCGCAGCGAGCCCTGAGCGCCGCTGTCGCGACGGTGATCATACCTCCAGGCCGGGGCGGCGTCCGGGTCATGCCCGCGCGGTTGCTCGCCGACCGTGCGGTGTTGTTCGGGCGCGGATGGGATAGGCTTCGCGATCCCGGATTCGGGCGCCTCCGCGATCTCTCGAGAACCTGCATGGCAAGAAAGAAACCAGGCGTCGTGGCCGCTGGTCATCCGGCGACCGCCGAAGCGGCTCGCGAGATCCTGGCCGATGGCGGCAATGCCTTCGACGCCGCGGTGGCGGGGTGCTTCGCGGCCTGCGTCGCGGAGCCGATCCTCGCCTCGCTCGGCGGCGGCGGCTTCCTGCTGGCGCGCACGGAAGAAGGCAGGGAGAGCGTCTTCGACTTTTTCGCCCAGACCCCGATCGAGAAACGCCCGGGCGGTTTCGATCTTTTCCCCATCGAATGCGACTTCGGCGGCGCCTTCCAGACCTTCCACATCGGCAGGGCGTCGATCGCCACGCCGGGACTGGTGAGGGGGCTGTTTCGCATCCACCGCGATCTCGGCACCCTGCCGATGGCGCGGCTGGTGGCGCCGGCGGCGCGGTTGGCGAGGGAGGGCTCGGTAATTGACGAGGTGCGCGAGCTCGTCCAGGAGTCGCTGCGGCCGATCTTGGTCTCCACCCCCGAGGCGGCTCGCCTGTTCGCGGGGGAGGACACGGCCCTGGGGCGTACCTGGCGAAGTCCGCAGCTGGCCGACGTCATGACGGAGTTGGCCGCCGAGGGCGAGGACTTCTTCTACCGCGGCGAGCTGGCCGAGGCCCTGGTGTCGGCCTGCGGCTCGGGCGGGCACCTGACGCACGAGGACCTTCGGAGCTTCCGGGTAATCCGGCGCGGGCCGCTCTCGTGGCGTTACCGTGGTCATCGCCTGGCCGGCAATCCGCCGCCGTCGACGGGCGCCTCGCTGATCGCCTTCGCGCTCAAAGTGCTCGAGGGGGCCGACGCCCCCTCCGGTCGGGGCTTCGGCTCGCGAGGTCACCTGGGGCGGTTGTTCCACACCATGAAGCTGACCAACCACGCTCGGGCCGAGACGCTGAGCGCGCGCGATCCGCGGCAACGGCAATTGCTGCTGCGGGCCGACCTGCTGGCGCCGTATCAGCGCTCGCTACGCGAGCATCTGACGGCTTTCCGGGGCACCACGCACTTGAGCGTCGCGGATCACCACGGCAACCTGGCGAGCCTCAGCGTCTCGAACGGCGAGGGCAGCGGTTTCGTGCTGCCAGGAACCGGCATCATGCTCAACAACATGCTGGGGGAGAAGGATCTCCACCCCGCCGGTCTGAGCCGATGGCCGGAGAACCAGCGCCTCGCCTCGATGATGTCGCCGACCTTGCTCGAACGGTCCGACGGCAGGCTCGTCACCCTCGGGTCCGGCGGCTCGAATCGTCTGCGTACCGCCGTGCTCCAGGTGCTCGTCAACCTGCTGGAGCTCGACCTGCCGCTGGAAGATGCGGTGAGGAGACCGCGGATCCACCTCGAGGGCGGCCGGCTGGACGTCGAGCCGGGATGGCCGGAGGGGGCGATCGAGACCCTGCGCGAAGATGTCGAAGAGTTTCAGGTCTGGGATCGGCTGAACCTGTTCTTCGGCGGCGTACACGCGGTGGCGATCGACCCGCGGGCCGGCACGGTGGACGGTGCCGGCGACCCCCGCCGCGGCGGCGTGGTGGTGCGGGTTTGAATAGGATCTTCAACCGGCGCTGGCCGCCTGATCCGACAGGGTGAAGCAGAAGGTCGAGCCGTGGCCGCGGCCCTTCGACTCGACCCAGACGCGTCCGCCGTGAACCTCGACGATCCGCTTGACCAGGGCCAGGCCGATGCCGGTCCCTTCGGTCTCGGCGTCGAGTCGCTCGAACAAGCCGAAGACCTTCTCGTGGTAGGGCGGCTCGATGCCGGCACCGTTGTCGCGCACGTAGAAGATCGTTTCCTGAACCTCTCCGTCGCGGACAGTGCGCCGGGTGCCGACCTCGACCCGCGGCGACGGTTGACTGCCCATGTAGCTGATCGCGTTGTCGAGCAGGTTGTGCAGCACCTCCAGGAGCCTCTTGCGGTCGCCCCGGACCGTGGGCAGGTCGGTGGCGATCTCGATCTCCACGCCACCTTCGTTGGTGTCGTACCGGGCCGCGGCTTCGCGCACCAATTGGCCCATCGGCACGTCCACCGGCTTAGCCATCGAGCGCCCGACGCGCGACAGCTCGAGCAGCTCCTCGAGCAGCTGGTGCATGTGCTCGGCGGCCGCGCCGATGCGGTCGATGTCACGAATCATGCGCTCGGCGTTGCCGGCAGCCGCGTCTCTCTTCACCAGCCCGACGTAGGCCTTGATGGTGACCAGGGGATTCTTGAGATCGTGGGACACGGTGTAGTTGAACCGCGCCAGCTCGGCGTTGCGCGACCGGAGCTCGGAGATCAGCCGTTCGCGATCCGCGATGTCGGCGGCGCGGTCGGCGAGCAGCAGATCCTTGAGCTCGGCGAGCTCGCGCAGATCGCGATTGATCGCCCGCTCGCGCTCGGTGATGGCTCGTTCCCGTGCCAGGTTGCGGCGGTAGGACCACAGTCCCAGTGTGCCGGCCAGCGCCGCCAAGACGAGCGCCGCGAGCGCAACGGCCCACCACGCCTCGCCGAGGGCCGGTAAGGCAGTGATCGACACCCAGGTGTGGTTCTCGGCGCCCGGCCACATATCGCAAATTTCCTGGACCATCAGAATGGAGCTTTGCAGTCTATCCCCAGCTGGGCCGGGTCCGCGAGTATTTTGCGGATAAGATAAGGCCGCCCAAACGTTGATACAAAACTCCCCTTTCGGTCGCGATCGATGAAGAAAACCTTCGTTTCGCTCTGCCTTCTGGCACCCCATCTCGTCCTGGCACAGCCACCGACGGGGGATCTCGAGGCTCGTCTCGAGAGCGCCAGCGGCACCGAGAGAGTCGAGCTGCTGGCAGAGCTCGGCGAGACCCATCTGCAGGATGGGGATTCCAGCGCCGCGCTTTCCTACTTCCGACAATCGCTCAAGCTGGCGCGGGAGCTCGGCGAACAGCGGCCGATTGCCGACAATCTGCTGGCGATCGGCAGGATCCACCTGTCGGCAGGTAGGGTACCGGCGGCTGCCGAGACGCTGCGGCGAGCGAGAGCCGCCGCCACCGAGATCAACGCCACGGCCACCCTGCGCGACGTCAACGAGTCGCTGGCCGTAGCCTATGCCGCCACGGGCCGTCACCGCGAAGCGTACGAAGCTCTTCGTCAGTACCAGGAGCTCGAGGCCGCGACCGAGGGTGAGGGAGCCGGTCAACAGCTGGCGGAGCTGGAGCAGCAGCTCGAGACCGAACGCCGGCAGCACCAACTCGAGATCGGGCGGTTGCACCAGGAGCTAGAGCTTCCGCAAGCGGAGGCCGCGGCAGCGGCCAGCCGGCTCCAGCCATGGCCCTGGATCGCGGCCGCGGCGGCCGCGGCGGCCGTGGGGACCTCCCTGCTCCTGATCTGGAGCCTGGCGAACCGGCGTCGCCTGGCGAAACACACATCGAAGGTGGTCGCGGAGCGAGAGCAGGAGTTGGAGCAGACCTCGAAGAGTCTCAAAGAAACCTTCAACGACCTCGCCCAGGTCTCGACGCAGCTCGAGGAGGCGAGTCTGGACCGCGGCCGACTCTCCGCGGAGCTGGAGCGGACGTCGAGCGAGCGCGAGCGCGCTCTGGCCAAGCTCGAGCTTACCCACGGCGAGCTCAGCGAGACCGCGGCCGATTTGCACCAGGCGACCTCTGATCTGGAACAGACCTCGACTGAGCTCGACCGGCGCGCGCGCGAGCTCGAGCAGGCTCGCGGCGAGCACGACAGGGTCGCGGCCGAGCTCGAGCAGACCTCGATGCAGCTTAAGCGGAAGGCGAGTGACTTCGAGCAGGCCTCGACGCAGCTGGCACAGGCCACGCTCGATCTCGGTCGCCTCAACAGCGAGCTCGAACAGCGTAAGGAGAGCTACCGCCGGGACATCTCCGAGCTCGGAGACCGCAATGCCGCCACCCGCGAACGGCTCGCCGAGATGGAGCGTTTCGCCTCCACCCTGTCACAGCACTTGAAGATCCTGCTGGTCTCGGTGCGCAGCTCCCTGGGCGCGCTGCGGGAA
The DNA here is from genome assembly GCA_024226315.1 of bacterium. Lineage (GTDB taxonomy): Bacteria > Acidobacteriota > Thermoanaerobaculia > Multivoradales > J023 > JAAELT01. The sequence goes on along the minus strand of JAAELT010000407.1, from coordinate 9,222 downwards.
GACGCCGCGGCCGGCGACGTCGAGCAGCTGGGTCGGGACGTGGAGCGCACCCACGGCGCGGTCGGCAGGATGGTCCACCTGCTCGACGAGCTGCTCAAGCTGCTGCTGGTGGGCCGCATGAGCAACTCGCCACAGCAGATCTCGATGAGCGAGCTGGCCTTCGAGACGGTCGGTCAGGTGACTGACCTGGGCGATCGGCGGGTGGAGATCGTGATCGCCCCCAACATGCCGTCGGTGATCGGCGACCGTGCCCAGCTGCAGCAGGTGCTCAAGAGCCTGCTCCAGAACGCGGTCAAGTTCATGAGCGAGAGGTGGGCGCTGGTGCTGGAGGTGGGGGCGCGTCAAGTTGACGGCGAGACGGTTTTCTTCGTGCGCGACAACGGCATCGGTCTCGATCCCCGGGACCACGAGCGCGTCTTCGCCCTGTTCGAGCGCCTGGATCCGCAGAAAGACGGGCACGGGGTCGGCCTGGCGCTGGTCCAGCGGATCATCAGCGCCCACGGTGGCAGGGTATGGGCGGAGTCCGACGGAGTTGGGCACGGCTCGACCTTCTGCTTCACCGTGCCGCCACCTTGAAGCCCGGCGGTTCGGCGCCGGGCCTCGAGGGCGGTGGGGATGGGCCGAACAGCCGAATGCCAGGGGCTTCGAGTTTTCGGGGCGCGATCAGTCGGTAACCAGCTCGGCGTGCTCCGTCGCGATCCAGCCGCCGCGTCCTTCCTCCGGCAGCGCGATTCGCAGCGCTTCGTCCCGCCGGTCCACCATCCGCACCTCGGTGCCGGCGTGGAGCTTGAACAGCACCAGGGCCGAGGGGCTGGTGCCCGAGCGCACGTCAACCTCCTGAGGCACCACCACGGCGACCTGCGGCGGCTTCAGATGGCGCAAGCCCAGCGACACGCCGGCGGTCGCCAGGGTCAGCAGCAGGGCGACGAAGATCCAGCGCAGGGCCTCCGACTGCCGGCGGTAGAGGCGCAGGATCAGGATGATCCACAACAGGAGGTTGAGCGCCACCACCAGAGCGCCGAGCTCCGCCCGGCTCAGGCCGTGATGCCAGAAGAAAAGGGTCTTCGAAACAGCGCCGGGCTCGGGCGGCGCCAGCGCGTCCTTGGCGCTCTTGCGAGCGAACTCGAGGTTGGCCTGGACGTCCTGGTCGCGCGGCAGAAACGCCCGGCCGCGCCGGTAGGAGGCGATGGCGCGCCCGAGCTCGCCGTTGCGCAGGTAGGCGTTGCCCAGGTTGTAGTGCACGTGGCCGTTCTCGGTGCCGTGCTCGAGCAGCTGTTCGTAGGCGTCGATCGTCTGGCGGTAACGGCCTGCTTCGTAAGCCGCGTTGGCGTTGAAGAAGACCTCGCCCGGCGTCCCGTCCCACGGCTCGCCCGGGGACACCTCGGGAGTCGCATCGGCACTGCTGGATGCAGGCGGATCCGCGGCCGCGGGATCCGCCTGATCCTGGGCGGTCGCCGCCGGACCCAGGAGGGCCAGCAGCAGGAGTGTCGAGAGAGCTCGGGTGGTCACGGGCGGTTCCCTAGAGACGGATCTGTCGATCGAGGTGTTTGAGCAGCTCCCGGAGCTCGGCGGCCAGTGCTTCGCTCTCCTCGGCCCCGGCGCCGCCGTACTGCGCGACTTCGAGCTTCTCGAGTCGTTCGCGGGCGGCCGAGACGAGCTCGTCGTCGACCCCGCAGCGGCCCAGCTGGGCGGCGACCTCGGCAGGGGTGAAAGCGCTGCCCTCGAGCGCCACCTTGTCGCCCACGTACTGCCGCAGTACTCGCGAGGCGAGCTGCGCGGCCTCTGCGTGAGATCCTCGCCGCGCTGCGTTCTCGACCTCGCCGAGCTCTTTGAGCGCCTTCCTGAGCGCCGAGCGCCGCCGTACCTGGTCGACGTTGGTTTCGAGATGGTGGCGTCGCCGTTCGACCAGCAACAGGCCGAAGAAGAGCAGCGGTGGTGACAATAGACCGCCGAGCCAGGCGGCGTCCACACGGTGGCCGAAGGGGGTGGACGCCACGGCGTCGAGGTCTTTGTAGATCGGCAGGATGTCGTCGGCCAGAATGCGCACGGCGACCTTGCCGGTGGTCGGCGCCACCGATTCCGTGAGGCGCAGGTCCTCCTTGCCCTCCGACGGCGTCACGGAGAGAGTGACCGGCGAGGTCGACGCGGTCTGGTAGCTGCCGGATTCGGGGTCGAAGTAGATCAGGCTCACCGCCGGCACGGTCTGCTCGCCGGCCTCGAGCGGCACCAGGGCCTTACTGTAGGCGCGCGATCCGGTGAGCTTGCTGCCCGTGCGCTCGATCGAGCTCTTCGGTTTGTCGTCGTAGATCTTGAACCGGCTCAGGTCGGGCAGGTTCGGCTCGCCGATCATCTGCACGTTGCCGGATCCCGAGACGGTGAGCTTCCAGGTCGCCGACTCTCCGACCCGGAGCTGGCGCTTCGAAATCCTGCCCGCGAGCTCGAAGTTGCCGATCAGGCCCGAGAATCCTCGCGGTGCCGCCGGCCGGGGCCGGACCTCGATCTCGATCGGCGGGCTGTTCAGCACGCGGGCCTCTGCGGTGGTGCGGTTGAAGAAGTCGTCGAAGAAACCGCCGCGTCGCCCGCGGCTGCGCATCAGCACCTGGCAGCGGAGCTGCGTGGCGGGCAGGGTGAGCTTGCCCGCTTCCTGTGGGAAGAGGGCCTTGCGGATCTCGCTGACCAGGTACTCTTGGCCACCACGCGTCGATCGGTACTCCCTGACGTCGCCCAGATCCTCGGCCAGAAAACCGTCGAACTGCAGCGGAGTCAGCAGCTGGGCGTCCTCCGCTCGCACGCGCCGGAAGAAGCGCCAGGTGTAGATCACCTGCTCGCCCACGTAGGGGCTCTTGTTCGACACCGCCGCCCGGATGAACAAGTCCTCGGATTCGCGCGGGGTCGCCGAGGCCTCGAGGATGCGGATGCTGAACGGCCGACTCTCGTAGACCTTGCCGCCGATCTCGACGCTAGCCGGCCCGATGGTGAACGTCCCGGTCTGCCTTGGCACCAGGAAGTAGTTGTAGGTGATGGCGACGGACGTACGCCCACCCGCCATGTTCACCTGGCTCTGCTGGCCCGCTTGATAGACCTGAAAGGCGGAGAGGTCCGGCAGCCGGGGCTGCGCGTTCTGCGAGCCGTCCACCGTGAGGCGCAGGGTGAGCTTGTCCTGGATCGTTGCTTCGGCGCGGTCGACCGTCACCCGGATGCCCTGGGCGTTCGCCGCCGCGGCCAGGCTCAGGCAAGCGATTGCGAGCAGCATGACGCGAGCGGGGTATCTCACCAGTCCTTCTCCGGTTTGGCCCGCCGCGAGCCGGGTGGTAGGCGCCGACGCTGTTGAGGCGTGCCCTCTTCCAGACCCTGGAGGTAGCGTTCCGCCTCTTCCTCGGTCAGCCCTTCCTCGTTCTCGGCCTGCTGCGCCTCTCCCTGTTGCTGTTCGGCCTGCTGGGCCTCCTCGCCGTCGGGCGTGCCGTCGCCGTCGGTGTCGGACTGGTTGGGGTCGGTCTCGCCCTCGTCCACCTGGCCGTTGCGGTTCTGGTCCTCTTGACCGTCGGCGAGCCCGTCCTGGTCGGTGTCGGGGTTCTCCGGGTCGGTGGGGTTCGGGGCGGAACGTTCGAGCTCGTCGGGAAGGCCGTCGCCGTCGCCGTCCCGAGGTTGACTCTGCTGATCTCCCTGTTGCTGCTGGTCGCCCTGCTGCTGCTGGTCGTCCTGCTGTTGCTGATCCCCCTGCTGCTGCTGATCGCCCTGCTGCTGTTGCTGTTCCTCCTGGCGTTTCTTGGCTTCTTCGTGACGGCGACGAATCTCGTCGCGGACGAACTCGAGATTGAACTTGGCGTCCTCGTCCTCGGGATCGAGCTCGAGGGTCCGTTTGTAGAGCTCGACGGCGTCCTGCAGCTTGCCCTGCTGGTAGGCGGAATTGCCCAGGTTGTAGAGTGCCTGGGCGCGCAGTGGATCGTCGGCTGCCATCGCCGCCTGGGCGAAGGCCTGATCGGCCTCCTCGTAGTTCTTCATCTGATAGTGAACGCTCCCCAGGTTGAGCGCCACCTCCGGATCCTCGGGGTACTCGACCTGCTGGTCCACGAAGCCCTGCAGCGCCTGCTCGTAGACGCCGGCGTCGTAGGCGGTGTACGGTGAGTCGAAATCTTCCGGCGCGGCGGCCGCCTCGGCCGGCGGTTCCGTCGGGCCCGCGGCAGGCTCGGGCGGCGTGGGGTCGGCGTCCGGGGGAGCCGGTGGGGGAGACTGGGCGATCGCCGTCGAGGCGAAGAGAGCCAACGCGAGAGTGAGAAGGATCCTAGACATGGGCGGGACCTCTCTTACGGTGACGTTCCGGGATCAGGGGCTCGAGCATCAGGGCCAGCAGCGCCAGGCCCAGGATCCACTGGTAGCGCTCCTCCCATCTCTTGCGGCGCTTCGAGCCCAGCTCTTCGTCCTCGAGCGTCGCCTTGATGCCCTGGGAGTAGATCTGCTCGAGGTCGACGTCGCCGGTCACCGAGCGTACGTAGCGGCCGCTGGTGTCGAGCGCGATCTTCTGCAGCGTGGTCTCGTCGAGCTTCGAGAGGATGATGTCGCCCTGCCGGTCGCGGCGGAAACCGCCGCCTTTCGCGGGGATCGGCGAGCCCTCGTCGCGCCCGATGCCGATGGCAAAAACACGGATGCCGGCCAACGTGGCCTCCTGGGCGGCCTGCAGCGCGGCGCCGGAGTGGTCCTCGCCATCGGTGATCAGGATGATCGCTTTCGACTTGTGTGACGAGCCCTCGAAAGCCTCGATCGAGGTGCGCAGCGCGTCGCCGATGGCGGTGCCCTTGACCGGGATGAGCTCGGTGTCGATGGCGCTCAGGAAGATTTCGGCGGCGCCGTAGTCGAGGGTCAGAGGGCACTCGACGAAGGCAGCGCCGGCGAACGCCACCAGGCCGATGCGGTCGCCCTCCATCAGCCGCAGCAGATCCGCGATCTCGCGCTTGGCGCGCTCCAGGCGCGACAGTTTGCCGCCGGATTCGGCGTCTTCGACCAGCATCGAGTCCGAGACGTCGAGGGCGACGACGATATCGACTCCCTCGCGCGTCACTTCTTCCCAGGTGAAGCCGTAGCGCAGCTCGGCGAGCGCCAGCACCGCTGCCGCCAGGCCGAGGACTACCAACGTCGCCTTGGCGTATTGGCGCGAGCGGCTGACCCCGGCCGTCAGGCGTTCGAGCATTTCCGCCGAGGCGAAGCGCCGCAGCAGCCGCGTCTTGGTCCGGAAGGCATAGACGTAGAAGGCGAAGATCGCCGGCACCAGCCAGAGCAGCCACAGCGACTCGGTGGAGCCTACCAGGACGTCGTCGCAGCCGGTGAGGAGCAGGAGCGGCGGCCCGAGCAGAAGAGCACGCATGTTCGAGAGTCGTTCCATCGGTTCCTCAGGGTAGCTTACGAAAACGCGTGCCGAGCAGCACGACTTCGAGCAGCAGCAGCGCCAGCGCCGGGATCACAAACCAGCGGAACTGCTCGTTGTACTCCATGTAGGACGACATGGTGATCTCGGTTTTCTCGAGCTGGTCGATCTCCTCGTAGATCGCGGCCAGCGCTTTCTCGTCCTCGGCGCGGAAGTACTTGCCGCCGGTCTCGAGGGCGATTCCCTGCAACGTGTCTTCGTCGATCTCGACGTTCTGGTAGATGACCTGCTTGCCGAACAACGAGTCGACGATGAACGGCGCCTCGCCCCGGGTGCCGGCGCCGATGGTGTAGATCTTGATGCCGAAGGTGGCGGCCACTTCCGCGGCTTTGGCGGGCGACAGCGAGCCGGCGTTGGAGCGGCCGTCGGTCAGCAGGATGACGACTTTCGACTTCGCCTCGGAGTCCTTGAGGCGCTTGACCGCCGTGCCGAGGGCCGAGCCGATGGCCGTGGCGTCGCCCGCCATGCCGATCTCCAGGCGTTCCATGAACGTGGCCACGATGCCGTGGTCGAGCGTCAGCGGGCACTGGGTGAAGGCCTCGGCGCCGAACACCACCAGGCCGATCTGGTCGTTGTCGCGCTTCTCGACGAACTCGTCGACCACGGTCTTCACCACTTCGAGGCGGTTGCGCCGGTCGGAGATCTTGCGGCTGGCGTCGAGGTCGAGCGCCTGCATCGAGCCTGAGGTGTCGATCGCCAGCACGATGTCGATCCCCTCGGTGCGCACCTGGGTCTGGGTCCTGCCGGTCTGCGGCCGCGCCATGGCCAGCATCAGGAGCGCCACGGTCGCCAGCCGCAGCCCCTGGAAGAGGCGCCGCAGGATCAGCGTCTTCGACGGCCGCAGACGCTGCAGCGAGCGGATGTTGGAGAACCGCAAGGCCGCGGCCTTGCGCCGCTTGTGGGCCAGCCAGGGGACCAGGATCAGTGCCAGCACCCAGCACGCGAACAGCGGTGCCAGGACCCAGAACATCCAGCTATTGGCGAAGAACAGCTCGCTCATCATGCCGCGGCGGCCTCCTCTCCCTGGCTGTTCGCGGCGATCTGCGCGGTGGCCGGCCGTTCGCGCGTCGCCTCGACGAAGCTCAGGGCGCCTTCGTACGTCTGGGAGATCTCGTCCTCCGCCGGCTCGTAGGCTGCGAATTTCACCCGGTCGGTGGCACCCAAGAACTGGCGCAGGCGCGTGCCCTCGTCGCCGCGCAGGCTACGGATCTCGTCGAGCCGACCGACGATCTCCTCGGTGGTGAGGTCGGTGGCGTTGAGCGTGAAGCGGCTCTCCACGTAGCCGCGGATCACTTCGGAGATCTCGAAGTGGAAACGTCGCATCGCTTCGGCGTCCTCGAAGTCGGTATGGCGCAAGCGCTCCAGGGCCTCGTAGGCGACTTCGTGCGCCGGCCGCGGCTCTACGTAGACGGGCCTGCGCATGAGCCGCCACAGGAAGAAGCCCAGCAGACCCAGCAAGACGAACGCGGCGCCGCCCGCGGCTGGGATCCACCAGGGCAGGGCGCGCTCGATCTCACGCAGTGGCTTCAAGCCCCGGATCTCGCTCACCTCGCTGCCTTCGGGCAGCACCGATTGGACCTCGATGAAGATCTCCGACGTCTCGACGCTCTGCGCCTCGGTACTCTCCCCGGCCTCGGTGGCGCTCTCGTCTCGAGCCGGACGGTAGGCCACCCGCACCGGGGGCAGCACATACGACCCGACAAGATCGGCGCGCAGCTTGTACCAGCGCTCCTGGATCCTCCGCCCGTCTTCCTCGCGCGGCTCTTCGGTGCCGACGTCGATGATCCGGAAGCCGGCGATGTCGGCGCCCGGCTCGGGCAGCTCGATCTCGTAGGCGGGGTCGTGATCCACCGTCACCGTGTAGTTGATGACGTCTCCGGTGGTGGCGATGGCCCGATCCACGTGAGATCGTGTCTCGACAACCGGGCGCGGCTCCTCGGGGATCTCGACCTCGGGTTCCGGCCGGCCGCAGCCGACCAGGAGCGCTGCGACAGCCAAGGCGCTCAGGATTTCTGACCTCCCCCCTTTGGAAAAGGGGGGATCGAGGGGGGATTCTCTGCGTACCGCTCCTGCGGAAATCTCCCCTAACCCCCCTTTTTCAAAGGGGGGGACCCAAGCAGGTATGTTCCGTCTACCCATCCCCCATCCTCTCCGGAAACAGCTCGACGTCCTCGGTCGAAAGCTCCGACTCGATCACCTCGTTGTACGCCGCCTGCACCTTCGACAGCCGGTAATCGCGTTCGACCTCTGGCGGCATCTGCTCGAGCGTCTCGCCCTCCCTCTCGTAGCGGGCGCGGTTGGCCTCGAAGAAGTTCTTCAGGTCCGCCGGGTCGACTTCGATCTTGGGGACCACGTCTTTCTCCACGAACTTCGAGATCGCCAGCTGCTTGAGCAACGCCTCGTAGCTGCGCCGTACCTGCGGGTCGCGGTCGTACTCGAGCTTCACCGCCTTGCGCCACAGCAGCTCGTCGGCGACATATTTGCGCAGCAGCTCACCGCGCGCCTCGGTGCCCTGAAGCTGCGCCGCCGCCTCGGGCGGCAGCTCATCGAGCACCCGCAGGACCGCCGAGCGGGGGATCTCTTCGTCACCGATGCGCGCGACCACGGGATCGTCCGCGGACCGCGCGATCTCACCATCGGGCGCCAGCGCCATCCGCGAGTCGAGCACCGCTTTCGCCGAGTGGTAGCGCCCGAGGCGTTCGAGCGTGTGGACGACCTTCTTGGTCAGCTGATCCTGCAGCTCACCGACGCCCAGCGACTCGGCCTCGTAGAACCAGCGCAACGCCTTCTCGTAGCGGCCGTCGTCGAGGTAGGTGCTGCCCAGGCTGTAGGCGACGCTGGCGCGGGTGTCGGCTGTGGCATCCGTGCTGGCCAGATAGACCTCGTAGAGCGCCGCAGCCTCGTCGAGAGCGCCGGCCGACTTGAGCTTCGACGCCACGTCACGCGCATGCTCGGCGGCCTCGGGGTCCTCTGTCTCCCCGGCGCCGGCGTGCAGCCAGAGGAAGACGGCCAGAGCGAGGAGGCCAACCAGGTTGAGGATCAGCAGGGCTCGCACCAGCCTGTCGTTGGCCGGCGCCGATGGGGTGCTCGGTGGGGGTCTCAATTCCATGATTCGTCTCGAAGCTTGGTTGTCTTTAGCGGCGGGATTCCCGGAAATGGAAGTAGCGCACCAGGCTGTCCACGTAGTCCTCGTCGTCGGCGCGGATGTCCACCTGGCCGACGCCGGACGAGCGGAAGAGATTCCGGCGCTCCCTGCGCGACTCGCCCGAAAGCACCTGGAAGCCTCGGGTGGTGTTCTTGTCGTAGGTGTCGATCAGGATCGTCTCGCCGGTCTCGGCGTCTTCGAGCTCCAGGATGCCGATGGCGGGAAGCTCCGCCTCCCGGCGGTCACCGACCGAAATGGCGGTGACGTCGTGACGGCGGCCGGCGATGCGCAGCCGCTCCTCGAAGCCCTGATCGAGGAAGTCGGAGATGACGAAGATGACCGACCGGCGCCGGACCACTTTCGACAGGTATTCCAACGCACCGCTCAGATCGGTGGCCTGACGGGTGGGCTCGAAGCTCAGGATCTCGCGGATCACCCGCCAGACGTGGGCGCTGCCCTTCTTGGGCGGGATGTAGCGCTCGATGTGGTCGGTGAAGATCAGCAGCCCGACCCGGTCGTTGGACTTGATCGCCGTGTAGGCGAGCAGCGCGGCGAGCTCGGCCGCCACCTCGTTCTTGAGCTTGGCGCCGGTGCCGAAAGCGCCCGAGGAGCTGACGTCGACCACCAGCATCACCGTCAGCTCGCGCTCCTCGCGGTG
>JAAELT010000406.1 GCA_024226315.1 bacterium | reverse complement strand
GCCGCGTCATGGCGCGCCACCTCTTCGATCAGCTCCCGCAGGCGGTCCAACCGACCGCTGATCGCGGCTCGCCGCATCGGCTCCACCAACGACGATGGCAACTTCCCTGCCGCATCTCTCAGTCTGACCTGGGGCCGCGCGGCGCTCGACGACTCCACTTCATCTTCGTACCGGTACACCAGCCCGAGAGCGCGTCGTAGGATCGCCAAGATCCGACCGACGTCGAAGGGCTTCCTCACCAGGTCGTCCGCTCCGGCCGCCAGAATACCCTCGCGCTCGTCCTCGAAGAGAGTGGCGCTCAGCGCGATGATACGAGTCTCTCGCCCCTTCGCGGTGGCCTTGATACGCCGAATCACCTCTAAACCGTCCATCGCGGATAGTTTCAGGTCCATCAGGATCAGGTGCGGGCTCCACTCTTCGAAGGACGCAAGGGCCTCTTTGCCATCGCTGGCTTCACGGAGCTCGAGACCCACGGTCAGCAGTATCTGACTCAGAAGCCGGCGATTCTCCAACAGGTCGTCCACAATCAGAATTCGAGGATGTGGCGAGTCCTCCCGCAATCCCACCACACGTCGTGTCTCTTGCTCCTCCACGCCCGCGGCGGCGGCTTCCTCGAGCGGTATTTCGACCTGAAAACAGCTGCCGACGCCGACCTCACTTCTCACCGTGAGCTCTCCACCCATCAGGCGTGCGTATCTCCGGGCGATGGTGAGACCGAGTCCGGTGCCTCCTCGAGTACCGATCTCGCTTTCGGTCTGCTCGAATGCCTCGAAGACCTTCTCGAAGTTCTCGACGGCGATCCCTCGACCGGTGTCCGTCACCTCCGCCACCAGGCGGCGACCG
>JAAELT010000405.1 GCA_024226315.1 bacterium | reverse complement strand
CAAACAATACTGTCTATGCTGGGTGCCCTGGGGAGTGCACCTACCCCACATAAGTACGGAGGTGTGCCTGCCAAGAAAATTTTTGTACCCATTCCGGAATTTCGGAACCCCAAAAGTAATACCCTTTCCGGAATTTCTTCCGGAAAGTTTTGTGAAACCAAACCATTTAAGGGTAAAATTAGACACAAACCACACCCTTTCCGGAAAAAATTGTCCTGCCTGCTACCCCATTCTGGAACTTTAATAGACAATCCTATATCCCCTTCTCGGAATTTTTCCCTAGAAATGACACCCCATTGGCAGGCACATCCCCGACTCAAAAATATATCAAGTGCACTCCCCGGGTTTCGACCCTTTTCGAGAAGTTAAACTGAAAAGCCCCTAAACACTTGCTAAAGTGTCCCAACTGTGCTCGCTCTAGACTTATTACACGCCGTCCCGCTCTTCGCAAACAGCAACAACAACGACAACAACCCTACAGCTGTTTGCTCAGGGTAGTTTGAGCGTCCAGCATGGACTCATAGCGATAACTACGACTCATGTAATAAGTCAAACTAGGGACAAGGCCCAAAACATTTCAATCCATCCTGGCAATTTGAT
>JAAELT010000404.1 GCA_024226315.1 bacterium | reverse complement strand
GCCCTCATCACCCACGGCTTTGCGCCTCCGGCCAACCTGGACATTGCCAGCCGGATGGAGGCAGCCGCGCGCGCCGAGGGAGTGCTGCCAGCCACCGTCGCCGTGCTGGATGGCACAGCGCGAATCGGGCTTTCTGACGAGGAACTGGGCACGCTGGCATCTGACCGCGCCGCCCGCAAGGTCAGCCTGCGCGACCTGCCCATCGTGACCGCCCAGAGCGCAAACGGCGGCACGACCGTCGCCGGGACAATGTACCTGGCCCACCGCGCTGGCATCCGCGTCTTTGCCACCGGCGGCATCGGCGGCGTGCACCGGGGACATCCCGAGGACGTCTCTGCCGACCTCATCGCGCTGGCTTCTATCCCCATCGTCGTCGTCTGCGCGGGGGCCAAGGCGATCCTCGACCTGCCGCGCACGCGAGAATACCTGGAGACCCACGGCGTACCCGTGCTCGGCTACGGCGTGGACGAGTTCCCCGCTTTTTACAGCCGCCGCTCGGGATTGGACGTAGACACGCGCGTCGAGACGCCGGAAGAGGTGGCCCGAATCGCGCGGGCGCGGACGGAATTGGGCCTCTCAACGGCGATCCTGGTCTGCGTCCCTGTCCCCGAGGCCAACGAACTCGCGTCCGCCGAGGCCGAGACCGCCATCGCGCGGGCGGTGGATGAGGCGGAGGTAGCAGGCGTGAGCGGCAAGGCGGTGACGCCTTTTCTGCTGGCCCGGTTGGTCGAACTGACCGGCGGGCGAGCGCGCCGCGCCAACGAGGCGCTGCTGCTCAATAACGCCCGCGTGGCGGCTCGCATTGCACGGGCGATGGAGGCGCACACGCCGGTGCGCCCCTACTAGTCGGGAAACGGCAAGGATAGCCAGGGGCTATTGACGAAATTGCCGGACGCATCCGTGTGGTACAGCGCGATGCGGACAGCCTGGGGAGCGGCGCCGTCTGGCACTCGTATCAGATAGTGCTCGCGCACGACCTCGCCCACACTCCAGCGCGAAGTCGGATACCAGCCATACACCGGATGGACCTGGTCGGCCTGGAGCAGAACGTCGTCCGCGCCACGGGGAGGGTCCCAGGCAAGCAGGTGGACGGCGACGCTATAATCGAGAGACGGGACATCCTCCACCTGCCAGTACAGCGTCAGCACCCAATCACCACCCTCTCCCGGCGACAAGTGCGCCGAACGGAGCCACATACCGTCCCCCATATCCAACTCTGGCCCTGGCGACACGTCGGCGGGCGCGAGCGGCGGCTCTGTCCCGATCTCGACGATCTCGGGAGCGGCTGACGAAAGGTAGAGCCGCCCCAGGCGCTCCTCCCACGCCGAAACAGGCTGCCAGTAGAACGTTTTCTCGAACGTGAGTAAACGATCCCCGTCAGCCAGGATCTCTCGGAAATCGGCGTTGTGGTCCACGAAATTCAAGTCCGAGAGCCGGCCCTGGAACGCCTGGGCATACGCCAAGGCCCAGTAATCGTTGCCCCACAGGGCCATGAACGTCGTCGTGCCGCCGTCGGGGCGTGGAGTGACCCGTTCCGCTACCGAGATGATCGCCTCCGCGCTAGGTTCGCGCGTCACTTCCAGCACGAGCGGGCGATTGAGCACGAG
>JAAELT010000403.1 GCA_024226315.1 bacterium | reverse complement strand
TACTTAAAAACACGCTCCTATATCATCGTAAGCGTCCCGGTAGCAAAGACGGGGACGGATCTCCGTCATCCCCGACGATGTGGAAACCAGGCGTTAGAGTATCAAACGTCAGTAATGAGCCAAAACGATTAGCTGTGGTAGAAAAGAACACAAAAGTGTATTACAACCCCGGGGGGGTACTCGACCTATAAACGGACGGGGGTGTGCCACCCAGATTTTACAGACCCACCCACTTTTAATGAAGGCACAGACCCTATATTATGGGTAATAACAAGCCAAATATGAGAGTAATAAGGCTTTCTAGGCCATATTGTTGCTTGAAATCGCACTACGAACATCTTCGACGCAAAATCAACACTATTCGAACTCAAAAAAAGTGAAATATTTTAGTTGTCTTTAATTTCTTACCCATTTAAATGGGGATTTGGCTAAAATCGTACGCACGTTTAGAGAATTTCAGGGCCAAAACCCACCTAATGGGCGGCACATACCCGTACCCAAATTTTACTAAG
>JAAELT010000402.1 GCA_024226315.1 bacterium | reverse complement strand
CGAGTCGATATCGGATCTGGAGTCCGGGCTGGAGCATGAGCCTGATTGTCTCATCTTTGAGCCGCGGCACGTCGGCGGGCGTTGCCGCCGTCGTTCGCCAAGCCAAAGGCGGTCTCAAAGTTCGCGCGAAGCGCTAAGTTCATGCTTGACAACTGTAGCCTGTAGGCTACAGTGTGTTCATGCGTGTGCGCATGACCGTGGTCTATCGAGACTGGATCAACTCCCTCGAGGATCGCGTGGGGCGCGCCCGCATCCAGGTACGGGTCGATCGGCTTGCTCATGGCAATCCTTGGCAACATCGCAATCTCACTCACGGCGTCTCCGAGTTGAAGATCGACTTCGGTCCTGGCTACCGCGTCTACTACACCGAGCGAGGCAACGAGCTCATCGTGCTGTTGGCCGGAGGCGATAAATCCAACCAGCAGCGAGACATCGAGACGGCGATCACGCTGGCCCAGAACCTGTAGGAGCGAGTCGAAAATGCCCAAGACCAAGACCAAGACGGTGCCCTACGACGTGGCGGACCAACTGCGCACTCCCGAAGAGATGGCCGCCTACCTCGACGCCTGGCTGGCTGAAGCGCCCGACGACGCACCGGGTATTGCGCGTGCGCTCGGAGACATCGCGCGTGCAAAGGGCATGACACAGGTTGCCCGAGACGCCGGCCTCAGTCGGGAGAGTCTCTACAAGGCTCTCAGCGAGAACGGCAACCCGAGCTTCGCCACGGTCCTCAAAGTGGCTCGGGCTCTAGGTCTGCGGCTGCACGCAGAAGCCGCTTGATGCCGAGGGCGGTTCGGTAGCGGTGGCTACCCCCATTCCTTCTCCATCTCCGAGCTCGAGCGCGACTGCCCCGGCGTCAGCCGCGATATGATCCGCCGCGTACTGCGCCAGATGCGGGACGAAGGGCTGCTCGTGGCCGAGGGCCAGGGTCGAGGCGCCCGCTGGCGACGAGTAGAGGATGCGCTCTGATCTCCTGAAAGCGGGGGAGGGCTGAGGCTCTCGGGGGCGCTTGACGCCGCCTTCTCACCCCGGCATGCTCGCCCCATGTCCGGCTCACGAGGCCCCGGCCGTCGTCCGCGCTCCGGCGACGAGTGTGACACTTCGAATCGGCAGAGTGGTCTCTGTGGCACTGGCAGAGCGTGGTACTGTAGCCTTTCACTCAGGAGGCAAGATCATGACTCTCAGCAAGTCGGTAGCCAGCAAGACGGCTCTCCAGAGTCAGGCTTTTTCCGAGCTCGGCGCCAACTCATCGGCGATCCTGGAGCGGATTCGAGAAACCAGGCGCCCGGTCGCGCTGCGGCATGAGGGCCACGACGTGGCGGTTGTCGTGGACATCGATAGCTACCAGAGTCTCCTCGACGAGCTTCATCTCCTCCGCGACGTCCAGGCGGGCCTTGCGGATGTGGAAGCGGGCCGCGTGATCCCCCATGAAGAGGTTCGCGAGCTGCTGAAGAAGCGCTACGCGGAGTGAGCTTCCGTGTGCGGCAGTGGCTGCCAAGACCGTTGACGATCTTCTCGCCAGGGTCGCGACCCTCCGCTTCGCGGGCAGGACCACCAGTCGGTCCGAGTCGCTCAGCTCCCGTGCCATCGCCCTCGCCCTCGTCGCGCCAAAACTCGCGACACTGTCGCGAGAAATCGGTACATCGCCCTACCCGCCCTCCCGCGCATCCATCCCCGCGCGGGAGAAGTCGACCTCGCGCTCCGGCGGCAGTTCGTAGCCGTCGGCTCGCGTCGGGTACCGCCCAACTAGGCAGCGGCCGGGTTTACGACTCCCCGTCCGGCCGCTCGAGCTCCGACACCCGCCGCTCGAGCTCAGTGATTCGAGGCTGCAACCCCTCCAGCTCCACCAGGCGCGACGTGAGAGCAGCCTCGGCGGAGTCCACTCCAGCGATCTGATCGAGAGCCTCCTGAAAGGCGCTGAAGTCGAGGCCGAGCGCTCTGAGGTAGTTGGCCAGGATCCGGAGACTCGGCAGTTTGCGGCGCGTCTCCCAATGGCTCAGCGTCCGGAAATCGGGCGCGCCGGGTCGCTTCGAGGCCGCGGTCTGGGTGAGGCCCTGGCGCGTCCGGATCAGCCGGAGAGCGCCCGCGACGATGTCGGGGAATGGAGCAGGGCCTTGGCCGTCTCCTTGAATCTCGGCGCGGACAACTTGAACGGTTGGATCGATAGTGCTCATGCTGACCTTGTCGAGCAAAAGCCGCCCGCGGTGGGGAGCGAGGGTCGAATGCTCATCACAGCGAGCCCCCCGCCGCGGGCGGCGTTTCAGTTGAGGAGTGGCGCGAAGAGGAGCCTGGGCACTCGGTAGCCACGACTTCGAGCACGGTGCCGACTCTGTCTGCGCTGCCCATGGACAGAACACTAAGCCAGAAACTCCGTCCGGCCCGATTGAAACAACCGACCGAGCGGTAGGTTGTTTCTAGGAATTATGGTGTGCTGAACGCTGAAGTGGTCAGCGGCGAACACCAACAGGTCAGGTTGACTGCGTGGAACGGAGGTGAGGACGAAGTGACGGTGAAAACATCGCTACGTGCCGGGTACGGGCCGGGTGCCGTTCCGAGCGGCTAGACACAGCTCCTAGGGGCGGGCCGGCCTGAACGGCTCGCCCCTTTTCCTTGTGCTAGTCTCTCGACCGATGCCGCACTGTTTGAGCTGGGCCAAGAGGTTACTTCGCGAGCTGCCAGCAGGCGATCCCGGAGCGTTACTGACCCGGCGATCCTATGCAGATCCGGTGTTCTGCGATCTCCTCCACGAGCATCTTGACGGGTTGATCTACCACGACCCGCAAAAGGGCCTGCAGTGGGCAAAGGTTGCCCCGGACCATGCGCTATCGATTCCGGAGGGCGACACCCCGGACGGTCATAAGGAGCACCTCACACGGCTCGCTCGAGCGTGGGCACTGCTGGGAGGCGCGTATCGAGCTGCGGGCGACCCTGACGCTGCGGAGGAGCCCTATCGGCAAGCACTGACCTTGATCGGGTCTGGATCGGTCGAGCCTGCGACAGCCGCGGATATTCGGAGACGCCTCTCGGTGCTGCGAGCTTGCCAGGGTCGAATGGATGAGGCCCTGGTGCTGTCGGCCACAGCACTGCAGCAACTGCGCAAAGTAGCCAGGGGTGACCGCGGCCGAGAGCTGATCTCCGAGGCGCTGGTCTGTCGAGGCTACCTCTTGGAAATGGTCCGCCAGTTCCCCGAGGCAATCGCGTGTTGCGGGGAGGCCCTGAGCCGCACTGATCCGAAGGATTCGCCCCGGAGCGAGCGAATCCACGTGAGTGGCGCCCACAACCTGGCTCTCGCGATGTCAAAGTCGCCTCATCACAGCGCCAAGACCGCGGCCTTGCAGAACATCCGAAGAGCTCGCGAGCTGCTGAAAGGCCAGGTGCGGAGCGCCGGGCGCTACCGACTGCTGTGGGTCGAGGGATTGGTTTGGGCTGCTGTTGGGCTCGATCGCCGCGCGGAGAGAGCGTTCCGGATCGCCCTGGAGGGATTCCGCGCGCTTCAGTTGCCCTGGGAAATCGCGCTTGTCGGGCTCGATCTCGGAGAGATCCTCCACCTGGCGAGAGAGTGGGGGGCGCTCGCCGAGCTCGCCGGCGAGACATACAAGCGATTTCGAGTCCTCTCCGGCGACACGGAAGCCCTCGCGGCACTGTCTCAGTGGGTCTCGGCGATCCAGGCACAGAACCTCTCTGACGAGATCACCGGCAAGGCGCGGGAGCTGATCGCCGCTGGTGTGTTCAAAGGCGCCAAGCCAAAGAAATAGCGTCCCGGGCACCCGATCCGGCTAACCGATTCAGCGAACCCGGATCCGCCCGGCGAGCCCATCCTGGCCGGCCAGCCGACACAGGCTCTCCAGCCCACGGGTGATCCACGGCACCACCCCGTCGACGCCTGCCACCCTCTCCTCCGCCCGGCACCGTGCCGCGTCGACCGCGGCCTGCGCATCCTCCAACTCCGAGACCAGCATCTCCAGCTCCCGCCCACCCTCCTCCAGCGCCTCGATCAGATTCGCGACTTCGACCCCTACCTTGTCCCCCCGCCACCGGCCTGTTCGCTGCAACCGGCGAAGCAGAACCGCCGTCCGCCGGGCCCGCAGAGCCAGTGCCGACGAATCCTGCGGCACCGCCCCAGCGATCCCTTCCAGAACCAGCTCCCTCGAATCCGGCAGACTCTGCAAGAGGCCCTGCACCGCCGTCTGCTCCTGGTAGAGGTCCGAGATCGCCTGGTCGCGCAACCCCCGCACGGTGACGATGAGCTCCTTACGGCGCACGTACGCATCCTCCGCCGCGGCGAGCTCGCGCTCGACCGCGGCGAGCTCGGCATCCCAATGCGCGAACACCTCCCCATACCCGAACCCCTCCCCCCGCGGCGCCGCCGGACGACGTGCTAGCCGCTCGCTCAGCTCCCCGCCGGAGACCCGGATCATGCTCCGCAACCTGGCGATCGCCTTCAGGCGCTTGGTCACCGCTTTCCTTCTCATCTCAGACTCCTTGCGCCGGCCGTCCGCCGGCGAGCCGCGTACCACGACTGGTTCTTCGGCATTCGCTTCGGGTTCCGGCGACGCTGCCGCCGCCGCTTCGGTCCTTCCAGGATCCGGCGGACGACCGCCGGCTGCTCCAGGTCCTTCCAACGCAGAGCGAGCGCCTCTCGCAGCACACTCTGGGCGCCCTCGCCCACCAAGCGCCGCGACTCCAGGAGTCGTCGGTAGACGTCGACGGACAGCCACCATTCGTCGAAGTGCTCCTCCTTGCCAGGCTCGCAGTAGTTCAATCGCATGTAGGCGATGATCGAGAGCAGGAGGGCGCGGAGGTGGCGCTGAGACCAGTTGCCGGGCTCGAAGGCCTCGATGGCGGCGCCGGCCTCGGCCAGGCGGCGGGCTCTGGTGCTGGAGAAGACCGTGGCGGCCATCGCTTACGCGACTCCGGTGGTGGCCGCGTGGTGGATGCGGCCGGCCATCTCTTCGGCGGTGTCGAGCAGCTCGAAACAGCGGTCCACGCCCGAGTCGTCGTCGAGCAGGATGAAGTGCTCCACCATGCCGTAGATCGACAGCAGTGTGGAGCGCCAGAGAGCGGCGGTGAAGCCGGGCGGGTCGAAGATGGTCAGCGCCTTACGGATCCTGGCGAGGGTCTGGAGCGTGGCGGCGGCGTCCTCGTCCACCAGCCGGCTTTCGAGGGTCAGCGACACCAGCTCGCCCGGTCGCGGGCCGGGGGCGACCAGGGTCGGGAACGAGAAGAGTGCGGTCCAGGCCACGCCGGCTTCCAGGGTGTCGGCGTCGCCCTCCTCGTGCAGGCCCTCGAGCTGCGAGGCGAGGGCCAGCATTGCGGCCTTGAGGTGGACGTCGCCGCGGCAGCGGGGGTCGAAGGCGAGGACCGGGCCGCGCAGGTTCTCGACGGCGGCGATAGTGGGCTTCGGCGTCAGGGTGGAGCTCATGATCGGGTCTCCTTGGTTCGCTGCGTGGAATGGGTGGAGCGTCGCGGGCGGGCGGCGGACGGGCGATGTGCGACCCGCTGGCGCCGGCGGCGTTTGCGCTTCCGGCCGCGCTCGGCATCGGTGAGGCCAGCCTCGAAGGCGTCGAGCACCTGCAGGCCCTCCTCCACGATCGCCGCGTGGCGGCCCTCCTCGCACAGGCCCTCCTCCATCAGGTCGAGAGTGGCGAGCAGGTGGGTGCGGATCTGGGCCTGGTGCTCGTCGGCCGGCTCGGCGGCCTCGATCGCGCGCCGGCGCTTGCCGAGGCGCTCCAGGGCGTTGAGGTCCCAGGTCGACGGGCCGGAAGCCGTCCACAGGTCTTCGATGATCATGGCGTGTCTCCTTTGCGGCGCCCGAGGTCGGCCGGGCTGTGGATCTTTCCGAAGTGGGGGCAGACGCTGCAGTGCTCGTCGAAGCCGCCCAGCCGGTGGGCGAAGAAGTCGCAGGTGCGTGGGCCATGCGGCGCCCGTAGCGCGCGGGCAAACTCGTCGTCGGTGGCGTACTCGTCGTAGCCCGGGTGGGCGCTGCTCAGGTCGTGCGCCCGCTCGCGACCGCCGAAGCACGGGGCGACCAGCGTCAGCGCGGCGCGCCACGCCTTCGTGTCCAGGGTCCCGCTGTGGTCGAAGCAGGCGCGCAGGTACGAGCAGCCGTCGTAGATCGGGTCGAGCTCGAGCGGCTCCTGGCGTGACGCTGGAGCACCGTCCGGTAGCGGACTCGTGGAATGTGGGGCTTCGGCGGGCGGCGGCTCGGGCAGGTGGGCGAAGTCCCCGCGCCGGTAGCGCGCGTCGCTGGGTCCCAGCGGGAACCGCTCCAGGATCAGGGACGTGTTCTCCTTCGGGCCGGCAGGCAGTCGCAACAGGCGGGCCAGGTCGCCATCGGGCGGCAATCGCCAGCCGAGATCCACGCCGCGCTGATCGAGCGCCCACTGGAGGCGGTACAGCAGATGTTGCGCCCGGGCGCGCTCGTGTTCGTCGTCGATCACCCAGAGCTTGTCCAGCAGCCAGAAGAAGATCGCGGCGCGAGGGGTCGACACGGCCACCGACGGCGCCAGGTCCAAGGCCTCGAGCGCGCGGTAGGCGGCCTGGTGGTCGCCTGGCAGGGCGCCGCGGGAGCCGATCGGTATCCGCGCCCACAGCGCCGGGATGGCGGTCGCCGTGGCCGCGTTGCCGCGAATGCTGCCCAGCGTCGCCCGCGAGCGCCGGCGGCGGGCGATCCGGAGCGCCAGGCGCGCGTCCTGGAGCGCGGCGCCGATGTAGAGGTCCCGGGTGCGACGAAACTTCTCGATCAGGCGTGCGGCCTCTCTGTGGCCGTAGCACCAATAGCTGTGCTCGTTGCCGTTGCGGTGGGTGCGGGTCCAGAGCCAGAGGCGACCGGGCTTGATCGGATCCGGGAAGAAGGCGCGCAAGAACTCGATGGCGTCGAAGTGGGGCATCGTGGCTCCTGGTGTGGGAATGAACTCAGCGAATGGGCGGGGGAAGGGCCGGCGCCCGAAGGCGCCGGCCCACCGCGTCAAGTGGCTTTCGGTAGTTCGGTCTCGGTGTCCTCGGGCGCCGGTGCGGCGTTCTCGGACTCCTCGGCCTCGTCCGTCTCGGGCTCCTCGCGGTCGGGCTCCTCGACCTCGCCGTCGTTGCGGCGATGAGAGGAGCGGCGCACCCGCTGTGCCAGCTTGTCGAGGCCCACCAGGGCGTAGAACGCTTCGTAGAAGCGGGCTACCTTGCCGACGAAGATCACGGCCTCGTCGACGCTGAGGTCCTTCTCCGACTGGCTGAACTTCGAGTCGCTCTCGGTCTCCTCGAGCCGCGTCAGGGCTACGTCGAGCCGCAGGAAGGGCTCCTCGAAGTCCGTCACCGAGTTGTCGCGTTCGAGCTTGAAGCCCTTCTGCAACGGCGCGGGCATCTCGAAGCCGGGGTCCGACAGGTTGTTGTGGATGCGGCCGGTGAGCTGGTGCAGCGCCGTCGGGTCGTCGGGGATGCGCGGAGCGTCCTCGAAGATCTTGGCGCCGCCACCGGTGCCGAACAGGCCGTCCAGGCTGTCGCGCAGCTGGAACAGCCGCTCGCGCAGCTCACTGGTCGCGGAGTCGCGGTCCTCGCGCAGGTTGCGGTCGACCTGCAGCTCGTGAGCGTGCCGGTCATCGAGCGCGGTCAGCCGGCGGCGCAGGTGCTCCAGCTTCTTGCCGAGGGCGAGCTGGAACTGCAGCAGGGTCAGCTCCCCGCCTTCGGGCAGGAAATCCCGGCACTGCTCGGCCGCCGCCTGGGCGGACCGCGTCGCCTGCACCCGGGAGTGACCGGCGAGCTGGCCGCAGTTCTTGCGCAGCCGGGTCACTGACTTCAGGGGCATCGTGTCTCCTTTCGGATGTTGATGGCGGTCGCCGGGCTAGGCGGCGCCCATCAGGGCGTCGGCGAGCTCCAGCTCGGCCTTGTTGACGCCGGTCTCGGGCGGGCTGCCGAGCCGGATGGTGACCCCGGTTCGGCTGACGGTGACGAAGGGCACCGTGCCGTGCGTCTCGACCAGCTCGCTGACCTGGGTGAGGAACTTCACGGAGGCGGCGAAGCTGGGCTGCGGGAAGTGGCGGGTGATGGCGTTGGGCGTCGGGTCCACCTCCCAGTCCCGCAGGCCGAGGTTGGCTTCGCGGAGGCGGTCGGGCGTGACCGGCATGGACCGGTTCTGGACTCTTTCTGGTTTCACTGTGGGTTCTCCTGAACGAATGTCTGTGGCTCGTGCCACGGTGGGCGCGGTCGATCGAGGCCGCGCGTCGCCTCGAGACCGCGTGGAAGTAGGCCGGCGGGATCCCTGCGCCGGCCCGCCGCGCCGGCGGCGCGGAACTGCGGGTGATCGGTTTTGCTGTATTCATGAATCTCTTGCTCCGTCTCTTTGAAAGTGGCAATCGGTGGCTGCAGCTCTCCCGTGCCGGGCGCTCGGGCTCGACACGTCCGCCGCCTTCAGCGGCGCGCGCTGTTCAGGGTTCCGGTGGGGCCGACCCTACGCGGAGTCCCACGCTTTCTGTGCGATCTCGACCTCGCGCTCCACGTCGCGTTCGATCATGGAGAGCGTCTCCTCGACCACGGAGTCGAGCGTGCGGCCGTGCCTCAGCTTCTCTTCGATTCGGCGTCTTTGCACGGGAGTGAGCTTCGGATAGTTTTCGCGATAGAGCTCCGCGGCCCGGGCGAGGGACACGGTGGGCAGGTAGCGCACCTGGTCCTCGGGCGCGATCATGACGCGCCTGCCGGTGAGCAGCGAGAGCTTCTTGCACATGATCTCGGCAAAGACCAGCTTGCTGCACTTGGCTTTCTCGACCAGGATCTGTTCCTGCTCGGGGCTGGGGATCTGGTCTCCCTGCTCCCACCGATAGACGACCTGGCGTTTTCTGCCGATGGCTTCGGCGATCTCCTCTCTGGAGAGGTGTCCATGTTCTCGAATCCAGCGGTACACGTCCTGGGCGATTTGGTGAATCATGATGGCCACAGTGTAAAATTATGGCTCGACAGAAAGCAATCTACTCTCATAAACAGATTCTGACTGGAGCGGACATATCGGCCCTTGATGCCTTGGGAGTGTCCACTCAGATGACGCCAACCGACCGAAATGACCTTCTGGTGATGGCTGTCCGCTCTGCTGCACCAACATGAAGAAATTCTTCGATCATGAGGTTTTCTACCGACAGACAGACTATTCTGTGTGGTTACCACCGCTGGCGTACCTCCGGGGAGTTCGAGTGAGCCGGAACTGCTCGACTCGGCGAGCTCCGCGCGCGACCGTCACCATGAGCGCAAATGCGTCTCGCTGACCCGAAGCAGAAAAACCGGCCTCAGGGGCGCGCTTTACGGTGGTCTCGAAGCCACCAGGGCGCTCAAACTGACTTCCTGCCGCGCGAAAGTCGGCGCGTCAGACGCAATTCCACCGCCGCCGAACCCTTCTTTCGCGGGTCGGACATAGTTCCGCGGCCGTCGAGCTCGTCTTCCCCGCGTCGGACGTAGTTCCAGCGCCGCCGAACGCGCCCTCCAGCCCGTCGGACGAGATCGCCGGTCCTCGAATGACGTCCGACAGAGAAAGGCCCGCCACTCCGGACGCGGACCAGACGTTCGACCGGAAAAAGCACGCCATCCTGGACGCGCACTAAGTGTCCGACCGGAAAAGGGGCGCCGTCCTGGACGCCGCCCAGGCGTCCGACCAGGAAATGGACGGCGGCCAGGAGCCTGTTGCGAATAGCAACGGGCTCCTTGCACGGTGGGGATGGGCCAAGAACTCGCGTGCGAGACGACGCGCGCGAGCGAGGCAGTGCATAACGTCCAAGAGGCGCTTGCGGTCTAAGGCTGCTGCCAAACGGCCACGCCAACCGCGGCGCCCGCCGCTCCGAGGCCAACCAGGCGGCGCCATCCAAACTTCCTAGCAGACATGACACGGCTCCCCACGGAGCTCCGTTCGATTCGACATCAGCCCTCCCGATGGCTGTTCTATTGGTGGCAGCCACCATCATACACCGGCCCCGATCGGCGACGGTGGTTACCGATGTGCGATGGCGCAACCCTGCCCAGGCACATTGGTCAAGCGGCGCGGCAAGATCAGAGCGCCATTTCGCGTCTCTTGTAGGTGTGGCTCTCAAAGAAGCAATGGCGAGGTCTATCCGGATCGCGCCCACTTTGACTGCCAACCACCACAAAGGACCGTGCATGGGACAACACGACAGCGCCTACAAACTCCTCTTCTCCTACCCCCACCTCGTCGAATCTCTGCTCCGCGGCTTCGTCCCCGGCGACTGGATCGACCGGCTCGACTTCCAGAGCCTCGAAACCGTCAGCGAAGCCCATCCCCGAGACAACCTCGGCGTGCGCTACGACGACGTCATCTGGCGCCTCGGCTGGCGCGGCTCCGACTCATGGGTCTACGTCTACCTGATGCTCGAGCTGCAGAGCACCGTCGAGTCGTTCATGGCCGTGCGGGTTCTCGACTACGCGGGAGGTCTCTATCGCAAGATCTCCAAATCGACGGAGGCCCAGCGCGGCAGCCTGCTGCCGGTCGTCCTGCCGGTGGTCCTCTATCGCGGCCAGCGAGCGTGGACGGCGGCGATGGATATCTTCGACCTGATCGCGCCGGCGCCATCGGAGGTCACGCCCTACCTGCCGCATCTTCGTTATCTCCTGATCGACGCCAATGCCTTTCCCGCCGATCGACTCGCGGCCATGCACAATCCGGTGGCCTGCCTGCTGTGGCTCGAGGCCAGCCGAGGGTTGGACACCAGGCCGATCGATGAGCTCGACCAACTCCTGGATGTCCCAGACCATGCCGACCTACGGCGAGCGTGCGCTCTGTGGCTGACTCAGGTGTTCTTGCCATCGCGGCTGCCTGGCGTTACCGTAAAACAAGTGAAGAAACTCGAGGAGGTAAGTCCGATGATCGCCGAGAACGCCATCGACTGGTCCGCGCAGTGGCGGGAAGAGGGCCGGCACGAGGGCCGGCAAGAAGGCCGGCAAGAAGGCCGGCAAGAAGGCCGGCAAGAAGGTGAAGCCGCCATCTTGCTGCGCCAGCTGACCCGTCGTTTCGGCACGCTCAGCCCGATCGTCGAAGATCGCGTGCGCACCGCCGACGCCGAGCAACTGCTGGAGTGGGGTGATCGCTTCGTGGCCGCCACCTCCCTCCACCAGATTTTTGACGGCAAGGCCGACTGACCGCTGCCTGGCAGAGTGAGCCACGGCGACGCCCCTGGAACGCTTCGACCGCCGGTTGACCGCGGTGGTACCGGTCGTGACCTGGGCCTGCGGGCCAGGGCTCCGGCGGCAGGAATGCCGGGGACTGATTGCAGGATCAGGAGTCGGCGCCGGCACAGTACGTTCAATGCCAGTGGAACCACTTCAGGCGACGTCGAGTCTATCAACCCATGCGACTCATTGCCTTGGCCGTTCTCGGTGTGCTCGTCCCTCATCTCTATTGGTTGTCGGTGGTGACAGGCGTGTGGCCGACCACGTATCTGCCCGCCTATAACATCGGCCTGGTCCTCTTGGCAGCCGGTGCGATTCCAGCCGGGTTGCTGGTTCGGGCTTCGGCGCGGCGCCTGCTGGGCTGCCTCGGTTCTTCTCTACTGGCGACTCTCGTGGCGTTCGTCGTCGCCTTCGTGAACTACCAGGCAATTGCCTGGTGGTACGGTATGTACTTCTACAACGCCTAGCGAACCATGACCAAACGCAACACCATCCTCGCCGTCACGGCTGCCATCCTGCTCGCCGTCGCGGCCTTCTTCGTCTGGCGCCACATCGCGGGGCTGGGCGAGCAGCTCGGCGACTTGAACCGGCAGGTGGAGGATCTGCACGGGCAGGTCGCGGGTGCCGAGGACCGGGCCGAGCAAGCGGAGGCGCGGGCGGAGGAGGCTCGGACGCAGGCGGGCGCGGCGGCGGATCGGGCGGAGCAGGCGGCGACGCGGGAGATGCAAACGGCGGAGCAGGCGCGCCTGGCGGAGCAGGATCGCAAGATGGCCGAGAAGCGCGAGCAGGCGGCGGCGGCAGCGCGGCTGGAGGCGGAGGAGGAGGCCCGGCGGGCGGCGGCGGCGCGGGCGGCGGCCGAGGAGGAGCAGGTGGCGGCTGAGATCAAGCGCGACCAGGCGCTGATCGACGCGGAGCTGGCGCGCGAGCGAGAGGCGGCAGCCAAGGCAGAGGCCGGGGAGATTCGGAAGAAATTGGAGGTGGAGCTCGACCGGTTGCAGGGCGCGCTGGGCAAGATCGCGGACACGCGGCGCACGGCGCTGGGCCTGGTGATGACGCTGGACAGCGACCAGATCGAGTTCGATTTCGACAAGGCGAATCTGCGGCCCAGGAACCGTGAGCTGCTCAGCCGTATCGCCGGCGTGCTGCTGACTTTCCAGGACTACGGCCTGCAGGTCTTCGGCCATACCGACGACGTCGGCACGGTGGAGTACAACCAGAAGCTGTCCGAGCGGCGCGCGGACGCGGTGCGCGATTACCTGGTGGTGGCGGGGATCGACCAGGCGGTGATGTCGACCAGGGGGCTCGGCAAGAGCTCACCGGTGGTGCAGGGCACCGATCCGGCCTCGCGCCAGCGCAATCGCCGGGTGGAGCTGGCGATCGTGTTCTCCGAGGGCGACGTCGAGGCCGTGGTGGACGAAGAGGGCTCCGGTCCTCCCTGAGCCGCTAATACCCCTGCCGCAAGGCCTCGCCGACTTCGCCCAGGGCCGACTGGAAGGCCCGCATCAGGTCGAAGGTGGTGATGATGCCGATTATCCGGGCGTGTTTGTCGACCACCGGCGCGGCCCCGAACTTGCGCTCGATCAGCAGGTCGAGGGCTTTCTCCAGGCTGTCGCCGGGCTTCATCGACTCGACCCGGCTGGTCATCACGTGGCGTACCTCGTAGTCGTCGTCGAGGTTGTAGAAGTCGTGCCAGCCCTCGGGCTCGTCGGAGAGGTCGGGGCGTCGCAAGTCGCGGTCGGTAACCATGCCCACGAGCTTCTCGTCCTCGACCACCGGCAGGTGGCGGTAGCCCGCGGTGCGCATCTTGAGAAAGGCGGTCCTCACCGAGGTCTCGGGCGCGATTCTGTGCGGGTTCGACGTCATCCACTGTCCGACCGACCACTTGTCCTTGCGATCCAGCATCTTCCTCTACCTCCCGGTCTCCTGAAGCTGTTCGAATCCGATCGAGCTACACGCGCTCAAGATATCGCCCGGCGGCCGCCGCGACCGCCACCCTCGCGGGTAGTCGGCGGCCACCCGTCCAGCACCCGCGAGCGACGCCGAGGGGTGGTCCGGGCAACCCTCTACCGGTGACAGACTGAAGAGTTGGAGGACCAGCTCCAGCGGGATTTCACGCCAGTACGACGCCGTGTGGCCGTCTCGCTGTCAACGCCGGGTCTCGAGGAGGGAAAGATGAGCAGTGCACAGACCGCCAGCGATATCACGCTCAACCTCGACCGATCGCGCGCCGCGCGCCCCTTCGAAGAGGGCGAGAGCCTGTGGTGGGATCACGAGCTGAAGAAGATCTCCAGGCTCCTGAAGGACCATCAGAAGGCTCTCGAGCAGATCGACCGCGAGATCAGGCAGGGCAAAGACGTGCCGCTCGACAGACAACCGACGCTGTCGATCGCGGTGCAAGGGAATCACGGCTGCGGCAAGTCCAGCCTCCTGAAGACCCTGGTCGAGCGCGTCAACCGCATGGAACGACCCGCCCCGGGGGATCCGTTTCACGGTCTCGAGGCCTACTCGCTGCCGGTCCTCGCCCCCGGGCTGGTGGCGCACGGGGACCAGGAGCAGTTCGTCTACACCTTCCTCGCCACCCTGTGGCAGGAGATCGAGCAGAGCCCGGCCCAGGACAGCAGCCGTCAGACCGGCACCATGCTGCCGCTGGACCGCGACTTCCAGCGAGTGAGCGAGTACCTGCAGGTGGTGCACGCCGGCGACTCGAGGGAAACGGACCCCTGGGGCGTCAGCCTCGAGCTGCTCGAGAAGCACCGCAGCGGCCGGCTGCTGCGCGAAGAGCTGCAGAAGCTGGTGTCGGCGTTCGCTCAGATCCAGCGGGACCCGCATAGTAAGGCTCTGATCATCATGCCGGTCGACGACGCGGACCTGTCCTTCAAACGCCTGCGGAGTTTCCTGAACACCTATCGCCACTACCTGGTCCACCCGCGGCTGGTGCCGGTGGTCACTTTCTCGTCGGTACTCGCCGAGGAGCTGCTGAAGGTTCAATTCGCCAACGAGATCCAGCTGCAGAGCGCTGGCAGCATCGGTCGCACAGAGGACTTCCAGCCCCTCGAAACCCTGGCCGAAACCTACTCGCCAGGGCGCATGGCGCGGCACATGGCGTCGCAGTTCCTGGCCAAGTACTTCCCCATTCGCAGCCGTATTCGGCTCCAGCTGGGCGCGCTGCGGGTGCGCTCCGCGCGCTATTTGCCGACCTCGGCCGGCAACGGCGACGCGAGATCGGGCGGCGATGAAGAGGGACACAGGGTCGAGGATCTGTTGAAAGCCGCCTCGCGGTTCTTCTTCGGTCCAGCGCGATGGCGCGACGACAGCGAGCTGATCCGCTGGCCCCTGCAGCCGATCATGCTGCGCCGGCAGATCCAGGTGGTCGACGCGCTGGTCCACACTCTGCCCAGTGGCGATTCCCGCGGCGGCAGCTTCGAGTGGGGGAAAGACCATCGCTGGTTCGACGCCTTCGACGCCGGGGCCTGGGCGCTGCTCGACATCCATCGTGACGTGCTCGAGCCGTTCGGTTTCTTCATCGAGGACATGTACGCCTGGACCCGACCCGGGCTCACCCAGTTGCTGCGCGAAACCATCCTGAGCCTGGAGCCGAAGTCGCAGATCGCGCTCTTCGAGCCGTGGATTCGTGGTCGGCGAAGCCTGCGCAGCGAGGTGCTGTCGCTACTCGCCGTACACGTGACCAGGCCGCCGATGGAGGGCGAGGAAGACTTCGTGGCCTCGACCCCGGACCGGGAGGTGGAGCTCGCCAGCACCCTGTCCGCGAGCAGCGCCCTGCTGTGGTTCCTGAACCTCTGGCTCGACGTCTATCTGCCCCAGATCCTGGCGCTCGCCCGCGGCGGGCGGCTGCTTTCGGAGTCGTCGAGCCGCGACCAGGCAGCCGTGACCGCCGAGGCGCAACAGGCCGAGCTGCGGCTCGGGCGCCGCGTGCCGGGGCTGCTGCACCTGGAGCCAGACGAAGTGACCCGCCTGATCTACTCCGACGAGATCCCCCTCGACGCTCGGCTGCAGGCCGCCCTGTGGTGCGACTTCACCTGTACCGACGCCGGACCCATAGCGGCGATCTCGCTGTCGCGGGGTCTGCGTCTCGTGCGGCGCCTACTGACCGGCTTCGTCCCCAGGCGGGACGAGTCCGGCAGATACCCGGATACTGATGCCGAAGGCTGGAAAGCGGACTCCGGGGACGTCGAGCGGGTCAAGAAGATGATCAGCGAACACCTGGACCACGCCCTGGTGGCGCCGCATTATCAGGTGAAGAAGAGAACCGCGCGGACGTCGACCGCGAAGGCGCCGCTGTTGCCCTGGCGTTGGCAGGACAAAGCCCAGGAAGAAAATTCCACGGTCGAGGCCGCGGTCAAGACACTCGCCGAGCAGCTGGTGCGATGGCGGATCAGGTGCGAGCATCAACGCCTGACGCTGACTGAACAAACAGGAAGAGCAAACACTGAAACAACCGATGACGGGTGGCAGAGCTCTTTCATCCGGCGCCTCCATGCCGAGTCGCTGATCGGCGACTTCTGGCACCGGATGAGCTCGATCTATCTCGAGCGGCCGGCGGGAGGATGGCCCGCCGTCGACGCGCTGCGCCGATGGGTCCGCGAGCTGCTCGCCTACTGGCGATCGAGCGGCGACGGCTCGAGAGTCCACAAGCTTCTCGCGGGATGCCCGATCCTGAAGCCGTTCGCCCCCGAGCAGCCCATCGAGCCCTGGTGTCAATGTCTCGAGGATCTCGTGGAGGTCTCCGAGAAGGTGCCTGGGGCGACATCCGGGGACGAGCCCGGCGGCAAGACCCCGGGGACGAGCCCCGAGCCCGAGAAATGACGGTTCCGGCGTGAAGATCAAGCTGCCGCTCGAGGTCCTGGGGCGTCTGGCGCCGCTGCTCAGCTGGGTGGAGGCCGCCGAAGACGTGCGGCTGCCCGGGCGTGGCCACCGGCGGGCGCGCCGGTTCGAGGAGCGGCCGCGGGCCTGGCTACGGCGCGAGCTGCCGACCTACTCCCGCGACACTCTCGACGAGATCCTCGAGCAGACCGAGGCGCCCGAGGACGGGTGGCGTCCACCGCCGTGGTGGACGGCGGTCTGGGACGACGGCACGGAGAAGATCGGTCCGTACCGGCACTACGACCTGGCGGCGATGCTCGGCCGACTGGGCCAGCGTTATTTCGACTGGACCGGCAGCAAGCTGCGGGTGCGGGTGGGCCTGCTCGAGGAGCTGCACGAGCTGGCGGCGCGCTTCCCCGCCGCGCACCTGATCCGCCACACCCATGCTCGCGCCGTGTCCCGGGGCTACCTCTCCGCGCGCCGCGCTCGCCAGCTGCCGGAGCGGCTGAGCGCGCTCCACACCGAGAGCCGGAGCCTGCGGGCGGTGGTCGAGCGCGGGCTGAGCGAGGGCCATCTGCATCTCTGGGGCGTTACCAGCGCCGACGAGGTGTGGGCGGATCACCTGCTGAGCCGGCCCGCCTCCGGTCGGCTCAGCAGATTCTCTTCCCGGGAACGACAGCTTCTGCGTCTGGGCCGGGCGGCGATGGGCGCGCTGGCGCTGGCGGTGCTGATGGCGCGCCATCGCGACAGCCTGTTCGAGGAGATGCTCGCCCGGCGACGCCCAGGCAGCGACGCCGCAGGAGAAGAGGTGTCGACGCCTCGGGCCGGCAGAGACGTCGCCGAAACGAGGGACGCCGCCGAGGTCGAAGGCGGGTCGCGAGGACCTCGGAGGAGTCGAAGAGACCGAGGCGTCGTCGACGGCGTCCTGCCTTCCTGGAGGCTGTTCTACCGCTTCGACCGGCTCTACTGGTGCGATCGGCCCGCCGAGCAGAAGTGGCTCTCCGGCGAGCTGCGCCAGCAGTTTCACGAAGAGACCGGCCAGATCCTCGAGCACTGCCGGCTCCTGGGGCGCCCGGCGGACCGGCTCGACAGCTGCCAGCGGATCCTTTACCGCCTGGATCCCGCGCTCTTTCCGCTCGTCGGCACCGGCTCCCGGCTGCTGGCCGTTCGACACGTCGAGCGGCGCACCGGCATCCGCGACCGCGCGCGCTGGCTCGAGCGTCTGCATCTCGAGGTCCAGCTGCAGCTGATCGAGCTCGACGAGCTGATCGGGCGAGCCAGCGGCCCGGATGCGGCGCGCGGCGAGGAGCACCGCGGGCTGCTGTGCGAGCTCCGCGACTTCCTCCACCAGGCGTTCTTCCGCTACCTGGTCTGTCATACTCACCACCTGCAGCTGGCTACGCAGCAGGGGCAGACCACGGGCCTGCGGGAGTTCAGCGAGTTCTACGGCGCCCGCCAGCGCACGCTGCTGAGCCCGGAAGCCGCGCAGCAACACGCCATGGTGCTAGACCGCCTGCTCGAGACCGGCTCGCTCGAGTTGATCGAAGGCCGGGTCAGCCCGCCCATGCGGGACCTGCGCGAGCTCCGGCCCTGGGTCCAGCATTACGCGGATCGGCCTGAGATCGGGGCGCGAATCCGTCACCTGGCAGCGGGCGAGAAGGCCGGGGTGCCGCGGTTCGGCATCGTCCTGCACTTCAAGAAGCAGGCCCCGGGGGGCGCTCCGCGGAGCCGGCAGGGCTTTCCCGCCCCCCGGCATGGACGCCTGCGCGCGGTGGTGCGCCGCGAGGCCTACCGTTTGTTCAGGCTGCTCCAGCAACCCCACGAGGTGGTGCCGTTCATCGTCGGCATCGACGCCGCCGCCCAGGAGCTGGCGGCGCCTCCCGAAGTCTTCGCTCCGGCGTTCCGCTTCCTCCTGGACTTCCCGATCGAGGTGACTAGCACCAGCTCGATCGCCCGGCGCCTCGGATTCGAGGAGGAGGTCCTGAAGCTGCTCGAGAAGCGCTGGCTCGGCCTGACCTACCACGTGGGCGAGGACTTCCGCCACCTGCTCTCCGGTCTACGTGCCATCTTCGAGGCGATCGAGTTCCTGCACCTGCGTCCCGGTGACCGGCTCGGCCACGCATTGGCACTGGCTCTCGACCCCGAGAGGTGGGCCGCCCAGGCGGGCTATCAGGCTGTGCTGCCGAAGCAGGAGTGGCTCGATACCCTGGTCTGGGTCCATCATTTTCTCGGCACTAGTCACCCGGCGGTCGGCGAGCTGGAGCTGGAAGACAGGATCCAGCATCTTGGCGAAGAGATCTACCTGGCCGACGGCCCGTGGGGCGAGACCGCGCATCCCCCGCCTTCCGGATCGCCAGCCGCGGCCGGAGGCCAGACCGGCATCGGTGACCTCTACGCCATCCCACTGACTTTTCACGACGCGTGGCGCCTGCGTCAGCTCGACCCGATGCTGATCAGCTGCGAGGCGATCAAGGAGCGCCGCGATCCCTTCCCCGATCGTCGACCAATCCGGCCCGAAGCAAGACGCTGGCTGCATGTCCAACGCGAGGTCATGAAGCAGATTCAGGGAGATACCGGCTCGCGGGCTACCTACGAGCTGCTGTGGCGCTACTGGTTCGACCGCGACTGCCGGCAGCGGGGGCGGAAGATCGAAACGGTCGATATGCAGCCCCAGATCGGCCTCTGGCTGGAGGTCTGCCGCGACGCTCAGAAGAAGCTCAAGAAGCTGGTGCAGGGCCGTCAGCTGGTGGTCGAGGTGAATCCGACCTCGAACCTCAGGATCGGGCCCCTCACCAGCCTGGAGGAACACCCGATCTTCGACCTGACGTTGGATTCAGAAGGCCGTCTGTCGCGCGAGGTGGTGACCACGGTCAACACCGACGACCCGGGAGTCTTCAACACCTCACTGCCCCACGAGTACTACCTGCTGGGCGAGATTCTGCTGCGCCGCAACGTGCCGGAGAGCCGGGTGATGGAGTGGCTCGAGTGGCTGCGCAAGAATGGCCACGAGTACACCTTCGCGCGTTTCTTGCCAGACTTGGACAACCCCGATCTGCAGCGGCTGTTGGCCAAGATCCGCCGCTCCGGCGGATCGCTGAGCGAGTGGCTCCGGGGCACCCGCAAGAGCTGGCTCATTCGCCACCGGGAGGAGCTCGAGAAAGAGGAAGGGCGCCGCTGGACCCGGCTCGAGCAGAGGATCGAGACGCTCGAGAACGAGATCAGCCGTCGCCCCACGGTGGCCTGATCGTCTTCTGGCCCGCCCAGCTCGTCCGAGGCGCGAGGTGCGGACCGGGTGGCGGCCATTCCCAAGAAGGCCGGCTTGGACGATAATCTGTGCCCCATGCCAGCCCTCACCCTGCTCGGCCCGCAACGCCTGAAGCCGACGCTCGCCGCCGCTTTCGACGAGCTCGACGTCACCGGCACGGTGGCGGCGGTGACCGCCGGCTGGCAGGAGCGCGAGGCGGAGGTGGAGGAGATGAAGGAGCACCTGGGGCGGCCGGTGGTGGACCTGCTGCTCCACCGGCGCGGCGAGGAGGTGTTCGCCGAGGATCCGGTGCTGTTCCGCGCCCACCGCGCGCGCCAGGACCGGCTGCGCAAAATGCAGCAGCTCTACCGCTACCGGCTGGACTTCACCATTCAGCCGGCGCGCGAGCTGCTGCTGCGCGAGGAAGATCCCGAGCTGCTGGCGCCGGAGACAGAGGCCGCCATCGAGGCGCTGCGGCGGCTGGACGCCGAGCACCTGGAGCGGATCGCCGACGTCTACCGGACGTTCGCCAGCGAGCAGCCGCCCGAGCGCTCGAGCGCGCTGATGAAGCAGCGTGCGGAAGTGGCCGAAGTGCTCGCCGGTTGCGACGCGTTGGCGCTCGCCGGCGGCCACGTGGCGGTGCTGGTGAACCGCATGCGCATGTTCGGCATCGCGGCGCTCGCCACCAAGCTGCCGGTCGTCGCCTGGTCGGCGGGCGCCATGGTGCTGGCGGAGCGGATCGTGCTGTTCCACGACAGCCCGCCGCAGGGCGCCGGCAACGCCGAGGTGCTCGATCACGGTCTCGCCCTGTTCCGGGATCTGCTGCCGCTGCCCCACGCCGAGCGCCGCCTACGGCTCGACGACCCGTACCGTGTGGAGCTCTTCGCCCGCCGCTTCGCACCGGCCCTGTGCGTGCCGCTCGATCCCGGCGATAGGGTCTCCCGGCATCGCGGCGGCTGGCGGCCGGGCGCGCCGGCGCGGCGGCTGTCGCCGGACGGCCGGGTGGAAGACCTGGAGGCGGCATGACGGTTTCTACTAAAGAGACGGTGTCTGCTGGCAAGGCG
Source organism: bacterium (assembly GCA_024226315.1). Taxonomy (GTDB): domain Bacteria; phylum Acidobacteriota; class Thermoanaerobaculia; order Multivoradales; family J023; genus JAAELT01. The sequence continues at coordinate 26,545 of JAAELT010000402.1, read as the reverse complement.
TCTGCTAGCAAGGCAGTCCTCGCCATCCACCGGCTGCTCGGCGAGTCCGACCTGTCGGGCGAGCGCATCGATCGCTTCTTCGCCGAGCACACGTTTCCGGTCGTCGAGGACTGCTCTGTGACCTTCGTCTACCGCGGTGAGGCCGACGCCGTGCTCCTGCAGCACTTCATCTACGGCCTCGAGACCTCCCAGCCCTTCCAGCGGGTGGCCGGCAGTGATCTCTGGTACCTGGTACAGGAGCTGCCCGAAGAATCCCACCTGCAGTACAAGATCAACGTTCTGCACGGCGAGGAGCAGAATTGGATCCTCGATCCGCGCAACCCGCACCGGGCCCTGGATCCCTTCGGCGCCAACTCGGTGGTCCGCACGCGTGGTGCCGAGCGGCCGGCCTGGACTCGCGACGACCCCGAGGTCCGCCCGGGTGAGATCGTCGAGCGCACGATCGACAGCACGGTTTTTGGCGAGCAGCGACTGGTGCGGATCTACTTGCCGGCCCGTTTCCGGCCCACCCGGCGCTATCCGCTGCTGGTCGTCCACGACGGCCACGACTACCTGCGCTATTCATCGCTCAAGACGGTGCTCGACAACCTGATCCATCGCCTCGAGGTGGCGCCGATGATCGTCGCGCTGACCGACGCGGATGAGCGTCTGGACGAATACCCCAACCACGAGCCCCACGCCCGTTTCCTCACCGACGAGTTGGCGCCGGAGTTGGAACGCGAGCTCCCCCTGCGTGCCGAGCCCGCGGCCCGCGGCCTGATGGGCGCTAGCTTCGGCGCGGTGGCGGCGCTCTCCTGCGCCTGGCGCCATCCGGGCTTCTACGGCCGGCTGCTGCTGCAGTCGGGATCGTTTGCATTCACCGACATCGGCCAGCATCGACGCGGCCCGGCGTTCGACCCGGTGGTGGAGTTCGTCAACGCGTTTCGCCGCGATCCGGGGCGCCCGAGCGAGAAGATCTTCGTCAGCTGCGGCACCTACGAGTCGCTGATCTACGAGAATCGCTCGATGGTGCCTTTCCTCCAGGCCACCGGCATGGACGTGCGCTACGTGGAGGCCCGCGACGGCCACAACTGGGAAAACTGGCGCGATCGGCTGCGCGAGGGGCTCTCCTGGCTGTTCCCCGGTCCGCTCTGGATGGTGTATGAATAGGGCTCACTGTACGTAATCAGGGCTCGCGAACCCAGGAAGGATCTCACGTGGCCAACGTCAAACGTGTCATCGGTCTGTCGCTCGGCGCCGACATCTGCTGGCCGGTCTGTTTCGAGGAGCTGCTGAGGAAGCTGGATCTACATCTGCCGATCGGCGGCGACACGATCGAGCTCGAAGTCGAGCGCGTCACCATCGAGCCGTTCGATCTGCAGCAGCCGTGCAGGTACTCGGTGGTGCTCGACCGGTTGACCCACTGGTACCATACCAGTCGCGAGTGGATCAAAAAGGCGATCCTGCTCGACGACCTCTACGTGCTCAACAACCCGTGGACCCTGCAGTCGATGGAGAAGCAGACCACCTACTGCGCCATGATGCGCTTGGGGCTGCCCGTGCCGCGCACCTGGATGGTGCCGCCCAAGGCCTACGACGAGCACGCCGACCTGCAGCCGACGCTGCAGCGCTACGCCAGGCTCTTCGACCTCGGCGACGTGGGCGAGGATCTCGGCTACCCGCTGTTCATCAAGCCCTATGACGGCGGCGCCTGGGTGGGGGTCAACAAGATCGACGACGAGAGCCAGCTCAAGGAGGTCTACGAGGACAGCGGCAAGAAGCTCATGCACCTGCAGCAGGCGGTGTCGGGCTACGACCTGTTCGCGCGCTGCCTGGGCGTCGGCCCACAAGTGAACATGATCCCCTACGACCCGGGGGCGCCGCTGCACGCCCGCTACCGGGTGGAATCAGACTTCGCGTCGGAGGCGGAGCACCGCCTGTTGCGCCAGATGACGCTGACCATCAACACCTTCTTCGGCTGGGACTTCAACTCCTGCGAGGCGCTGCGCCTGGATGGCGTTTTCCACCCGATCGACTTCGCCAACGCCTGCCCCGATTCGCAGGTCACCTCTCTGCACTACCACTTCCCGTGGCTGATCAACGCTCAGCTACGCTGGTCGATCTTCTGCGCCGCCACCGGCCGCAAGATGCGCCAGACCGTCGACTGGGAGCCCTACTACGAGATCGCGCGGCGCGGCCTGCCACTCGAGGAGGCGCTGACCGAGTACGAAAGAATCGCCGACCGGCTGCTCGACACCGAGCGTTTCGAGGAGTTCTGCGCCGAGCACCTCGCCCACCTGGACGAGGTGTCGCTCGAGTTCTTCGGCTCCGACGTCGTCCGCGGCGCCGTGCGCGCCAAGGTGGAGTCGCTCTTCCCCGAGCATGAGCACGAGGAGTTCACCGAGCACTTCTGGGGGCTGATCCAGCAGTGGCGGGAGGACGAGCGGGAGCGGTTGGGCGTTTAGTGTAAGTCCCGCGCCGCCGCCCCTACGGGGCTTGGAGGATTCGGGTGTTTCTTGACCCGGGGCTTTGCCGGGGGCGCCCAGCCCCGGGCTACATGCCGTCGCTCCTCCGGAGCTGTGCGTCAGGCCACCTCGAACTGTATCTGTTTGAGGTTTGCCGACGGCACCCTTTCCCTGACCCGTAGTATCTCGACCCCTACGACCTGATCGTCCTGATTGAAGTCGAGCACGATGCCGGGCTGAACCTCCTCGGATTCGATGATCTCAGATTCGTCGAGGCGCAGGTAAACAGCGTCGGCCTCTTCGTCGAAGTGTACTTTCATCGGCGTCTCCTCGCGCGGCGATCGAAGAAGGCAGTGATGACGCGCCGCGGCTGTGAGGTCGAATCATATACGACCCGCAGGATCTTCCCGCCGCGCTCAGCGATGGCACCAAGAGCATGGCGCAGAGCGCGGTCACCCCTGTCAGGCTCGGTCCATTGAGGGTGCCGCAAGGTCTGATCGACCCAGTCGGCTTCGATTCTGCGCTCGCGGAGCATCTGCTCCGCGTGTTTGGTCAACGTATGCGTCTTGGAGCCTTCAGGTCCCATCAGCCCACCAACCGGGCGTAGAGGTCTTCGTACTCGGCGCCCTGGCGCTGCCAGGAGAAGTCTTTTTTCATGCCGTTCGCGCGCAGCTTCTCCCAGGTCGGGCGGTCGCTGTAGGTCTCGAGCGCGGTCTTGAGCGCCCAGGCGAAGCCGGTGGCGTCGTAGTGCTCGAAGACGAAGCCGGTGCCGGTGCCGGTGGCGGGGTCGAAGAGCTCGACGGTGTCGGCCAAGCCGCCGGTCTGGCGCACGATCGGCACGGTGCCGTATTTGAGGCTGTACATCTGGTTGAGGCCGCAGGGCTCGAAGCGTGAGGGCATGAGGAAGATGTCGCTGCCGGCCTCGATCAGGTGGGCCAACTCGTTGTTGTAGCCGTTGTAGAAGCTGACTTTCTGCGGGAAGGTGCGCTGCAGCCAGTGGAAGTGGTCCTCGATGCCGCCCTCGCCGCTGCCCAGGATGACGGCGCGCACGTCGAGGTATCGCAGCGCCTCGGGCAGGGCCTCGTAGGTCAGCTCGAAGCCCTTCTGGGAGGTGAGGCGCGAGACGATGCCGATGACGGGGGCACTGTCTTCAGCCAGCACGTCTTCAGCCAGCACGTCTTCAGTCGACACGGCTTGCAGGTTGGCTTCCGCGAGCAGGTGGGCTTTGTTCTTCGCCTTGCCCTCGGCGACGTCGTCGATACCGTAGTTGTGGGGAATGAGGGAGTCGTTCTCGGGGCTCCACTGCGAGTAGTCCACGCCGTTGACGATGCCCAGCACCGAGCCGCTACGCTCGCGCAGCAGCGCCTCGAGCCCCATGCCGAAGGCCTCGGTCTGGATCTCGCGGGCGTAGGTGCGGCTCACCGTGGTCACCACGTCGGCATAGAGGACGCCACTCTTCATGAAGCTGACGGCGCCCTGCTTCAAGTCCTCCTGGAACAGCAGATGACGGTGTTCCGCAAGGCCCAGGTTGTCGATCACCTCGGCGGGGAAGACTCCCTGGTAGGCGATGTTGTGGATCGTCAGCACGGTCTTCGAGCGGGCGAACAGGTCGTCCCAGTCGTAGATCGTCTCGAGGTACAGCGGCAGCAGCGCGGTGTGCCAGTCATTGCAGTGAAAGACGTCCGGACTCCAGCCCATACGCTGGCAGCACTCCAGTGTGCCACGGGTGAGCAGCGCGAAGCGCAGGTGCTCGTCCCACTCACCGGTGTAGACGCCGTCGCGGTGGTAGAGCTGCGGACAGTGGATGAAGTAGACGTCGGCCTCGCTGCCCGGCGCGCGACCGACGAAGACCGAGAAGGCGAAGACGTAGGAGCCCAGGCGCACCTGGACGCCCTGCAGGAAGTCGACCGGCTTCAGCTCGTGCTTCTCGGTGTCGATGACCGAGTAGAGAGGCATGAAGACGCGCACGTCATGGCCGCGCTCGGCCAGATGGGCCGGCAGGGCCTGGGCGACGTCGGCCAGGCCACCGGTCTTGGCGAACGGCGCCACCTCCGAGGCGAGGAAACAGATTCGGAGTGGTGCCATCGTCGAGCCGCCGCGGTGCTGCTCAGATGACCGTGCCGGGCCGGATGGTGGCGTGGGCGGGTACCACGATGATGCCGCCGCGGATGCAGTAGCCGTCGCCGTCGGCTTCTAGGGCGCCGGCCTCGTTGACCAGCTTCGAGCCGTCGCCGATGCGCGCGCCGCTGTCGACGATGGCGCGGTGGATCACGCAATCGCGGCCGATGCCGAACGGCACCTCGTCGTCGGACCCCGAGAGCTGATCCGGGCTGGTTCCCATGACGATGCTCTCTTCGATCACCGTGCCCTCGCGCACCACCGACCGGATGCCGATCACCGATCGCCGGATGGCGCGGCCCGAGAGCACGCTGCCCTCGCACAGCACCGACTGCTCGACCTCGCAGCTCTGGATCTTCAGGCCCGGCAGAAAGCGGGCGTGGGTGTAGATCGGCTCGTCGGTGCGGTAGAGGTTGAGCGGCGGCAGGGGAACGGTGAGCTCCAGGTTGGCTTCCCAGAAGGCCGGGATGGTTCCGATGTCGCGCCAGTAGCCGTTGTAGAGAAAGGCGTAGACTCGGTGATCGTGAAGCACCGCCGGAATGATCTCTTTGCCGAAGTCGGTGCTGGCGTCGCGCCCCAGGATCCGCTTCAGGACGCCGGTCTCGAAGGTGTAGATGCCCATCGAGGCGAGCAGCGTGCCCGGCTCGGCGTCGAGCCCCAGCTCCTCGATCGTGCCGGCGTCGAGCGCCAGGCGGTCGAGCTCTTCCGCGGTCTGTGGCTTCTCGACGAATTCCACGATCCGTCCCCTGTCGCCGAGGCGCATGATGCCCAAGCCGCTGGCCTCCGAGCGGGGCACCGGTTTGACCGCGATCGACAGATCCGCCTCGCGCTCGCGGTGGCTGGTGACGAATTGTTTCAGCGACAGCTGGTAGAGCTGGTCGCCGGAAAGGACAAGCACTTCCCTGGGTGCACCGTGGGTCAGGCTGTGCAGGTTCTGGCGCACGGCGTCGGCGGTGCCCTGGTACCAGTCGCGATTGGCCAGGCTCTGCTCGGCGGCCAGGATGTTGACGAAGCCGCTCGAGAAGGCGTCGAAGCGGTAGGTCTGGGCGATGTGCCGGTGCAGGCCGGAGCTGTTGAACTGCGTCAGCACGTAGATCTGATTGATGCCGGCGTGCAGGCTGTTGGAGATCGGCACGTCGATCAAACGGAACTTGCCGGCCACCGGAACGGCCGGCTTGGCGCGGTACTGGGTGAGGGGCCACAGGCGACTGCCCTGCCCGCCTCCGAGGATGGCGGTGACGACTCTCTTCACGGATCCCTCGTCTCGAATTGTCGGGTGATCTGACGGTTTGCGACGCGCCGGCGGCCCGATCGCCCAGGAATCATACCGGTGAACCGCCTCGGGCGGTATAGGATCGTCGGCCAAATGACGGCCGCCACGAAACCGGACCTGCGAAAGGAAGTCGACCGCCTGCGCCGCAAGGTCTCGGAGCTCGAGGCCGCCGCGCAGAAGCGCGACGAGGTCGAGCGGGCGCTGCGGGAGAGCGAGTCGCGATTCCAGAACCTGATCGGCTCCAACCTGGTGGGTGTCATCTTCGCCGACATCCACGGCAACATCACCGACGCCAACGAATACTTCTTGCACATGGTCGGCTACGATCGGCGGGATCTGCCGCTGCGCTGGGACCTGATGACCCCGGTCGAGATGCGCGACAGCGACGAGATCAAGGTCGAGGAGATGCAGGCCACCGGCTTCACCGCGCCGTCCGAGAAGGAGTACATCCGCAAGGACGGTTCGCGGGTGCCGATCCTGCTCGGCGCCGAGATGCTCTACGGCTCCGAGGAGGACTGCGTCGGCATCGTGCTCGACCTGTCGGAGGCGAAGCGCGCGGAAACGGCGCTGCGCGAGAGCGAGGAGCGTTACCGCGCCCTGTACGAGAACATCCCGCTGATGTACTTCACCCTCGACGCCGACGGCGTCATCCAGTCGGTGAATTACCACGGCGCGGCGGAGCTCGGCTACACGCGCGACGAGCTGATCGGCACACCGGTGTTGAACGTCTTCCACACGGAAGAGCACGAGGGCGTGCGGGAGCAGTTCCAGGCCGCGCTCGAGCAGCCGGGAGAAGTGGCGCGGTGGGAGTTCCGCAAGGTGCGCAAGGACGGCAATGTGTTGTGGGTCCACGAGGCGGCCCGGGCGGTGCGGGGGGACGACGGCCGGCCGGTGGTGCTGGTGGTGTGCGAGGACGTCACCGAGCGCAAAGAGGCGGACGCGCAGCTGCTCGAGCACCAGGAGCAGCTCCGACGGCTGACGTCGGAGCTGGCGCTGGCGGAAGAGCGCGAGCGTCGGCGGATCTCGCGCGGGCTGCACGATCAGATCGGGCAGACCCTGGCGCTGGTACAGATGAAGCTCGGCGAGCTGCGCCACGAGGCGCTGGATACAGACGCTCGCACACGGACCGAGGAGCTGAGCGAGCTGGTCGATCAGTCCGTGCAGGCGATCCGCTCGCTGACCTTCGAGCTGAGCTCGCCGTTGCTCTACGAGCTGGGTCTCGAAGCGGCGCTCCAGGCCCTGGCGGAGCAGTTCGAGGAGCGTTACGGCGTCCCCTGCGTTTGCGACATCGACACCGAGCCGAAGGCGCTCTCCGACGACACCAGCGTGGTGCTCTTCCAGATCGTCCGCGAGCTGCTCTTCAATATCGCCAAGCATGCCGGCGCGCGCGCGGCGAAGGTCACGGTTAGCTCGAGTCGACGCCAGGTCCAGGTCACTGTCGAGGACGACGGCGTCGGGTTCGACGCCACGGGCATCGGCGAGATGCCGAGCGCCAGCGGCGGCTTCGGCCTGTTCAGCATCCGCGAGCGGCTGAACCACCTCGGCGGCAGCTTCGCGATCCGTTCGAGCGCGGGCGAAGGCACCGCGGTCGTGATCTCGACACCGCTGCGCTGAGCACCCGGGATCCCGCCCGCCCCTACATTCTCGCGAGCGAGAAGGTCGTTCTCTGAAGAGAGAAAGCCGGGCATGTCGAGGTCCGCTCATGCTTCCTGGAAATAGTCGGCAACCAGTTGAATAAATTGCAGTTACGGGATTTTTTAGATACTCCGGTTGGGGTTGGCCCGACTCTTGCTCAAAGGGTCGGCAGCAAAACAACACGGTGATTCGTCGACCACGGCACGGCCGGCGGAAACCTGGAACGACTCACACCCCATCAGGAGCAACCCATGGACATCACGGAAGTCAGAGCCAAGGTCAAAGAAGTCATCTCCACCGTCACCAACATCCCGCCCCAGGACATCGCTGACGACGCCCTGTACCAGGACGACCTGGCGCTGGATTCGCTGACGCTGCTCGAGATCGGCGTCGACATGGACTACGAATTCAAGCTCGGCCTGCCCGAGGAGCGCATGCAGAAGATCCGGTCGGTGCAGGACGCTGTCGACGTCGTCATGGAGTGCCTGGGGGAGGCCCCTCAGGCGAAGGTCGCCTGAGAGGGCGGGAGGTCATCCCATGGCACAGCGATCTCTCCAGTCGGCGGTCCTCAGGATGCCCGGTCTGGTTCTCGATTCCCCGTCCACGAGCGGCCGCTCCCACAAGGCTGTCTCACGTGCGGCCACCGCCGAGTGTGTTCCGGCCCGGCCTTCCAGGCTCGAGGAGCGCGTCGCCAACCGTCTGTTCCTGGCGCTCTCGCCCCGCCTCGAGCGAGGCCGGTTGGTCGATCCGCCCAGGATCCATGATTTCGAGCGGTTCGAGATCGACCGCTCGCGGGCGCCGGGGCGGCTCTCCGCCACCTGGTTCCCAGCTTCGGGCACGCCGCGCGGCGCCGTGCTGATGGTGCATCCCTGGATCCAGTGGGGCCAGGCCTACTTCCACCGCCGGGGCCGGATCGAAGCGCTGCGGGCCAGCGGCTATCACGTCATGACGTTCGACCTGGGTGGCGTCGGCGGCAGCTCCGCGGCGACCCCGCACTTCTACGACCGCGACCTGGAAGATGCCCTGGCGGTTCTTCGCGCGCGTGGCCAGGGGGTTCCGGTGCACCTCTGGGGTGTGAGCGCCGGCGGCTACTGGGCGCATCTGCTGCTCAGCCGGGCGACGGTGTCCGGAGCCGTGTTCGAGGACGTCTCGCGGCACCTGATCGTGTGGTCCGGACGCATGGCGCCCTGGGGTTGGCCGTGTTACCAGTTCTTTCGCCACGGTCTGTCAGGCGCCTACCGGTTCCTCGATCTCAGGCGCCATGCTCCTCACCTGGGAGTGCGGGCGGCGGCCTATGTCAGCGGCGAGCGCGACCGCGGTGTGCTGCCGGCCGAGACCGCCGAGCTCGCCCGCCTGTCCGGCGCCAAATACCGCCTGATCCCGGGCGCCGATCATCTCGAATCGATCAAACACGCCGGCGAGGAGGTGCTGGAGCTGGCGCTCGAGACCTTCGAGCTGGCTGCGAGGGAGAGCGCCGCGGCATAGAAAAAGACAAACCGCCGAGGGGAAGTCCCCGTGGGTCACTGTGTTACGCTGCCGAGCCGAGTGCTACGCTGCCGAGCGGAGAGAGTGATGCCCGATGTCCCTGCGCCTGATCGTCGAGTCTGAAGACCGCAGCCAGCGCTTTACGCTCGCCCCAGGGCCGAACCGGCTGGGATCCAGCCCGGGCAGCACGGTGCGCATCCCCCACGCCTCGGTCTCGCGCCGGCACGCGTTGATCCACGTGACGGATGGCCGGGCCGAGATCGAGGATCTGGGCTCGCGCAACGGTACCCGAATCGGCGGCCACCAGATCCGCGAGCGCCGGCCCCTGGAGGTCGGCGAGACGCTGACCGTCGGCGGGGTCTCGGCGATGCTCGAGGAAGTCTCGGAGAAAGATCTGGAGCCCGCCGTCAGCTTCGCCGTGCGTCCCGAGAAGAAGCCGCCGAGCCCAGCGGAAGAACCCGGCACCGCCACCGCCGCTATCGGCACCACCCGAACCTTCGCGCTCAAGATGTTGCCCGATCTGCTCTCTCGGCTCGCCGAGCGCTGCGGCGCCGTCCAGATGTCCCAGGCAGTGGGAGCGGCGTTGTTCGACGCCTTGCCCTGCTTGTCGGTCGAGATCCTGTCGACCGAGGGCGAGGGTGTACTGTTCAGCGCCCGCCACGAAGAAGTCGACGACTCGTGGCCGAACCAGGCGCGGGCCGAGAACCGGCGTGTGTCGGTCCGCGCCGCCCTGGTGCACCCGTCGCATGTCGGCTCCTACGCGCCGTTGGTGCAGACTGGCGCACTCCTGATCCAACTGGCCGGCGACGCCGAGCCCGGCGCGGCCCCCGCCCCCGCCCGATTCCAGCCGCGTCCGCTGCCGGATCCGCCCACCGTGGTGCCCGAGGTACGGCAGATCTACGCCGATGCCGCGCGCGTCTCGCGCGGTGGCGTCAGCGTGCTGATCCGCGGCGCCTCGGGCACCGGCAAGGAGGTGCTGGCGCGCTACCTGCACGCCAGCTCCGCCCGCGCGGAGACGCCGTTCGTGGCGCTCAACTGCGCGGCTCTGCCCCGCGATCTGCTGGAATCCGAGCTCTTCGGCATCGAGCGCGGAGTGGCGACCGGCGTCGAATCGCGGCCGGGCAAGTTCGAGATGGCCGACGGTGGCACCCTCTTTCTCGACGAGATCGGCGACATGGCACTCGAGACCCAGGCCCGGATCCTGCGCGTCCTGCAGGAGGGGGAGGTCTACCGTCTCGGCGGCCAGGACAACCGTTCGGCGGACGTGCGGGTGCTGGCGGCCAGCCACCGGGATCTCGAGGCGATGCAGTGCGACGGCAGCTTCCGCACCGACCTCTACCATCGCATCGCCGACTGGACGGTGCGCCTGCCGACGCTGGCCGAGCGCCGCGCCGACATCCCCAATCTGGCGGCGCACTTCCTGGCGCGCGAGGCGCGGCGTCGAGGCTTGGCGGTAGCCGGCATCTCGCGTGCCGCCATGGAGATGCTCGAGGCCTACGCCTGGCCCGGCAACATCCGTCAGCTGGAACGCGAGATGGCGCGGGCGGCGCTGTTCATCGAAGACGGTGAGCTGCTCGAGAGCTCCCTCCTTCAGGATGCGATCCGCCGCGCCGACGGCGCGGACGCGGCGAGTCTCAAGGAGCGCCTGGAGCGCGTCGAACGGCGCGAGATCGGCCAGGCCCTGGCCCGCCACCAGGGCAACGTCAGCGACGCCGCCAAAGAGCTCGAGATCGGCCTCTCGACCCTCTACCGCCGCATGCGCGAGCTCGACGTCGAGGTTTAGATCAACGCGAGGCGATGCCCGCGGGCGCCTCCTGCTCCTCGACCTTGCGCAGCGCGTCGATCAACACCTCCGGCGCCGGGCGGCGACGGTAGTTTTCGTCGACGTGTAAGAAACGCACCTTACCCTCGCGGTCGACGATCACCACCGCCGGATGCGGCACCGCGCCATGGCGCGGGTTGAGGATGCCGTAGGCCTTGATCGTCTCGGAGCCGGCGTCGACCAGCAGCGGGATCTTCATGCCGCTCTTGTCACGGTAGGCGCGCAGCTTCTCCGGCTTGTCGGGGCTGATCGACCACACCGTGGTGTTCAGAGAATCGAAAGCTTGGGAATGCTCTTGCAGCTCACCTAGCTGCTTGCGGCAGAACGGTCACCACGAGCCGCGGTTGAACACCAGGAGGATGTTCCTCAGGCCGCGCAGGTCCGACAGCGTTTGGGCGGTGCCGTCCGGGTCGGGCAGGGTGAAGTCGGGAGCGATGTCCCCGACCACGATCTGCGCCTTGGTCTTGGCCTTCTGCTTCACGGGCTCTTCGGCCCGAAGGCCGGCCGGTGCCACGGTCATGGTCAGGACCACCATGGTCAGCGTCACGGTGCCCACGGTTAGCGAGCGAGCCATCCTCGACATGATTCCACCTCCTCAGTAGTTCGCCCGCACGATATGCAATCGAACCCCCTCGGGCAACCGATCCTCACTCCACCCGCCGCTCAGGACCGACTTCTGATTATCAAGGTTGAGAATCAACCTGTCTCAGACTTGATAATGCGCATATTGCAATAGAGGGCTGCGCTCGTGATCGGGCAAGAATTCTCTGACACCAAGTGAGCTGTCTCGTGGGGCCTCTTTTTCAAAGGGGGGAGGTCAGATCCTCCCGCCGTGGCATCGAGATCTGGGCTCCCCGGCGTGTCACCGACACCGCCGCCGCGGCGTTGGCGAACCCCACCGCATCCTCGAGCGACCGGCCCGAGGCCAGCGCTACGGCGAGAGCGCCATTGAAGGTGTCTCCGGCCGCCGTAGTGTCGACCGCCTCCACCTGCCGCCCGGCGATAAGTCGGGCCCCGCCGGCGTCGCGGATCAGGCAACCCGAGGCACCCAGGGTGATCAGCACGCTCGCCGGCCCGCGGTCGCGTAGCATCGCAGATGCCCGGCGCGCGGACTGCTCGTCCGTCACCGCAACGCCGGTGAGTAGCTCCGCCTCGGTCTCGTTGGGGGTCAAGTAGGTCACCCGCGCCAGCAGCTCCGGGGCGAGCTCGGCGGCCGGTGCCGGATCCAGGATCACGCCGGTGCCCGCTTCGGTGGCGAGCTCCGCGGCGCGGCGCACGCAGGCCATCGGCACCTCCAGTTGTAGCAGCAGCAGGTCGGCGGCCACGATGGCGCCTGTGGCGGCGTCGACGTCGGCCTCGCTCAGCGCGCCGTTTGCCCCGGGTCCGACGCCGATCAGGTTCTCGCCACCGTCGCCTACCATGATCAGGGCCACGCCGGAGGGCCGGTCTCGGTCGCGGACGACGAAATCGGTGCTGATGCCCTCGGCCTCGAATCCGGCGACGGCCCGATTGCCGAAGACATCGGTGCCGACGCGCGTCACCAGCGTCACCTCGGCGCCGAGGCGGACGGCGGCCACCGCCTGGTTGGCTCCTTTTCCACCCGCCGCCATCAGGAAGTCGCGGCCCAGCACGGTTTCTCCCGCGGTCGGCAGGGTGCCGGTTTCGAGCACCAGGTCGGTGTTCGAGCTGCCGACGACAACGATTTTCGGTGTGCTCACGGCGAGCCTGAAGCATACCAACACCAAACCGGCACGCCGTCGCGGTATTCTCGCGTAGTATGCAGTCCAGACCGAGGAGAGCACCATGTCAAGTATCACCGACCAGACGGGCGCCATCATCACCGAGCGGCCCGGCTCCGCACCGCCGGTCACCGGCGTTTCGACGTCGACTGCGGCTTTCGTCGACTTCTTCTCGCGCGGCCCCATGGATCGGCCGGTACGGATCGCAAGCACCGAGGAGTTCGATCGCATCTTCGGCGGCCTCGCCGCGCGCAGCGAAGCCAGCTATGGCGTTCGCCAGTTCTTCGCCAACGGCGGCGAGCGTGCCTGGGTGGTGCGGACCGGCGACGGCAAAGGAGCCGCGGCGAGCATCACGATACCGGTCGTGGAGCCGGGCGAATCCACGCCGGGCGAGTCCACGCCGGGCGAATCCACGCCGGGCGAGTCCACGCTGGGCGAGGAAGAGACCGCCGCGATCGCCGAGCTGCGGGTGGCGGCGGCGAACCCCGGCGAGTGGGGCAACGGGGTGAAGATCACGCTGCGGCCCTCCCGCGGCTGCTTCTCTCTGGAGGCGACCTACGATGGGGGCGTCGGTGATCAGGAGAAGGAGAGTTTCGACGACCTGAGGCTGTTCCCGGAGAGCGGCTCCGGCGCCGTCGAGGCGGTCAACCGACGATCGGAGCTCGTTCAGCTCACCTACTCCGGCCCGGAGACCCGAGGGCTGGTGCCGGTGAAGCGGGTCGAGGAGAGTCTCGCCGAGGGGACAGACGGCGGCCTGGCCGGCAAGAATCAGCTGGTCACCTCGGTGCGCACTCTCGACGCGATCTCGCCCGAGATCTTCAATGTCCTGTGCCTGCCGGCGGTCGCCGCGATGAGCGAAAGCGACGCGGCCCGAGTCCACCGGCAGGTTCGCGACTTCGCCAATGACAAGCGCGCCTTCTACATTCTCGATCCGCCCGTGGGGCTGACCGTGCCAGACGCGGTGATCGCCTGGGCCGATCGGCTGGGCGAGCTCCGAAAGGGCGCCGACGGCTCGCGTCTGGCGGTCTACTTTCCCCGCCTCGAGGTCCCCGATCCGCTCAACGACTATCAGCCGCGCGACGTCGGATCGAGCGGCACGCTGGCAGGCGTGTGGGCGCGCACCGATCGCGACGTCGGCGTGTGGAAGGCGCCCGCGGGTGTCAACGCCGTGCTCCAGGGCGACCTCGCCGTGCCGCTCGGCGACGAGCAGACCGGGAGGCTCAACCGGCGGGGCATCAATTCGCTGCGCACGTTCCCCGAGTTCGGCACCGTCGTGTGGGGAGCTCGCACTCTGGCCGCCGACCCCGAATGGAAGTACGTCAACGTGCGCCGGCTGGCGGACTACATCGAGCAGAGCCTCCGCCAGGCGCTCGAGTGGGCGATCTTCGAGGAGAACGACGAGAATCTGTGGACCGCGATCTCGGCCCAGGCGGACGGCTTTCTCGCCGGCCTCTACCGACGGGGCGCGTTTCCCGGCGCCAAGGCGGAGGACGCTTACTTCGTGCGCTGCGACGCCACTACCACCACCGAGGCGAAGATCGAGAAAGGGGTCGTGGTGTTGATGATCGGCATCGCACCGCAGCTACCGGGCGAGTTTATCCCGCTGAGAATCGAGCAGCAGCTCGAGTCACCGGTCTGAGCCTTCACCTGTCTCCGACTTCTGTCGCGTCGGCAGCGACGGCGCGCCATACCTCGGCGGGCAGCGGATAGAGACCCGGGGGACGAGAGCTTCCGGCACCGGCGACGAAGCCCACACCGGCCACCAAGACCGCCGCCGTCACGTCGAAGGCGTTGAGACTGTCGCCGTGGCCGGCGGTGAGGTTGGCCCAGGTGGTGAGGCATCGGTCCCGGCGCCACCTGCTTCGAGCAGGGTAGAGCTCTGTGGCGCTCGCTGGTAGCATGGTGTCAACGTGCCAGGCTTTCTCTCCGCTTGTCAACCCGGCGGCTTCCGAGGAGGACTCCCCCCATGATCACAGATCTTCTCAATCGCAATTTCGTGCTCGAGCAACTCGGCGAGGTCCGCAGATATCTCGAGACGCAGGCCACGTCCACCAGCCGTTCCCTGACCCTCGGTCCGGAGGGGTCCGAAACCCTCACCGCGGACGACTTCGCCGCCGCCGCCGACATGGCTCGCGACGCCCTGGTCGCCGAGGCCACCGAGACCAGTGGCCAGCAGAGCTTCGATCCGCCGCCGACCACCCGCCGCGGGTTTCCCCAGCCGTCGATCGACGACCGTTCCTTCATGAGCCGTGATCCGGTGGTCAGCGTCTTCCAGTCGGTGCTGGAGGAGTACCTCGAGACCCGGGAGCCGGAGCTCATCGCCCAGGCCGCAGCGTCCCGCGACGTCAGCCCGGACGCCGGCAGCGACGCGCCCCTGGTGAGCGGCCGCAGCCTGGTGCAGAAGCAGTCCGACGATGGCCGCCGGCTGTTCGAGAAGTTCTCGGTCACCGATCCCGGCTGGGTCAGCCAGCTGTTCGCCCAGGCGGTGGCGCGGATGCGCGGCCGGCCCGACTTCGTCGATCGGCCCGCTGACGACCGGCCGCTCCAGGACAAGACCCGGCTGCTGCTGGTCGGCGACTGGGCGAGCGGCATCGAGCGCGCCCAGAAGGTGGCCGGCCAGATGCGCGCTCATCTCGACACCGGCAAGGCCGAGGGCGTGGAGCAGACCGCCATCCACCTGGGCGACGTGTACTACGCCGGCCGCTCGCGGGAGATCAAGAAACGGATGCTGAGCCCGTGGCCAGTGGGCGAGGACGAGGCCGACAGCATCGCCTCCTACTCGACCAACGGCAACCACGACATGTACTCCGGCGGCCATGCCTACTACGGCACACTGCTCGCCGACCCGCGGTTCGCGGCGCAGGGGGGATCGAGCTTCTTCAGCCTCTCCAACAAGCACTGGCGCATCCTCGGTCTCGACACCGCGTGGAAGGAGAAGGACCTCCAGGAGCCTCAGCCCGCGTGGATCCAGGAGCACGCCCGCCAGGCGAAGGAAGCGGGCCAGAGGCTGATGTTCCTGAGCCACCACCAGCTGTTCACCGTCTACGAGAACAAGAGCGACGGCGTCGCGAACACGCTCGAGTCGATCGGCTCGCCCAAGATCGACGCCTGGTTCTGGGGCCACGAGCACCGGCTGATGACCTTCAAGCCGCACATGAGCTGCACCAACCCGGTGTGCATTGGCCACGGCGGCGTGCCGGTCTACATGTGGCACGAAGAGAACGATCCCTATCCCGAGCCCGGGGAGTGGGAGTACCGCGACTTCATGCTCGACCCCAACGGCAAGGAGCGCTGGGCCTACATGGGCTTCGGCGTCGTCGATCTCGACGGCCCGAACGCCACCGTGCGCTACGTCAACGAGAACGGCGACGTGCACAAGACCGTGACGCTACGGGCTTGACGTTCCTTACGAGTCGGCACGCCGCAGGTCGCGTTCGAGCGAGCGCAGGCTGACATAGCCCCGGTGCATGCTGACGACGCGCAGCGACGAATCGAGCACCAGGGTGTAGGGGATCGACCAGCCACCGAAGCGCTTGAACACCTCTTTGTCGCCCAGCAGCACGGTATAGCCGATACCGTGCTGCTCGACGAACGGCGGCACCGCGCTGATGCCGTCGTCGTCGATGGCGATCGTCACCACTTGAGTGCTGGAGTCGCGGTCGAGCGCGTTGAGTGTCGGGATCTCCTTGACGCACGGTCCGCACCAGGTGGCCCAGAAGTTGAGCACCACCGGTCCTCCCCGGTAATTATGGCTGGACACCACCTCGCCGTCGAGCCGCGGCAGGTCGAACTCGGGGATGATCGCGCCGACCGCCAGGTCGACCTCGCCCGAAGGCGGCTGGCAGGCGAGCAGCCAGCACAGTCCAAACAGCCAACATGGTCCGAGTAGCCAACAGGGTCCCAGCAGGAAGGGGATGGTGCGTCGCATGACACGACTATAGCTGCTTGGTGAACAGCCGGGTCGCGGCCCAGAAGCCCACCGCGCAGAACAACAGCATGGCGCCGAGCTCGGGGAGCTGATCGACGAGTGAGGAGCCGCGCAGCAGAATACCCCGGCTGGCGCGGATGAAGTGGGTGAGCGGCAGCAGCTCGCCGAGCCACTGGGCGGGCTTGGGCATGGCCTCGAACGGGAACATGAAGCCCGAGAGCAGCACCGATGGCAGGAAGAAGAAGAACGACATCTGGGTAGCCTGGAACTGCGAGGTGGTCACCGACGAGATCACCAGCCCCAGGGTCAGGTTGGCGGCGATGAACACCAGTGAGGCGACGCCCAGGTCGAGCAGGCTGCCGGCGATCGGCACCTCGAACAGCACCAGGCCGGTGACCACCACGATCACGATCTGCACCAGGCCGATGCCGATGTAGGGCAGCAGTTTGCCGGCCATCAGCTCGGTGCGGCGCACCGGCGTGGCGATCAGGAACTCGAAGCTGCCGCGCTCGCGCTCGCGGACGATGGAAAGCGAGGTCATCAGGATCATGGTAGTGGTCAGGATCACTCCGAGCAGCGCTGGCACCACGAACACCGGCGTGCGCAGCTCCGGGTTGTAGAGGTTGAGCACCTCGAAGCGCAGGAACTCCGGACGTATCAGCTCGGGCTCGGCGCCGAAGGAAGTGCGCTCGCGGGTGACCCGCCGCGCGCCGCCTTCGGTACCGACGTCGAACTGTTGCTGCCGCCGGTTGTGGCGCTCCATCAAGCCGTTGGCCGAGGCGCGCACGGCGCGCGCCAGGATCGGGTCGGCGGCGTCGACCAGCACCAGGATCTCGGCGCCGCGGCCGCGGTAGTAGGCGCGCGCGTAGTCCGCCGGCACCACCACCGCGGCACGGATCGCGCCGCGCTCGAGCAGCCGGCGGGCCTCCTGCTCGCTCCTCACCTGCTCGGTGACGTCGAAGGTCTGGGTGGCCTGCAGCTCGCCGACCAGCTGGCGCGAAATACTGGTGTTGGAGTGGTCGACCAGGCCGGTGGGGATGTGGCGGATGTCTTGATTGATGGCGTAGCCGAAGAGCAGCAGCTGGATCGCCGGCACGCCGACCACGAAGCCCATGGTCAAGCGGTCGCGCAGCAGCTGGCGCAGCTCCTTGCGCGCCACCGACATGACCCGGCGCCGGACTAGAGCGTACCGGGCGCCCAGAATCGAGCGTCCGACCACGTCGACCGGCCGGAAGGCGGCTCTCGAGGCCGTTTCCAGGCGGCGCGCGAGGGTGCGCCGGGTTTTCTCGCTTCTCGCTTCGCTCATCACGTTTTCTCGCCGAGGGCCAGCTCTTCACCGCGGGTCAGCGCCACCATCACGTCTTCCAGGTTGGGATCGGCGACCACGCCGCCCACCCGCTTCAGCCCCTCCGACTCGAGCTGCGGCACCAGCCGTGCGACCAGCTCCTCGGCCGGTGGCGCGCCGGGCGCCAACAAGGCGTGCACGCGGCTGCCGAGCTGGGTCGCGCTCATCACTTCCTGGCGACCCGCGAGGGCCGCCATCAGGCGGTGCGCCGGCCGCGCCCACATCTCGATGATCCGGCCCTCGAGCGCCCGCGTCAGGTCGACGGGGCGGCCGAGCGCGGCGCGTCGGCCGTCGCGCACCACGCACAGGCGGTGGCAGCGGATCGCTTCGTCCATGTAGTGGGTGGAGACCAGGATGGTGGTACCCGCGGCGGCCAGTTGGAACAGCTTTTCCCAGAACAGCCGCCGGCTGTCCGGGTCGACACCGGCGGTGGGCTCGTCGAGGAACAGCAGCTCGGGCTCGTGGACGGTGGCCACGGCCAGGGCGAGGCGCTGTTTCCAGCCGCCGGAGAGCGTGGCGGGCCGCTGGCCGCGCCGTGGGCCCAGACCATACTCTGCGATCACCTCCTCGATCCTCAGCCGGCGGCGGTCGCGGTCGAGGCCGAAGATTTCGGCCGCGAACTCCAGGTTCTCCGCCACTGACAGGTCGTCGTAGAGCGAGAACTTCTGGGTCATGTAGCCGACCCTTGACCGCAACTCCTCCACCTCCTCGGGCATCGTGCAGCCGAGCACGCGCGCGACGCCCTCAGATGGGGTCAGCAGGCCGACCAGCATGCGGATGGAGGTCGATTTGCCGGCACCGTTGGGGCCGAGGAAGCCGAACACCTCGCCGCGGAAGACGTCGAGGTCGAGGCCGTCAACGGCGGTGAGGTCGCCGAAGCGGCGGGTCAGCCCACGCGCTTCGATTACCCGCTCGAGGTTGGCGATCGGCATGCCGGCGGTCGAGGAGCCGATGGGAATCGCCGCCGTCTCCGTGCCGAAGACCCTGGGCTCCGAACCCGGCTCTGCCGGCGTTCCTCCGTTGCCGTCTCCGGGATCGGCCACGCGCGCGACCCTAGGCGCCCAGGTGCAGGCGGACCTGCGCCGGCAGGCCCGGCCGGAGGTCTTCGGGAGCGTTCGTCAGCTGGATCCGCGACTCGTAGACCAGGTGGGCACTCTCGCGCTCGGTCAGGGCGTAGTGGGGCGTGAACTCGGGCTCGCGGGAGACGTAGGTGACGATCCCTTCGAGCGGCTCGCCGAGGCCCTCGACCCGCACCTCGGCCGTGGTGTCGGTTCCCACCTGGGCCACCACTCGCGCCGGCAGCCAGACGCGCACCCAGGGTTTTTCGTCGGCCATCACCACGGCGACCACGCCGCCGGCAGGCACTCGCTCGCCGACCTCGTAGGGCAGCTGATCGACGACTCCGGAGGCATGGGAGCGGACGGTCAGGTTGGCGAGCCGCTTGCGCGCCTGGGCGATGCGAGCCTCTTTCTCCGCCACCTGGGCCACCGCCTCGTCACGCTTGCGGCGCGCGGCGTCGAGCGCCTGAGGGGAGGAGACGCGCGAGCGGCGCAACTGCTCCTGGCGCTGAAACTCCTTGTTCGCTTCGTCCAGGGTAGCGGTGGCGGCGGCGTTCGCCGCCTCGCTGGCCTTGAGCTCGGCGGCGCCGACCTCGGCGTCGAGTTGGACGACGATCTGCTGGCCCTCCACCCGGTCGCCTTCGGCCACCGGCAGCTCGGTGATCACTTCCGAGATGGGCGCGGCGAGCTCGAGCACTTTACGCTCTACCGTGCCCGCGAGCTGCACGCTGTCGTCGCCGCAGGCAAACAACAGGCAGCCGGCGAGCAGCACCCACCAACGTCGCGAATTCCACCCTCGCTGAGTCTTCATGGTGAGGTGAAGATACCAGAGAAGCCAGGTCTTCCCGGTCTCAAACCATCTGTCACGTCGGTAGGCGGCGCAAGACCGCGGTTCGCGGAATCGAACCGTAGTCGCGGATCAGCTCTTCCAGACTCCATGCCGGCCTGGCGACCACCGCCGCCTCGAGCCATTCGCTCTGGTCGTAGCCGATCTCGATCACAAGGTGCGTGCCGGCGGAGAGCGCGGCGGTCTCGTCCAGCAGCCGCTCGACCACGGAATGGCCCTTTCCCGGAGCGAACAGCGCCTCGTGGGGCTCGAAGTCCTTGACCTCGGGCGACAGCGCCGCGAGCTCCCTGCGATCGACGTAGGGCGGGTTGGAGGCGACGGCGTCGAACGCGCCGAGCCTCAGGGCGTCCGTGAGATCGGTTCGAATCAGTGCGACGCGGCCCGTGACGCCGTGACGCCGGACGTTCGACGCCGCCACCCGCAGCGCGGGCGATGACATGTCCGTCGCCACCACCCGGGCGCCGGGAAGCTCGAGTGCCAGCGTCACGGCGATGCAGCCGGAGCCGGTGCCGGCGTCGAGCAGCAGCGGTCTCGGCGGCAGGTCGAGAGCCAGCACCGCTTCGATCAGGTGCTCGGTCTCGGGTCGCGGAATCAACACCCGGGAGTCGACGGCGAAGGCCCGGCCATAGAATTCGCGCTCGCCGAAGAGATAGGCGACCGGCTCGCCTCCGGTCCTCCTCACCAGTAGCTCGCGATACCGCGCCATCGCCTCGGCCGGCACCGTCTCCTCGTCGCGCGCCCGGATGCTCGCCTCTGAGCGGCCGAGGATGCGCGCCAGCAGCAGCACTGCCTCGCGCGCCGGTGCGTCGAAGTGCGCAGCCGCCAGCTGCCGGCGTCCCCACGCCACCAGGTCCCCGGCGGTGGTCGCCTTCCGGGTGCCGTTCTCCAGAGTTGTGGTCGGCGAGCTCAAGGGACGGATCTCCGAGCGCCATTCTATGGCCTGGCAAAGCGACAGATCCACGCTGAATCTTCTTGTGTTTGCCTCCGTGAGAGTCTATAGTTCTGTTGATCGGAGGTAATACAGAATGATCGACGCAACAGACCGCCAGATACTGTCCATCGTTCAGGACAACGCCAGGATCAACAACGCCGACATCGCGCGCCAGGTGGGCATGGCGCCGTCGGCGACTCTGGAACGGCTGCGCAAGCTCGAGAAGCGTGGAGTGGTGTCGGGCTACCAGGCCCGCCTCGACCCCGACGCGATCGGTCTCGGCCTGCTGGCCTTCGTCTTCGTGCGCACCAACGAGTCGATGGCGGAGTCCTGCACCGGCGACGCGCTGGCGCGCCTGCCCGAGGTCCAGGAAGTCCACCACGTCGCGGGCGAGGACTGTTACCTGGTCAAGGTGCGGGCCGAGAGCACCGAAGCCCTGGGACGGCTCTTGAGACAGAAGCTCGGCGAGATTCCGTCGGTCCTTTCGACCCACAGCACCATCGTGCTCGAAACCATCAAAGAAAGCGGCCTGTTGCCCCTGGAGGCGGCCGTGGGAGGTCGAGATGAAGACTGATCTCATCACTTCCGGACAGCTCAAGAAACTCGCCGGCTGATCGTCGGCGAGCCGGTCGGACCGAGGACGTTGATCGCGTCGGCCCTGATCCTCGGCGCGGTGTTCGTGATCACCACCTCCAGCCTGCGGCGGCGGGAGCCGGCGGTGCCCGCCGCACAGGCCCGGCCGCGTTCACATGCCGTCGAGCCGACCGAGCAACTCGAGCGGTGCGCCTGAGTGAGCTGGTAGCCTCGGGTGTCCCGTCAACCACCCGAGGCGCCGATCCTGAACGTCCTGATCATCCGTACCAGCGCGATGGGCGACATCGTCCATTGTCTGCCGGTCCTGACCGCCCTGCGCCACGGCATGCCCGAGGCGCGCATCGGTTGGGTGGTGGAGAAAACCTTTGCGCCATTGCTCGAGGACCATCCGGACATCGACGAGCTGATCGTCGTGCGGCTGCGCGAGTGGCGCAAGAGCATCTTCTCCGCGGCGACGCGTGGCGAAATCACAGGCGCCCGCCGCGCTATGCGCCGTTTCGACGCCGACCTCGCGATCGATCTGATGGGCAACCACAAGGGCGGTGTCGTCGCTTTCGCGAGCGGTGCCAGGCGCACCCTGGGCGCCTCGCGGGCGTTCCGCAGGGAGGCCTCGAGCGCCCTGTGGCTCGGCGAGACGGTCGATGCTCCCGGCGCTCATGCCGTGGATCGGGCTCTGGCGATCGTCGCCGGGCTCGGCCTGCCGTCCGCGCCGGCCGACTTCGGCGCCGACAGGATCCTGAGCTGCCGGCACGAGGAGGCCGAGGCCTTCCTTGCGGAGCGCTCCAGGCCGTTCGTCGTCATCCAGGCCGGCGCCGGCTGGGGCAACAAGACCTATCCACCGGCCTGGTGGGGCGAGGTCGCCCGCCGGATCAGGGACGAAGCCGGTCTCGGGGTGTGGGTGCCGATCGCGCCGGGCGAGGAGCATCTGGCACGGGCCGTGGTCGAGTCGTCGGGCGGCGCCGCGCGTTCGGTCGAGGCTTTCGCCTTTGCCTTCCTGGCCGCCCTGCTGCGGGCCAGCCGCCTGGTGCTGGGCGGCGACACCGGACCGGTGCACCTGGCTCACGCCCTGGGCACGCCGGTGCTGTGCCTGATCGGGCCCACCGATCCGAAGAGGAACGGTCCCTACGGCGCGGTCGACCGCGTGCTGTTCAAGCAGTTGCCGTGCTCGTGCTGCTACAAGCGCTTCGACCAGGCCAAGGCCTGTCTGCTCAACCTGTCGCCGCGCCTGGTCGCCACGCGCGCCCTCGAGACCCTGCGTTCAGAGACGGCGTCCCACGAGAGCGTGCGCGAGTCGGGATGATGAATAGATGTGTACAATAGAGTATCCTTTGCGGCATCTGGGGTGGTGCAGGTAACGACCGATAGAGGTACGTTCATGGCGGAACGATTGGGCGAGCTGCTCGTCAAAGCAGGTCAGATCACCGAAGAGCAGCTGAGAGAAGCTCTAACCAAGCAGAAAGAGGAGGGGGGCCGGCTGGGGTCCAACCTCGTCAAGATGGGCCTGATCCAGGAGCCCGAGCTGGTCGAGTTCCTGTCGAAGCACTTCAAGGTCTCGGCGATCAACCTCAGCCGGGTCGAGATCGACGAGTCGGTGGTCAAGATCATCCCCGCCGACGTGGCGCGCAAGTACACCATCATGCCGGTGTCGAAAGCGGGCGCCAAGGTGACGATCGCGATGCTCGATCCGACCAACGTCTTCGCCATGGACGACATCAAGTTCATGACCGGCTACAACGTCGAGCCGGTGATCGCGTCGGAGACCGCGATCCGCGCGGCGATCGAGAAGTACTACGGATCCACCCATGCCCTCGAGCTCAAGAAGGTCATGGAGGACCTCGACGACGACGCCACCGACGATCTCGAGGTCCTGGAGGAAGAGCAGGAAGAGTTCGACATCGACGCGCTGGCGGACGAGTCCGACGAAGCGCCGGTGGTGCGTCTGGTCAACATCATCCTCACCGACGCCATCAAGCGCGGCGCCTCGGACATCCACATCGAGCCCTACGAGAAGAAGTACCGCTGCCGTTACCGCGTCGACGGCCTGCTCTACGAGGTGATGTACCCGCCGCTGCGCCTGCGCGAGGCGATCACCAGCCGCCTCAAGATCATGGCCAAGCTCGACATCGCCGAGAAGCGCCTGCCCCAGGACGGCCGGATCAAGATCAAGACCAAGATCGGCGACAAGGACAAGGAGCTCGACTACCGCGTCTCGGTGCTGCCGACGATCTTCGGCGAGAAGATCGTCATGCGGCTGCTGGACAAAGACAACCTGATGCTGGACATGACCAAGCTCGGGTTCGAGGTCGAGTCGCTGGACAAATTCCAGGACGCCATCCACCAGCCCTACGGTATGGTGCTGGTCACCGGGCCCACCGGCTCGGGCAAGACCAACACCCTCTACTCGGCGCTGATGAAGCTCAACACCGCCGAGACCAACATCATGACCGCCGAGGATCCGGTCGAGTTCAACCTCACCGGCATCAACCAGGTGCAGATGAAGGAATCGATCGGGCTCAACTTCGCCGCCGCGCTGCGCTCCTTCCTGCGCCAGGACCCGAACATCATCCTGGTCGGCGAGGTACGTGACTTCGAGACCGCCGAGGTGGCGATCAAGGCAGCGCTCACCGGCCACCTGGTGCTCTCCACCCTGCACACCAACGACGCGCCGTCGACCATCAACCGGCTGATGAACATGGGCATCGAGCCCTTCCTGGTAGCGACCTCCGTCCACCTGGTGGTCGCCCAGCGCCTGGTACGGCGGGTGTGCAACTTCTGCAAGGAACCGATGGACGTGCTGCCGGCGACGCTCAAGAGCGCCGGCTTCACCGAGCGCGAGTCGCGGACCCTGAAGCTGTTCAAAGGCCGGGGCTGCGAGCAGTGCGGCGACACCGGCTTCAAGGGCCGCTGCGGCCTCTACGAGGTGATGGAGATCGACGACGAAATGCGCGAGCTGATCCTCTCCGGCGCCAGCTCGCTGGAGCTGCGCGAGAAGGCGATCGAGAACCAGATGATCACCCTGCGCATGAGCGGTCTGCAGAAGGTCCGCGACGGCGTCACCTCGATCGAAGAAGTTGTCCGCGAGACGGTGCTGTAGCTCCGTCCAGCCGCGCCACCCCTCACCCCCGTCCCCTCTCCCGCCCACCCCTCACACCCGCCCGGGAGAGGGGCGCCACCACCCACCCCGGACGCTCCGCTGCGGAGAGGCCGAGAAAGATCGGCCCCGGTACCGTTGGACCCGGCCTGGCACTTTGGCGATTCGTCACAGGCCCGCGGCAGAGGGCGTCGCGGTGAGCGCGATCGGCGGTAGGATTGCATCCCGCGACACGATCACGGCGTATCCACTGTCGTGCCTCCTGTCGTCCAACGGCGCATGATCCCTCGATGACCCGATCTTCCTTCACCCGGCTCTGCTCTCTTCTCCTGGCGCTGGCCACGGCCACCGTCCTCGCCCAGACCGGACCGCCGGCCGCCGAACCGCCGGACGACGAGCCGCCGGACGACGGTGTGCCGCCGGCGCTCGCCGCGGTCGAAGATGAACCGGCGGCGGAGGTCTCAGAACGCCACCGGCGCTGGTTGGACGAGGTCGAGCCCCTGATCACCGCCCCCGAGCGCCGCTTGTTCGCGACCCTCCAGAAGGACTATCAGCGCGACGCCTTCATCCAGCAGTTCTGGAAGGTCCGCGACCCCTACCCGCGGACCAGCCGCAACGAGCTCAAGGAGCGCTGGCGCTTCCGGGTCGCCGAGGCGTTGAGCAAGTACGAAAGCCTGGATGACGACCGCTCGCGCATCCTGATGATCCACGGCCCCGCCAGCGGCGGCTTCGAGGTCAAATGCACCAAGACGCGGATCCCGGCGCAGGTCTGGGTCTACCCGAGCGGCAGCGATTTCGTGCGCCAGCCCGGGGTGCTGATCTTCATCCGGCCACGGAGCCGCGACCGGGTACGGGTGTGGAACCCCGCGACCGGCGTCATGTCCCTCGATGCGGTCCTCGGGCGCTCGCGTGCCTGCCTCAACGGCGGCCGCCTGGTGCAGCTGGTGGGTGCGATCAACTCGAACTTCGACAACTATCTGAGCGTCCTGAGGCGCTATCTCGCCAAGCCGCGGTCCCGCAGTCAAGAGTGGATACAGACCTTCGTCGCCTTCTCGACCGACATGCCGGCCGGGGCCGAGGAGCTTCCGGGGGCGATCGATTTCGCCTTTCCGGGACGCCACCAGCACCGCACCGTGGTCCACGGCCTGCTGTCGATCCCGGCCGAAGGCGCCGCGGTGGGCGAGTTTGCCGGCTACCGCTCGCACGACTTCCTGCTCACCGGCGAGGTGATCAAGGGCGACACCCTGTTCGAGAACTTCCGCTACAAGTTCGGCTTCCCCGAACAGCCGGCCACGAGCACCATCCCCCTCGCCTTCCAGCGCTTCCTGCGCCCTGGCCACTACCGGTTCGTGCTCAAGCTCGACGACCTCAACTCGAGCCGCGTCCTGCGCCGAGAGCTGGAGCTCGAGGTGCCCCAGGTCGACGATTTCTACGAGCTGCCGACCTTCCAGGACCCGCGCACCGAACAGCTGTTCGCCGAGGCGACGGCGGCGATCGAGGCCGGGGAGACCTCTCTGCGCCTGATCCCGCCCCAGGGCCTGCAGACCGGCTTCGTGCGCTTCGACACCCTGGTCTCGGGCGACGAGATCGACAAGGTCCGCTTCTACCTCGACGACAGGTTCGTGCTGGCCAAGAACCGCCCACCCTACAACGTCGAGATCGACCTCGGTTCCTTCCCCGACCTCCATACCCTGCGGGTGGTCGGCTTCGACGCCGAGGACCGGGAGCTGGCCACCGACGAGCTGCTGGTCAACAGCGGCGGCTACCGCTTCGACATCAACCTGGTCGAGCCGCGCAAGGGCAAGCGCTACCCCCAGAGCCTGCGGGCCCGGGCGGAGGTCGAGGTGCCGGAAGGCCGCAGCGTCGAGCGGGTCGAGCTGTTCTTGAACGAGACCCTGGTCGCCACCCTCTTCCAGGAGCCTTACGTCCATCCGATCATCCTGCCGGAGAACGAGGAGGTGGCCTACGTGCGGGCGGTGGCCTACCTGCCGGACGGCCACTCGACCGAAGACCTGGTGTTCATCAACGCCCCGGACTACCTGGAAGAGCTCGAGATCCAGTTCGTCGAGCTCTACACCACGGTGCTCGACCAGCAGGGCCGGCCGGTCGACGGCCTGACGGAAAAGCAGTTCAGCGTCACCGAAGACGGCGTCCGGCAACAGGTCGCCCGCTTCGAGAAGGTCCAGGACCTGCCGATCCACGTCGGCATCCTGATCGACAACTCGGCGTCGATGG
>JAAELT010000401.1 GCA_024226315.1 bacterium | reverse complement strand
CCATATGCATTGTTTTTCTCTTCTTCTCTAATCGTCTCCTGTGAGCCTGTGTTATCCATATGCAGCTCTTTACTCTTCTTTTCTAATTTTCTCCTGTGAGTTTGTGTTATCCAAATACAGCAACTTGCTCTTCTTGTCTAATTTTCTCCTGTTAGACTGTGTTATCCATATACAGCAACTTTCTCTTCTCCGCTAATTTTCTCCTGCGAGCCTGTTTTATCCATAAACAGCAACTTTCTCTTCTACTCTAATTTTCTCCTGTGAGCCTGTGTTATCCATATGCAGCACTTTACTCTTTTTCTCTAATTTTCTCCTTTGAACCTACGTTATCCATACACAGCACTTTACTCTTCTTTTCTAATTTTCTCCTGTGAGCCTGCGCTATCCATGCACAGCACTTTACTCTACTTCTCTAATTTTCTCCTGTGAGCCTGCGTTATCCATACACAGCACTTTACTCTTCTTTTCTAATTTTCTCCCCTGAGCCTGCGCTATCCATGCATAGCACTTTACTCTACTTCTCTAATTTTCTCCTTTGAGCCTGCGTTATCCATACACAGCACTTTACTCTTTTTTTCTAATTTTCT
>JAAELT010000400.1 GCA_024226315.1 bacterium | reverse complement strand
AACTAGTTAGTCAACTAGTTAGTTGGTAAGCTTGTTAGTCAGTTGGTTTGTTTGATCGTTAGTTAGTTAGTTTGCATGGCTTGTAAGTTTATTAATAAGTAAGTTAGTTAGGTAACTAGTTACTTTATTATTTAGTTAACTAGTTAGTTAACTAGTTAGTTAGTAAGCATGTTTGTTAGTTAGTTAGTCTGATAGTTAGTTAGTTAGCTTGCACGGCTTGTAAGTTTGTTAGTAAGTACGTTAGTTAGTTAACTGGTTACTTAACTATTTAGTTAACTAGTTGGTTAACTAGTTAGCTATTAGGCATGTAAGTTAGTTGGTTAGTTTTTTAGTTAGTTAGTTAGTTTGCACGGCCTGTAAGTTTGGTGGTAAGAAAGTTAGTTACTTAACTAGTTACTTAACTATTTTATTAACTAGTTACTTAAATAGTTAGTTAGTAAGCATGATAGTTAGTTTGTTAGTTTGATAGTTAGTTAGGTAGTTTGCACGGCTTCTAAGTTTGTTAGTAAGTATGTTAGTTAGTTAACTAATTACTTGACTATTTAGTTAACTAGTTTGTTAATTAGTTAGTTAGTAAGCATGTTAGTCAGTTGATTAGTTTGATAGTTAGTTAGTTAGTT
>JAAELT010000399.1 GCA_024226315.1 bacterium | reverse complement strand
CTGCTCACACAGCACTATCCTTACCGAAGCAATGGCTCGCCACCTACCACCCAGGTGGGTGTGCACACCCAACCCATACACATAGTAGGGGGCCGCCGGTCTCGCCTGGCTGAGGGCGGCCCCCTACTGTGGGTATGGGTAGAGTGTGCACACCCACCTGGGTGGTAGGCGGGGAGCGCCTGGTTCGTTGAGGATAGTGCTGTGTGAGCAGTCTTTATTCAAAAAAAGTGCATATGTTGGCTGTTTCCCTTATCTAGGATTATTTACTTTTACTTTCGGCAAAAAATCGCCATCATCCAGCTCCACAGCTCCCACGCCGCCCCAGCACCATGGCTGCCATGGGTGTATGTACAGTGGTGGCACCCACATACATGCCACTGGGGTCGGCCCCGGTTGGCTGCCGCCGAACGTACGAGATCTGGAAAACGGTCGTTTGCAAAACCTGGCCTCTCTAAGTAGCCAGCAGCAAGCAGCAGCAACCCCCTCCAAATCCCGAAAATCAGCCAAAAAATCGAGGTTTTCGATTCGCACTCCTCAGCCAGGGGAGACCAGCGGACCGCCTGGTTCGTTGAGGATAGTG
>JAAELT010000398.1 GCA_024226315.1 bacterium | reverse complement strand
TTCCACAACCGCCCGGACGGCGACCTGGAGCCGAGCGCGGCAGACCTCGACGTCACTCGCCGGCTGCGCGCCGTCGGCGAAGTGGCGGGCGTCCGCCTGCTCGACCACCTGCTGCTCGGCCCAAGGGGCGCCTGGTCGTCGCTACGCCTCGAAGGGTGTCTCGAGTTCCCCGTTCTCGGCGGCGAGGTGAACTTCCCGATGCTCGCCGCCAGCAAGCCCCGGGTCGACGGGCGGGCCGAGGTACGCCCCAAGTACGTCAACCCCGACCGCCCCTCGCAGTCCTGGTCCGGTCGGGGGCGCATGGCCCGCTGGCTGCGCGAAGCCCTCGCCGCCGGCGCCGAGCTGGAAGACTTCCTGGCCGAGGGCCAGGGCTGACAGCGACTCGTTCGGCCTCCTGGCCCCGGAGGGGCCGCATCATATAGCCCGGGGCTGGCGCGCGGAGCCCTGGCGACGCGGCGTAAGCCCCGGGTTGAAGGCCCCCCCCCTCTCCTCCCGCCCTGAAGGGGCGGAACTTGCGCCGCAGGGATGGGTCTCGCCCCTTCAGGGCGAGGGTGTTTGTGCCTGGGTACCCGGGGCTCGCACTGCGTCGCTCCGCTCCTGGCGCCAGCCCTGGGCTCTACGCTCATGCCCTTCCAGGGCAAGACTCAATTCGGGTCCGTAGTCAAAAAGACAGTATACTTTCGGATTAAACTCCGGATTGAACAATCTATACTAAGGTATACTAACCGCCCCGCGCGACATGCATTTGTATACTTATACTCGAACTCGACCCATTTATACTAAGTTATACTAAATACCCTGCCGCGAAGCGCCGTTCGGCGCACTGAATCGCCGTAATTCCAGCAAATTTCGATTTCTTTCAATGTCGCACCCCATGCGACAGTGTCGCATGGGGTGCTACATTTCAGAGATGTGTCGCACCAGGTCCGGCTGTGGGTGCGACATTTTCACAAAATGTCGCACGGGGTGCGACAGTGTCGTTTCCAGCGGGTTTGCGAGGGGTTTTTAGCCCCGTTACGCTGCCGGCATGTTGAAACGAATTCTGCCGCCGATCTACCGCCGACTCCGCAGACGCGCCGGGCTTTCGCAAGGTCAGCTCGCCACCTACCTGGAGGTGCACCGCACCACCGTGATCCGTTGGGAAACGGGTCAGGGGCGCCCCGACCTGGCGCAGGAGCAGGAGCTCCTCGACCTCGCGAGCTGCTCGTCCGAGCA
>JAAELT010000397.1 GCA_024226315.1 bacterium | reverse complement strand
GGCCGCCCTGCGCCGGCAGGCTCAGCTCGCCGTGCTCGGCCCCGACGCCCCGGTCGAGAGCGACGTCGCGCTCGACGACGAGATCGCGCTGGCGCGCCGGGCCTCTGCCATATGGGCGGTCTCGTCGGCCGAGGCGGAGCTACTCGGCTCGGCCGAGGTGCCGGCGTCCGTGATCGCCCACGGCGAGCAGGCCGAGCCGGGAGAGAGCCCGTTCGAAGAACGCCGAGGCATTCTCTTCGTCGGCCGCCTGGACGAGCCGTGGAACCCGAACGTCGACGGCCTGCGCTGGTTTCTCGAAGAGATCCATCCGCTGATCGTCGAGCGCCTCGGCGAGACGCCGGTCACCGTGGCCGGAGAGCCGGGCGACGACGTCGCGCTGCCACGCCCCGAAGGCGTCCACTTCGCTGGCCGGGTCGAGGATCTGGCGCCGCTCTACGACCGCCACCGCCTCTTCGTGGCCCCCACCCGCTTCGCCGCTGGCATCCCCACCAAGATCACCAAGGCCGCCGCCCACGGCCTGCCGGTAGTCGCCACCTCGCTGCTGGCGGGCCAGCTCGACTGGCGCCACGGCACCGAGCTGCTCGACGGCGGCGACAACGACGCCGAACGCTTCGCCGAGCAGGTTGTCGAGCTCCACGACGACGCTGAGCTATGGAGCGAGCTGCGTCGGGGGGCCCTCGAGCGGGTCCGCCGGGAGTACAGCCGCGACGCCTTGCGGCACGCCGTGGTCGAGGCCCTGGGCCTCGATGAGGTGCCGGAAGAGGGCTGGCCTGAATGACCCATCGGTTCTCCGATTCGCGATTCGGGCCTCCGCCTCTCTTCGGATACGCAAGTTGACGTCCTACTGACCGAGCCAGAGGCGAATTGCCATGCTTCTAAGGAACGCTCGCCGTGAGTCCCAAAGGCGGGCACTCGGAACCCTGTGTACCCAACGCCGCTTTGAGGTCCTTGCCGACGATGAAGAACCCGAGGGCTCCTGGTAGCCGACAACCTGGCATCACCGCCTCGCCACGATCTGCCTTGGACGAGTAGCCGATTCCGGCGACGGTGACGCCGGGTGCGAAGCACAATTCGTAGAAGGAGACCAGCCGAGGCGCCGTCTCGGATCCCACCCAGTCAGAAACGCGCAAGGTTATACTCGCGTAGGCAGACATCCCCTCGCGGAACAGGAATTCAAGTTTCATGCCTCTGATTCCGACTTCCCTGCTGACCACCCGCGGACTCATGCGGCGCGCACGCCGACAGCGCCGAGCAGGCGACGCGACAGGCTCGCTCGCTACCCTGGGAATGCTGTGCCGGCGGCTCGAGCGAAGACAGCGGCGTCGACTGCCGACGCCTGACACTCGGCAGCTCAAGGCAGATATCTCGGCGCTGACTGGGGCAGTGTACCTGGACTCCGGCCAGACCCGCGAGGCCATACAGCACCTCCTGCTTGCCCACCCGGATGGGAAGATGGACGCAGAGTCGCGCCTTTTCCTGGTCTCCCATCTGCTGCGCAGGAGCGAGCGCCGGCCGAAAGCGCTGGAGGTCTTCGAGCACTTCTTGCGCACCCCACCAGAGGCGATCGCCGCAGCGCGGGTCGCAGCGGCGGTCGCCGAGTTGCGCCGCCTATCGGCGCCGCGGCTCGAGCCCGGAACGGACCTCGTCAGCTCCCGAACCTGGAACGGGACCGTGTCACGGGTCCGCCCAGACCTCGGTTGGCCGCGGGCGCACATCGGCCGTATCGACGCTTTCGAAGGACGCTGGGGCTCGGCCGCAGCCCAGCTGGCGGCGGCGTGCGAGCTTGAGCCTAGAGATACCGCGTCGCGCCGTCTCTGCGCCTATGCCCTCCATCGTGACAGGCGCCACACCCAGGCCCTGGCTCACCTCGACCGCCTCTCCGGCGAGTCGACGCGACAAGCCGATTTGGTACTGCGCGGACACGTGCTACGCGCCCTCGACCGGCCGACTGAAGCCTGCTCCGCCTTCGAGCGCGCCGCAAAAATGGGCCGATTGCGCCCCTCCGACGACCTGGCCTACGTCGAGTGCCTGCTCAGGGAAGGCCGGCTTGAGGAAGCCCGGTCCGTGCTGGACTCGATCGGGGGCCGGCGCGGGGCGAAGTGGGAGCTCGCCGCCGCCGCCCTCGACCAGGCCTCTGGGCGCCCGGATGACGCGGTTGGCCGCCTGACCAGCATCCGGCGTGCCGGCACGCTGCGCCCGCAGGTCACCAAGCGGCTGCTCGCCGCCATGGCCGAGCTCCCACCAGGCTCCGAGACGCTTTCCGTGCTCGAGGCCCTGCCGGCAGATGCGCGGGACGACCGCTTCTGGACCCTGCGCGGTAATGCGCTTTGGGAGATCGGCGACGGTGGCGAAGCGCTCGCCTCCTGGGAGCGGGTGAGCTGCCCGGCGGCGCCTCTTGAGCGCGCGATCAGCGCCGGTGCCGCTCTCTGGCTGGCCGACCGCTACAACGCGGGACGCGACGCCGAGGTTCTGTCCACGGTCGGCCGACCGGCGGTCGCCCTCGCGGCGCCGGCCGCCGTGATTCCCCTGGTGGCCGCCGCGCTGGCCCGGCGCATCGCTGAGGATCCCCTCGACTCTCGTGCCGCGCGGCACCAGATTGCCACACTGGACGGAGTCGAGCGTAAGCTTTCCGCATTCGTCGACTCCCCCCAGGCTCAGCTCCTTCGCGGCCTACTGTTGGCCGCCGCTGGCGAGCCGGAGGAAGCCTCCATCATTCTGCGCTCCCTCGAGGCATCTAGCGCATTGCCACGCGAAGGAAGATTGCAACTCACCCGCTGCGTCCTGCTCTCAGGTGACCCTCGCGTGGCCGCAACCGCTCTCGGCGAGATCGTCGATCCGGGACCGCGGGCGGAGCGGCTGGGAGCTACCCGCTCGGCGCTGGCGGGAGACTGGGAGCGGGCATGCCGCGCTCTCGCCCGCGATCCGCGTCGCGGCGAGTTTGGAGGCGGCGAAGAAGGAGGCTACCTGCCTGCCCTCCTCTACCTTGCAGGTCGCGACGCTGAACTCGAGGGCCTCGCGGGCGGTGGGAACTCGGTGCGCTACTACCTGGCAGCCGCGCGGCTCCGCGGCGGCTCACCCGGGGCAGCCGACCGGCTCTCCCAGGAGATCGGCCACGTGGCCGAAGCGCCACCGCGGTTTCGACGCCTCTTGGCCTGGGCCCGGTTCAGGAAGTTTCGCGAGCGGCTCTCCGGTGGCGAGAGAGAGGCTGCCAGGAAGGCCCTGGCCGCTTCCTTCGCAGCCTGGGACGGCGACGAGGGACCGGCGAATTGGCTCGGCGGAAAGCTCGACTTCGCGCTACCCTCACTGCTGGCGGCAGGCCGCCGCGACAGCGTCTGGCGGCTACTCGAGGCGGAGGCCCGGCGCAAAGGCCCGGCGCAGGCGGCCAGCTGCCATCGCCTCGGTCTCTTCCATCTCGCCGAGGGAGCCCGCGCCTTCCACGACGGCGAGACCGTAACCGCCATCGAGCACTGGGAGCGTGCGATAGGAAACCTCTGCGTCGCCCTGGCCAACTTCACCTACATTCAGAGCTGGGTCGAGCGCCGACGAATCACCTACCGCGCCAAGATCGAAGCGGAGGACGTCGTGGGGGTCGACCAAGGCGCCCTGCAGTTCCTCGAGGGATTCCTCCTGCGCTGGAGCGAGGCCTGCGGGGAGCGCGGCACCGGCGCCGGTGCCACTCGCACTGCCGACCTCGCGATCTCTCTGCGCGCCGAGCGGACGGCGGCGCAAGTGCTACGCGATCTCGGCGGATTCGAGCATCCGAAATCGGGCCGATCGGTCTCCGCCGGACCTACCTACCTGGCCCACGCCGGCCTGGCCGGGCCTTTCGGGACCTGGGTGGCGGGTCTCGAGGTCAAGCGCTCTCGGCGGCCTGATTTCGACCTGGCCTCCAATCCGCTCGAGATGATCTTGAAGCTTGCCGAAACCATGGCGCAAACCGAGGCCGAGGGCGCGATAGAGCCCGAGACGAAGGAAAAGCTCGAGCACCTGTTCTCTTCTTTGCGTTACGCCGCCGTCCTCGCCGGCGAAGGCCAGCTCGAACGCGCCCTCGGGCGCCTCCAAACGCCGGAGCCACGCTGCTTCCCGGTCTCTGAATCCCGTCACTGTGGCGGCCGCCTGCGACGCGCCTGCGGCGAGCAGCCCGCCCACTTCGAGCGCTGCAATCCGGCATTCGCCGCGCCGGGTGGAAGCGAGCGCTTCGCCCGCGCCGCGGCCGAACTCGAAATCTCCCTCCTCGTTCGCCTCGGCGAGTTGGCGGTGGCCTCGGCGGAGGACCGACTCGACGAAGGAGTCGACTGGTGGCGGAAGGCTCTGGAAACCGCGGACGGGGTAGGGACGAGAGAGAGCGTGGCCGAACGGATTCGGGAGCTGCTGCGTGGCCGCATCAAGGTCCTCGAACGGCGAGACGCCCGGGACGATGGCATACGTCTGCTGGAGGCGACCCGCCGGGTGGTCGAAGATGCCTTCCTCCTGGGCAAGCTCGCCAGCTACTACGCCGCGCGCGGGATCCAGGCGGTGAATGAGCGCAAGGCCTGGGCGAAGGGGCTGAAGGACCTGCGCAGAGCCAATCGGCTCAACCCGACCTCGACCCACACCAACCTGAACCTCATCATGGCGCTGCGCGGGCGCGCCGGCAAGCTGTCCGAGCGCGGCAAGGCCGACGACGCCCGCAAGCTCCTCGACGAAGCCCGGGAGCGAGCCCAGAACCAGCTCGCGGAGGAGCCGCACAACCCAAAGCTGCAGCAGCTCGCCCGAGAGCTCCGATTCGAGTCGAGCATGATGCAGCTGGGCGAAGCGACATCGCCGGAGGACCTTCTCGCGACGCTCCTGGGCACGGGCCCAAGCCGTGCCATGGAGTCCGCCCGCTACCACAACCGGGGGGTCAAGAAAGCCGAGCAGGGGGATCTCGGGGCGGCCATCCGCGACCTCGAGAAAGCCCTGGAGCTCGAGCCGCGGAGCCCCGAAACCCGGATGATGCTCACTGGCGTGCTCAACCAGCACGGCGTCCAGCTGGCCAACGCAGAGCGCTTCGGCGAGGCCTTGCGCCACCTGCGCCGCGGACTTGAGATCGACCCTTCCAGCGACCCCCTGCAACGGGATCTGCAGGGCGTCACCCAGGCCCAGAAGATGCATCGGCTCCTGTCCGGCGAAGGCCTCCCCGGCGACCTGGGGAAGATCCTAGAGATGCTCCGGAAAGACGACTGAATCGATCACCATGCCCATCCCAGCAGGTCAGCCGGAGGACCGCCCCCCGAGGGTCTTCTTCTGCTACCGGCACTCCGGCGCCGATAGCGACCTGAGGAACGAGCTCCACGGGCACCTGATCGAGGCTTTCGGCCCGAGCGCCATCTTCCGCGACGTCGACTCGCTGCAACCCGGCGAGCGCTGGACTCAGCGCCTGGCCGACGAGATCCGTCAATGCCACGTGTTCCTGGCGGTCATCGAACGCGACTGGCACCTGCGCTTCGATGAGGACGACGTGGTGCGGCGGGAGATCGCCTGCGCCGTTCAGGCCCGCAGGGCCATCGTACCTGTGTTATTGAACGGTGCGCCTCCCCTGCCGGCGGGAGAGCACCAGCCCAAAATGCTCAGGGACCTCGCCTCGCTTCACTACCAGGAAGTCCGGCAGACGAGAATCCATGAGGGCACCGGCGCCCTCGTCAGCAGAATCCTCGAGCTCACTCGCTTGGATCGACGGGTACGGGCGGCTGTCGAATGGCTGGTGGAGGATTGGGAAAACGGGACCTGGGACACCGGGTGCGAAAGCGTCGAGGAACTCCGCGAGCTCTCTGAGTCAAGCCCCACCGCGGGTTTACCCTCTCGGCCCTGGCTCGAATACCTGCTCCAGATCGCAGAAGACCTGGCATTGGCTCGCCGGTATATCGCGCAAGCGGACTGGTACCGCGCCTTCTATCGCCTCGACAAACTGAGACCCCACGATCTGCCCCGCTGCGCCGCGGTCACCCGCCGAATCCTTCTGGTAGGCGCCAAGGCAAGGAGGAGGATGCTCCATGAATCGCGGTATCCGGAGAGTGAGGTGCGCGTACTGCGGCGCGAAGTAGAAGCGCTGATCTCGACCCTGGGGATTCCGGCCGACAGGATCCCAGCTGCTCAAGAGGTGCGTACGCTCCTCAAGGAGCTCGAGGAACTCTACCAGGATGCCTGTGCCACGGCGAGCGAGCTCTGGCCCCTGGACGAACTGCGCACCGAGCTGCGCGTCGAACTCACCTCGTTTTCGTACGAACGCAAAGACCTCTACGAGCGGAGTCTCAACGCGTTCCTCAAAGGAACGGCTTCCATTGAAGGTAGGTACGAGATGTTGAGCTCAGATACTGTTCAGACTAAGACACTTGCTCTAAACGTGCGTGCGCTCCTGGATAAGCTCACAGAGTACCTTGAGGATGCGGCGGCGCCGATCGAGGCCTGGGCCCGAGAGGAGCTACTGGCCGAGAAGCGCTTCGAAGAAACCACGGTTTTTCTCTACCGGGTGCTGGAGAAGGTACTGACCGAGAAGCGCTTCAAAAGAATCTTCTACACACCCCAATTCCAAATCGACGTGCGGGAGTTCATGCACAGGGACCCCCGCGTAGAACTTTCCCTACATGGCGGGGGCGATGAGGTAGAGATCTCGCCAGTACTCTACTGGTTTCGACAACTCTACGATCCAATTCAACTGGAACAAGCACCTCGGAGGCTGCACTCGGCGTTCCAGTTGGACCGGCTGATGTTTCGCGTGCGCGGCAGCCGAACCGTCGCGATCGACCGCCGGTCGCGGGTGGATCTCCTCGTCTTCGACGCGCATCCGGAAGCGACGGAGCGTCTCCCAGAATGCAGCGTCAGATTTCGGATCGGTGAAACCCACCGCAAGCCGGCCCTGCGGACCCTCCAGTGGCACGGTGGGATGGCCAAGACGAGCTTCCACTTCAGGCCGACCAGCGGGAAGGTGGGAGAGGTGCTGTTGGCGGACTGGACCGTGCGCATGGACGGGGTCGCGGTCGCTCGGGTGAGTTGCGAGCTCAGAGTCGCCGATTCCGAATCCGAGCCTGGCTGGCTGGCTAGTCAGGTGCAAAGATTCAGAAGCGCACTCGCGCTCTTCGCTTGGCGAGACCGCGAACGCTTCGTGAGGAGACTCGCAGTGTTGCGGGTCGCTTCACCTGGGTTCGGAGTGACGACGCCTCTGGTATTCCCGTTCGACGACGCCGAACTGTCACGTACCCTCGAGAGATTCGACCTGGTTCTTCTCTTCTGGTCCAGGCACACCAGACGATCAGATCGGGTGCATCGGATCTGTCGGCTGGCGAAGTTGGCCCAGGGGATTGGTTTCATCGAGCCGGTCGCCCCCAGCGGAGCAGGGCCGTCCGATCGCAAGATTGAAAGATGGCTGGGAAACAGGGCACAGAGGGACAAGGCGACTCAGCCATGATAGGGTCCCTACCCATAGCGAGGGATGGCCATGAGTAAGATCTTCATCTGCTACCGTCGCAAGACCTGCGGTTTTCCGGCGTTGGCCGTCTACCAGAAGCTGAAGGATGAGTTCGGTGAGGACCACGTCTTCATGGATCTCCAGATCTCCCCCGGAGAGAACTTCCGGGAGAAGATCCAACGCACGATCGATCGTAGCGATGTGCTGCTGACCCTCATCGACCGCGATTGGCTCACGATTACAGACGAAGACGGGACCCCCAAGCTGGAAACCCCGGACGATGTGTTGCGTAACGAGATCGAGCAGGGTCTGCAACGTGGCATCGTGGTCTTGCCGGTCCTCCTCGACGGCACGGAGATGCCTCACCAGCGGCGGTTGCCCGAGTCGATCCATGAGCTGACCGAGTGCAACGCCGCAAAGGCCCGCACCGGGAACGACTTCGAAAAGGACATGGAGGAGCTGATCCGGGCGGTCAAGAGTGCCCCTGAAGAGGTCGCGGACGCTCGCGAGGAGGTGCGGCGCTTTCTCCAGATGTGGGACAATGGAGATTGGGTGGCGGCCCACCGCATTCTCGAGACCGCGCTCGCGGAAGACCGGACGACGATCGGCCGGCCCCTGGTCGTGATGAAAGCCCGGCGGGACACCGCGGCCAGGTTGGCCGACAGCGTAGCCGCCTTCGAGCGCAGCGATTTCGAAGGCGCCCTCAGATTACTCACCGAAATCGCGATCGAGGAAGGACCGCCCAACCTGGAAGCCGCGTGCGAGATTGCTCGGCTCGGAGATGAGATCGAGCGCCTGGCCTCCGACTCCTCGGATCCGGCCCGGGTCTCGAAACTGACGAAGGAGACCCGCCGGGTGATCGAGGCCGCAGAGGGAGCGATTCTCCCCGGCCGGCGCGAGGTCGAGGAGTTGCTGGACAAGGTCCGACGCGACTCGGACTACCAGGCGGCGGTCGAGCTCATTCAGGAGGGACGATTCACCCGGGCCCGCGAGGCTCTCGAGCGTCTTGGCACCTACCGGGACGCCGCCGCCAAAGCGAGCCTCAGCAGCCACTGGCAAGAATTCTTCCAACTGCTGCGGGACCGGCACTGGAACAAGGGCAAAGCCAAGCTTCGAGAGATTCGGGGCCTCGATCCTTCGGCGCCGATCCAGAGGTGGCAGTGGTGGTGCAATCTGGCCCGCCGGTTGGCTCCGGCGCTGGAGAAGATGGCGGCCGGGCCGGCAGTCCGCGATCCCAACGTGCCGTGGTCCGGTTCGGCTTGCCCATACGAGACCCTCGCCCGCTCTCCCCAAGTCTCTCTCGAGGAATTCAACGAGCTGTCCTACGAGCTGCAGGAAGAGGGCATGTCGGAGGGCGAGCGCGAAGCCTGGGATGCGGTACGCAAGGCCGATCTGCGGCGGCTGGTCGATTTCTCCCTCTACCCGGTGGCTGATCCCAAGCGCGCGGGCCGACTCCTGGAGCGCATCCTAGAAATCTCCGAAGGGATCGATCCGGAAACCGCCTTGACCGAGAGCCTGCCCTCTGCGGGGGCTAGCTCAGCATCGATGCCCCTGCTGGAGCGGATCGGCGCCGCCCTGGGCGAGGATCGGGGCGTACTGCTCGCCCTGATGCTCAACTACGAAGAAGCGATCGAGGCATTCCTGGATGAGATCCGGCAGCGGCCCGCCGACCCGCGGGCACTCCACAAACTGGGCCTGGCGGCAGCGGCGAGGATCTACCTCTACGGCGTCAGTGAGGCACCGCCAGAGATCTGGGAACACCTGGCCGTCAGCTGGGGCGCGGTCTTCGCCGACGACCGCTTCTGGCGCCGCTGGTGGGCCGGGCGACGCAAGGTCTACAAGTCCACCGGCAAGCAGATCGAGAAGGCACGCCACGACTTGGAGCGCTTTTGGCTGGATGAGATCCGCTCCTCCGGTGATGCCCACCTCGGATTCGATGTCGCCTTCCAGACCGAGGTCGAAGGCGCGCGCGCGGTCAACGCGGGGGGCGGAGTACCGGTCTCCACCGAGTCGGCCGACGAGCGGATCGTGGTCGGGCCCCTGGGCGCCTCTCGGCTCGGCCTGAATGGGGCGATCGCGAAGTGGGCAGCGACCTTTCCGAGCACAGTGCTGGACGAGCCGAGCTGGCAACGGCGTGTCACATTCTACTTCTCCGAGCTGGCCGAGGCCAACATCCTGTTCGAGGAGGGCCAGTTCGCCAAGACGCTCGCCGCCACCTCGCGGATCCGCTCGGTACCGGGAACTGAGTTTCCCAGCCTCAACCCGGGCTTCGCATCGCTGCCGGGGGCGCGCACCCGATTCAAGTGCTCGCTGCTGGAGCTGCAGGAACAGGCGCACGCTCGGTTGGCGCTCGAGGCGGTGTCCGAGATCCCGGTTGACGTGGAGCGGGCGATGGAGCATTGGCGGGAGGCGGCCCAGCTGGCGAGCCGCCGGGATCGCCCAGAAACCGTAGTGGCGGAGATCGGTCAGGTGGCCATAGGCCGGGCGGCGGCTCTGCGCAAGGACCGCGACAGAGAGGAGCTGCTCGGCGGCCTCAACGACGCGATCAAGCTCCTCCAGTACGTCATCGACGAAGGCTGGGATCACGACCTCACGGTACGTGACGCCCTGATCGACGCGTTGATCCACCGCGCGATCCACCTGTCCAACACGTACGACCGCGAGAGCGATGCTCGCCTGGACGCGCAGCGTGCCTGGAGTTTGTCCCCCGATTCGCTCAAGGCGATCTCCGTCCTGTGCGCCGCCAGCCTACACGACGCTCGGGACCGGCTGATGAATGGCCGGCGCGATCTGGCTGAGGCTCTGCTCAAGGAGGTCGAGGAACATCTCTCGTCGGGACTCGCGCGCTACCCGAACAGCAGCGAGCTCGCCCAGAGCCTGGAGAATCTGGAGATCCTGCGCGGTATGCTGAGTGACGAGACGCCTCTGGATCCGGGGCAGGCGTCCAAAGCCACCTCCGCAGTCGACGGTGACGGGCGGAATCGCCTCACCGAAGCGATGCTGAGCGAGGTCCAGCAGGACCAAGCTCGGGCCATCGATCTCTACTGGGAACTGGTGCAGTCGAACCCGGAGGACCGGAACCTGCGTGGCAGAATGGCGTGGTGCTATCGCACCTGGATCCAGCATCTACAAGGAACCGGCGGCGACCCGGCAGAGATTCGCCGTATCTCGCGCGAGGCGCTCGAGCGCTGCCCTGGATTCGACGCGCTACGCGACATGGCACCAGAATCTGAGGACGGAGGGCCTGACGAGTGAGCGATCGACCACCCGGAGATTTGGTCCTGGATCCATGCCTGGCCTGGGGTGAAGAGCATCCCTACCGGCGGCTGAACGCCCGGCTCGAGACCCTGGGAAAGACCCGGGTGACACCGAGTTCGACCATGGCGGAGATCCATGACTGTTACTACGACCTGATGGCGCCGGGCTCGCGACAGGACGGCGATCGGCAGGCCTGGGATGAGCTACGAAAGGTCGGATCCCGTCTGTTAGCCGACTTCTTCCTCTACGAGGTCTCGAAGATCGACCCAGAGGAAGCACTCGGCCAATCCGGCCGGGTCGAAATGCCCGTCGAGCTGCCCGACTTCCGCCGGATGGCCGAGATCCCGGTCGACGTCGCCGCCGCACTCGAACCCCCCGAGCGATTCGAGCTGGGCGAGAGGCCGGGACCCGTGGACCTGACAGCCCACGAGCCACCGCCGCTCGACCTCGGTTCGATGCCCCCACCGCTGGCAGCGTATCTGGACGACAGGGAGATAGACGATTGAGCGACAAACACTTGACCGCCGACGTCGACAAGATTCTGGAGGGCCTCGATTTCGCACGGCTCTCCGCCGCCCGGGATGAGAAGTCTCGGGCCGAGAAAAAGGACTTGCTGCTGCGGCTGATCGAGGTCGCCGACTCGCTGCGGGCCCTGAAGAATCACTGCCGGGAGCTCGCCGAGGCCGGCCACGACGAAGTACCGTACAACAGTGTCAAGCTCATCTGCCGCCAGCTGCTGGCCGTCCTCGAGGGCGAAGACGTGCGGCCGATGAAGGCCGCCGGACATCCCCTCGACCTCGCCCTGCACGAGGTGGTCGCGGTCCGCCCCGAGTCGGACGCGGAAGAGGATTCGGTGCTCGAGGAGGTCGTTTTCGGGTACCTGTGGAACGATCAGCCCCTGCGACGAGCCAAGGTGATTGTCTGTGCCGCAGATGGGGTGGAAGACTTAGGAGAAGTCTCATGAGAGCCATCGGCATCGATCTGGGAACCACGAACTCCGCGGCCGCGATCGCGGAGCCGGAGCTGACGGTCCTTCCGACGCGGGCCGGAGAGTCGCTCACCCCCTCGGTGGTGAGCTTCGTGCGCAAGCGCAAAAGCCAGGGAGGGGAGATCATCGCCGGCCGCCAGGCCTGGAACAACGCCGCCCGCGACCCGGTGAACACGATCTTTTCGATCAAGCGCCTGATGGGGCGGGTCTTCGGAGAGTCCAAAGTCGACGAGGTGATCCGCCGCGCTGCCTTCCAGATCGCCGAGGCACCGCCAGCGGACGAACAGGACCAGGGCGTCCGCGTCCTGCTCAACGGCGAGCCCTACTCTCCAACGCAGATTTCGACGATGATCCTGAGTCAGGTCAAGGCGGACGCCGAGCTCGCCCTGGGAGAGCCGGTCACCCACGCGGTAATCACCGTGCCGGCCTACTTTGAGGAGCGGCAGCGCAAGGCCACCGAGGCCGCCGGCGAGGAGGCCGGTCTGCGGGTGATCAAGATCATCGACGAGCCGACCGCGGCCGCCCTGGCGTTCGGCGTCGGCAAGGAGGAAGAACGCCACCGGGTGCTGGTGTTCGACCTCGGTGGAGGCACCTTCGACATCTCGATCATCCAGATGACCGGCGGGCAGTTCAGTACCCTCGAGATCCAGGGGGACAACTGGCTCGGCGGCGACGATTTCGATCAAGTGATCGTCAACCGTATGATGGCGCGCATCCAGGAGGAGTACGACTTTGACCCTTCGGGGCAGCTGGGCTTCCTGCTCAAGGCCAAGGTCGAGGCCGAGGCGGCCAAGAAAGCGCTCGGCGTGCAACAGGAGGTAGAGATTTTCAAGCCGCTGTTCCTCAACGTCCCAGGCCTGGGACCCGTCGACCTCGAGCTGGAGCTCTCTCGCGACGAGTTCGAGAAGGATATTCAGCCCTCGGTCCAGCGCACGATCCAGCTGGTGCACGAGGGGCTCGACAGCCAGAGCCTGAAACCGGAGCACATCACCGAAGTTCTCATGGTGGGCGGCTCGACGGCGGTGCCCTGTGTCCACGAGGCCGTCGCCGCGGTTTTTGGCCCGCGCAAGGTCAAGCGCCATGTCAACCCGATGGAGTGCGTCGCCCTGGGAGCCGCTATCCTCGCCGCCAGCACCGAGCTGGAAAGCGACGTGATGGAGGCCAAGGAGGGGGCTCCCAGGCTTGAGCAGGTCACCCCGATGGACCTGGGGATCGCCGCTGTCAAAGGAGAGGACCCCGACACCTTCGTGGCGATCATTGACCGCAACACCCCCTATCCGCTACGCGAGGCCAAGAGCCGCATCTTCTACCCCACCGCCCAGGACCAGACGCTGATCAAAGTGCCGGTCTACGAGGGCCTGTCGAAAAAGGCGAGCCTCAACGAGCAGCAGGGCGTGGTGGAGTTTCCCCTGCCCGAGGGCCTCGACCCTTCGACCGCGGTCGAAGTGACTTTCAACTACGACCAGAATCGCACCCTGACCGTTGGGATCCGGGTCGTGGGGACCGACCAGTTCATCGAGGAGACCCTGCGCCGGGACCGGCCGCGGGTGCTCCAGGGTACCGGCCAGCAGACCTTGATGGACGACTGGCGCGAGGACCTCGCGCCATCGATTCGCGCCGGTACCCATTTCCAGCAGACCTACGGCGAGTACATGTCAGAGACCGACCGGGCGGAGCTGGCCGAAGCGATCCAGGACGGCCAGAAGGCCCTTGACGGAAACCTCCGCGCCGCCGGGGAGCAGGCGACGCTGGTGCTGAGGAACAAGATCCTCGGTTCCGGGATCGCCAGCCAGATGTTCGTCGCCGAACGGGCGATGCACGACGCGCCGCCCGAGACGCAGCAGATCATGGCCAAGGCGATCTCCGACCTGCGGGGGGCACATGCCCGGCAAGATCAGACCCAGGTCGACGAACTCTCCATGCAATTGAAGATCGCCGTGGCCCAGCTCGTCGCGAGGCAGGCCGCGGTGAAGGAGGTGCGCGACCGCGAAGGTTGGGATGACCTGTTGAGAGTGAGGGAATAGCATGCCAGAACGAACCTATCTAGGCATCGGCGTCGGCGACCTGCAGCTGTCGGCCGCCTACACCGCCGGCGGCGACGAGCCGGTTCAGCTGGCCCCGGCGTTGCAGGACCGTGAAGCCGCCATCTACTTCGACCCCCACGCCAGCATCTCCAGCCTCGGCGTGGGCTTCCCCAGCGTGCTGCAAAGCGTCGGCAGCGGGGCCTCGTTCCTGGTCGGCGACCGGCGGGAGAGCCCGGAATCGATCGTGGAGCGGCGCCTGGCGCGGATTCTGACGGAGGTGGTCGAAGCCACCAAGGTACCGCCGCTGGCACCGGTCATGGCGATTCCGACTGCCTTCACCCAACGCAAGCGAAAGGTCCTGCTGAAATCCGCGCGCCAGACCGGCTTCGAGAACGTGGCGTTCATCGACACCTGCACCGCGGCGGCCATTGGGCTTCATCGCTACGGAGAGCAGGACGCCACGATCCTCGCGCTTCGCCTCGGCTACAGCGACTGCGAGACAGCCTTGCTGCGATTCGCCCGAGGCCGCTGCCGCGCCGTAGGCTCGGCCGTCGTGCCCCGGGTCTCCGGCGAGATGCTCGACGCGTTGGTCATGGAGTCGATTGTCCTGGCGCTGCGCGAAAAGCAGGTCTTTCTCGGCTTGAAGCAGTTCAGCTCGACGCAATGGCTCGAGTTCCGGCGCTTCGCCGAGTCGGCCCGGATCAAGCTCTCGAAGCAGAGCGAGCTGCGGGTCCAGCTTCCGGCCAAGCTCTCGGCTGGCGGTGGCGGCGCGTCGATAGAGCTTACCCGCCGGGGCCTGGCCGCACGCATCGACCCGGTGATCGGACGCGCCGTCGAGGCGGTGGAAGGCCTGCTGGAGAACAACGAGCTGTCCCTCGACCACGTCGACCACTTCCTACTAGTGGGCAGCGTCGCCAAGACCCTCCCCGTGAGCGACCTCTTGCGAGCAGCCTTCGACGGCCGGCCCCGGC
The DNA here is from genome assembly GCA_024226315.1 of bacterium. Taxonomy (GTDB): domain Bacteria; phylum Acidobacteriota; class Thermoanaerobaculia; order Multivoradales; family J023; genus JAAELT01. The sequence goes on along the minus strand of JAAELT010000397.1, from coordinate 1,728 downwards.
CCGCCCCGTCCGGAATCGTCACACTGGGCGCCCTAGTCGAGGCCTGCCATCGCGCTGAGCGCCCGGTCCGGCTGCGGATTCCGTCCGCCGCCAAAGCCTTTGAGGAGTACGAGCCTGCGGAAACAGGAGCTCCCGATCGGCTCCTGACGGCGGCCGGAACCGAGCCTGGTGGGTTCGTGAGCGTCGAGCTCGACTTGAGTACCCCGGCCGAGCCGGTTGCCGAGACGGCGTCACCCGAGCCCGTCCCCCGGGCTGGCGGGGACTTGGCCGACGCCCGTCGACTGCTCGAAAAGGGTCGACCCCAGGAGGCCGAGAGCCTGCTGCGCGGGATCTCCCGCGAGGCGGAAGCCCTCCTGGGTGGAATTCGCTCGGCTCGGCTCAAGCTGCTCGACGGGGCCCGCGACGCCCTCGAGAGGGGAGACATCGCCCAGGCCGTGGCGCGCTCGCACGAGGCCTACCGACTGGCGCCGAATGACCCGGCGGTCTTCAAAGGCATGATGGCGATCCATGTTCAGGCGGGGCTCGCCCTCGACCAGCCTCACGAGTACGAGCGGGCGATCCAAGTGCTGCAATGCGCCCACGGCCACGACCAAACAGACACCACGGTCCACAAGGCGATGGCGGATCGCCACTTCCAGCACGCGCTGCACATGCGCAAGCTGAACAACCTGAAGAAAGCGCACGAGTCGGCGCAGGCCGCTCTCTCCTACTACCCTAAGCACGAAAACGCAGGCTCGCTCCTGGGCGAGATCGCCGCCGAAATCGCTGACTTTGAGCCCTGACTGGCGACGCCCGGACGCTTCAGTTCAACTGAAACATAGTGGGCAACGTCGCAAGGAGCGTGACGCAGCGAAACGCTGTTGCATGGCGTTCGAGACATGCTCGAGTGCCGAACAGACGTACTCAGTTCGGTCTAAGTCCGGTCTCCGCGATCCGCTTGGGCCGGCGGACGAAGAAGTAGATCAGGGCACCGAGCAAGTGCGTGAAGACGATGATGACCGTCCACACCAACTTGTCGTTGCCGTCGCTCGGCTCCTTGGTGGCGCACTCGACGATCATCCAGATCCAGAACAGCGAGCCGAGGATCCCGACGAGAACGAAGCAGAGGAATAAAATCTCATGGAGGCCGATCATGAAGCTGACTCTCTTCGTGGCTCTTCGTTGCCGGTCGCCAGGAGTACGCGCCGGCGCCGGGCTTCATTCGCAGTGACGGCCGGGGCTGGACGGTTCGCGCCTGCTAAACCAAACCGCCAGAAAGGGACCTGTAGAGCGCAAGGAGTCCGATCCAACCTGCCCGAGGTCGGGAGAACGAATGCAGCTCTCGATCCTACAGCTCACGATGGACTCCTCCTGCCGGCCGCACGAGCCGCCGGTTCATCAGTGGACCGGTCCTGTTCGCCGAACACGGATCGACCCGGTTTCTTCAACTCAGACCCAGGAGGTTTGAAATGCGAAAGAGATGCCTCACACTTTTGACGGCGGTGTTGCTCGTCGGCGCCTGCCACCCCGGCTACGTGGACAACTCCGATCCCACCTGGAATCGGCGCGTGGAAGCGCTGTCCGTTTCGCCTGGCACGGGAGACAACGGGCGCTCGACGACGGACGCTTCGACAGCGCCTACGAGCACTACCTCACAAGAGGCGCCACCCGCGGCTTCGATCCGCACGCCGCGTTCTCCGAGGGCTGGTACCTGGACCGGAACCCGGACGTCGCCGAGGCCGTCGCCTC
>JAAELT010000396.1 GCA_024226315.1 bacterium | reverse complement strand
GGCCGCCCTGCGCCGGCAGGCTCAGCTCGCCGTGCTCGGCCCCGACGCCCCGGTCGAGAGCGACGTCGCGCTCGACGACGAGATCGCGCTGGCGCGCCGGGCCTCTGCCATATGGGCGGTCTCGTCGGCCGAGGCGGAGCTGCTCGGCTCGGCCGAGGTGCCGGCGTCCGTGATCGCCCACGGCGAGCAGGCCGAGCCGGGAGAGAGCCCGTTCGAAGAGCGCCTAGGCATCCTCTTCGTCGGCCGCCTGGACGAGCCGTGGAACCCGAACGTCGACGGCCTGCGCTGGTTTCTCGAAGAGATCCATCCGCGAATCGTCGAGCGCCTCGGGCGGACTAGCCTCGGCGAGACGCCGGTCACCGTGGTCGGAGAGCCGGGGCCCGACGTCGTGCTGCCGCGCCCCGAGGGCGTCCGCTTCGCCGGCCGGGTGAGCGACCTGGCGCCCCTCTACGACCGCCACCGCCTGTTCGTCGCCCCCACCCGCTTCGCCGCCGGCATCCCCACCAAGATCACCAAGGCCGCCGCTCACGGCCTGCCGGTGGTCGCCACCTCGCTGCTCGCCGGCCAGCTCGGCTGGCGTCACCGCGTCGAGCTGCTGGACGGCGGCGCGGGGGACGCCGAGCGCTTCGCCGAGCAGATCCTCGAGCTCCATGGCGACGCCGAGCTGTGGAGCGAGCTGCGGCAAGGGGCCCTGGAACGGGTCGAGCGCGAATACAGCCGCGGTTCCCTGCGGCGCGCGGTGGCCGAAGGACTGAGCATCGAGCGTCAGTGACCGGCCAGCGCGATCCGCGCTGGCCGGCGTACGACGGCAAGGAAGCCGGCGGTCTCCTATGCTCGGCGTCTCAGAACCCAGACCGCGCCGCCCAGGATCAGCAGCGCGAGAAGCGCCAGGCCGGCTCCCGAGAGGGTCGGGATGTCGATCGTGTTCACCATCGGCCCTGCCGGAGCGGGGCACCAGGCGAGGCCGTCGAAGTCGTCGGGCAAGGCGCCGATGAGGGTCACCGTGCCGGCGCCGGTGTCGATGGTCGCCAGGGTACGGAGACCGGCGCCACCGCCCGAATCGTTCAACGAGGCGAACATCTGTCCGGTGGTGGGATGAGCGTCCATGGCGTTGAAACGATAGAAGTTCGTCGCCGGGGGCGCGATCGGCAGCGTGGTGACGAGAGCCGCCGCGCCGTTCATCTGGTCGATCGTATTGAGATCCACCACACCCGTGTTCTGCGAGTGGAACAGGGTGTCGGTCAGGTCGAACGACAGGCCGTTGCCGCTGGCAGCCGACAAGCCGGTGTCACCGATCAGCGTCAGCGCCCCACTGCCCGGATCGATCGTGTAGATGGTGTGTTGCGGATCGTTGGCGGCGTCGTAGCCGTAGAGGGCTCCGTCCGCGTTGCGAAAGGAGATATCGCTGAACGGGCCGGTGGAGCCGCCGCCGCTCGTGACCCCGACCTCCGTGCCCGCGCCGTTGACCGGGTTGATGGTGATCAAGACCGGCGTGTCCGAGCCATCGCTTCTCTCGCAGGCCGCGTACAGCACCCCGTTGGCGTCACAGGCCAGGGCGCCGCAGCGCTCGAAGCCGACCGCCCCGACCAGGGTCCCCGTGCCGGTGAGCGGATTGACGGTGTAGAAATTGGCCGGTCCGTCAGAACCCGTGTGTCCCGTGCCGTAGAGCGTCTGGCCCTGCGCCACGGCCGCGCCGAGCATGAGAACCGCTACCGCGATGCCAACATTGATCAACTGCCTCATTGGACCTCCTTCAGTCGAGTTCTTCGATACCGCGACGCTGCCAGAGTCGGTTCAGATGCAGAGTCGGCTCTGGAGTCGGCCCAACCGCGCCCAGAGTCAGCTCAAGTTACGCGGGGTCGCGGCCATTGTCAACCGATGTCTCGCGTCTGATTCTCCCTCACCCGCCGTAGTCCCGCGACACCGAGATCTGCGACGGATCGAAGTCGAGCAGGATCTCCTCCGCGAGGACGTACTCCTCCGCCCCCTCTCTCTCGTCCTTCCGTCGGCACCTGATGCGGAGCACGTCGTCGAGCGAGGCGCCGCTGACGACGAACTTCCCAGGCGCCCCCCAGATCTCGTTGTTGGACTCGCACCAGTACTCCACCCGCACCAGCGCCGAGATCGAACCGTCCTGCGCCACCTCGCTGGTCACCTTGAAGCGGGCGCCGATGTACCTGCCCGAGGAACCGCTGAGAGGCCGGGTGCCATAGTCGTTGACGAAGCCGTGCCACGCCTCCCAAGCCTTCGCCCTGGGCTCGGCCACGTTCCACGCCTCGTTCATGGTCTCCTCCGCGTCGGCCATGTGCTCGAGCGCCAGCTCGTACTTGCCCCTTTTCCAGGCATCCAGGCCGTCGTCGTATTCACCCTCCGCCTTTGCGTAGAGCATCGGTGCGAACGAGTGAATCGGCCGGTCGTCCGGGGATTCGCCCACCACCTCCGACAGATCGTCGCCGAGCGCGTCGGCCTGCTGCTGGAGCACCGTCCAGTTGGCTTGGTCCATCGGAGTCGGCGACGGGGTCTCGGACGGCGGCGGGGTCTCGGACGATGGTGGTGGGGCCTCGGACGGCGGCGGGGTCTCGGACGATGGTGGTGGGGCCTCGGACGGCGGCGGGGTCTCGGACGATGGTGGTGGGGCCTCGGACGGCGGCGGGGTCCCGGGCGGCGGGGTCTCGGGCTCCGGCTCGCCACTGAACACGATCAACAGCAACAGCAAGGCCGCCGCCACACCGGCTGCCGCCATCCACGGTTTGACACGCTTCTTGCCGGAAGCGGCGCTCGCTTCAGGCAGCGCCTCGGGCTCCGGCAGTGGCGCGACCATCGGCCTGTCCTCACGGACGGGAGGCGCGTCGACTGGCCGCGCCTCAGCCGGCCGCGCCTCAGCCGGCCGCGCCAGATGATCCCGCAACCAGCGGGTCAACGCCGGAGCGATTTCGATCGACTCCGGCTCGTCCTCGAAGAAGCCGACGCCCCGCTCCTCCATCAACCGCGCCCGCCACGGGCGCATCTCGGGATCCTTGTCGAGCTCGTCGAACTGGCGCGGCCAGGGGGCGTTCTCGTCGACCATGAAGACCAGAACGTCGACGCCCCGTTCGCGCGCGGCCTGGTACTCGAGCTGGGTGATGCTCAGCGTCTCGCCCCGCGGCACGTGGCCACGGCGCATGGCCACCAGCAGCACGCACAGGTCGCAGCCGTCCAGGCGGTCCTGGGAAAAGCGCTTCGGAGCGTCCGTGGAGGCGGTCCAGTCCTCCATCGGATCGACCGAAAAACCCGCCTTGCGCAGCTCGTCGACCGCTCGCGCGCGATGCTTCTCCAGGTCCCGGAAGGTCGAGGAGACGAAGGCTTTGTAATTCATGTTTCAGGGCGGAGTATACAGCGCCCCGATCGACTCAGTCTCGGTAGCCGACGCCGACCACCGGGAACACGATGTGGCTGACGCTACGGGACGGCGCCCGACCAGGCGCCTGTGTCGCCCGATTCGAAACCGTCGGCGAAAATCGCCCCGGTACCCTGGCCGGAGACGATGACGCTCACGTCCTGCGGGTCCGTGTTCAGCAGCGAGCCCTTGTGGCTGACGCGCACGGTGTAGATGCCGGCGGCCGGTGACTCGATCCACACCTGCTCGACGTTGTCGCGGGCGTTGTCGCCGGTGACGGCGGCCGCCGGCGGCGAGTCGGGGTCGAGCACCCAGGGCGAGAAGACGGTGCGGTCGGGTGCCTCGATCCGCAGGTCGAGATCGTTGACCAGCTTCGGGTCCGGTACGTCGATCGCGGTCGGCGGCGACACCGCGCCCGGCGGATCGGTCCAGGCGACGGTCACGCACAAGGGCGAGCCGCCGTCGCTGACCACCTGGTATTCCAGGGTCGATGAATCAGCCAGCGTATCTTCCTGGATGTGGAACGGTGTGGCGGCCTGAGCGCTGAGCACGTCGGCGGCGCCGGCGGTATTGACCAGGCCCCAGCCGAAGGCGTAGTCCGGGCCCGGGGTGGTGCCGGCCTCATCAGCGGTGTGGATCAGCAGCGCTTTCATGGTGGCGGCCCTGAACGGCAGGCCGAAAAGATTCAGGGCGTGCTGGTGGAGCAGGGCGAGTGAGCCGGCGGTGTTGGGAGTCGACATCGAGGTGCCACTGAACGCACCGTAGGCCGAATCGCTGAAGGACAGCGAGGAGGTCAGGCTCACGCCGTTGGCCACCAGGTCCGGCTTGATGCGGCCGTCGTCGGTCGGGCCCCAGCCGCTGAAAAAGGTCATCACCACGTCCGACGGTTGGTCGTAGCCGTCGGGGATGTCCGCCACCGCGCCGATGGTCAGGATGTTCTTGGCCGAGCCGGCACCGCCGGAGATGGAATCGTAGCCGCCGTCGGCGGCACCGTCGAGCGCATGGACGTCGGTATCCGCCACCCAGTCGCCCTCACCACCGCCCAACGAGCCGTCCCAGTGGCAGTGGGGCGTGCCCGCGCTCGGCCCCTGGCCGCGGTTGTTGCCCGCCGACTTGAGCGGCAGGTAGAGAGGCGAATCGAAGGTGATCTGGTCCCAGTCGGCCGAGGAGTCGTCGTAGTAGCCGAACAGCAGATCTTCCTGGGTGCTGATGATGACGTCGCCGAACCAGTACCACTGGGGATCGCCGCCGTTGGCGCAACCGAAGCTGCCGTTGGTCCAGCCGCTGATCAGCGAATAGGAGTGGTTCGAGACGCGGATCGGCTCCGGCTCCAGCTGCTCGCCCGCCATCTCGATCTCGTCGTCGACGAAATCGTGGCTTCTGACGGTGGCCGTGAACGCCATGCCCTGGGCGAGGTTGAGGACCCCGCCGGCGATCAGCGTGCCGGCGACGTGGGTGGCGTGATCGCTGAGGCCGGCGCCGTCCAGGTTGGTGACGCGGCCGGCGAGCTCCTGGTGGGTGTCGCGCACATCGCCACCGTCCCACTGGCCGATCACCTGGCCGAAGCCGTCGAGGTCGAGCCCCAGGTCGCCGCCCGGCCACACCCTGTCGGTCGACACGGTGCGGGCGGCGTTCAGGTTGTCGGTCACGTAATAGAGCGGCCGGCCGTCGTGCTCGTCGAAGCGGATCAGCACCGCCTCGTGACCGTCTCCGGTCACCGCCCGGAGCGGCAGGCCGAGGCGGGCGGCACGCGCCTCGATCGCGGCTCGCTGCCGGGAGACGTCGGCCGAACGCTCGGCGATGAAGGCGGCGAGCGACTCACGGTCGATCGCCTGGGCGAAGGCAGGCGGCGCGGCGAGAAGCAGGGCGACCAGGAAAAAGAAGAGCGGCACGCCGAAGGCGATCCACGGTGTCGCCAGGGATTTCAGAAGCTCTCTGTGCATTGCGGTTCTCCTCAAAGCTGTTTGTTCGCAAGTTGCTCGAGCACGGGACCCATCCCGAGACTGCTCCCAGATTGCAACTTGTGAGCCAGCGTCGCCGGAGACGGACAACCCTCGGAATCAGCGTTTCGCCGTGCGCTTCAGGCCCCGGCGGCGTCCGCCGGACGCGGTTCCGCGTGGACCGCACGCGGTTCCGCGCGCGGTTCCGCGCGCGGCCCCGTGGCCGGCACCAGTAGAACCGGTCTACGAGGGGTTGTCGCGCAGGCCGTGGCGGGCGAGCCGCCGACGCAGGGCGTCGCGCGAGATGCCCAGCAGCCGGGACGCTGCGGTGAGCTGGCCGCCGGCGGCTTCGAGGGCTCGGAGGATGAGCCGCTTCTCGTGCTCGGCGAGGTCGAGGTTCTCCTCGTCGGCGTGCGAACCCGCCGCCAGCTCGAGCTCGGGAGTGCCGCTGCGCACCGGCGCGGAGAGCATCTCGAAGTCGATCGCCTGGCCGTCGCCGCACAGGGTGGCGAGGCGGCGGACCTCGTGCTCCAGCTCGCGCACGTTGCCGGGCCACGGATAGCGGATCAGGGCGCGCAGGGCCTTCACGGTCACGCCCCGGACCGACTTGCCGAGCTGCTCGCAGGTGCCGCGCAGGAAATGCTCGACCAGGCCTGGAAGATCCTCGGTACGCTGGCGCAGCGGCGGCACCGGCAAGGTGTAGCCGGCCAGGCGATAGTAGAGGTCGGCCCGGAAGCTGCCGGCGCCGAGACGGGCGTGCAGATCGAGGTTGGTGGCCGAGACGACGCGCACGTCTACCGCCTGGGGTACTCCGCCGAGGGGCCGGATCTCCCGCTCCTGCAGTGCGCGCAGCAGCTTCGCTTGGAGCTCGACCGGCATGTCCCCGATCTCGTCGAGAAAGAGCGTGCCGCCGTCGGCGCGCCTGAAGATGCCGGGCCGCCGCGCCACGCCGGTGGCGACTCCCTTCTCCACCCCGAAGAGCTCGGCCTCGAGCAGATCGCGCGGGATCGCGGCGCAGTTCAGCGCCACGAGCGCCCGCTGCCGGCGTGGCGACGAAGCGTGGAGCATGCGGACCACGAGCTCCTTCCCTACCCCCGTCTCGCCCACGATCAGCACTGGCAGCTCCGCCGGCGCCAGGGCCCGCACCTGGTCGTGCAACGCCGCCATCGCCGCGCTGGCGCCGGGCACGTAGCCCTCGGGCCAGGCCAGGCCGGGAGCGATCGGCCCGGCTCCACGCCGCGCCGGTGCCGCGAGGTGGGCGATCAGGCGCAACAGGGTCGTCAGCAAGCTCGCGACCTCGGCCCGCGCCGTCACCTCGCCGACCACCAGCAATCCCAGCGCCGGACGCTCGGCGGGCAGAAGGGCGCGGCCGGTCACCGGCGCGGCCCCGTCGGCGGCAAACGCGCGCGCGGGCGCGACCGCTCCCGCCGCAGGCCGCTCCCTGGTGGCGTCCAGAAAGGCCTCCAGACCGGGCTCGATTCCCCGGTCGGCCACCTCGCCGGCCGCGGCCAGGATTCCCGCCGTGCCGCCGGAGGCTCGTTCCACCAGAACGCAGGCGCGCGCCTCGAGAGCCTCGGCGACCAGCTGTAGGACCCCGGTCAGGTCACCGGCCGGGCTGGCGAGCAGCCGCTCGACCAGGGCGTCGACCAGCTCCAGCCAGGGGGCCACCGCTTGCACCCGCACATCCTGGATCAGGCGGCTGGTCTCGCGCTCAAGGAAGGCCGGGGCGGGCGCGGCGGGCGCCGACAGCTCCAGGCCGAGCGCCGCGTCGTCGGCTTCGAGCCGCTCGAGCCGCAACTTCAGCTCCCCGATGCCAATCTCGTCCCCGACCCGGAGGTGCGCCCGGCGCACCAGCCGGCCGTTGAGGAACGTTCCGTTCTTGCTCCCCAGGTCTTCCAGGACCAGGTGCCGGGGCCCGACCTCGATCACGGCGTGCTGGCGCGAAACACCGCTCGCCGCCAGGCCGATCTCGTTCTCGGCCGGGAGATTGCCACATCGGTTGGCGCCGGGCACCAGCCGGAAACGCCGGTCGCGACCGTCGACCTCGCCTCGCAGCTGATACTCCTGGCGGCCAGCTTCGGCGCGCGTCTCCGCTCTCATCCGCCGGCCTCGTCGCGGCTGGCCAGCCACTCCGTGATCCGCCGGTGGACCGGCTGGCCGGCGCGTCCGATGGCCGCGTAGCCGTCGGCCGCCTGCCCGGCCAGCTGGAGGCTACGCGGGCGATCGTCGCCCTGCTGCCACAGGGCGCGCGCCAGGGAGAATCGGCAGCCTGCGATCCTGACCGGGCTCCGCAGCTCCGGGTGACCGAGTGACGCCTCGAGCTCGGCGACCGCCGTCGCGAAGTTGCCGCGCCCCGCTTCCGCCTCTCCCATGCCGCAGGCGATCTCGGCCTGCAGGCGATGTCCCGAGCCCAGCGTCTCCTCGACGACCGTCCGGGCCTCCCGATAATACTCCAGGGCCGCCTGATACCGTTGCCGGGCGACTTCGAAATCGCCCAGGTTGACCAGGGTGAAGGCCACTGTCGAGAGCCTGGAACCGGCGGTGGCACGCCTCATGCGCAGGGCTTCGCGCAGGGTCTCCTCGGCCTCGGCGTGTCGCCCGAGGTACATCTCGGCCTCACCGAGCAGGCCCAGTGCCTTGGCGACCTGGACATGCTCCGTGCCATAGATCGAGCGCCGGATCTCGAGGGCCTGCCGGAACTCCTCGTGCGCCTCGCCGAAGCGCCCGAAATCGAGCATCAGGAGCCCGAGATCGGAGCGGACGATCGCCACCGCTCTGCTGGCCTCGCCGAAACCTCTCGTGCAGGTGGCGAGAGCACTCCGCAAAGGGCCTTCCGCCTCCTCCAGGCGCCCCAGACGACGCAGCCCGGCACCCAGGGCGTGCATCGCCGCGCCGGTCCAGGGATGCTCGTTGCCCAGCGTTTTCAGGCGAATCTCGGCGAGACGCTCGACGTGGGGAAAGGCGTCGGCGGGGCGCCCCTGACGCGAAAGCGCCAGGGCGAGGGTCGAGAGGTACCTGGCGACGGCCGGATGCACTGGGCCATGAAGCTCCTCGCCGCCTGCGAGCGCGGTCTGGGCTGCCGTCGCGGCGGCAGCGTAGTCGCCGCGGCCGATCTCGATCCGAGCCGCGACATGATGCCATTGATGCTCCAGGTCGGCCGCCTCGCCCAGGCGATGCAAGGCTCCTTCGGCCACCCGCAGCCAGCGGCGGCCCTCCTCGTACCGACTGCGGCTGTCGGCCACCCGGACCAGGCTTAGCAGCGCTCTGACGCGAATCTCCTCGTGCCGCCCCCGCTCGGCGAATTGCACGGCCTCGATCAGCGCCGCCTCGGCCTCGTCGTAGGCATCCACGGCTCTCAGCAACTCGGCGAGCTGATGGCGCGTCTCAGCATGCAGCGGCGCGAACTCCAGCATCTGCGCATCGGCGTCGACCCGGCGGGCGTCGGCGAGCCCGTCTTCGTACTTTCCCGCGGAGAGCAAGGCCTGCACGCGCGCCGCGTCCTGGCGAATCCGCGCCACCTGCCGGCGCGTCTCCGCGTCCGGCGGCTGCAGCACGGTGGTCAGGAGCTCGCGGTCTGCGCAGACCTCGAGGCGACTCAGCTGGCCGGCCGCCGCCACCGCCTTCTGCACCACGCTCGAGTCCGCCCGAGCGAACAGATCGGTGAGCTCGCGCAACTCGCGCAGCCGACCGTCGAGGCAGCCCATGCGCAGGTCGAGCAGCTGCGGCGACTGCTCCCCCCTGACGTGGGTCGCCTCACACGCCTCGGTGCGCATCGCCGTCCAGTCGCGGCTGTAGGCGTCGACCAGCCGGGCGGTCTCGGTGTAGGACTCCAGGGCATAGGCGGTACCGGTGGCCAGGAACGCCTGGCGGATCGCGGCCCGACGTCCCTCGTCCCAGGTCTCGGCCAGCCGCGCCTCGGCACCGCGGCATAGCTGCGACGGACGCTGAGCCATCTGCCACCCGGCGGCACCGAGGGCGAGCACTGCCGCGACGCCGGCGGCGACTGCCAGCCAGCGACGACGGCGGGCATCCGGGTCGCGCTCCAGGACCGCCACCAGGGCGTCCAGCGACGGATGGCGGTCGCCGGGTTCGACCGCCAGGCCGCGGGCCACGGCCTCCCACACCCACGCCGGAACCGGCGTGCCCGCCGGTGGCGGGCGCACCGCCCCGGCCGCTGCTTCCGCCAGGTAGTCCCGCGCCGTCTCGCCGGCGAAGGGCAAGACGCCGTAGAGCGCCTCGTAGAGCGAGCAGCAGAAGCTGAATTGATCGCTGCGGGCGTCGGCCGCACCGCCGGCCGCCTGCTCCGGGGCCATGTAGGCCGGGGTGCCCGCCGGCGGCCTGCCGCTGTCGCCGTCGACACCCGCGACGCCCGGCGCCGGGTCCGCCGACACGCAGAGCCCGAAATCGAGCACCCGGATCCGGCCGTCCTCGCCGAGCATCACGTTGCCGGGCTTGAAGTCGCGGTGAACCATGCCGGCGGCGTGCGCGGCGGCCAGCCCGCGCCCGGCCTGGGCGTAGACCTCGAGCACACGGCGCCAGGGCCGCACGTCGCCGTTCCCTCCCGCCACGGCCTGCCACCGGCGCAGGGTGGATCCCTCGATGAGCTCCATGGCCACGAACAGCTGATTGCCGAACGTG
>JAAELT010000395.1 GCA_024226315.1 bacterium | reverse complement strand
TCGGGGCATGGCGTAGCTTCCGTGCGCTGAGTGGGTTCAAGAAGCTCGCCGAGGACATACTCGAGGACCTGGAGTGGCGCCGGCAGCACGACGAGCTCTGGCGCAAGGGCATCGGGATCCCCTACCTGAGCACCTACCTCAACAATCTGAGGTGGCAGGACGAGCGGAGAGCCTCAGTACCCCGTGAGGCCGCCCCTGTGCTCCCTGAACACGTCGAACCCTCCGAGACATGGCAGCCCACCCTGGAGCAGGACGAGCGCAACAGGGCCATCAGGGCCGCCAGGGAGAGCTACGAGGAGAAGAAGCGCGAGGAGATTATCGAGAGGATGAAGGGAGAGAACCGTGCAGATTGACCTCGGCCCGCTGCTCTACCAATGCGAGGTACGCTTCGCCCCCAAGCCGGTGCAGTCTGCGAAGGTGCGGCTCCTGCCGATCTCGAAGCGCTGCCCGGTGTGCAAGCAATCCAAGTCGAGGCCTGTGGTGTACCAGCCGCGGGACGTCGAGGCCTACAAGAAGGACATGGCGGTGTGCCTCGGGGTCAGCCACCAAGGGGACTCGATCGACGAGCCACTGTTCGTCCATATCGTGCTGCATGTCGAGCGCCCGAGGAGTGCGAAGAAGCGGCCGTACCCCATGACCAAGCCCGACCTGGATAACTACGTCAAGCCGGTGATGGACGCCCTTGAGCAGGGTCAGGTGATCGCGAACGACTCCCGCATCGTCGGCCGGCTCGAGGAGAAGGTGTACGCAGAGGAAATGCCCAAGGTGGTAGTGAGGATTTACGGGATGCCGACATGAGCAAAGTCAAAGAGGTTCTGGAGTCGCTGAAGGAAGAGGACGAAGCCCGGATCATCGCCGTGGTCGTCGACAAGGGCGGGATGGCGCATTTCACCTCCGACTTCTCCGACCTCGACTCGGCTACGATCCTGTATCGGATGCTCGAGTACGGTGAGTTCAAGACCTGGACGATCGACGAGGCGAAGTCTCGGCTGCGGAAGATGACGAACTGATGGTCTTCCGCCCACCCCGCACCCGTGAACGCAGGAGCAACCGCAAGCCGCCGGCCAAGCGGATCCTCTGCGAAGGCGACAAGATCACCGCGACCAGGATCGAAGGCCGGATCTTCCGCATCCAGAGCCCCTGCCAGAAGGCCATCCGCGAAGTGCGAACGGTGTTTTCGGAGAAAGCAAACGATTTCATTCAGGTCCGCCTGTGCAAGGAGTGCGCCCGAGGCGTGGACCAGGGAGTAGAGCGTGAAGAGCCCCAAGAGAGTCAAATTCGAGAGGGTGGCGGCGACGAGAGCGAACATGATCATCAAGAACCTGGAGACCCTTAGAAGGTGCTCGAGCCGCACGGCTTACGAGTACGAGCAGGCCGACGTCGAGCTGATGTTCAAGGAGCTCCGGGCCAGGGTCGACAGTTGCGAACGGTCTTTCAAGGACCTTCCCGAGGTCAGCTTTGGGACAGCCCCACAAAGTCAAGAATGACGTAATGCCGTGCCTCAAGTGCTTCGAGCGCAAAGGCCGGCGGATCGTCAAGATGGAGCATTTTACGGGAGCCCGGCATGTCGAGCCGTGCTACCCGTTCGCCCTACGTCGGATCTACCTCTGCCCGGAGTGTGGGTATCAGATGCAGACGATTGAGCGGGTTACCATGCAACAATTGGTTAGAGCGGCGGGACTGGACTTCCCGCCGCTCAGTGAAGGTAGGTTACTGATTGACCTGGCGAAGAAAGGCTACCGCGGTCAGGGTGACGGAGACGAGGACGGCGAGCCCGATGAGGGCGGCCAAGAAGACCCCGGCGAGGCGTGAGCGGGGGGTCATGGGCAAACCCCGTGGAACTCCTTCCTCCCGCAGCGGTGGCACAGCTCGAGCCGTTCGCAGCAGTCGCGACACCTTAGCGGGCTGCCGGAACGCTCAAAGGGTTCGACCCGCTTGGGGGTCATCTGCATCGGCGCCTTACAGGTTACGCATTCAAGCTTGGCCCACCTCTCTCCATCGGCCCATCGGTTGCCGCTCATGCTGCCGCCTTCCGCGTGATTCGGCGCTTGATCGTCGGGGCCAACTCCTCAAGCCAGAAGTCGCGACCCTGGCGGAGCTGGCCATCGGTCAAGGGTTGATGCTCCCCGGTGATATGCGCGACCCTGCCGCGACCGTACAGCTCCCCGAAGAGCCACACATAGGCGTAGTGGTGGTGGGCCGCCATCGGGGCTTTGAGGCTCTGTTGAGACAAGAGCCAGCAGCCCTCCGCCGCGGTGGGCTCGTTCATCTTGGCGCTAGTCCCGGCTCTATCGCAGAGCTCCCGGACGTGGCGCCGAAACAGCCCTTCCGTGGTGGATAGAAAAAAGCCCTCCGGGCAGGCAAGGCCGAAAACCTTGTCTATCTTGTCGGCCAGGATCGGCCGCGCCCGCTTGGCCTTGGCTATCTCATCCTCCGCCCACTCCATCCGCTCGAACGCGGAGGTAAAGGCGTTGCCGGCGCCCTCGGCGCCCTCGGCGCCTTCGAATAGGTCAAGGATCTTTGCGGCGCTCATACTCTCTCCCTCGACGCCTCAGCGCCTGTTATTGATTCGATTTCATCCAAGCAGACCGCGCAGAGGATCCCGTGAGGGTCGCGATCCGAGACCGGACGGCCGCAGCTGCAGGAGCAGCGCCGGCCCTGGTAGCCGGGCTTGCCTTGGGGGTTCATGGTGTGGGGTCCGTGAAGACATGCTCAATCGCGGACCAGACGAAATAAATGCAGCGGCGCCCCCGATATGTCGAGCGGTGGTAGGAGACGTGCCAGTCTCCGGCCATCGTTAGCCCCCGGCGCGGGTGTGCTTCGTATCCCAGGGACTTCTCGACGCGGGCCAGAGACTCGCGGTCAACGTGGCGGAGGAATGTTCTCCGAGAAATGGTTCGCTCGGAGTCGATCATGCGGGTGATAGAGCGTCCGTCTGAGTGCACACAATCGGTCTCGAATCTCACTCCCTCACCCCCAAGAGCAGGGCCAGGCGATCGATCCGCTCTCCGAACCCCTCACCGGGCATTGCGTCGCTCTGCTCGTTCACGTGGACCCATCCGTTGAGATGGCCGTGCCGGAAGTGCAGACGGAGATCGGCGAGGAGTAGCCGCGCTTCATCCATCACGCGGCCCGTCATCAGGTCGCGGCGCCGTCGTTCTTCGTAGGGTCGGATCTCGCCCCGCGCCAGTGCCGAGCGTGCCAAGTCGGTCTTGTCTCCGAGGGTTCGGCTCATCGTCTACGTCTCCCTGTGCCTGAAGTCGTGGTGTTGACGGTGTGTGCTGCGATCTTGACGCGGGCCAGTCGGTCCGCGTCTTCATGGCGCGGGCTCCATCCGGTGCGCTTCTCTATCTCGTCCAGGACATCGCCGGCGACTTGGCGCCCTGCGTCCTGGATTTCAAGCACCGTCCGATGATCGCCCGGGGGGCCTTCGAATTCGTAAATAAGGCGGTATTTCATCGGTTCGCCTTCCGTAGCAAGGCCGCGAGGTCGCGCCAGATCGGCCGGCGGTTCATTTGGTTCCCGTAGTCCTCGGCCTGCTCGGTGGCCTCGCTTGCCGCCTGCTCAAGTTGTCCGGGCGTGGCCGATGCCACGGCATCGACGAAAACATCCAAGGCTCGGTAGTCAATCCGTTTGTGGTATTTCATTCTCCAGGCCCCTGCCCGCAAGCTTCACAGCGGGTATTGACGGGGACTCGCGCCCCGCAGCTGGGGCAATCGGCCCATTGCTCGTACTCGTAGCGGCTCCCGCCTCGGTAGCGGGCGCGGTAGGACATCAGCGGCTTCAGGTGGTCGGGGATCTGGTCTTCCCTGAAGCGGATCATGTGGGGC
>JAAELT010000394.1 GCA_024226315.1 bacterium | reverse complement strand
TGATCCCGATCAGCCCCGAGCCCGAGGCGCTGGAGAGCCGCCTGCGCTACGTGCTCTCGAACACCGTGAAGGAGAACCTCGTCGCCCGCGTCACCGACTGGGAAGGCCTGCATTGCGCACAGGCACTGATCGACGGCAAGCCGATGGCTGGCATCTGGTACGCCCGCGCGGAAGAGTACGAAGCGAAGCGTCAAGCCGAGCGGCGCGCAGACCGTCGCGGCTCCGCTGCGGAGGAGATCAGTCGCGGAGCGTTCATGACGCCGTACGAACTGAAGCTCGCTCCACTGCCCTGCTGGCAGCACCTGCCCACGGCAGCGATCCGCAAGAGGGTCGCGCAGATGGTCCACGAGATCGAGACCGTGGCGGCGGCGCGCCGCGAAGAACTCGGCACCGAGCCGCTGGGAATGGAGAAGATCCGACGGCAAGATCCTCTCTCGCGGACGGTGAAAAGCAAACGCTCACCCAAACCGCTGTGCCATGCGGCAAGCAAGGAGATGCGCGAGCGCATGCGACAGGTCTATCGGGCGTTCGTCGAGATGTTCCGTGAGGCGTCGCTCAAGGTGAAGTTCGGCAATGTGGCGAAAGCGATCTTCCCCAAGGGCTGCTTTCCTCCGAGCCTTCCCTTTGTCCGGACAGGTGAGGAGCTCGATCCGTTGGCGGACGCTGGCGGCTCACGCAACTTCGCGCTCGCACTCGCTGCGGCCGGCTGAGCCCCAGGCGAGCACCTGCCGGCCTCGGCAGCGGAGTGCCGGGCTCTCGAGAGAACTGCACTCAGAGGATCGGTGTGTCTACCTGAAGCCCTGATTCCGCAATATCTTCAGATATCGAAGCTCGACCTCGCAACGGGTTCGCCCACCGATTCGACGACGTGGAATCGGCCCGTCGGCGAACTGCGAATCGCTTAGACGGGGGCCCTTCGCTGTTGCCGGACGGCCTCCGCCCGAGGTGGTTGGAACCTATTTATATTTACGGGAATCGGCCCGTCGGCGAACTGCGAATCGCTTAGACGGGGGCCCTTCGCTGTTGCCGGACGGCCTCCGCCCGAGGTGGTTGGAACCTATTTACGTACGCGAACCTATTTACGCCCTCCCGCGACTGCCGACGCCGCGAGCATCGGCACTACACACTAGCCCATGCTCTCCTCGTACCCCTCGAGCGTCTCCAGGCAGAGAGCGCGGAGCCCAGCATGACGAACTGCCGTCCGCCGGGTCCGACCAGCAGGCGGCCGTCGGGCGCGGTCAACGTGGCGAAGAGGCCGATCAGTAGCGAGCCGGCGACGTTGACGAAGAGCGTGCCCCAGGGAAACGTCTCGCCGAAGTGGCTGGCGACTAAACCAGACCAACCAGACCTGGCGACTAGACCTGAGAACCAGTAGCGCCCGACACCGCCGAGCACGCTGCCGAGCGCGATCCAGAAGTAGATCGGCAAGTCCAAGCGGCCTCCCGGGTCATATCGTGATGATACATGTCCGAGCTGTTCCGTCGGGGGCGCGTCTCTACCCGAAGATCGTCAACCGGCACTCGCGTGCCGCTCGCGCCATGCGCGGCCACACCGCGGGATCGACGATGCTCCAACTCTCTCCCTCGAGCTGTTTGTTCATCTCGGCACGATCCTGGAGCACGACACAGAGCGAGCCGCTTTGACGCCCGCGCCAACGAATCCCGTGGACTTCTGGAACCTGGCGGTAGAGGGCACGGGCCCACTCCTGACAGAGAGCGTAGTCGGTGGTCGCCGCGATCTCCTGGGTCAGCCCGACGGCGCGAGCCGCGGTGCCGACCAGGTCGAGCACCCGGAGCTCACCATGGACCCGCGCCTTCGCCACCCTCAGGTCCGCGGCCCGGTCGATCGAGCCTTGGCGGCCGAAAGCCTCGGCGACGGCGCCGACGAACGAGGCGGCGGAGTACCACACCGAGTGCCGGGCATGCATGCGGCAAGGCGGCGGATGGTGGTCGAACCGCATGTCCGCGAGCGGACCATAACGGCGCCGAGTCGACCAATCGCCCCGTCGCGGGTGGTAGAAGCGGACCAGGACCAGCCCTTGCGACAAGGTGAGGACGCGGGGCTTCGGCGGCAGTCGTGGCGGAGGCGGCCCCAAGCGGCTCAAGGCATATGGCCCAATTGCTCGGCGAGGTTCAGCACCGCCTCGTGATCGCGCCGCTGGAGCCGGCCGAGCGGGGTGTCGCCGCCCAGCTCCGGCCGCGGAGCGGTCAGCCACGCGGCCGCGCCTGCCGGCGACCGGAAGAGACGCGCCCCGACCTCGGGGAGGAAAGGAACCAGACCACCGGGACCGTCGACGTCGAGCTGCCACGCGGGGTAGCGCCACTGGCGGCCCACGCGTAGCGCGAGGATGTCGCCGTTACGCCTCTGGCGTTCCACCGCCTGCCGCGAGCGGCCGGTGAGGCGTCCGGCCTCGGCGGCGCTCACGCTCTCTCGCAAGAGCCGCGCGCGGTTTTCTTCCGTTTCGAGGTCGGCCCAGAGAACAGCGGCGACTGCCTGCTCCTCGCCCAGCGGTTCGTCGACTTCCTCGAAGGGATCTGCCGCGGGACGAGCGCGGTACTCTTCGACGGCACCCCTGAGACCTCGCGCGAGGCTGCGCCGGCGCTCGGGGTCGAGATCCTGCGAGTGCGAGAGCTCATCCAGCAGTGCCAGCTCCTCGGGGATGAGGTGCTCCACGACCCACAGCACCCGCTGCAACCGGCTGCTCGGAACGCCGTACCGGGCCGCGGCTTCGGCGATGAAGCTGATTTCGGACTCGGGCACGGGATAGGGCTCGTCGGCTTTGCTCATCCTCATTCGAGGCTGGCACAGATTGCTCGAGAATGCAACATATGCCAGCTCCGATCATCGACTCCGACTCATCTGGACGCCGCCAGCGCCGGGTCAGCGGCGACCTCCTCGGACGCCTTCCGTTGGCCTCCCTCCGGGGGGACGAAACCGAACAAACGCCCGACGTCCGCCAGGGCCAGGTACAGGCAGGGAATGATCACCAGCGCGATCATGGTCGCGAACAGGATTCCGAAGCCGAGGGAGATGGCCATCGGGATCAAGAAGCGGGCCTGGATCGAGGTCTCGAAGATCATCGGTGCCAGGCCCAGGAAGGTGGTCAGCGAGGTGAGCACAATGGGCCGGAAACGGCGCAGCGAGGCGCCGAAGATGGAGTCGAAATGGGGTTGGCCGGCCCACCGGTTGTGGTTCGCCGTGTGGACCAGGATCAGGGAGTCGTTGACCACCACCCCGGAGAGCGCGACGATGCCGAACATCGACATGATCGACAGCTCGTAGCCCATCAGCAGGTGGCCGGCGAACGCGCCGATCATGCCGAAGGGGATGCAGACCATGATGATGACGGGCTGGGCGTACGACTTGAACGGGATCGCCAGCAGGGCGTAGATGGCGAACAGCGCGTAGAGGAAGCCGAAACCGAGGGAGCTCATCGCCTCCATCTGGTCTTCCTGCTCACCGTCGAGCTCGAACTTGAGGCCCGGGTAGGCCTCGAGCAGGCGTGGGTACTCTTTCTCCCGCACGCTCGCCACCACCTTGTTGGCGTTGGCCACCCCGGCCTCGACGTCGGCCGTGACCGACAGCACGCGGCGACCGTCGGCGCGCAAGATCTCGGTGTAGGAGGTGCCGCGGATGATGTCGGCGGCCTCGCGGATCGGAATCTCGGCGCCCGACGGGGTGCGCACCATCAGCTCTTCGATGTTGAACGGACTGCGGCGCTCGGCCCGCGGCAGACGCACCAGCACCTTGACCTCGTCGCGGCCCCGCTGGACGCGCAGGGCCTCGGCGCCGTAGAAGGCGCCGCGAACCTGGCGGGCCAGATCCGAGGCGGTGAGGCCGAGGCCGCGGGCCGAGTCCTTGATGGTGAAATCCAGCTGCACCTTGCCGGAGGAGTAGCCGTCGTTGATGTCGCGCACCCCGGCGTAACCCTCGAGCACCTCGGCCAGGTCGCTGGCGGCCCGTTCCAGGGTGTCGGTGTCCGGATGCGAGACGCGCAGGTTGACGGGGATGTTGGAGGACGGCCCGGTGGTGTAGCGGAAGGTGAGCGACTCCACGCCGGGCAGCTCGCCGACCCCGCGGTGCCACCGGGTGGCGAAGTTCTCGGCCGTGATCTGGCGCCGGTCGATGGGCACCAGGTAGACCGAGACGTTGGTGAGGTGGGCGCCGGTACCCGCCTCGCCGATGTTGACCATGCTCTCGTTCGCCGGCGGCGCGCCGACCTGGGTGTAGATGCCGCGCAGGATCGCCTCTCCGCCGTGGGCGTCGAGCACCTCGCGGGCGCCATGCAGCAACCGCTGCTGCACTTTGCGGGTCTCCTCGATCGGCGTGCCGTAGGGCATGCTCACCGCGGCGGTGATCCGCTCGCCCTCGACCCTGGGGATGAACGAGACGTTGATCCGGCCGCTGGCGAGGAGGCCGAAGCAGACCACCAGCAGGCCGAAGGCGACCGCCAGGGTAGCGTAACGCCAGGCCAGAGCCGTCTCGAGCAGGCGGCGGAAGGGATGGTCACGTAGCCACAGGAGGAAGTTGCCGAACCACTCCCGGCGCCGGTTCAGGGCCTCTATCCAGCGCCATTCCTGGCCTCGTTCGCGGGCCGAGAGGTGGGCCGGCAGGATGAACAGCGCCTCGATCAACGACACCAGGAAGATCATGATCACCGCCATCGGAATGACCTTGAAGATCTTCCCCGTGACGCCGGGCACGAACAGCAGGGGCACGAAGGCGGCGATGTTGGTGAGGATCGAGAACGTCACCGGCACCGCCATCTGGCGAGCGCCGGCGATGCCGGCGTCCAGGAAGGACATGCCTTTCGTGCGCATGTGGAAGATGTTCTCGCCCACGATCACGGCGTCGTCGACCACGATGCCGATGGTGATGATGATGGCGAACATCGACACCAGGTTGATCGACAGGTCGGCGGCCGGGAAGAACAGCAGGCCGCCGCAGATCGAGGTCGGGATGCCCAGGGTGACCCAGAACGCCAGGCGGACGTCGAGCGACAGACCGAGCAGGATGAGGACCAGGATCAGACCGAGGCGGGCGTTCTTCACCAGCAGGCGGATGCGGTCGTCGAGGACCTCGGAGGTGTCCTCCCAGATGGCCGCACGCACGGTGGGCGGCAGCTCGGCGTTGAGCTCCTCCACCGTCTCGCGCACGGCCGCGGAGACTTCGCTCGGGGTCTGCTCGCCGACCCGGAAGACGTCGAGACGCACCGCGCGCTCGCCGTTCTCCCGAAGGGAGGCAAGAGAGGAGCTGTTCCCCCGGAGGGGGACAGATGAGGAAATGAAGTGGGCGGCGACGTCGGACTCCTCGAAATCATCGAGGATGGTGGCGATCTCCTCGAGCTTCACGGTGGTGCCGTCGTTGCGGGTGATGATCGCTAGCTCGGCGTATTCGGCCCCGGTGTAGCGGCGCTCCTTGGTGCGCACCAGGATCTCTCCGCCCGCGGCCTTGACCCGGCCGCCGGGCAGGTCGAGGGCCGAGCGGCGGATCACCGCCGCCACCTGATCCAGGGTCAGGCCGTAGCGGCGCAGGTTCTCCTGCGAGATCTCGACGGCTATCTCGGGCCGGCGCACTCCCGCCAGCTCGATCTGGGTAATCTCATCGCGCTTCAGCAATCTCTCGCGCACGTCCTCGGCGAGCTTCCTCAGGGCCGCCTCGCTCTGGTCGCCGTGCAGGATCACCGAGATCACGTGGCGCTCGTTCTCGGCCAGGCTGACCGTGGGCCGCTCGATGTCCTGGGGGAAGGTCCTGATCGAGTCGACCGCGTTCTTGACGTCGGCCAACGCCTTGTTGACGTCGGTGCCGAGCTGCAGCTCGACCCACACGATGCCGACGCCCTCGCGGATCACCGAGGTGACCTCCTCGACGTCGTCGAGGCCCCGGACCTCTTCCTCGACGGCGAGCACGATGCCTTCCTCGACCTCTTCGGGGCTGGCCCCGGGGTAGGGCACCGTGACGAGGAGGAAGTCGAGCTCGAGCTCGGGGAAGACCTCCTGCTGAATCTGGGAGATCATGACCAGGCCGCCGACGATGAAGGCGACCATCAGCAGGTTGGCGGCGACGTGGTTTCTGGCCATCCAGGCTATCGCGCCCCGGGCGATGGCGCCACGGGCGGCCGAGCGCTCGGTCGTCATCAGTCGCCTCCGCCGGTCGCGTCACCCGGAGCGGCCGCGACCGCCAGCTTCATGCCCTCGACCGGCGTCGAGAGGGTGCTGGTGATGAGGCGCTCGCCATCCGAAAGGCCATTCGCGACGATGACCGTCTCCTCGCCGCGCCATACGACCTCGGCCTCGCGAATGGCCAGCCGGTCGTCGCCGTCTATGATCCAAAGGCCTTCGCGCGCGCCATTGGCACCGTCCACGTGTACCTCGCGCAGGGCGCGGCGCGGGACGACGATGGCGTCGTCGATCGTCCGGCCGTGGATCTCCACGGTGACGTAGGAACCGATCAGCAGCGGCAGATCGGAGCCTTCCTGGGAGCGCGACGGTCTCTCTTGCGCGCGAATGCCGCGCGACGGATCCAGCGGGTCGTCGATCACGATCAGCAGGCGGGCCATGCGCCCGGCCGGGTCGACGTCGCCGAGCAGTCGCTCCACCCTGCCCTGCCGGCGGATCTCGACCGAACCGGCGCGGTGGACGACGGTGGCCTTCGTCGCGCCGGAGGAGGCGCGCCCATGACCAGGAATTTCGATCCATCCCAGGTCCTCCACGGGCAGCGAGACCTGCACCCAGTAGGCATCGGTACCGACCAGCGTGGCGACCTCGGTCTGGGGACCCACCAGCTGCCCCAGGTCCACCTGTTCGCGCAGCACCATCGCGTTGAACGGCGCGGTGACGGTGCAACGCTCGAAGTCGAGCTCGGCCTTGGCCAGGGCGCCCTCGGCGGCGGCGACCATCGATTCCGCCTGCTCGACCTGGGGGATGCGCAGGGCGAGATCGTGGCTGGATCCCTCGCTCCCGATCCTGCCCTCGAGCAGCTCCCACTCCTCCTCGGCCACGGCCTGCCGCGCCTGTTCCTCACGCAGGGCAAGACGCGCCCGGACCACCGCCTCCTGCCGGGCGGCGAGATGCACCCGGTAGTCCCGCTCGTCGATGGTGGCCATCGTCTCGCCGGCCCTGAACCGTCCGCCCGGCACCAGCGACGGCGACAGCTTCACGATCTTGCCGGACACCTCGGGCCGCATCTGCACCTGGCGCGCGGCGGTCACCGTGCCCTGGGCCTCGACCATCACCTGCTCGCTGGTATGGACGATCTCGACGACCTCCACCGGCACCACCTTCTCGCCCACTTCGAGGCGATCCGGGGTGACGCGGTGGGCCATCATGAACGCGGTGACGGCAACGGCGGCCGCCAGGACGAGGAGCGGCAGGATGGCCTTGCCGATGCGGATGCTCATTTCAACTCTCCCCACGTCGTGTGCTCGACGAGGCCGTAAGCCTTGAGCGACGACGCCAGCCGGAGACCGAGGCTGCTCGGCCCTGCGTCCTCGGGCGCCCCGAGGTGATGAATGTGAACCGCCACGTCCGTTTCCAGCCCTTCTCGGTGATACAGCGTAACACCGGTCTGCCCGGTGACACCGGTCTGCCCGCCCCCGGACCCGAGCGACTCGCGGATCCGCCGTCCGAGGGCCTCGAGCGGTTCCTCGCACGAGCGCAGGTGGATGATCTCGAGCCGGCTCATGTCTCACCTCCGTCCCGCTCGCAGGCCGTGTCGACCACCATCAGCTTGCGGTAGGCATAGGTCCAGTCGAGGATCTCCAGCATGGCTCTTTGGTCCTTCCTATGGCCGAGGCTGACTCCGGATGGTCAATTTCGATCCTGGCCCCGGTGTGAGCAGCGTACGGGTCCTTTTGGTGCCGGTCGCCGCCCGGTGGAAGAGGTTGATCAAGCGTTGACGAGATTTCATGGCGTCACGTCTTTTCCTGTCGCGCTCCGCGAACGACGTCCGAGAAGGAGCGTTCAGCGGGGCGTGTGGCCAGCGCCCCGGTGACCAGTGCCAGGATCGGGTTGGCCAGCTCTTCGATGCCGATGAGTGTGACCGCGATCAAGAACATCGTCACCGCGACCAGCGCGACCTTGACCGGGCGACCGCGCATCAGCAAACAAACGCCAACCACAGTTTCGAAGACGATGACCGGGACCATGAAAAGCACGGGGTGTGCCGCGAATGGGCCGTTGAAGAAGTCTCGGCTCAGCGACAGGTAAGCGTTGTCCGCCATATGGACATAGTCCTCGGGGGTCAGGATCGTGAACGTGGCGTTGATGCCGAGCCCACAGACGATGAAGAAGAAGCCCAGAAACATCCGTGTGCCCTGCGGCCGCCACCAGGCGGCTCCAGCGATGAGCGAGTAGAAAACCGCGCAGACGACAACGGGGATCCACATATTCAGGCTCCTTCTCGTTCCCTCTTCAACCTGCCCTTGCCTTTGCCGGCTCCTGCGAATCGCGTGTTCCATTCTCGATGGTCTCGACCTTCTCGGTCAGGCACGGGGTCGATGTCGCTGTCTCTGGACAGGATTCGGCACAGCTCGCTGCCAACCGCGCCGTAGCCGCCCACCACCAACACTGTAGTCCTGGGGCCTGCTTTCCCGTGATCACGCATCTTCCTTTCATCCTCTGTCGAAGAGTGCTTCGAGGGTGTGGGTACCGGTCGAGGGAGCCACCACGTCGGTTGTCGCCATGGTGGTGAAGAAGGCCAGCAGCTCACCCTGGTGACGGTCGAAGAGACGGACCAGGCGCACCATCGGCCACATCAGCCATTCGGGGACACGTGTGATCCTGGCCGGCCGGCCGAGCACCTCGAACGCGAGCGCCGCGGCGTCGTTCCAGGTCATGGTCTCGGGGCCACCCACCTCGATCTCGGTCGCCTCGCCCTCGATGGCGTCGGCGCAGGCCACGGCGAGGTCGGCGCCATGGATCGGATTGACGCGGTTTTCGCCGGAGCCGATGAGCCAGACCCTGCCCTTGCGGGCCATCGAGAGGAGTTCGCCCATGTCCGAGAAGTAACCGGTCGGACGCAGCACCGCGTAGCCGATGCCAGACGCTTTCAGCTCGTCGACGAAGGCCTCGTGAGCGTCCACGATGTCGAGATGGCGCAGCTTCGGGCCACCCAGGGCCGACACGTAGACGAACTTTTCGACCCCGGCGCGTAGGGCGACGTCGAGCAGATTCTTGTTGCCTTGACAGTCGACGTCCCGGAAGGTCAGGCCGTCCTTCTGCCTGGTGATACCGACTGAGGAGAAGACCGCGTCGATGCCGTCGCAGACGCGCTCCAGCGTCTCGGGCCCCGTGACCTCGGCCTCGACGATCTCGTCCAACGAGTCCCTGAGAGGATCAAGCTTCTCTGGGGAGCGGGCAAGGGCGCGGACGAAGTAGCCGCGGGCCGCGAGCTCCCGGGCGACGAAACCCCCGAGATAGCCGGTGGCGCCGGCGACGAGCACGCGCTTCATCGGGCCTCCTCCCGACTCTGCAT
This sequence comes from bacterium, assembly GCA_024226315.1. Classification (GTDB taxonomy): domain Bacteria; phylum Acidobacteriota; class Thermoanaerobaculia; order Multivoradales; family J023; genus JAAELT01. Next base: position 29,898 of record JAAELT010000394.1, on the reverse strand, counting down.
TCGCAGCCACCGTTCGAGTGTGATCTCCGGTGCGCCCAGGATCGCATTGGCCTCACTCGGGTCACCCCGCTCGCCCACCCTCTCGAGGTAGTTGACCATCTCGATCCCCTTCTGCATCCGGGTGTTGCGGGTGAGCCGGGCGATGAGGCGGAGCATCCAGTACGGAGTACTCCGAAGCTTCCCGACGTCGGGGTGGAGGACACGGCAATAGCGCCGCTGCGCCTCGAGCACGGTCAGGGCCTCGGGGCCGTGCACGTAGAAGGCCTTGTTGGCCGCTTGCGGGCGCCGGTAGCTCTCGACCACCATCCGGGCAAGATCCTGGAGCGCCACGAAGTGCCAGCGGCGCTTTGGCCTACCGAAGACGAAGACCCGATCGCCGTGCACGAAGTTCGCCAGCATCTCCATGAACCAGCCCGGGCGAAAGATGGCGTAGTCGATGCCGCTGGCACGGATCGCCTGTTCGGATCGGAGCTTGCGATCCACCAGTGGGAACCAGCGGTTCTCCTCGCAGACCGTGACGCCGGAGATGAAGCTGATGCGCTGGAGCCCCTGGCTGCGGGCCGCCTCCAGCACCTGGGTGACGCACTCGTCTTCCTGATCGTGATCGATGCTGACGTGAACGGCCTCGCAGCCCCCCAGTGCCTTCTCGACGTCGGCGACGTCGAGGGCATCGCCGGCGACGACCTCGAACGGGTCGTCGAACCTGGCGCGTACACGTCGGGCATCGCGTGACATCACGCGCACCGTGAAGCCGGCTTCACGCAGGCCGTTCGCAACAGGTCCTCCCAGTAGGCCTGTCGCACCGATAACCAGAATTCGCTGTCTCATGTGCATCTCCTCCTTTGCTGCTTTCGACAAGTGCCCCTCAGAAGACTCCAGTGACGTCTTGATACTCAAGGTCTCTCCAGGTCGTCAGATTTGGTTCTACGCGTCTGATCAGGCCACCTCCGCCCGTTCCGCGTCCGGCCGCGGTACATGGCCGAGCAGCGCGTCGAGGGTGGGGGTCTCCAGGCCGGCCTCGGCCTCGAGGTCGGCGAATTCCTCCATCAGATCGCGTAGCTCCGGGCCGACCGTGCGGACGTGGAGGCCAAAGCGGACTTCGCCGCCGCGCGAGCCGAAGAGCCTGCTGAAGACCAACGGCTCGAGCCACCGCGGGAGCCAGTAGTAGAGGTTGAAGATCGGTGGCTGACGCTTGCGATATCCGACTGCGCGCAGGACATCGCCGGCTTCGCGGCAGGCGCGGCAGTACCGATGGATCGCTTCCTGGTCGGTGGCCACGGCGCGCATGTCCCCGCCCTTCATGAAGATGACCCCTGCGGTGGGCGCCATGAAGGCGAAGTGGTACTTGAGCCAGCCGTCGATGTCCTTTTCGACTTTCACCTCGACGTCCGCCGCTTCGAACAGCTTCTCGATCTGCCGGGTCCGCTCGCGGATCGTGCCGTCGAGCTCTCCGATGAAGAGCTCGCCATGGTGACCCCGAGGCTTTTCCCGGTCCATGACCACGAGGTCGTCGCCGTCCCAGCCACCGCCGGCGCCGGGGAACCCGAGCAGGACGATCTCCTCTGGCAGATGATCGAGATAACGGCGGAAGCCCGCGACGTCGTTACCCAGGAAGAGGACGTTCTTCAGATGCTGGTTGCGAGCCAGCGCCGGGCAGACCGCCAGGCGGCCGGCCTTCTGCATGGCAACGACCACCAGGTCATAGGCGTCCTCGGTGTCCAGGCGGTCCACCAGCTTTACCCGAGCGACGTGCCGCTCGCCGGTGAGCCCGTCGACGATCTGGACGCCGTCCTGCCGGAGTGAGCGGTAGGTTTCGCCGCGGGCCAACAGGGTGACGTCCTTGCCGGTCGAGTGCAGGCGCAGCGCCAGCCATTGGCCGATCGGTCCCGCGCCGTAGATCAAGGTCTTCATCGTCTTGTTCCTCCACCAGATGGGCATAGCGAGGAACGTGCCAGGAAGCGAGACCCTTTGTTTTCAATGGTTTGTGAGAAGGGCCCGAGCTCGATCGTGGCTATTGGTAATTCATGTTGTGGTATTTCACAACGCGGACTAAAATTGTGAATAGCCACAAGAGCCAGACGTCAGGCATGACCGACGACAACGAGTTCTTCCGCAAGGCGACCCTGAGGATCTGCGGCACTCTGGAGATCGAGGAGGCCATGTGCGCCTGTGTGCGCGCGATGCGGGAGGTCATGCCCGTGGACCGGATGTTCCTGCAGGTCTACGAGCCGGAGCTCGGCGCCATGCGGACGGTGGCGACGGCGACCGCCGAACGCGGCAGGGAGGTCGATCTGCTGACTCCGATGCCCGAACCGGTACGGGAGCAGATCGCGCGAAGCGCCGCGACGGGCCCGGAGGAGTCGGTCGTCATCGACTCGGATGAGCGCAATCCGGTGGCGCGGGAGATGCTTCGCTTCCACGGCATCCAGGGCTGGTCGGTCCTGAGGATGCGGCTGTCCACCGAGGGAGGCCGGCTCGGCGGTATAGTGCTGACCGCGGAGGGCAGGGACCGCTACACCTCTGAGCACGCGCGCCTACTTCGGCTGCTCGAGGACCCGTTCACCATCGCATTGGCGAACACCCTCGAGCACCGCGAGGTGCTGCGGCTGCGCGACCGGCTGGCCGACGACAACCGCTACCTGCACCGCGAAATGCTGCGCCTCTCGGGAGACGAGATCGTGGGCGCCGACTTCGGCCTGCGCGAGGTGATGCACAAGGTGCATCAGGTGGCGCCCACCGACAGTCCGGTGCTGCTGACCGGCGAAACCGGCGTCGGCAAGGACGTGATCGCCAACGCCATCCACCTGGGATCACCCCGGCGCGACGGACCGTTCATTCCTGTCAACTGTGGCGCCATTCCCGAGTCCCTGCTCGACAGCGAGCTCTTCGGCCACGAGAAGGGCGCCTTCACCGGCGCGCTGGCGAGGAAGCGGGGCCGCTTCGAGCGCGCACAGGAGGGGACGATCCTGCTCGACGAGATCGGCGAGATGCCGCTACCGGCACAGGTGCGGCTGCTGCGGGTCCTCCAGCACCGCGAGATCGAACGCGTCGGCGGTACCGAGCGCATCGGAGTGGACATCCGGATCATCGCCGCCAGCAACCAGGACCTCTCGAAGATGGTGCAAGCGGGCCGTTTCCGCGAGGACCTGTGGTTCCGGCTCGACGTCTTCCCCGTCGCCGTGCCGCCGCTGCGCGACCGGCGCGGCGACATCCCGGCCCTGGTGCAGCACTTCATCGAGCGCAAGGCCGGCGAGCTCAAGATCGGCGTCACGCCGCGCCTGGCGCCCGGCGCCATCGACTCCCTTGTGGCCTACGGCTGGCCCGGCAACGTGCGCGAGCTCGAGAACCTGGTGGAGCGGGCCATGATCCTGCACCGGGGCGAGCCGCTCCGGTTCGACGATCTCGGCGCCTCGCTTCCGGGAAGCGCCGCGATCACCTCTACCCCCGGCGAGTTACCGCTCGATCTCGACAGCCTCGATCTCGACACCGTGGTGGCGACCCACATCCGCCGGGTCCTGGCGATGACCGGTGGCAAGATCCACGGCCCCGGCGGCGCCGGCGAGCTGCTCGGGATGAACCCGAATACCCTGCGCTACCGGATGAGGAAGCTGGGGCTCCCGTTCCGCAAACACCTGAAGCCGGGGTGACGGGCCCTGCAGAGTGCATAGAGCGCTATCGACTTTGCATCGATGTCGGCGAATACCCGGGAAGCAGCGTGGAGGCTTCGACGGCTCCGCCGTCAAGGCATGGCCAGCGAACCGGCCACGCCGTGGCGGGCCAGCAGCTCGATGCGGAACTCGACCAGCGCCCGCTCGAGGTGGGCGAACTCGACGTCGAGCTCGCTCAGCACTTCGAGTGTACCTTCGAGACGGCCTTCGCGCGCCATCTTCGAGATCCGTCCCGAAACCTCTTCGACGCGGTCGCCGCTGACGTTGGTGGCCGCGCCCTTGAGGCGATGGGCCAGGCGGTGGACCTCGGCGGCGTCGGCCGATCCGACCGCGGCGTGCAGGCCGGTGACCAGCTCGCCCGCGGACTCGAAGAACAGGTCGACGATCTCGCGTGCGAACTCGGGATCCTCGGCACAGCGCGCCAGCGTCCGGTCGCGGCTGAAGACCCGCGGCGTCGAAGTAACGGTGGACGGCAGACGCAGCGGGTCGCTGCCAAAGGAAGCGACCCGCACCGGGCGCTCGCTACGATGGGCGCCCTCTGGTCCGGCCGGGCCGCGATCAGGTCGTGGGGCGCCTTCGAGCACATCCCCTTCGAGGAGGTCTTTGATCAGACGCGGCTCGCCGAGCCGTTCCATCAGCTCGAGCAGCACCTCCGGCTCGAGCGGCTTGGCGACGTAGGCGTCCATGCCGGCCTCGAGGCAGCGTTCGCGGTCGCCCTTCATGGCGCCGGCGGTGAGCGCCACGATCGGCGTGTGGCGGCCGCTGGCCGCTTCGCGGCGACGGATCTCCATGGTCGTCTCGAGACCGCACAGCTCAGGCATCTGGACGTCCATCAGAATCAGGTCGAATTCCCCCTCGTCGTAGGCGGCAAGGGCCTCCCGGCCGTTGGCCGCCGTCACCGAGGTATGTCCCTCGCCGGCGAGGATACGCAGAAGCAGTTTCTGGCTCAGCGGGCTGTCCTCGGCCAGCAGCACATGCATAGACCGGGCCTTGCGACGCGGCGCCCGCCGCTTTTCGCGCGCCGGCTGGGAGTCACGCCGCGGCGCGTGACCCAGGGCCGAGTACACGACCCGCAGCAGCTCCGATTCGAGGACCGGCTTCAGCAGACAACCCTTGATCCCGGCACGCTCTCTGGCCGCCAGATCGCCACGCATGCCCAGCGACGAGAGCATGACCACCGTGGCGGCCCGAATCCCCTCGCGAAGGTGAATCTCTTCCGCCAGCTCGAAGCCGCCCACCTCGGGCATCACCGAGTCGAGCAGCACCAGACGGAAGGGATCGTCGCCGCGCACCGCTTGCTGCAAGGTCTCGAGAGCCGACGCCGCCCGGTTGAGGGTCTCGACCCGCATGCCCCACTTCGCCAGCAGATCGGCGGTGATGCGCGAGCCGGTGACGTTGTCGTCGACCACCAGCGCCCGCACGCCTCGCAGCTTCGGCCACTCCTCTTCGGCCGCCGCACCGAGATCCTCGATCCGGTCGAAGCGCACGGTGAAATGGAAGGTACTACCCTCACCCGGGGTGCTCTCCACCCAGATCTCGCCGCCCATCAGGGAGACCAGCTCGCGGGAGATCGAGAGCCCCAGGCCGGTGCCGCCATGGCCACGGGTGGTCGACCCGTCCGCCTGGGTGAAGGACTGGAAGATCAGATCTTGTTTCTCGAACAGAATGCCGCATCCGGTGTCCGAGACCCGGAAGTGAATCTCGAGAGACTCGGGGCTTTGCTCCTCGACGTCCGCCTCGAGCCGCACCTCGCCGGCCTCGGTGAACTTGACGGCGTTGCCGATGAGGTTGAAGAGCACCTGCCGGAGCCGCCCGGAATCTCCCAGGACGCAGCGGGGCACGCCGTCGGCGAACCGGCACAAGAGCTCCAGGTGCTTGGCGTGGGCCGACTCGGCGAGGGTGCGTAGCGTATTGCCGACGTGCTCCCTCAAGTCGAACTCCACCGTCTCCAGATCGAGCTTGCCAGCCTCGATCTTGGAGAAATCGAGCACGTCGTTGAGGACGTGGAGCAACGACTCGGCCGACGCCGAGACCGTCTGCAGCATGTCGTTCTGGTCGGGGTCGAGCTCGGTGTCGAGCGCCAGCTTGGTCATGCCGATGATCACCGTCATCGGCGTGCGCAGCTCATGGCTCATGTTGGCCACGAACTCGGACTTCAGCCGCGAAGACTGTTCGGCCTGCTCTTTCGCCTGCTTGAGCTCCACGATCAGCCGCTGCTTGGTCAGGGTGATCGCGGCCTGCGACGCCAACGCCTCGACCAGCCACTGGTCTTCGAGCGTGAACGGCACCACATCGCCCGTCAGGGGGTCCTGGGCGTTGATCAGCTGCAGCACCCCGATGACCTCTTCCTCGTGGTTCTTCATCGGCACGGTGAGAAACGACTTCGATCGATAGCCGGTTCGACCGTCGAACTCGCGGGTGCCGGAGAAATCGAAGTCCTGCGCGTCGTAGGCGTCGGGGATGTTGACCGTCTCGCCGGAGATGGCGGCCCGCGCCGCCACCATCCGTTGGTTGGGATTGCCGCCTGTGTCGTGCAGCGGCAGCGGCGGCAAGGTGATCGGCCGACCACTGGTGCCACCGAGCGAGATGCCCAGCGAATCGGTCAGCATGATCTCGAACCGCAGCTGGTCGTTTTCGGTACGGGTGTAGATGGTGCCGCCGTCGGCCAGGGTGAGGTCCTTGGCCGCCAGCAGTATGAGCTCCATCAACCGGGCGTGGTCTTTCTCGGCCGACAGCGCCTTCGCCACCGAGGTCAGGAGCTGGATCGCCTCGAGCGAGCTGCGCTTCCGGGCACTGGGAAAGACCGGCAGGGTATTGGCGGTCTCACCCTGACGTACGAGGTGGAAACGACCGGGGCGCCCGTCCGGATCCAGCTCGCGGACGATCTTCTGATCGGCGCCCGGCTCGACGCTCGGGCTCTTGGAGTCGGATTCAGGCCCGAAGGTGATCAGTGTCGGTCTGGTCGGTTTTGCCATGTCCGGCCTCGTCTCGTGGGGCCAGCATCAAGGCAAAATACCCAGCCGCCCCTGTCTCAGCGTGCAATGGTGACCGCCGCGGCTTACAGTTGAGATTAAGGATCGGACGAATCGGCAAAAAACTACGCCCCATGAACCCAAACCTGCGGTTTGGTTTCATGGCCCATCCCCACCGAACCAGGAGACCATCCTCGCAGACTCGGACAGGTCTCCTAGCGGCTGCCCATCGCCCACGCGAAGGCCCAGTCGAGCCACGGCAGGAGCGCCTCGACATCGGCACGCTCGATGGTGGCGCCGCACCACACGCGCAGGCCCGGCGGCGCGGCGCGGTAGCCGGCGACGTCGTAGGCGACGCCTTCGGCCTCGAGCAGCGCCGCCATCTGCTTCGGCACCTTGGCGCGGCGATCAGCGGCGAGAGCGGTGAACGCCGGATCGACGATCTTCAGGCAGACGGACGTGTTCGAACGCGTCGCCGGCTCGCGGGCCAGGAAGTCGACCCACGGCGTGCGCTCCACCCAGGCGGCGACGGCCGCGAAGTTGGCGTCGGCACGGGCGTGGAGCGCGTCCAGGCCACCGAGCCCCTCGGCCCACTCCAGGGCGTCGAGATAGTCCTCCACGCACAGCAGGCTCGGGGTGTTGATCGTCGAGCCCTTGAAGATGCCTGCTGACAGCTTGCCGCCCTTGGTCAGGCGGAAGACCTTGGGCAGCGGCCAGGGCGGCGTGTAGGTCTCGAGCCGCTCGACGGCGCGGGGGCTCAGAATCAGCATGCCGTGGGCCGCCTCGCCCCCCAGCACCTTCTGCCAGGAGTAGGTGACGACGTCGAGCTTGTCCCAGGGCAGGGGCTGGGCGAACACCGCGGAGGTGGCGTCGCACAGGGTCAGGCCGTCGCGATCGGCGGCGATCCAGTCGCCGTCCGGCACGCGCACGCCGCCGGTGGTGCCGTTCCAGGCGAACACCACGTCGCGCTCGGGGTCGACCTGGGCCAGATCCGGCAGCTCGCCGTAGTCGGCCTCCAGCACCCGCACGTCGTCGAGCCGCAGCTGCTCCAGCACGTCGGTCACCCAGCCCTTGCTGAACGACTCCCAGGCCAGCGCGTCGACGCCGCGCGCGCCGAGCAGCGACCACATGGCCATTTCGAAGGCACCGGTGTCCGAGCCCGGCACGATGCCGACACGGTAGCCGTCGGGCAGGTGCAGGATCTCGCGGGTGCGCCGGATCGCTTCGGCCAGCTTGGCCTTGCCGTCCGTCGAGCGGTGGGAGCGGCCGAGTCGGGCGCCGGCCAGGTTCTCGAGCTTCCAGCCAGGGCGCTTGGAGCACGGGCCGGAGGAAAAGCACGGGCGCTCCGGCCGGCGGACAGGGGGATCTGGGATGTTCACTCGTAGCCGATCCAGACCGCAACCGCCAACAGCACGGAACCGGCGATCCACACCTTGATCATGAACGGCAGGATGAAGCGCAGCCAGCGATCGTAGGGGATCCGGGCCAGGCCCAGGATGCCCACCAGCACCGCGTTGGTTGGCACCAGGATGTTGGTGAAGCCGTCTCCGAACTGGTAGGCCAGCACCGCCACCTGCCGCTGCACCCCCACCAGGTCGGCCAGTGGCGCCATGATCGGCATGGTGACGTAGGCCTGGCCACTGCCCGAGGGGATGAACAGGTTGCAGATCGACTGCACCGCGAACATGCCGACCGAGGCCATCGCCGGACCGGCCGAGCCCAGGGGCGCGGCGATCGAGTGGACGATGGTGTCGATCACCTGACCGTCTTCGAGCACGATCAGGATCGAGCGCGCGAAGCCGATCAGGAGCGCCGTGGTGGTGAGCTCGGCGGCGCCGATGCAGAACTCCTTCGCCGCCTTGTCGGGGCTCATCCAGGAGATCAGCATGAGGACGATGGCGAGACCGATGAACAGCGCCCCCATCTCTTTGACGTACCAGTGCCAGCCGCTGACCTCGGCGAGGCCATAGACCAGAACCACCAAGGCGACCAGCGTCACCACCAGGATCGCCACGTGCCGGCGGGTCAGCGGCGGGTGCTCCTTGGCGGTCAGGTGCGGATCAGGCTCGATGTCGGCCACCAGGCTCGCCGCCGGGTCCGCCTTCACCCGCTTGGCATAACGCCACACGTGATGGAAGGCCAGGGCGAGGAACACCACGCTGATCGCCAGCCGGTAGCCCCAGCCGCTGGTGGGCTGGAGCTCCGCCACCCGCTGCGCGATGAGCACGGTGAACGGGTTGATGGTGGCGATCCCGTAACCCACGCCGTAGCCGCAGCACATCACCCCGATCGCGGTCACCGCGTCGAAGCCGAGGCCGATGGCGAGCGCCAGCAGGATCGGCACGAAAGGCAGGTATTCCTCGGCCATGCCGATGGTCGAGGAGCCGGCGGCGAAGATCAGCAGGCCGCCGCCGATGAACAGCGCCGGGCTGCGCCCCAGCCTGGGCAGCAGCACTCCGATCAGCGCGTCGATCGCGCCGGTGGCACGCAGCACCCCGAAGGCGCCGCCGATCAGGAAGACGAAGAAGATGATGTCCTGGGCGCCCTCGAAACCCCGCGGAATGGCGCTGAAGATGGGCGCCAGGGGCTGGAAAGTTGGGGCGACCACCTTGTCCATGAGGAAGTGGACGGGGATCAGCAGCTTGCGCCACCCGCCCGTCTCTTCCGGAGCAGCCTCGGCGTGCTCGTCAGCTGCGTGCTCCTCCTCCTGGGCGGACTCGTCGATCGGCTTGTAGCTGCCGGGCACCACCTGCCGGCCTTCTCGCTCGAACTCGCCCTTGGGCAGGAGGAAGGTGAGGCAGAAAGCGAAGACGATCATCCCGAAGAGCAGAACCAGGGTGTGCGGGACGCGGAAGCGGGCCATGGCGGTTCCTCCTGGAGGGCGGTCTGGACGACGCTGAGCTCGAGAATCTGGCGGTAGTTCTAACACAACCCTTCGATGATCGGCGAATGACCAACCGCCGGACCATTCCGGCGTCTAACCGTCAGAGAACAAACCGAACCTCGACCCTGGAGAATTCCCATGCAACGATTCGGACTCCCCGTCCTCCTGCTGTGGATCCTGATTCCCGCCACCGTTCACGCCGAGCTCCTGGGCGCCGAAGTCCAGTCCATGGGCGCCCCCCGGGGCGGCCTCGACAGCGCTTTCCAGAGCCTGCTCGAAAGCACCGACGACCTGGCCTGGGCGGCCTACTCCGTGCCGATGGTGACGGGCAGCCACACCCTCTGCTGCGGCAGCCACGGCCCCTGCTCACTCGAACGGCGCGGCGGTCACTACGTCGATCGGGAGTCGGCTTCCAAAGCCCGCGACCTGCGGGTGATGATGAGGATGCGAGCCGGCCGGCTGAGCGAGATCCGCGTCTTCTCAGACAACTGTGAGGTCGACGCCAGCGGCTTGCGCGTCCATGTGTGGGACGAGATCGACGCCGCAGAGAGCCTCGACTTCCTGCTCGCACGCGCCGAGGCCGGCGGCAAAGACCTGGCCGAGGAGGCGCTGATGGCGATTGCCCATCACCGCGGCGAGAGGGTCGACCGCGTGCTCGAAGGCGTCGCCCGCGGCGAGCGCCTGGCGCGCGTCGGCGAAGAGGCCATCTTCTGGCTCGGCGAGGCCCGCGGCACGGGTGGCTTCGAGGCGCTCGAGCGCCTGCGCCGCGACCTCGACGACCGGGACTTGCGAGAGCAGATCGCCTTCGCCCTGCACCTCTCAGAAGACCCGAACGCCCTGCCGGCCCTGATCGACATGGCGCGCCACGACGAGGACGGTGAAGCCCGCGAGAAGGCCCTCTTCTGGCTCTCCCAGGAGGCCGGCGAGAAGGCGGCGGCGGCGGTCGCCGAAGCCGTCGACGAAGACCCTGACCAGGAGGTCAAGGAGGCCGCCATCTTCGCGATCTCGCAGCTGCCGTCCGAGCGCGGCGTGCCGCTCCTGATCCGCTACGCCGAGAGCCACGACAACCGCGAGGTGCGCAAGAAAGCGATCTTCTGGCTCGGCCAGTCGGAAGACCCGAGAGCGCTGGACTTCTTCGAGCGCGTCCTCACTCAGTGAATCGCTGGTCGCCTACCAGGTTCAATGACCGAAGGAGCGCGGCGTGGAGGGTGGCGCTATTCGAGCGCCACCGCGGGCTCCAGGCTCTCCCCCGCCAGCACGACCGATTCGGAGGGAGCGACGCACTTGCGGTAGCCGGCGAAGATCAGCAGCAGCCCGGCCAGCTCGGTGACGTAGAGCACTTCCACGTAGCCGAATCGCGTGGCGGTACCGCCGATCGCGGGCAGGATGGCGCCGGTCGCGATCAGGATGTTGCCGAGGTAGCGGTTGCGCAGCTCGGGCTGACGGAAGAACTTCCAGGCCGACAGCGCGGCGCCGCCGGCCAAGAAGGCAACCGCGTAGAGGTTGACGAAGGGTGTCATCAGCCGGATCCAGCTCCACTCGATCACCTTGCCCGAGAGCCGGTGGGTTTCCGCCAGCGACGCGTCCAGTGGCGACAGGAAGACGAAGATCCCGCCGAGCACGATGAGCCCGGACACGATCCACGCCGAGGCGTTGGCGAAACGCCGGTTCATCAGCAGGTAGATCGATCCCTGGGCCAGGGGATAGCCGCCCAGGAAGGCGCCGGCGACGTACCAGCAGCGGAAGATGAAGGGGTCCCAGCCGGCGAGGGTGGTGTAGGCCTCGGTGAAGGTGCCGATGCCGTAGGTGACCATGCCGATCCCCCACCACAGCAGGTGCGGCCCGCCACCCTTCGAGCGGTAGCGACTGAGCAGCACGAAGGCGAAGAAGGCGGCGAAGAAGGTCGTGACGATGGGCAGGTGCAGCAAGACGGAATGAAGCTTCGAGTCCATGAAGGTCGAGTCCATGATGTCCTCTCCCGGGAAGCCCGCTCGGGCGTTCCTCGTTCGTTTCTGAGATGGGGTGCGTGGAAGGCGCCGTCGAATGACGGCGACCACCGTGGCGTAGCCTTCCCGCGGAGCTCACGAGCCCGCGGCTCAATGTCTCAGGCGGCGAATCGAGCAGCCGGCGGCGGCCGGGGGGAGAGGATGTCGAGAAAGGCGGCGTGGCTGGGCACAGGTCCCGGCGGCGCCGGCCGGCCCGGGGCCGCGCGAAGTGGCCGTATCCGTACGGCGCCGGCGAGCGTTCCTAGAAAGGCCGCCAGTGAGGCCAGCGAAAGCGCGAGCCATACCTCGGCGTCTGCGAGCATCGCTGACAGGCCGCCGGCGCCCGGCACCATGCCGGCATGGAGAAGCGCCACCAGAGCCCAGACCGCCAGCGCCTTCCGACCCCGCAACAGAGGCACACCCGCGCGCCGCAAGTGCGCCATGGCCAGCAGCAGCAGGCCTGCCAGGCCCCAGCGCACGGCGACTTGCGGATCGAGCAGCGCGCGGCTGGCGATCCGGTCCCAGAGCAGGAAGACGTGGTAGAGCACCAGCCCCAGGGCCGCGGCGCCGACGAGCCACCGCAGAGACGCGGCGGAGCGCGTGAAACGAGGCGGTCGGGTGGTCTGGGCTCGGGTCATGGTTCGTGCGAATAGTACTTCTCGCACGGGACAACCACAACCGGCCCCGCGGGTAGAGAAAGGCCTGACCGTACGGGTGGGATCGTGCAGTAGACTGCCGCCCGGTGACAACCGCGATGAAGAGACTCTGGGCGGCGCTGGCGCTGCCGCTCCTGTTCGCGCCCGCCATGGCGGGCGCCGAAGACACCACGATCCTGATCGCCTATCACTCGGTCAAGGGACACACACGCACCATGGCCGAAGCGGTGGCCGACGGTGCCCGGGAAGTCGAAGGCGTCACCGTGACGGTCCGCGGCGTCGGCGAGGTGACGGAAGCAGAGGTGGTGGCGGCCGACGCGATCATCGTCGGCAGCCCGGTGTACAACGCCAACGTGGCTCCGGAGGTACAGCGCTTCATCAACGGTTGGCCTTTCCGGGGCGCTCCGATGCGCGACAAGATCGGCGCCGCTTTCGCCACCGGCGGTGCCTTCTCCGCCGGCGAGGAGACCGTGCAGCTCTCCATCCTGCGCTCGATGCTGGTGTTCGGCATGGTGGTCGCCGGCGGCCCGAGCTGGCGCAGTGCGTTCGGCGCCTCGGCGATCACCGAGGAAGACCCGTTCGAACAGCAATCGTCCGACGGCCGCGTGGCCGAGCCTTTTGCCGAGCGCGGGCGCGCCCTGGGCCGCCGTGTCGCCGAGCTGGCGAAGCGGTTCGCGGCCGAGCCGGACCGGGAAAACCCCACGGCCAGCGACGCCGTAGAACCCGCGAACGCCGGCGCCATCTCGTCCGGTGGGCCTTGACGAACACCGTATCGCAACAGGAGATCGCCTCATGGGCAAGCTATTCGAGGGCATCGAAGGCAAACTCGAAGAGTTCATCGCCAGGCAGCACATGTTCTTCGTCGCCACCGCGCCGCTCGCCGGCGACGGTCTGGTGAACCTCTCGCCCAAGGGACTCGACACCTTCCGGATCCTGGATCTCCGGACCGTCGCCTACCTCGACCTGACCGGCAGCGGCATCGAGACCCTCGCCCATCTGAAAGAGAACCGCCGCATCGTCATCATGTTCTGCGCCTTCGAAGGGCCACCGAAGATCGTGCGCCTGCACGGCGAGGGCGAGGCGATCGAGCCAGGCCACGCGGAGTTCGAGGAGCTGGTCGCGCGTTTCCCGCCCCACGAGGGTACCCGGTCCGTCATCCGCGTCCACTGCCGGCGGATCTCGGATTCTTGCGGCTTCGGCGTGCCGCTCCTCGCCTTCCAGGGCCACCGCACCCTGATCCCCGCGTGGGCCGAGCGCAAAGGCCCGGAAGAGATCCGCGAGTACCAGGAGGCCGAGAACGCCCGTAGCCTCGACGGGCTGCCGGGGCTCGATCTCTGAAAGCTTACTGGTTCAGCCGAGCCCGCACTACCAGCTCGCCGCCGACCCGGCAGTCGACGCCCCTCTGCCAACGCGGGAACCCCTGCTTGGCCACCACGATCTCGATCCGCTGCCCATCCTCGCACGGCACGTTGGCGAACAGCGGCGCCCGGCCCCTGTCCGTGCCGTCGATCACGACCCGGGCGCCCGAGGGCTCGGAGACCACTCTCACCATGAAGCCGGCGACGCCGCTCGGGCGCATGAACGCTGGCAGAGGTAGGCGCTGCAGCGTGCGGGTGGCCGACGGTCCCGTGACCTGGCGGATCGGCTGCCAGAAGAAAGCCAGCGCCAGGACCAGAAGCGAGCCGGCCGAGAGCAACCGCAGCAGCTCGACAATCCGGTAGCGCTCGACCCTGTAGCGCTCGGTCGTCATCCCGCCACCCGCAGGGCTTCTTCGAGGCTGATTGTGCCCTCCACCGCTTCGAGCACGGCGGCCTTGAACAGCGGCGTCATGCCCGCGGCGATCGCCGCCTCCTCGATCTTGCGCGTCGGCACCTTCTGAGCCACCAGCTCGCGCAGCGCCGGCGTGACGGCCAGCAGCTCGAAGATCGCCGTGCGGCCCCTCACGCCGGTGCGCCGGCAGGCCTTGCAACCCTTCGCCGTGTAGAACGACAGGCTCTCGGCCGCGGTGCGGGTGACGCCTCGCTCGAGCAGGCGCTTCAACGTCTTGCGATCGGTCTTGGCGGGCCGGCGGCACTCGCGGCACAGGCGCCGGGCGAGGCGCTGAGAGACGGCGGCCAGGACCGACGACGAGGCGAGAAACGGCTCGACGTCCATGTCGATCAGACGGTTGAAGACCCCCGCCGTCGACTCGGCGTGCAGCGTGGTGAGGATCAGGTGGCCGGAGAGTCCGGCCTCCACCGCGGTGTGCGCCGTCTCACGGTCGCGGATCTCGCCGATCATCAGGACGTTGGGGTCCTGGCGCAGCACCGAACGCAGACCCTCACCGAAGGACAGACCCGCCGCCTTGTCGATCTGAGTCTGACTGAGAAACGGCAGATCGATCTCGATCGGATCCTCGATGGTGGCGATCGCGGTGGTGTCGCCACGCTGCTCGTGGATGTGGGCGAGCGCGCCGTAGAGCGTGGTGGTCTTGCCGCAGCCGGTGGGGCCGGTGAGTAGGATCAGACCCTGGCGGTGGGCGAGCAGCTCTTCGAGCCTCAGACGCAGCGGCTCGTTCATCCCGAGGCGGTCGAGCGCGATCAGGCCACCGCCCCGGGCCAGGCGCAATGCGACCTTCTCGCCGTGACGGGTCGGCAGCACCGACACCCGCACGTCTACCGCGTCGCCCGTGGTCTCGAGGGTGAAACGGCCGTCCTGCGGCATGTCGGTCTGATAGGTCACGAGCTTCGCCAGGATCTTCAGCCGCCGCACGATCAGCTCGTGGTGCTCGGGCGCGGCCGTCGCCACGTCGGCGAGCTCGCCGCCCACGCGCCAGGCGATGCGCGTCCCGGTGTCGAGCGGCTGGACATGTACGTCGCTGGCGCCGGCGCCAACGGCGGCGCCAAGAAGCTCGTCGACGAACGCCGGTACGTCCGGACGTCCGTGAAGATGTCGATCGAGCCGCGCCCCATCGCCGGCACGTTCGATCATCACCAGCTCGGGCATGGTCGCGGTGAGCTCGACCGGCGTCTCCAGACGGTGGACGTCACGGTCCCGCCTGGGCATTCGCGGCGCGCCCTCGAGCCCGCGCGCCGCCACCGCCGAGACGACCGCCACGGCGGCGGCAATCGGCACCAGTGGGTTGCCCAACGCCCCCGGCGTGAGATCACGGATCGCGAACCACGCAGCAGCCAGGCCGTCGGGCTGCCGAATCAGATAGAGACAACCGAGCCCGGCCGCGGCGGCGAGTAACGCCAAGAATCTGAGAACCGTCACCAAGCGATCCACGCCGGCAGTGTACCAGCGGCAGGATCAGGGACCGGGAGCTGACCCGAACAGCTGGCGAGCCAGGCGCTGGTTGGGCTCGGCGGCGAAGGCGGCGAAGCGCTCCGTGACTCGCCGGCGCTCCCGCGCCTGGCCGGCCTCGAGATGCTCCACCAGCCGGCCCATGGCCATCAGCGTGGCGGCCGGCGTGGCGCCTCGACACTGCATGTCGTCGGCGAACTCGCGGATGCTTCCCTGTTGCACCTCGAAGTCGTTGAAGTCGCCGAGGTTGTCCTGGAGCTGCTTGAGGGCCTTGATCAGGTGGCCCAGCCGCCCCGCATCGTAGAGGCTGCGGAAGAACTCCATCAGGTAGCGCAGCTTCTTGCAGTCTATGCGCAGCTCATGGACCCTTTCGGCCGGGGTGTCGTCGTCGATCGCCAGACCTTCTTTGATCACCCGCCGGTAGAT
This sequence comes from bacterium, assembly GCA_024226315.1. Lineage (GTDB taxonomy): Bacteria > Acidobacteriota > Thermoanaerobaculia > Multivoradales > J023 > JAAELT01. The sequence goes on along the minus strand of JAAELT010000394.1, from coordinate 14,022 downwards.
CTTCCAGATGCGCCTGGAGGCCACTTCGACGATCGGCCGGCCGGCGTTGGCGGCGGCGTCGAGATCGGTCGGCTCGCGGAGAAAGCGGTCCCAGGCGTCGATCAGCCGGTGGTAGCGGTCACTTCCGAGGGAACGCGCCATGCGCCGCTGGGCGCGGCGCTGCTCGCCCACGAGGTACTCCGACAGCGGAGCCAGATCCTCACGCACCGCCGCCGGCAGCTCGGCCTTGTAGTCGTCCATCTTGAGCAGGTAGACGTCGAGGTCCCGGGTCGGTCCGGTGAGGCCGCCGAGCCAGCGCAGCTCGGACTTGAAGCGAGCCAGGTCGGCTTCCGGATAGACCCCCTTGATCTGCGACAGAGCCGACCTGGTACGGCGTACCGCGACCCGGAAGTCGTGCAGAAACTCCGAGTCGAGGTCTTGAATGGTGCCCGGCTCGTTGCGTCTCATGGTCGCGAGCAGCGACCGATGAATGAGCTTGGCGGCCTCGGCGGCGGGCATCGCGGGATCGAGCTCGATCACTACTTTGGAGACGTAGTCTCCCGCCCGGCGGCCGATGGCGGCCAGCGCCCGCTCGAGCTCCGACTGCGAGGTGCCGGCGCCACCCAGCTCGGACTCGACGAAACGGACCACCTTGTGCAGCGCCTTGTCGTAGCCGCGCACCGGCAGTACGCGCAGCAGCGTGGGGAACGGAACAGCCCGCGCGGGGCTCTCGGGCACGACGACCGTGCCCTTCTCCAACCGCAGGCGGACCACCGTCTTCTCGCGGCGATCGAGCACGCATAGCGTGCGTCCACCGAGGCGCAGCTCGACCACCGCCAGCAGACGCCGCATCTGGACCACCGGCTCGAGAGCGTCGCGAAACGGCCCCTCCGGGAAGTCCCACGCGAAGGCGGGCGGCTCGTTGCCGGCGAGGCGCAGGTGTTGCGCGCCGCCGCGCCGCTGCCAGCACAAGGTCGGGCTCTGGACCCCGGCCGGCGCCAGGCCGCTGGCCACCTCCTGGCGCAGGGATCCACCATCCCGGTGGAGGCGCCAGTCGAAGGTGTCGTAGTAAGTTACCCGGCGCTCCGGATCGTCCTCGATCCGGAGCCGAAACGTCTTCGTCAGGGCCTCGAGGACCTGCTCGTCCCGAGGCGCCTCGGGCAGCGCATGAGCGACTTCCGAAGATTCCATGAGGTTCTCTTGAAGGAGGGCCGAGCGGAGAGCACGGTGAGCAATCGATCTTATACCCGGTGATATTCTGTCGCCACCTATGAACCTCGAAGCTCAGGGTGACGTCTTCGTGGCTCCAGCGGCCCGGTTGCCGTCGATGCTGGCGGCGGTCGACATGGGCTCGAACAGCTTCCGCATGGTGATTGCCCGGGTGGTGGGGGGCGCCAGTCTGCACGAGATCGGGATCAGCATCGCCCACGGCGGCTTTCACAAACACGGTGCCTACCTGATCGATCACTCCGACATGCCGGGCTTCTCGTTGCCGGATCAGAAGACGCTGTCGCTCCTGGTGCGGGGAGTGCGCCGCAAGATCCCCAAGGCGCTCTTCGCCGAGCTGCCGGAAGCCGCGTACCGGGTCACGATCCGGCTCTGCCTGCTGCTGCGGCTGGGATGCCTGCTCAATCGCAGCCGCAGCCAGCGGACGTTGCCGGAGATCGCTGTCCGTACCGGTAAGCGCAAGATCGAGCTCGCTTTCCCGGCTGGCTGGCTCACCCGGCATCCGCTGACCGGCGCCGATCTCGAACAGGAGCGCACTTACCTGAGAGCCATCAACTTCAAGCTCCGGGTCAGAGAGCTGAAAGAGCCCTAGGAGACTGGCCCCACCCGAAGCCCCACCCGAAGGGTGAGGCCAATCCCACCCCCAGACATATTGCTGAAGCGGCATGAATCTCTGCTACGCTCGGGGATCCAGCTGAGCGAAAGGATCCCCCATGCCCCAGACCAAAGCCGCAAAACCGACACCTCCGCGAGCCGTCAAGAAGCCACCGGCCGAGAAGGAGGCGTCAGCTGCCACCACGCCGCTGGCCGAGGTTCCGGACCTCGACGACCCCAAGCTCTTCCTCAACCGCGAGCTGAGCTGGCTGGAGTTCAATCGCCGCGTGCTGGAAGAAGCGCTCGACGCCTCGAGCCCGCTTCTCGAACGGGTCAAGTTCCTGTCGATCTTCTCGTCGAACCTCGACGAGTTCTTCATGATCCGGGTCGCCGGCCTGCGCCGCCAGCTGACGACCGGCGTGCTGACCGCGCCGCCGGACGGCATGTCCCCGGCCGAGCAATTGAAGGCGCTGGACCAGCGCTTGAGCCCGATGCTCGAGTCCACCGCCAGCTGCTGGCGCGAGGACCTGACGCCAAAGCTGAAGCGAGCCGGCATCAAGATCCTTGCCTACGCCGATCTCAAGAGCAAACAGCGCAAGCTGCTGCGGCGCCACTTCAAGAGCGAGATCTTCCCCGCCCTGACGCCGCTGGCCTTCGATCCCGGCCATCCCTTCCCCCACATTTCGAACCTCTCGATCAACCTGGCGGTGGTGATCAGCCACCCCAGCGGCGAAGAACGATTCGCCCGCCTCAAGGTGCCTCACATCTTCCCCCGCCTGCTGCGCATCCCCACCGAGGAGGCCGCGGAGGCCTACGAGCGGCTTGGTTTCGAGGAGCTCTCCGGCTCGAATCACTTCGTGTGGCTCGAGGAGGTCGTCGCCGCCAACCTCGACCTGCTGTTTCCCGGCATCGACATCATCGCCGCCTATCCCTTCCGGGTGACCCGCGACGCGGATTTCGAGATCGAGGAAGACGAGGCTTCGGATCTGCTGGAGGCGATGGAGGAAATCGTCGGCCAACGCCACTTCGGCTTCGCCGTGCGCCTCGAGATCGACGATCACATGCCCGAGAAGATCCGCGACATCCTGATGCACAACCTGGCGCTCAAGCCCTACCAGGTGCATTCGGTCGATGCACCGATCGGCCTGGCCGACGTCATCGGGCTGATGAAACTCGATCGGCCGGAGCTCAAGGATCAGCCCTTCCTCCCCTTCGTGCCACCCTCGCTGGCGGGCGAGGAGAGCATCTTCTCCGTCTTGACCCGGCGCAACGTCCTGCTCTACCACCCTTTCGACAGCTTCAACCCGATCGTCGACTTCATCCGCGAGGCGGCTCGCGACCCCGACGTGATCACCATCAAGCAGACCCTCTACCGCGTGGGCCCCGACTCGCCGATCGTCAAGGCGCTGATGGAGGCACGGCAGAACGGCAAGCAGGTGGCGGTGCTGGTGGAGCTCAAGGCGCGCTTCGACGAGACCAACAACATCGTCTGGGCAAAGGCCCTGGAAAACGCCGGCGTGCACGTGGTCTACGGTCTCGTGGGTCTCAAGACCCACGCCAAGATGAGCCTGGTGGTACGCCGCGAAGGCGAGGGCATCACCCGCTACGCGCACCTCGGCACCGGGAACTACAACCCGGTGACGGCACGCATCTACACCGATCTCGGCTACCTGACCTCGGATCCCGAGCTGTCCACTGACGTCTCCGACCTGTTCAACGCCCTGACCGGTTACTCCCGCAAGGAGAGCTATCGGAAGCTGCTGGTGGCGCCGGCGTTGATGCGCAAGGAGATCCTGGGGCGCATCGATCGCGAGATCGAAGCTCACGAGAAAGCCGGTGGTGGCCACCTCGCCTTCAAACTCAACTCGCTGGCCGACAAGGCCTGCATCAAGGCCCTCTACCGCGCCTCGCGGGCGGGCGTCAGGATCGATCTCCAGGTGCGCGGCATCTGCTGCCTGCGCCCGGGGGTCCCCGGGGTGAGCGACAACATCCAGGTCACCTCGATCGTCGGCCGCTTCCTCGAGCACTCGCGCATCTACTATTTCCACAACGACGGCGACGAGGAGATCCTCACCGGCAGTGCCGACCTGATGCCACGCAATCTCGACGGCCGAGTCGAGACACTCTTCCCGATCGACGATCCGGAGATCCAGGAGGCCTTGCGCGAGGACATCCTGTTCGCCCACCTGGGAGACACCCACAACGCCCGTCGGCTCTCGCCGACCGGCAGCTTCGAGCACCTGCGGCCCAAGGACGGCCCGGGCGTCAACACCCAGCAGGTGATGCTCGATCACCAGGGCTCCTGGCGCCGCCCAGCGAGCTGAGCTACCAGGTGGTGAACGGCTTCTCGACCAGGTTCGAGTTCAGGTAGCGCGGGTCGTCGGTCACCTGCTCTCCGACCCAGGCCGGCAGCTCGATCTCCTGGTCCTCGGACTCGAGCTCCACCTCGGCCACCACCAGGCCGGCATTGTCGCCGGCGAACTCGTCGACCTCCCAGGTCAGGCCACTGTGCTCGATCAGGTGGCGGGTCTTCTCGATCAACGGCTTGAAGCACAGCTCGTCGAGCATCCGGCTGGCGTCGGCGAGGGGGATCTCGTATTCGAACTCGAGCCGGGTGATGCCGGCGGCGCGCCCCTTGACGGTCAGGAAGCCCTTGTCACCGATGATCCGGACCCGCACGTTACGCTCGACGGCGGTCGACAGGTATCCCTGACGGTAGAGCTTGCCGCTGCCGCCGGCCGACCGCCAGCCGTCGTCCGCGAGTAGGAACTTGCGCTCGATCTCGGTGCCCATCGTGTTCTGCGCTCGCTCAGGCGTTCAGCTTCGCCTCGATCTCGCGCCACAGAGAGCGATAGGCCTTGGCCGGGGCGGAGCGGTAGGCGAAGTGATGTAGCGGCATGCGGTGCACTCCCATCTGCTCGATCAGGCTCGAGTAGGGGATCTGCGTCTCGAGCGGTTCCGCGACCCGCCGGAAGCGGTAGTCGCTCTCGGTGACGAGCTCCCGCGCCTGGCGATGGAGCTTCTTGCGCCGGTCGACCATGCACATGAACGGCACCACGGCGAGATCTTCCGGCCCCTGGCGCCTCAGGTGCCGGTCGAGCTGCTCCAGGGTGCGGACCGAGAGCGGCGTCGGGATGGTGGGCACCAGCAGCAGATCGGCTGCCGCGTGGATGCTCTCCGAGGTCAGCGAGATCGAGGGCGCACAGTCGAGAAACACGTAGTCGTATTCCTCGGCCATCGGCTCGAGCAGTCGGGCGAGGCAGCGGGCGGGGTTCTTCTTGCCGTCGAGCGCCAGGTCCAGATTTCGGTAGGAGAAATCCGCCGGCACCAGGTCGAGCCCCTCGAAGTCGGTGCCCCGGATCTCGCGGTCCAGCTTGGCCCGATTCTTCTTCTTCAGCAGCTTCTCGCCGCCGCCCTTGATCTTCGGCTTGATCCGGAAGTAGAACGTCGCCGCCCCCTGCGGATCGAGATCCCAGACCAGGACGCGGGAGCCGGTGAGCGAGGCGAGAAAAGACAGGTTGACCGCGCTCGCTGTCTTCCCGACCCCACCCTTGATGTTGTAGAGCGCCAGTGTTTTCATCTCACGGAATTCTAGCGCATCGAGCCCGGCAGCGACCCGGGGAATTCCGGCGAACCCTCGAGCGGGCTGCCTGATGGCCGAGGACGGCGCGCAACGCGATCGAAGGCGAGCAGGCGATGCGGGCAGGTGCAAGCCTGAGCACCGCCCGCAGGCCATCAGGACGACCGCGCCAACCAGGGGCGGGTATGCTTCGTGGGTCATGGATTCTTCGTGGATCGGCTACGCGGCCCTGTTCGTCGCCGGCATCGTCGCCGGCACGCTCAACGTCATCGCCGGCGGCGGCTCCTTCCTGACCCTGCCGATCCTGATCTTCCTCGGCCTGCCGCCGGGCATCGCCAACGCCACCAACCGGGTCGCCATCTTCGTACAGAACGTCGGAGCGGTGTGGAGCTTCAAGCGCTTCGGCGTGCTCGACACCAGGTCGCTGCTGTGGGCGGCGATCCCCGCTACGCTGGGAGCGATCCCCGGCACCTGGCTGGCGCTCTCGATCAGCGACAAGGCGTTTCAGAGGACGCTGGCGCTGCTGATGGTGGGCGTCACCCTGTGGACCCTGTGGTCGCCGAAGATCGGATCCGGCGAGAAGTCCCCGCCGCGTTCGCGGTACCTGGCACTCGGCGCCGGCTTCTTCCTGGTCGGAATCTACGGCGGCTTCATCCAGGCGGGCGTCGGCTTCCTGCTGCTGGCGGCGACCACCGCCGCCGGCCTCGACCTGGTGCGCGGCAACGCGGTCAAGGTGCTGGCCGTGCTGTGCTTCACCTCCGTATCGCTCGGCATCTTCATCTGGCAGGGCCGCGTCGACTGGCCGCTCGGCCTGTGCCTGGCCGGCGGCAACCTGCTCGGCGGCCTGCTGGGCGCCAGGCTCACCGTGCTCGCCGGCCACCGGTGGATCCGGTACATCGTGACCGCGACGATTCTGGTCTTCGCCGTCAAGCTGTGGTGGTCCGTGTAGCTCGGATAACCTCCGTCCATGGACGAATCCTCCCGCTACCGCCGAGCCGGCGCGATCTACTTCGTGCTCGGCGTCGTGATCATGGCGATCACCGTGCTGAGTCCCGGCCTGGCGTCTCCGGAACGGCGCGGAGACGTCGTCCACCTGCTCGTCGGGCTGCCGTTTTTCGGCCTCTTCGCTCTCGTCATCGCCTACGGCGACCGCGTCCTGGGCTCGTGGCTGCGCCAGAAGATCACCATGCTGCTGACACTCTCGGCCCTCGGTCGGGTCTTCATCTTCGCCGCCAATGGCATCGGCTGGCAGCCCGGTATCAGCTGGCGACCGGTGGCCGTCGCCTTCCAGTCGGTGGAGCCCACCCCCAGGATGCTGGTCAACGCGGTGTTGATGGCGGTGATCGTCGTGGTGCTGTTCCGGGCCTCGTGGCTACCGTTTCTCCGGCGCTTCCGTCGCGATGCTGAAGACTGAGATAGCCTTCGCGCCATGAGCACGGCCATCGTCAACGGCGGCAACGGCAGCGTCTTCACGCCGTCCCTCGTCTCGTGGAACCTCACCCGGCTGTGCAACCTGAAGTGTCCGCACTGCTACCTCTCGGCCGGCAAGAAGGCCGAGGGCGAGCTCACCACCGAGGAATGCCTGAGCCTGATGGCGGAGATGCAGGAGCTGGGCACCGAGATGATCATCCTCACCGGCGGCGAGCCGCTGCTGCGCAAGGACATCTACGACCTGGCCTCTGCCGCCGACGACCGCGGGCTGTGGGTGGTGATGGGCACCAACGGCGTGCTGCTCGACGACCGGGTAGCGGACAAGATGGTCGAGTGCGGGGTCAAGGGCGTCGGCGTCTCGATCGACTCGATCGACCCAGAGAAGCACAACAGCTTCCGCGGCGGCCCGAACTCCTGGGAGTACTCGGTGCGCGCGCTCGAGGTGGCCAAGGCGCACGGCCTCGAGGTGCTGGTCCAGACCACGGTGATGGACTTCAATCGCGACGAGATCCCGCGCCTGATCGACTTCGCCCGCGACAAGGGAGCGTGGTCGTTCAACCTCTACTTCCTGGTGCAGACCGGACGCGGCCAGCGCATGAACGACCTCTCCGCCGGGGACACCGAAACCCTGCTCAGCGAGCTGGTGGACGTCCAGGACGAGTACCGCCCGATGCTGGTGCGCTCGAAGTGCGCGCCGCAGTTCAAGCGCATCGCCTACGACCTGGGTCGCCAGGGGCTCGAGAGCGGCGGCTGCATGGCCGGCACCGAGTACTGCCGCATCACGCCCGACGGCGACGTCACCCCCTGCCCCTACATGACGGTCACCGCCGGCAACGTGCGTGAGCAGAGCTTCACAGACATCTGGAACACCTCCGACGTGCTGCTCGCCCTGCGCGATCCGGACCGCCTCACCGGCCGCTGCGGCGCCTGCGAGTACAAGGAGCTGTGCGGCGGTTGCCGCTGCCGCGCCTACGCCGGTCTCGACGACTACCTGGCCGAGGACCCGGCCTGCCCCCACGTGCCCACCGGCGTGCCGCTCGAGCAGCAGTCGATCCTGTGGACGCCCGAGGCTCGTACCCGGCTCGAGCGCATCCCGATCGCCTTTATCCGCAACAAGGTCGAGAAGGGGCTCGAAGGCTTCGCCCGCGGCCGCGGCGCGCGCGAGATCACGATCGAGCTCTACGAGGAGGGCCTCCAGGGCTCGGGACGCGCGCCGGCGTTCGAAGGCATGCCGGGCTTCGTCAAGGCGGAGCGTCCGGGACTCGAATAGGTTCTGCCGACAAGAGGCTCACCCGCCGGGGAGCCCGGCTCCACCGGCCCGGTTGATATCCTCCCGCGATGATCGCGAGGCTGACCTGGGCCGGTGGGGAGAGTGCGTCGGGCGCCGAGCGCGATCCCGAGCTGCGTCGACAAGCGAACCGTTCTATGGCCCGGCTGGCGGTTCCCGGGGTCGTCCTCTTCCCGCTGGCCAGCGTGGTCTTCGGTCATGCGGCTGATCTGCACCAGAGAAGCCCGGTCTGGTTCTACTCGCTGATCGCGGCCATGTTCCTGGTCGCCGGGCTGCGGAGCCATCTGCTCCTCGGCTTCGAGAAGCTCCACGATCGCGATGCCGGCCGCTGGGAAGCCGTCCACGGTGCCGCCGTCTTCAGCACCATCGCGCTGTGGGCCGCGATCGCCTGCTGGTCCCTGCGGGTCCACGGCCTGACCGGCCTGACGTTCTTCGGCGTGATCGTCTCCACGGCGCTCTGTGACCAGGCACTGGTCAACTACACCCCAAGCCTACGCCTGATGAGGATCTACCCGATCGTCATCCTGGTGCCGGTGCTCGCGACCTACGTCATCGTGGGCGGCACCGCGGTGGCGACCATCACGTCGATCACCGTGCTGTACATCCTCTACCTCTGGGTCGCCGGCCGCCGCTTGTACCTGCGGTACTGGCAGGCTCTCGGCAACACCCGGCTGCTGGAGCTGCGGGCTCGCGAGTTGGAGGATGCCCACCGGCTCCAGGACCGGCTCGAAAGCAACTACAAGCGGATCTTCGAGAACGCCCACGACGCCATCCTGGTGCTCGATCCCGGCAGCATGACGCTCGTCAACTGCAATGAGCGGGCGAGCAGGTTCTACGGCTTCAGCCGCGAGGAGCTCATCGGTATGCCGCTGAGCGATCTCTCCAAGGACCTGGAGCTGGGCACGAGAGAAGTCCAGCAGACGACACGTTCTGGAACCCTACAGAGATTCGAGACGACCCATCGCCGCAAGGACGGCTCCGAGATGATCCTGGAGGTCAATGCCTCGCTGCTCGACTACGAGGGCAAGAAGGCCGTGCTGAGCATCAACCGGGACGTCACCGAGCGCAAACGAACCGAGCTCGAGCTCGTCCGCCATCGCCAGCACCTCGAAGAGCTGGTTCAGGAACGAACCCAGAGCCTCGAGGAGGCGGTGGCGAGCCTCGAAGCGAAAAACGCCGAGCTGCAGGTCAAGAACGCCGAGATGGAGCGCTTCGTCTACACCGTCTCTCACGATCTCAAGAGCCCCCTGGTGACCATCCACGGATTCCTCGGCCTGCTGGAGAAGGACTGGACGGCCGGCGACCACGACCGGGCGCGGGCCAACGTGGAGCGGATCCGCAACGCGGCCGGCAAGATGTCGCGGCTGCTCGACGACCTGCTGGAGCTGTCGCGGATCGGTAGAGTGATCAATCCGCCACGCGAGGCCTCCCTGGGGGAGCTGGCCGGGGAAGCCGTCGAGCTCGTTGCCGGAGCGATCGCCGAGCGCGGGGCCGAAGTGGAGGTGTCCCCCGAGCTGCCGACCGTCTCGTGCGACCGGCCGCGGATGCTGGAAGTCTTCCAGAACCTGATCGAGAACGCCGTCAAGTTCATGGGCGACGAGCCGGCGCCGCGCATCGAGATCGGCGTCAGGCCCGACGCCGAGCCCGTGATCTACGTGCGCGACAACGGCGCCGGCATCGACCCGCGCTATCAGGAGCAGATCTTCCTGCTCTTCGAACGCCTCGATCTGGAGATCGACGGCACCGGCGTCGGGCTGGCTCTGGCGAAACGGATCGTCGAGGTCCACGGCGGCAGCATCTGGGTCGAGTCCGAGGGCGAGGGCCGCGGCGCCACCTTCTGTTTCACCCTTCCCGCGAGCGGTGCCCAGGAGCCGGCAGAGTGAAACAGAACGTCGCGCCGCACACCTCTACCGCCCGGAGAGCTGTTGGATGCAGAGACATCTAACGCCTCTCCCGCTGGAGAACTGTTGGATGCAGAGACATCTAACATCTCTCCCACTGGAGAACTGTTGGATGCAGAGTCATCTAACATGTCTCCCGCTGGAGAACTGTTGGATGCAGGGACGTCTAACACGTCTCCCGCCGGAGATCTGTGGGATAACGAAGCCGATCACGGGAGGCAGGCACGATAGTGCACGCGATCGAGACACATGACTTGAGCAAGCGCTTCGGCGACGTGGCTGCGGTGGACGGTCTCGACCTGACGGTGGAGGCGGGGACGTTTTTCGGCTTCCTGGGACCGAACGGCGCCGGCAAGTCGACCACCATCAACATGCTCACCGGCCTGCTCGCCCCGAGCGCGGGGACGGCGCGGATCCTCGGCCGCGACGTGGTGGGCGAGGCGGTGGAGGCGAAGCGGCGGATCGGCGTGGTGCCCGAGCAGTCGGCGCTCTTCGAGCGGCTCACCGGGCCCGAGTACCTGCGCTTCGTGGGCCGCATGTACAGCATGCCGCGGCCGACGATCGACGCCCGCTCCGCCGAGCTGATGGAGCTGATGGGCCTAGCCGACGACGGCCGCAAGCTGATCGTCGACTACAGCCACGGCATGCGCAAGAAGCTCTCGATCTCGGCGGCGGTGATCCACGAGCCGCGGGTGCTGTTCCTCGACGAGCCGTTCGAGGGCATCGACGCGGTGGCCTCGCGGCTGATCCGGTCGATCTTGCAGCAGATGATCGCCTCGGGGGTGACGATCTTTCTCACCTCGCACATCCTCGAGATCGTGGAGAAGCTCTGCTCCCACGTGGCGATCATCCACCAGGGACGGCTGGTGGCCCAGGGACCGCTCGAGGAGCTTCGCGCCGGGGTGGAAGGGCCGGCGACGGACGGAGAGCCGCGGAGTCTGGAGGCGCTCTTCCTGTCCCTGGTCGGCGGCGAGGGCACGGCCGAGCGCGGCCTTTCCTGGTTGGATTGAGCGCATGGGCCGGCTGCTCACCCTGATCTGGCTGAAGGCACGGATGTGGCGGCACGGGCTGCGCAGCGGCACCGGCGTGGCCGACGCGGCGGCCGGCGTCGCGATGTCGATCCTGGCCCTGCTGTTCTCGCTGGGCATGACGGCCGCGGCCGGAGCGTTGCTGCACTACCGCCTCCTCGCCGACGACATGGACCGAGTACGCATCGTGCTGCTGGCGATCGGCTACTACAGTGCCCTCTTCGCGGTGGTGGTGCCGGTGTTCTTCGGGCTCGAGCGCGCCGGCATGCCGATCCGGCGGCTCGCCGTCTTTCCGCTCAGCCGCGGCGCTCTCTACCGGCTGTCGCTGTTCGCCTCGTGCGCCGCCGGCCTGCACCTGCTCTGGCTGCCCTCGCTGCTCGCCGCGTTCCTCGTCGCAGTGGTCGGGCACGGCGCGGACCCGCTCGCCTGGGGGGCGTTTCTCGGCATGCTCGGCTGCTGCCTGCTGGTGTGGTGCCACACCGCCCTGCTGATCGTGCAGCGCCTCACCGCCCGCCGTAGCGCGCGGGAGATCCTCGCCATCGTGGCGTTCGCCACATTGATGATCGCCTCCGTGACTCCTGCGGCGATCGGCTCCCTGGAGGAGGAAACCGAGGACGGAATCAGCAGGATCCTCGAGGTGCTCGCCGGCGCCGCCAGGGCGGCCTCCGTGCTGCCACCGTCGTTGGCGGCCGACGGGCTGGTGGCGGCGCATGCAGGGTATTCAGATGCCCTCGTGCCGGGTCTCGGCTCCCTGGGCTGGCTCACCGCCTGGACCGCCGCCGGCGTCGGCCTGGGATTCCTCGTCTTCGCGCGCGGTCTGCGCGACGGAGGCGCGCCCCCCGCGTCGCGGTCCGGCGCCGGAGCCGGGCGCGGCCTGCCCGGCGTCGATCGACTCACCTGGTTGCCAGGCGCGGTTCGCGCCGTCGCCGCCAAAGAGCTCCGCTACCTGCTGCGCAGCACGGTCGGTAGGTTCAGCCTGGCGATGGTGCCGGTGATCATGATCGTCGTCTCCCTGGCGTTCGACAAGGCGATCACGACGTCGTTCCTGGGGGTGGACCCCACCGGCGTGCTGTTCCTCGGCGCCATGCTCTACGCCTCCATCTTCTCCAGCAACTCGGTGTTCAACGCCTTTGCCTGGGAGCGTGGCGGCATGCGCACGTATTTCATGTTCCCGGTGGACCCGCGGCACGTGATCCTGGGCAAGAACCTCGGCATGTGGCTGTACAACGCCATCATCGCCGCCGAGTGCGTGATCGTTTTCGTGCTGGTGGCCGGGTCGCCCGGGGTCGCCATGATCATGAGCGGCTGGCTGACCTTCGCGGCGGCGCTGCTGGCTGCCACCCTGACGGGCAACTTCATCTCCGCCGCCTTTCCGGTGTCCCGCGACATCTCCAGGGTCGCCAACTCGCCCTCCCAGATCGGCTTCCTCGCCTCGCTGGTGGTGCTGGCGACGATCGCCTCGATGATCGGGGGGCTGGCCGCAATCGCGTCGCTGACGGGATCGCTGTGGGTCCTGCCGATCCTGCTGACGGCCCTTCTCACCGCCGAGATCGGAGTCTACGTCGCGCTGCTGGGCACCGCGGCGCGGTTTCTGGCCGGCCGCCGCGAGCGGCTGGTGAGGGCGGCGCAGGTCGCTCTCTGAGACGAAGCGGACAGCCCGAGGCCTCGATCGTCGAGCTGCGCTTCTTCGGCGGGCTGACCATCCACGAGACCGCCGAGCACCTGGGCATCGCCCCCGCCACCGTGGTGCGTCACTGGGACCGCGCCCGGGCCTGGCTCTTCCGTCAGCTCAGCCGAGGGGAGGCGGCGAGTGCTGACTCGTCGTCCCTTTGAGCCAGCGACCGGGTGCGCGAGATCGAAGCCGCCCTGCCGCCGGGGATCATCCTCGCCGGCAGCGCCTTCCACGGCATCGGCCTGCCCGACTGCGTGCGCAGCGGTGGCGCGGCGGCGCGGCGCGTCATGGAAACGCTCCGGGCCGGTTGACCGCTCGCCCTCGGCCGTGCAGAATACCGCCGCCCGAACCGCAATTCGAATCTTTCCGAACGAGGCTGAATCTCACGATGGCCCACGCAGCCGTAGCAGTAGCCGACATCGACCCGGTCGCCGGACGGTCAGCCCTGATCGAAGGCGAGCCCGATTTTCACGACATCACGGAAGCCGTTTCGGCGCCGATGGAGTGGAAGCCGCCGCTCGGGTGGTACATCTTCCTCGGCATCTCCATGTGCTTCCTCGGCCTGTTCGGCTTCTCGATCGGCTGGCTGTTCTGGGAAGGCACCGGCATCTGGGGCAACAACATCCCGGTGGCCTGGGCCTGGCCGATCGTCAATTTCGTCTTCTGGGTCGGCATCGGCCATGCCGGCACGCTGATCTCGGCGGTGCTGTTCTTGTTCCGCCAGAAGTGGCGCACCTCGATCAACCGCGCCGCCGAGGCGATGACGATCTTCGCCGTGATGTGCGCCCTGGTCTTCCCCGGCATCCACATCGGCCGCCCCTGGCTGCCCTACTGGATGTTCCCGATCCCCAACCAGATGGAGATGTGGCCGCAGTTCCGCAGCCCGCTGATGTGGGACGTCTTCGCGGTGTCGATCTACGGCGTCGTGTCGTTGACCTTCTGGTATCTCGGCCTGGTCCCCGATCTCGCCACCGCCCGCGATCGCGCCAAAACCAAGATCCGCCGAACCGTCTACGGCATCTTCGCCATGGGCTGGCGCGGTTCCTTCCGCCAGTGGCTGCACTACGAGAAGGCCTACCTTCTGCTCGCCGGCCTGGCGACGCCGCTGGTGCTCTCGGTGCACTCGGTGGTGTCGTTCGACTTCGCCACCGCCCAGCTGCCGGGCTGGCACACCACGATCTTCCCGCCCTGCTTCGTGGCGGGCGCAGTCTTGTCCGGGGTCGCCATGGTGGGCACGCTGCTGATACCGGCGCGGCAGTGGTTCGGGCTGAAGGAGCTCATCACGCTCCATCACCTGGAGAACATGAACAAGATCATCCTCG
>JAAELT010000393.1 GCA_024226315.1 bacterium | reverse complement strand
CCTCGGCCACCACCTCCTCCAGCCGCTCCAGAGGCACCGGGCCCATGATCAGGACGTCCTGAGAATGGCCGGCACGGCGCAGGCGCAAGGCCTCGTCGAGCGAGTGGACACAGAAGGAGTCGACGCCGTGCCTGGCGGCCAGGCCGGCGACCGTCTCGAAGCCGTGACCGTAGGCGTTGGATTTCACCACCGCCGACAGCTCGACATCCGGTCCGACCTGGGCACGGAAAAAGCCCAGGTTATGGGCATAGGCCCGCTCGGAGACCTCGAGCCAGACGTTCAGTTCCGCGGTCTTCATTCCAGGTCGGAAGGCAGCCGCGGCGAGGACAGCAGCTGCCGGAAGACCTCCCAACGCTTCTCGGCGTCGTCCCCGGCCTGTTTCTCGACGTAGCTCTGCACCAGGTCTTTGCCCAGGTTGTAGTTGATCACGTAGCTGCGGTACCGGTCGATGAACTTCACCCGCTGAGCGGCCCGCTCGGGGCCCATGCCGGCGTAGCGGGTGAGCCATGCGGCCGTCGCCTCGGCGTCGATCTCACCGTCGAGGTAACGGCGGGCGGCCTCGTTGCCGGCGTAGCTCAGATCGTCGGCCAGGTCCATCACCCGGTGGTAGGTCTCGGCCCGGGAGGGATCGAGACCGGCGAGTGGGAACAGCACGTCGCGCTCGTAAGTCAGT
>JAAELT010000392.1 GCA_024226315.1 bacterium | reverse complement strand
AGATCGTCTCTCCGGGCGGCGTACTCTCACCGGAGGCCAGAAAGCCGGCGTTGGGGACCTTGTCGGTGGGCTCGTCGGCCGTGCCGACGACCGCGGCGGTGTTGACCGCCCCGTCGTCGCCGCCCAGCAGGCTCAGCGGGATCTGCACGGTCAGCGAGCTCGAAGTGAAGCTCACCGGAGCCCTTCCGGTCACCACCTCCGTGGGGTCGTCGACCACGTCGACGGCGCCGTCGACGGCGCTGTAGCTGAAGAGATCGACGTAGAACTCGTTGCCCAGGCCGGTGGCGTTGGAGCCGGTGAGAAAGTCGGTCCAGGGGCCGTCTCCGGTGAGCCCGTCCTGATCGGCGTCGATGTCGATGTAGCCGCCGACCGCGTTTGGCTCGCCGCTGTCGGGTGCGCTGACGGCGCCCGCGAAGGTCAGCCCGATCACCAGGTCGTCGCCGGCGACGTCGGCCGAGAAGCCATTGATGTCGATCTGGACCGGGCCGCTGCCGAAGGTATCGCTTTCGGGGTCGGTCGTGGCCCCTTTCTCGAAGTTGAGGATCTTGGGACCCGGCACCTCGGAACGGGAGGGCCGGGGCCCGGCCTCCCAGCCGCCCGCGCCGGCCTGGCTGGCGCCGGCCAGCAACAGGATGGTGAAAAAGAGTGCGGTCCAGCGTCCGACCGCGGTGAGGGAACATCTCGGCACAGTCATTCTCATCAAGAGTCTCCTTTCGGTGGCCGTTGGCGATTTCAATGAAGAAACATCCACTTCGGCCAATCTGGACCTGGAAGCGCTCCGTAGATACAGATACACGTCACCTCGGTACCTCTGTGGTTGCCGTGTGGCAACAAATCAGCGCGCCCGGTGAAAAACCGAGCTGCGAAGCGATCCCCTGCTCTCTGCGCTTTTACGAAACCGACCAAATGATAACACGAGGGAGGGTGCCGCTCATAGCTGCACTTGCATCTCTTTACATCTCTTTACAGGACGGTCGCGAGCAGAAGCAGGAAGAGTCGTCTGGCCATGTGGATGACTTCCTTGCCCGGTGGTTCTACGCCGGCTCCGCACCGGATGGCGCCATCTCCTTCAGCAGCGCGCTCGAGAATGCGCTCGCCGGAGCGCCGGCCGCCGGCGCTCCGGCGAGCTCGGTCCAGGAACCGGCGCAGGTGATCTCACCGCCCTCCAGCACCGCGATGCGATCCCCCAGGCTCGCCGCCTCCCGCGGATCGTGGGTGACGTAGAGGGCGGCGGCGCCCTCGGCCGGGCCACGTTCGGCCAGGAGCTGGCGAAAGACCTCGAGAAGCTCGCGGCGCAGGGCCACGTCGAGATGGGTGAGGGGCTCGTCGAAGAGCACCGCCCGGGGCTCGAGGACCAGGGCGCGGGCGATGGCCACCCGTTGCCGCTCGCCGCCGGAAAGCTCTCCGGGGTATCTGCGCCGATGGCTTTCGAGACCCACCCGCTCGAGCATCGCGGCGATCCGGCGGCGCCGCTCCCGGCGCCTCACCCCTTGCGCCGAAAGGCCGAAGGCGAGGTTGCCGGCCACCGTCAGGTGGGGCCAGAGGGCGAGGTCCTGAAACACCACCGCCAGGCCGCGCTTCTCGGGCGGCGTGAGAATCCGGCCCGGGGCACTGACCGTGCGGCCGTCGATCCGGATGGTGCCCGTGGCCGGAGCCAGAAGACCGAGGATCAGGCGCACCAGCGTCGTCTTGCCGCAACCGGAGGGTCCGAGCAGAGCCAGGATCTCGCCAGCCCCGACTTCCAGGGAGAGGTTGCGAAGCACTTCCGTCGCGCCGGAGGCGCGCAAACGTAACGCCGTCCCGCCGGAGGCGCGCGGGTGCGCAAACCCGACCCCGGCCACCTCGATCGCCGGCGTCATCGGCGGACTCCCCGCAGCAGCAGGGCACCGCCGGCGATCAGGACCGCCGCGGTCACCGCCACGTGGATCACCGCCAAGGCCGCCACCACCGCCTCGGGACCGTTGGCTTCGAGGGTGAAGATGCGCACCGTCAGCGGCTCGCGGCCGGCCGGATAGAGCAGCACCGCGGTCTCCAGGTCGCGCAGGCAGAAGACCAGGGCCAGGATCCAGGCGAGCGCGATGCCCCGGGCATTGCCGGGGATCACGATGCGGCCGAGGCGGCGCAGGAATCCGGCGCCGAAAACCGCCGCCGCCGCCTCGAGATGAGGCGGATTCTGGGCGATGACGACGGCCATGGTGCGCACTCCGATCACCGCGTAGCGGGCCATGAAGGCGAGGACCACGATAGCGAGACTGCCGTAGACCAGGTGCGTGGACGGCCGGTTCCAGGTGGCGATGAGACCGATGCCGAGGACCGCTGACGGGGTGACGAAACCGAGCACCGCGAGCGCGTCGCCGGCGATCGCCGTCCGGCTTCTTGCCGGCCGTCCGGACACGGTTCGCCGCCGGGCCAGAGCGTGGCCTACGACCAGGCCGATGGTCACCACGCCGGAGGCGGCGAGCACCGCGGCTGTGAGGCTGAAGCGCAGGCTCGAGCCGAGCCACCGGCCGGCCTCGCTGAAGCCGCCACCGCGGGCCGCACGCAACGCCAGAGCGGCGATCGGCAGCAGCGCCAGCAGCGCCGCCGGCCAGGCCAGGACCACCGCTGCCGGACGCCACGGGCCCAACCGGAAGACGGGCTCGTTCTGCCGGCGCAGCCCGAGCACCGCGAACGACCGCCGGCCCAGCAGCAGCCGCTCACCGAGCAGCAGGAGCAGGGCGACGATCATCAGCGGAATCACCAGGGCGAAAGCCTCTCCCGGAGCGTAGGCGACGCCGCCGAGGCGGGTGAAGACGGCCGCGGGATAGGCATCGACCCGGAGGAACATCGGTACTCCCAGCTCAGAGATCGACAGTGTGAAGATCAGCAGGGCGGCGAGCGCCAGCGACGGCCATACCGCGGGAATCAGGATCCGCGTCGCCACCCGCCAGGGCCGGGCCACGACCCGCGCCGCCTCGCTCAGCGAGGGCTCGATGCCAGAGATCCCCAGGGCCACCAGCGCCGTGGCGATCGGCGTGAAGGCTGCGGTTGTGACCAGCGCCACGCCGGGCTCCCCGAACAGCAGCCGGGCCGTCGTCTCGCTGCCGGCCAGGCCCTGCCGGCCGAGGAGATGGTACCAGCCGAGGGCGAGCAGGAACGGCGGCAGGAACATCGGGAAAGCGTGCAGGAGCAAGACCGGCCGGCGGCCCGGGAGATCCGTCGCCGCCAGCAGGATCGCCAGCACCGACCCCGCGGCGACCGCGACCACCGTCACCGCGGCTGCGCGCAGGACGGTCACGCCCAGGAGGCTCCACACCCGCGCCGACGCCAGCGGCGTCCAGCCGGCCGCGCCGGCCGCGATCAGCTCGGCGCCGACCACCGCCAGCGGCACCAGGATCAAGACGGCGACGATCACCGCCGCGAAGCCTCGCACCACTGAGCTGATGGCGTCGTCCCTGGTCATCTCGGCTGGTCGTCTTTGTTCGTTCCCTGTCGCCCGAGGGTCAGAGGCGCTCGCGAACCTCTGCGAGAATGGCATCGAAGTCGGGATTCCCGCGCAACGAGTCGAAGTCGTCGTCTTCGAAGATGCGGTGGTTCGCCCAACCACACTCGAGGGCGCGATGCAGCGCGGCCAGGGCGGCGGCGGGCTCACCGGCCAGCGCCAGGAAACAGGCCTGGTCGTAGAGGTTCCATCCCGAAGCAGCGTGCCCGGCACCGAAGACCTCTTCCCTGATCTCGAGAGCGCGCCCGTACTGCCGTAGCCCCTCGTCGTACTCTCCCGCAAGGTAAGACTGAAACCCCAACATCTCGACCGCCCGCGCCACCTCCAGATGGACGGGGCCGAAGTGCTTTTCGGCGATGCGCAGCGCTCGCTCGAGCATCGCGCGGGCGTCCTCCACGTCACCGCGTTTGTGCAACAAGTGACCGTAGGGTTCGAGGACATAGATCAGCTCGGGATGGTCCGGACCCAGGGCGCGCTCTGCGATCGCCAGCGCCCGTTCGAGGAGAGCTCCGGCGGACTCGAGCTTTCTCTCCCGCCGGTCGAGCATCCCCAGCTTGGTCAACGGCAGAATCAGGTTGGGATGGTCGGGCCCCACGGCGCGTTCGTGGATCTCGATTGCGCGCTCGAACAGGGGTCGTGACTGGTCCAGACGCAGCGTCTCGTGGAAACAGCGCCCGAGGACGGCGACGAGCGTGCCCACGGTGGGATGGTCGGGCCCGAATCTGGCTTCGGACAACGCCAGGCCCCGCTCGAGGAGCGGCTGGGCCGCCTCGTAGTCCGCCATGGACATCAGCATCAAGGCATAGGGAAGGGTGGTGTTGACGACCACCGGGTCGTCCTCCATGGAGGTCGCCCGGAGTATCGCCAGCGAGCGTTCGAAGGCCGCGCGCGCATCGCTGTAAACACCGGTGCGCCAGCACACCTCACCGGTGGCACCGAGGCTCGAAGCCACCGCCCAGTGGTCGGGGCCGAGGGCCTGCTCGTAGACCGTCACCGCCCGCTCGAAGAGTGCCCGGGCCCGCTCGTAGTCGGCGGTCCAGTATTCGAGCCAGCCGAGGGAAACGCAGCTGTCGCCGACCGCCGCGTGGATGGCACCGAGGTTCGCCTCGCGCAGCTGGAGAGCCTGCTCGAGTGGTGGCCTCGCCTCCTCGAACCGTCCCAGATTCCGGTACGCGTTGCCGACGGTTTCCAGCAACCGCGCCTGCACCAGAGGTTGCTCGGCGAGCTCGCTCGTGATCCGCTCCACACCACGGTCGAGCATCGCCGTGGTCGACGAGATCTGTCCCATCTGAGCCCCGGGATCGAGATCGGTAAAGAGGCCGGCCAGGACCTCCGACACCTGGTGTGCGGTCTCCGCCTCGCTGCGCGCCTTGACGACGCCCATCGCGGTGCCGACGACGCCGGCGAGAAGGGCTGCTGCCACCAACAGACCCGCGGCCACGCCGGCCCTGTGACGACGGACGAACTTGTGGAGCCGATAGATCGTACTCGGCGGACTCGCCGCCACCGGCTCGTGTCGCAGGTAGCGTCCGCCGTCCGCTGCCAGATCGGACGGTGAACCGTAGCGGCGGGTACGATCCTTCTCCATCGCCTTCATCACGATCCAGTCGAGATCGCCGCGCAGGGTTCGGGCCAGCCCTTGGATGTCGGTTCGGCGCCGTTTGGCCGCCGTTCGGGAGGCGTCACCGAGGCTCGAAACCCGGGTGCTCGGCTTCGGCGGTTCCTCCTCACGAATACGCCGGCGCATCTCGTCGAAACCGGCGGTACGCAGGTGCTTCGAATCGAAGGGAGGGGTTCCGGCCAGCAGCTCGTAGAGCACGACGCCCAGCGAGTAGACGTCCGAGCGCGTGTCGACGTCGAGGCCGGTCAGCTCCGCCTGCTCGGGGCTCATGTACTCGGGGGTGCCGATCCACTGGCCGAGCTCGGTGAAGAGAGTGCGCTCGGT
>JAAELT010000391.1 GCA_024226315.1 bacterium | reverse complement strand
GTGACCGACTTCGAGTACGACGATCTGAACCAGCTGGTGCTTCAGACCGACCCGGAGATCAACGGCGAGCGCTATACCACCAGTTTCACCTACGACCAGGCCGGTAACCAGGTGAGCGAGCTCGACCGCCGCGGCATCTTGACCGAGTTCCAGTACGACCTGGAGAACCGGCGCACGCACACGACGCGTGCCGGCGTGTTGATCGAGCAGACGGAGTACGACGAGGCGGGTAACGTCGCCTCGGTGTGGGACGCCAACCGCAACCAGGTGTTCACGGACTACGACGAGCGCAACCTGCGCATCGCCGAGCGGCGACCGCTCGAGGCCACCACCACCTTCGAGCTCGACGACATGGGTGACGTGGTGCGCACGGTGGATGCCGAGGGCAAGGAGACGGCCCGCACCTACGACGAGCGCCGGCGCACCCTCACCGAGACCCGCGCCGTCGACGAGACCACCACCTTCGGCTACGACGGCAACGGCAATCGTACCTCGGTGCTGCGCCCGGAGGGCGGTGAGTGGCTCTACGAGTACGACGGCGCCAACCGCCTCACCGCCGTGGCTGACCCCGAGGCCGGCCGCAGCGAGTACACTTACGATCAGAACGGCAACCTGGCGACCCAGACCGACGGCGAGCTCAACGTCACTGAGCTCGAGTACGACGAGCTG
>JAAELT010000390.1 GCA_024226315.1 bacterium | reverse complement strand
CCGTGCCAACTACCGCCTGTACTCACCGGCTGACGTCGAGCGCATGGAGCTCATCGACCTCTACCGCCAGGCCGGCCTGGCGCTCAAGGACGTCGCCCGGGTGCTCGCTTTCGAGGACGGCGCCGCCACCGACCTGCTGCGGCGGCGCCTGCGCGACGTCAGCCGGGAGATCCGCGAGTTGCGGCGCCAGCAGCAGATGATCGTCGGTCTGCTCGAGGACGAGGTGGCGCTTCACGACCGCGTGCTCGACAAGGAGGGCTGGGTCGCCATCCTGCGTGCCACCGGCCTCTCCGAAGACGACATGGGCCGCTGGCACGTGGAGTTCGAGCGCCTGTCGCCTGACGGCCACCGCGATTTCCTCGAGTCGCTGGGCCTCGAAGACGAGGAGGTCGAGCGCATCCGCGAGTGGTCGCGCGGGGCCGAGGAGTGATCCCTGCCGGCCTGTCGCGGAGGGCTCGAGCCCGGATTCGCGGCGCCTGCAGCACGCTGCAACGGGCAGAAACAGAAGTTTCCGGCGTGCGCAGCGTGCTGCGAAGCCCACAAACAAAAATTATCGGCGCCCGCGGCATGCTGCGAAGGGC
Source organism: bacterium (assembly GCA_024226315.1). Classification (GTDB taxonomy): domain Bacteria; phylum Acidobacteriota; class Thermoanaerobaculia; order Multivoradales; family J023; genus JAAELT01. The sequence continues at coordinate 5,775 of JAAELT010000390.1, read as the reverse complement.
GAGAGCAAGAAATAATGGCGCCCGCAGCACGCTGCAAGGCCCGTTGACAGAAAATAATGGCGCCCGCGGCATGCTGCAGAGCCTGATAACAAAAAATAATGGCGCCCGCAGCACGCTGCAGAGCCCAGAAACAGAAATTATTGGCGCCCGCAGCATGCTGCAAGGAGGCGAAACGACGGGTGCCGACGATCACGGAGCGCCGCAAAGCATTGAAAAACAGACCACTTGACCGGACAGGGCGCGCGACCGAGCTTCGAGGCGACCCCCTCGCCGGCGGCGCCGAAATTTCGGCGCCGGTGCCGGACTCACTCGGCTGGCATCATGCTCAGTGAGGGGACGACTCATCGGCGCGCCGCTCCGCTGGTGGCGGCGACACGCGGCGGCCGCTGTTTCGCTGTTCGGCCTCAACCGCGCTCCCAGCCCGTTCACTCGGTCGAGCGTCCGTTTGCGGATGTCAGGCGCTCGCGAGCCACATTGCGATGCCGAGCTACCCTTCGGTGTCAGGGACCTCGGTCACGCTGAAGCACCGGGCGGGCCACCGCCGGTGCCACGAACAGTGACGCGGCGCGGCCAAGCCGAACAACTCGCGGATGGTCACCGCAACGCCGGCCGTAGCTGGACTAGCCCACGGAGTGTTCATGCGGCACAGCCAGGTCCGGATCACGAGCCGTGGTATGCTCCCGGCGAGCTACACGGACACCTGGCAATGCGGATAACCGCAGGACCAGCGCGTGGCATGAGGAGGATGTCCTTTGTTCATGGCTACTTACGCGAGAGGGACTCCGAGCGGGGATCGCGCTACGCGGACACGCACCTGCCGCGATCAACGCCCGTGGAACGTCCCCGCGGGCCTCTGGGGCCCTGGCCGATCGTGTTATGCGGCTAAACCGTGCCGGGATAATCACCAGAGGCCGCCAGCAGCCGGCCCCCTCAGGAGGCCGAAACTTCGCTTCCAGGGGCCTTCCGGAGATCCGAAGGCAATCGTGTTATACGGACCCAGCGGTGCCGCAATAATAAAGGGGCTGTAGCTGAGTAATACTGTTAGCTGGCACACGCGACTAGGCGACCCATGTACGACATCTTCCTGAGTCACAGCGGCAAGGACAAGGTCGTGGTCGAGGCGTTGGCTCGGTCTCTTAAGGATCACAGCATCACGCCATTCTTAGATGTTTGGCATCTCGTGCCGGGTCGGCCGTTCCAAGAAGGCTTGGAGGATGCTCTGGCCACCTCTTCCACAATCGGGATTTGTGTTGGCCCTGAGGGCCTTGGTTTTTGGGAGACTGAAGAAGCGAGGGCGGCCTTGGATAGACGGAGGACGACCGCAGATCTCCGGATCATCCCCATCATCCTTCCGGACACTCCCGTGGAGATCGTCGATTCTATGCCTCCGCTGCTTCGCCGGTACACGTCTGTGGATCTTTCGGGATTTCCGGATGATAGTGCTGCGTTGCAGAAGCTCCTAGCTGGAATTAGAGGAGTTACGCCAGAACAACAGATGGGCGGCCGCCAACCGGCGCGACTCCTCATTGTTCTTTCAGGTCCTTCATCTGTTGGAAAAGACGTTGTGCTGGGACGCCTAATGCGCCGGTCCCTTGCCAAGGGATACCCCTGCAGCCTCGTCAAGAAAGTAACGACTCGGCCCGAGAGAAGAGAGAAGACCGACACCGAGTATTTCGATCACGTAAACTCTGGAGAGTTCCGAAGAAGAAAGAAGAGAGGCTCTGTGGCCGCCTATATTTATGTGTACGGCCATTATTACGGAGTCGACGTTGATGACCTTAGGCGAGATTCCGATTCGATAAGATTCGTTAGCCTAAGATCGCTTGCGGAAGTGCTGGAACTCGAGGAAGCTGCACGCCAAATCGGGTATTCAATGGTCAAGATATTTCTCAATGCAGATGTCCAGTCTCTAAAGGACCGCACTTTATGTCGAACGATGGACAAAGAAGATCGACAGCGGCGAACGGAGCAAATCCTCGACGACCTTGGTGCAATCCAAGCAAACGTTGAAGAATACAGAGAGCGTTTCGATATGATCAAGGACAATGGTGACCATGTCGCCATTACAGATACCGTGGAGGCCGTCTGGAGCCGAATTCGCGATGCAGTTAAACAACATAGCTAACAAGGCGCCTACAGACGGGCTCGCTTCGCTCTCCGCTGAGGCGCAGTCGTTACACGCCTGCAGGCAGGGCAATCTCGCCCCAGCCTGTCTCTACTCACAAGTCATTGAGGATTTAGTGCTATGCGTAGATCACTTGTCGCCATGGGTGTTTGGGGCCTGTTGTTTCCACTTGGCCTTTCAGCGAGCGAACCTCCCGCTAGCGCCTTGGACTTCGTGGAACGGCCAACTTTGGGCAGGAGCGTCGTCTATTTCTTTAATCTGTCTCCGTTCCCCGTGATTTCGAGCCTTGAGGTGTACGAAAACGAAGACCCCCTGCCGTTTGCCCTCGGAGGAAAGGAATATTATAGGCACGAGTGCGATCCAGGAAAAAGAATATTCTGGGTCCCGCCCCTCGAGAACATAGTCAAGGTGTTTGGCGAGACCTTCTGGATTCATGCTGATTTTCAACCCGATCAGGTCTATGTGGCTCGCATCACCTACAATCCGGCGAAGCGAGGACAAATGAAGTTGTTCCCACTGACTCCCGATATGAGTGAGTGGTCTTCAATACAAGAGATCGCTCGTAGCAAGCCGTCTCAGCCAACAAGGAAAATCAAGGGAAATCAGAAGGAAAAGATGAAAAAAGCGGATGGGCGGAGAGCGAGATATGAAGAAAGGAGACGAGCTGAGGGCAAGAAGGTGAGAGGAAACTACGCCCAGACGATTCTGGGCAAGATCAGCAAGAAGGAAGAGAAGGACCCCAGCCTTGTGCGATACCTGGTACCGTTGGGCCTTTGAGTTTCTCTGGACGTTTGCACTATTCAGTCTCTACAATGTCGGAATGCGATGGCCCGAACTGCGATGGCTCGTGTAACACACCGCCGAAGCGGACTGCTGGCGCAGCCGCTTGGCTACGTCGTTGCACGAAGCCGCTTCGCGGCAGCTCCCCTCCGGAAAGCCTGCCAATAAGGTGATTCCGTGACCTCCGGCGTCCCACGGACAGAGGCGAGTCGACTTGCGCGGTCTACTGTCTCGCCCTCATGGGAATCGACCGGCTTCGCCAGCGCTGGGGAGATCCAGCCTCCTCTCTGACTGGAGCCTGCCGGGGCTCTGTCTCGCCGCAGTTCCACTGAGTGCCGATGGCTCCCCGTACTCGTGAGTAGTCTCGTGGGTTGGGCAATTCCGCCCAATCCTACGAAGGAGGCTGATCATGAAGTACAGCATCGAATCCACCCTGGAGCGTATGAAGGAGGAGCTGAAGCTCGCCGGGTACAGCCCGACGACGGTCAGCAGCTATCACGGCGCCGCCGGGCGCTTCCTGCGCCATGTGTTGAAGCCGAGCAACCGACTGACTCACAAGGATGTCCGCGAGTACATGCTTCATCTCACCGAGGCGAAGTACTCCAGCTCGACCATCAACCAGCACCACTTCGCGATCCGCTTTCTTTTCCGCGATGTCCTCAAGAAGAAGGCGTTTCGTATGGAGCAGCGTTTGCGCAAGAGGCCGAAGAGGGTCCCGGTCGTCCTGGCTCGCGAAGAGGTCGACAAGCTCTTCGAAGCCGCCACCGATTTCCGCTACCAGACGATCTGGATGACGCTCTATTCCTCCGGCCTGCGTCTGAGTGAAGCCGTACGGCTTCGCGTCTCAGACATCGATAGCAAGGCCATGCGGATCTTGGTCCGCAACGGCAAGGGCCAGAAGGATCGCTACACGGTGCTTTCCCGCAGCTTGCTTGAGCAATTACGCACGTATTGGAAGGTCTATCGGCCGACCGAGTGGTTGTTCTACGGGCGTGAGCGCCAGCATCGATCGATCTTACGCACACTTCAGAAAACCTTCAAAGAGGACAAGAATCGGGCCGGCATCCGAAAGTCGGCCACGCCGCATTCTCTCCGCCACTCCTTTGCCACGCACTCGATGGAAGACGGCGCTAATTTGCTTTACATCCGGGACCTGCTCGGGCACCGAGCGATCCAATCGACGTTGGTCTACCTGAAGGTGACGGCTGAGGGCATCAATCGTCTGGCGAACCCGCTCGACCGGTTGATGAAGCGCTCGAGTAAGGCAGGGCACTCGAAATGAGTGCCGCGCCCCTGGAAGTCGCCGAGATCTTCCGCCGTTACCGCGACGCCTACGAGCAGCAGGTCGGCCGCTTCTCGGCGACCGAGCAGCGCGTCGTCCACGACGTCACCAGCTGCCGGACGGCCGATCTTGGCGGACATCTCTACGTCTGTGATCAGTGTGGCGTGATTACCGAGCGGTACAACTCATGTCGCAATCGGCACTGCCCGAAATGTCAGAAGCTGGAGCGCGAGCGCTGGCTGGAGAAGCGTCAGCAGGAGCTGCTGCCGGTACCGTACTTCCACCTGGTCTTTACGGTACCCCACGAGCTCAACCCGTTGTTTCTCACCGATCCCAAGACGCTCTACAACCTGCTCTTTCGCACCGCCGCCGACACACTGCTGACAATCGCCGGGGATCCAAAGCACCTCGGTGCCAGGATCGGTTTCTTGGAGGTCCTGCACTCGTGGGGACAACGCCTCGATCTCCACCCGCACCTCCATGTGATCGTGCCGGGCGGCGGTCTGTCGCCGGATGGCCAGCGGTGGATCGCTTCGCGCCGCGACTTCTTCCTGCCGGTCAAGGTCCTCAGCCGTGTGTTTCGCGGCAAGTTCCTCGACGAGGTCAAGAAGATGGCGCGCCAGGGACAACCGGTCTTTCCACGTCGCCTCGATCCGAGGCGCGAGCCGAGCGCCTACCAGTGCTGGCTCGACGAGCTGTATGGCGCGCCGTGGGTAGTCTACAGCAAGCCACCATTCGGTGGCGCCGAGCGTGGCTTGCAGTACCTGGCGCGTTACACCCATCGGGTGGCGATCAGCCACGATCGCCTGCAGCGGCTGGACAATGACCGGGTCGTCTTCGACTGGAAGGACTACCGCGACGACAGCAAGGTGAAGGTCATGAGCCTCGAGGCGGTGGAGTTCCTGCGGCGCTTCCTCATGCACGTGCTGCCTTCTGGTTTCCACCGCATCCGCTACTACGGTTTGTTTGCCAACCGCCATCGGGCGGCCAACCTGGAGCGCTGTCGCTACCTGCTGGGCGTCGTGGGTGAAACGACGACTGAGCCCGAGGCGGCGGCCAATGACGAGCCGTCGGAGATGGAGAGCTGGGAGGAGCGCATGCTGCGCCTGACGGGGATCGACCCGACCCTCTGCCCGGCCTGAGGGAAAGGACATCTCCAGGTGCTGGAGAAAGTCCCGTCGCTGGCCGAGGTGCAAATGGCCTCTGCTCGGGCGCCACCGGGCACGGTCTTGGCCTTGGCGAGCTGAAGACGAGTTTCCTTCTCGGTCTCGTGTATCGAGGCCCTGGCCGACGTGTGCCTATCTCTACCGATCGTGGTATGCTCCCGCCTGTCAGAATCCCTCCAATCGGCTCTGAACAGGCTCGGAGAGCTTCCTCAGCGTCGCGGAGGCCCGAATATGATGCGATCTCACCTGACTCCGACCGTCTCGCCCGCCACGACGCGACCCCTGGCTGAGGGATACAAACCCCTAAACGCAACCTCCGTGCCAGCCGGCGGCTTCGTACAACTCGCTTCCATCTGAAATCTTGGACCAGCGTCGCATGATGGGAGATCTCGGCTTTGACTTCAGATAGAAGCTTTATAGTT
>JAAELT010000389.1 GCA_024226315.1 bacterium | reverse complement strand
GGATTATTCACGAATAGACGCGAAAATGACGTAACGCAATCGGTGAAAAGGGCTGGCGGTACAGTTTGAGGTATTCTTCCACCGGGATCGTCGCCGAGCGGATGTAACCGGCGGCCTGGGCCAGGGCCAGCGGCAAGTCGCCCAACTCGTGAGCCAGGTCCTCGAAGAACTCCTCGGGGCCGCTGTTGCGCAGGCGCGAGACCACCAGCAGCCAGGCCGCCAGACACAGCACCAGGCCGAGCGGCACCAAACGCCACAGAGACGGCACCAGCGGCGCCACGATCGTCACCAGGGCTCCGCACGCTGCCAGCAGCAGCATGAAGACGGACGCCTTCTGCACCTTGTACTCGCCCTTGTCCACCAGGTAGGTCAGGCGCGAGCCGTCGCCGCCGGGCTCGACGGTGAGCTGCCCCGCTACCCAACCGCGGCGCAGCCCGGCCATCACCGGCAGGCCCAGGCGCCCGCCGCCTTTGCCCTCCGCCTGCCACAGGCCTCCCCAGGAGTCGGCCGCCATCGCCACCAGGTTGAGGCTGGTGACCGGATCCTCGGGCAGCTCGAGTCGATGCTCGCGCATCGACTCCGGGATCGACGCGTCGACGGGCGGCAGGTCCTCCTGCGATACGGACTCAGGCGGCACGCGGGATCAAGTCCTCGAAGAACCGCTCGATCGCTTCCAGGAAGCTCTCGGGGTGCGGCAAGCCGTGGATCTGGCGCCGCAGGCTCAAACCGTTCGGCAAGCCCTTGCTGTACAGGCCGGTGAAGTTCTTGAGCTTGTAGAACGCCATCTTGCGCTCCTCGCGCTCGATCACCGTTCGGAAGTGATCGAGGATCAGATCGCGTCGCTGCTCCCAGCTCGGCTGGCTGATCTCGCCGTCGGACAGCCTCGTGGCGATCTGGCGGAACAGCCAGGGATTGCGAGTGGCGCCGCGCCCCACCATGACGCCGTCGCAACCGGTCTGGCCCAGCATGCGGACGGCGTCCTCCGGCGTGTTGACGTCGCCGTTGCCGATCACCGGGATCGACAGTACCTCCTTGAGCTCGGCGATCTGCCGCCACTCCGCCTCGCCGGAGAACTTCTGCCTGGCGGTGCGCGCGTGCAGCGCCACGGCGTCCACGCCGTTCGCCTCGCAGACGCGGCCGAGCTCCAGGTAGTTGCGGCGGTCGTCGTCGAGCCCGAGGCGGAACTTGACCGTCAGCGGGATCGAGATCGCGCGGCGCACGGCGACGATGATCTTCTCGGCAGCCTTCAGATCGCGCATCAAGGCGGCACCGGCGCAGCCCTTGAGGATCTTGTTCGCCGGGCAGCCCATGTTGATGTCGCACACGTCCGACCCGCGGCGCTCGACCTCGCGCGCCGCTGAGGCCATGGTGTCGGCGTCGGAGCCGTAGATCTGGATCGAGATCGGGCGCTCCTCCTCGGAGAAGTGCATCAAATCGACGATTCGCTTCTCGCCGTTGACCAGGCCCCGCGAGGAGATGAACTCCATCGTCACCAGCCCGACGCCGCCGATTCGCCGCACGAGCAGGCGGAAATCGCGGTCGGTCACGCCGGCCATCGGGGCGAGCACGAGGGGTGGGTCGACGTGGACTGTGCCGATTCTCAAGGCAGTGCCGATCTTCAACATGGCGGCAGCAGTTTACCGGATATGATCCCGCGCCATGGCCTGGTACAAGGAATGGTTCGGCGCGGAGTACCTGGAGCTCTACGCCCACCGCGACGCTGGTGAAGCCGACCGACACGTCGACTTCGTCGAGCGCCATCTGGCGCCACGGCTGCCGGAGCCGCGGGCCGTGCTGGATCTCGCCTGCGGTGCCGGCCGCCACACCCAGGCGCTGCGCCGGCGCGGCTTTCGTACCCTGGGCGTCGACCTGTCGGTGACCCTGCTGGCGTTTCCGCCCCGCGTGCCCTGCGTGGCCGGCGACATGCGTCACTTGCCGTTCGCCGAGGAGACCTTCGACTGGGTGCTCAACTTCTTCACCTCGTTCGGCTATTTCGAGCGCGAGCGGGAGAATTTTCGGGTGCTGGAGGAGTTCGTCCGAGTGCTGACGCCCGGGGGCCGGTTCCTGATCGATTTCCTGAACCGTGACCACGTTCTGGCGCGCCTGAAGGAACAGGAGGTGCAGGAGATCGCCGGCCGGCGGGTGGAGATCGAGCGCTGGTACGATGACACCACGCGGCGCATCAACAAACGCATGCGGCTGAAGACGCCAGGTACCACCGGTCCCAGCAAACACGTCGAAAAGACCTATCTCGAAAGCGTCCGCGCCTACAGCCGCGACGAGGTGACCATCGGCGCCCGCTGGGCGGGGCTCCAGGTGGACGACCTGTACGGCAATTTCCAGGGGGAGCCCTTCGAACGTGACAGCGAACGACTCATTCTCGTCGGCCACAAGCCCGCCTGAGAGCCCGGCCGCGCTCGGCCTCGATCTGCTCGGTGGCTCGCGGCTGCCGTCCCTGCCCTCGGCCTTCTTGAGCGGCCGCGACCATGATCTGCTGGCGCCGCTGAAGTTCCTGGACGCCGGCGAGCTACCCGGCGAGCCGCCCCGTGTGGACCGTACCGAGTTGGCGCGGGCGCTGGCCACGGCCAACGTGGCCTATGGGCATCCCGCCGCCGAGCGGCTCGCCGAACGTCTCGCGGACCCGGCGACGCGGGTGGTGGTCACCGGTCAGCAGCCGGGCCTCTACGGCGGTCCGCTGTACGCGCTGAGCAAGATGGTCGCGGCCGTGCTCTGGGCCGAAGCGATCGAAGCGTCGGGCGTGCCGGCGGTGGCGGTGTACTGGGTGGCGACCGAGGACCACGACTGGAGCGAGACCGCCCAGGCGACCTTCCTCGCCCGCTCCGGGCCGCTGCGGGTAGACCTCGGAGAGGACCCGGCGCCGCTGCTGCCGGTGGGCATGCGTACCTTCGGCCCGCGACTCACGGGAGTCGAGGAGCAGCTCGAAGGCGTCGAGCTGCCGCGGCGATGGTACCGGCCCGACTCCCGGTTCGGCGAGGCGTTCTGTCGCCTGCTGGTGGCGACCATGGGCGAGCGGGCGCCGCTGATGCTCGACTCCATGCTGCCGGAGCTCAAGACCCTGCAGCGTCCCTGGCTGAGCAGGTTGGTGGAGCACCGCGGCGACGTCGAGCGGGCTCAGCGCCAAGCCGATGCCGCGATCGAAAACCGGGGCCACCCGCTGCAGGTCTCGCCGCAACCCGGGCTCTCGCCGCTCTTCATGCTGCACGGCCTCGAGCGTCGCCGCATCGCCTGGTCGGAGAACGGTGGTTACTCCCTGCGCGGGCTGGAGGGAGACGCCCTGCCGCTGGAGCAGCTGGAGCGGATCCTGGAAGAGAATCCGTCGGTGATCAGCCCCGGGGTGCTGGCGCGGCCGGCGATCCAGGACGCCGTGCTCGGTACCTCGCTGCAGGTCATGGGGCCGGCGGAGCTCTCCTATCTGCCACAGGTGGCGGCGATCTATCCGGTGCTGGGTATCGAGGCGCCGTCGACCACGCTGCGGCCCCAGGCGCTGGTGCTCGAAGAACGCCACGCGGGGTACCTGGAGGAGCTGGACGTCTCGCTCGCCGAGCTCTTCGACGTGGAGCTCGATCGCCTGGTGACCGAGAAGCTGGGCGAGGATCTGGTGGGCCCCGTGCGCGAGCGGATCGACGAATTGCTCGAGGGTCTCGCGGAGCCGCTGGCGGCCCTCGACCGCGGTCTCGAAGGCCCACTGCGCAAGACCCGTGGCCATATCGACCGCGGGCTCGACCAGCTCGGCGGCAAGGTGGCCGGAGCGGTCGCCAGGAAGCACGACGTGTGGCGCCGGCGGCTCGAGCAGGTGCGGACGGCTTGTCTGCCAGGAGGCAAGGGGCAGGAACGGCTCTTGAGTGTGGTCCACTTTCTGGACCGCTACGGAGCCGGATTCGCCGAGGTACTGGCCGCGCAGATGGGGCTCGATCCGCGCCGTCTACACGTCGTGAGAGTGTCTCCCGCGCCAATGGGCGGTCGCCCATGAAGCTCGACGTGCTGGCGATCGGCAGCCACCCCGACGACGTGGAGCTCTGCTGCGGCGGCACGGTGGCGTTGCTGGCCGAGCAGGGTCGCAGGGTCGGGATCCTGCATCTGACCCGGGGCGAACGTGGCACCCGCGGCACGGTGGCCGAGCGCGAGATCGAAGCCGCTGCCGCGGCCGAGTCCTTGGGAGAGGTCGAGATGGAGTTTCTCGACTGCGGCGACGGTGCCTTCCGGCGAGGGGAGGCCGAGGAAGACGCCTTGATCGAAGTTCTGCGTCGTTGGCGACCCGAGATTCTGCTCGGCCCGCCCGCGTCCGACCGTCATCCCGACCACGGCCGCGCCCACCGGCTGGTGAGGGACGCCGCGTTCTACGCCGGCCTCGCCCGTCGAGGCGCCGGCGAGCCACACCGCCCGGGGGCCGTCTTCTCCTACATGCAGCACGATCCCTTCGAGCCGGCCTTCATCGTCGACGTCACCAGCGCCTGGGAGAAAAAGATGGCGGCGTTGGCCGCTTACGACAGCCAGCTCTACAAGCCCGAATCGGGGAGCTGGGAGCCGACGACCAAGGTCTCGAGCCCCGAGTACTGGCTGGCGGTCGAAGGCCGCGCGCGCCACTTTGGCCAGATGATCGGCGCCGAATTCGGCGAGCCGTTCGGGAGCCGGTTGCCGCTGTCGATCCGCGATGTCATGGAGCTGCTTCCCGGAGGGTGGCGGTAACTGGCAGCCCCAAGAGAGGCATTGTGCATTGGCGGCGCCGAGGGGCTCCGGTACACTGTCTTCCAGCATTTCGGTGCTCAGCATTTTCACGGCCTCCCTTCACAGTACCCATTGGAGGATTTCTTAGATGAGCGAAGACCAGAAGACGCCGCCGCCCGACCCACCGTCCGATCCTCCGGCTGATCCCCCGTCTCCGCCATCTGATCCACCAGCCGACCCTCCGCCTCCGCCGGAAGATCCGCCCGCCGATCCTCCGCCACCGCCGTCCGAGCCACCGCCTCCGCCAGGAGATGCGCCGCCGCCACCACCCGCGGACGCGCCGCCGCCAGCAGCGGCAACGCCGCCGCCACCCGCCGCCGGCACACCGTCGAGCAATCGCACGCTGATGCTGATCCTGGCCTACCTCGGACCGTTCGCGCTGATCCCGTTCCTGGTCGAGAAGGAAGACCCGGAGGTCTTCTGGCACGCCAAGCACGGCCTGGTGTTGTTCGGAGCCGACATCGTCATTTCGATCCTGCTGGCGATCGTCAGCGCCGTGACTGGCGGCTGCGGCTGTATCTTTACGATTCCGGTATGGATCATCGTCATGGTGGTTCACATCGTCTGCATGGTCAAGGCCGTCAACGGCCAGAGGTTCCTGATTCCGGGCCTGAGTGACTTTGCCGACAAATTCTGAATGCAGACACGTTGATGGCATGGAGCAAGCGGCGCCGGCTGTGGGCTGGCGCCGCCCTCGCTGGGCTGCTCGTCCTCGGCCTCGATCTGGCGCGAGCGCCCGAAGCGCAGGCGAGCGCCCGGGTGCTGATCGCCAGCATCGATCTCTACCAGGCGACTCTCTCGAAGCTCATGCCGAAAGCGGGCGTCCAGTGCCGATTCCAGCCGACGTGCAGCCACTATGCCGAGGGCAGCATCCGCAAACACGGCGCTCTGGTAGGCACACGCAAGGCGGCCTGGCGAATCGCGCGTTGCGGACCGTGGACGGATCGGGACACGATCGACCCACCCTGAGACCTGACTCGCTCTGAGACCTGACCCGCTTTTCTGAAGCCTGAATGGAAACCCTCTACCTCACCGAGATCCGGCGCCTGGGCGAAGAGCGCAAGCTTCGCCTCACGTGGTCCGACGGCCACAGCGCCGACTTCGACTTCGACTACGTGCGCGGCTACTGCCCCTGCGCCGGCTGCCAGGGCCACGGCTCGATGCGGGTCGACTTCCACCAGCCGCCCGAGCCGGTGCGGCCGGAGAAGATCGAGCCGGTGGGCAACTACGCCATCTCCATCGTCTGGTCCGACCACCACGCCACCGGCATCTACCGCTTCGACTTCCTGCGTGACCTCTGCCCGTGCGAAGAGTGCACGGCGTCCAGGACGAGCTGACGATGCCTGGCGCGAACCGCGAACGCCACTGGCGTGGGAGCCGGCGCTGGCATCCGGAGCGGGAGCAGGTATCATCGCCGTCCGCCATGCCCGAGACCGCCGCCAGCCGCAAGATCCGCAAGGTGCTCGTCGCCAACCGTGGTGAGATCGCGGTGCGGGTGCTGCGCGGGTGCCGGGAGCTGGGAATCCGCGGCGCGGTGATCTATTCCGACGCCGATCGCGCCGCCCTGCCGGTGCGGCTGGCCGACGAGGCCCATCGCATCGGTCCCGCACCGTCGAACGAGAGCTATCTGCGGGCCGAGGCAATCGTCGACCTGGCGGTGGAGATCGGCGCAGACGCCATCCACCCCGGCTATGGGTTCCTGGCCGAGAACGCCGACTTCGCCCGCTACGCGGCAGAACGCGGGGTGATCTTCATCGGCCCACCGCCTTCGGCCATTGCCGCCATGGGCTCGAAGATCGAGAGCCGCCGGATGATGATCGAGGCCGGCGTGCCGGTGGTGCCCGGCGGCCGCGATCCCCTGGCCGACGCCGAGGCCGCGGTGGCGGCGGCCGCCGAGATCACCTACCCGGTGATGCTCAAGGCCTCGGCCGGTGGTGGCGGCAAGGGCATGAGGATGGTGCGCTCGGCCGAAGAGCTGCCCGCCGCCTTCCGCGAGGCGCGCTCCGAGGCGGCGGCGAGCTTCGGCGACGACACGGTCTACGTCGAGAAGCTCGTCGAGCAGCCGCGCCACGTGGAGATCCAGATCCTCGGCGACCACCACGGCAACGTCGTGTCCCTGGGCGAGCGAGAGTGCTCGTTGCAGCGCCGCCACCAGAAGGTCATCGAGGAGGCGCCGTCGCCGGTGGTCGACGCAGACCTCAGGCGGCGCATGGGCGAGGCGGCGGTGCAGGCGGCCAGGGCGGTGGGCTACACCAATGCCGGCACGGTGGAGTTCCTGCTCGACCCCGCGGGCGAGTTTTACTTCCTGGAGATGAACACCCGGCTGCAAGTCGAACATCCGGTCACCGAGCTGGTGACCGGCATCGACCTGGTGTTCGCCCAGATCCGGATCGCCGAAGGCGAGCCGCTGGGTGAGGAATTCTTACGGCTAGAGCCGCGCGGCCACGCCATCGAGGTGCGCCTCTACGCCGAGGACCCGTTCAACCGCTTCGTGCCGTCGCCGGGCAGGATCGAGCACCTGCGCCTACCCGAGGGCCCCGGGGTGCGCAACGACAGCGGCGTCACCAGCGGCGCCGAGATCCCGATCTACTACGATCCGATGGTCGCCAAGCTGATCGTCTGGGGGCACGACCGGCCGCACGCCATCGCCCGCCTCCAGCGCGCTCTCTCCGAGCTCCAGATCGAAGGCATCCGCACCACCGCGCCGCTCTTCACCCAGATCCTGCGCGACGAGGACTTCCGTGCCGGCCGGCTCGACAATGGCATGCTCGACCGCAAGCTCGCCAGTGGTGAGTGGGCGGCGCCAGGTCCCCCCGGAGGGGGGCAAACGAGGAACATTGATGGTTCCGGCCTCGCTGATTTGCCGTTGATTGCCGCCGCCGTCGCCCACGCCGAGCGCCAGGAGGTGGTGACGTCGCAGCCAGCCGTGGCGGGAGGCCAGCGCGGACACTGGAAGATGGTGGCCCGTCGCGAGGCCCTGGGAGGACGGCCGTGGAGCTGATCGTCCGCCATCAGGAGCGCGAGGAGGAGCTTCACCTCGAGCGCACCGACTCGGGCTACCGGATCGTCCTCGGCGAGCTGACCTACGAGGTCGACGTGGCGCGCGCCAGCGACACCATCCACAGCCTGCTGATCGACGGCGAGCAGCACGAGGTCTCGGTGAGGCGCCGGAAGGAGGGCCTCTACCGGGTCACCAGCGCGGCGGGGATCAGTGAGGTGGAGATCATGGATCCCCTCACCCACCTGGCACGCACGGCCCACGGCGAGGACAAGGGCGGCGCTCAGCATGTGACCGCCTACATGCCCGGCCGGGTGGTCGAGATCCTGGTCGCCGAAGGCGACGAGGTCGAAGCCGGCCAGGGGATCGTGGTGCTCGAGGCGATGAAGATGAAGAACGAAATCCAGACGGAGTCGACAGGGGTGGTGAAGAAGCTCCTGGTGGAGAAGGATCAAGCGGTCGAGGGTGGAGATCCGTTGTTCGAGATCGGGTGATCACGACAGGGCCGGGGAGGGGAGGGTCCTTGGGTTCGCCGGCTTCGAGTCCGGCGACGTTCCCAGTGGTCGGACGAGTAGTATTCGAAGATGCCCCTCCAGTCCGACCCGACGCCCGCGGGCAAGCCCGACGATGTCCCATGGTGGTTCTTCGGTCTCTGTGCCATCGCGGGCGTCCTTCCCTCCCTGGCGGGGCTGGCCCGCTTCGGGACCGTCTTCGAAGAGATCGAGATCGCGAAGATCTTGCCGCGGCCCTCGGGCCTCGTGCCCCACGCCCTCCCCCTGGAGCCCCACGTCCTCCTGCCTGGGATCTTGCTCAGCACGTTCCCCACCGTGGTGATCGCCATGTTCTACCTCTGGAAGGGCAAGACGCGGCACGCGGCGTTGTTTTTCCTGGTTCAGCCAGTCCTGGCGGGAATCGTGGCCGGAGTCGATACCGATCTTCAACGAGTTGTCTCGATCGTCTACTTCCTGAGTTGCCTCGTGGCGTGCCAGGCCGCGCTCTTCCGTCCCGGCCGCTCCCTGGGCCTGGCCGCACTGGCCCTCCTGGTCTTGATGATCCAGACCGTGCTCGGGTGGGGCCCGGTGTGGCTCGAATCGCGCCTCCTCGAGGCTGCGGCGTCCGGCAGGACGACGGAGGTCGAGAGGCTGCTGCGATGGCGCGTCGATCCGAACTGCACCGACCGCGACGGCGAAACGCCCCTGATGGAAGCCGTCGAGGCCGGCAGCGAAGAGACGGTCGAGCTGCTGCTGCGCCACGGCGCCCTTCCCCACCAGCGTGATCGTCACGGTCGCAGCGCGATGACGCGTGCCATCGAGTCGGGCTCCAGCGAGCTGACCGTGCTCCTGCTCGGCCCGGCGCGGGAGGGAGGAGCCGGTGCGGCTTAGGCGCGTGTGGCGCTACCCCGCGGTCCGCGTGATGTTGCTCGCCGTCGCCGCCGCGGCGGTGACGGCCCTGGTGATTACGTTCGTGCAGGAGCGTGAGCGCATCGATGTCGAAGCCAAGTCTCGCTTGGCGCGAAAAGAGCTCGCTCCGCATGGCGAGACCGTAGAGCTGATCGAGGAGTTCAAAGACGGGCAGAGGGATATCGAGCGCCGAGTCGCGATCTACAACGAGGTTGGGAGAAGGCACCTGGACCCGGGCCTGATCCTCGACGCGATCCAGGAAGCGAGCGACGAAGTCGGACTTCGAGAGATCACCGTCGAAAATCATCGGTTCGCGGTCCGCCTGCTCGCGAGCACGCCCGGGGCGGCCGCCGACTTCGCCGCGCGCCTCGCCGCCCACGAACGGATCCGTTCCGTCGAGCTGAAGCGCGACGCCGAGTTGCCGGGCTCGCGCGGTTACGTCATCACGGCAGCCTGGCGGGAGCCGGCGTGAAGATCTTGCGGAAGACGTATGTCTGGCTGAGGCGGGCGTTCTGGTTCTCTTGTGTCTATCTGGCGGCGATGAGCCTCTACTGGAGCAGCTTCCATGACTGGAGACAGCAGGCCCTCCAGGAGGCCCGGAAGGAGCTCCAAACCCTCGAGCGCCACATCAACGAGGCTCGTGCCGTCGAGCGTGCGTTCGAGCAATTCCTGGTAGAGGTCGACAAGATTCCCGTCGAGTTCCGCAAGCTCGAGAAGTTCCTCCCCCTTCGGATCGACGTCCAGCAGGAGATCGACGAGCTGACCCTCCTGGCCGCTCAGGACGCTCTCGAGCTGCAACGGCCGAGGGCTGAAACCGTCGAGGTCAACGACATCTACGAACGAACCTCACTCACCTTCGTCGTTTTCGATCCGACCCTGGAGCAGCTGAGCTCGTTGGCACGGTCCGTCCAGGATCGTGAGCGGGTGGCCTCCCTGAGCTCCGTCTACGTGGACTTCGCCGGCGACCTCCCCGAGGTGCGGATTACGGTCGACGTTGCCGCCTATGCAGGCCCGCCGGAGCAACAGGCTACTCTCGCGAGGCCATCCCCAGGCTCTGGTCCAGCCACTCGAAGAACCCCGGCTCCGGCTCGGCGCGGATGGGGATCTCGGCAAGGGGGATGTCCATGCGGCCCTGCAGCTTGACGCGGTCTTTGCCTGTGGTCAGAACCAGGTCGGCGCTGTGGCTCCAGTAGGCGCTGCCGATCTTTTCCAGAGTGGCGGTCGGGTATTCGTGGTGGTCGGGGAAGCTCAGGTGCTGGGCGATCTCGAAGCCCTGGGAACGGACGGTGTCGAGGAAGGGCTCGGGCCGGGCGATACCGGAGACGGCAACCACCCTGGCGCCCGTTTTGATCTCGCCTTCGCCGAAGAGCTGCGCGTTCTCCGAGCGGGTATGGCAGGCGAAGCCGGGGCCGGTAAAGCCGCAGGGACGCAGCGCCTCGGCCAGGCTCTTGCCGGCATCGCCCTGGGAGTCGTCGGCGCCGGTCAGGAGCACCGCGTGGGCGCGGGCCGCGGACTTCAGGGGCTCGCGCAGACGGCCGCCGGGAGCCAGACGGCCGCCGGCGAACGGATCGACGGCGGGGAAGGCCAGCAGGTCGAGGTCGCGCATCAGGTAAAGGTGCGAAAAGCCGTCGTCGAGCAGGAAGAGGTCAGGCGGCGGATCGAGCCGGTGGAGGGCGTGGCGGCCGGCGTGATGACGGTCGGGGCAGACCACCACCGAGACGCCCGGCAGGTCGCCGGCCAGCAGCACGGGCTCGTCGCCTGCCAGCTTCGGCCCCAGCAGCGGCCCCTCGCCGCGGCTCAGGATCCGTACGCCCTCGCCCTTGCTGCCGTAGCCGCGCGACAGGATGGCCACGTGGCGGCCGGCGTCGCGCAGATGGACAGCGATCGCCGCCACCAGCGGCGTCTTGCCGCCGCCGCCCCAGTGCAGGTTGCCGACACTGACCACGGGACGCGGCAGCCGCTTGGCCTTGCGGCTCAGCCAGGCGTAGCGCAAGCGGTGCGCCGAGCCGTAGAGCCACTGCCAGGGAGACCACGAGCGCGGCGGGGTCTCGATCGGAGGAGGCATCATGGCGTCTACCTTATCGCGCGGAGTCGGCCTGATGCGCCGTGTCTCAGGGAAGACCTGGTAGCAACGGCTCGATCAGCTCGAGAGTGCGTTCCAAGGCGCCGCGGTTGGTGGCCAGCAGGCCGCCGCCCCGCTCGCCTACCTCGCGCGCCTCGGCCGGGTCGTCGAGCCAGGCGCGCCAGAGCTCGGCGAGCTGCGGTGGATCCGCGACCCGTGCCCAGGCGTCGGCACGATCGAATAGGTCCGCCATCTCCTGGAAGTTGTGCATCGACGGTCCGACGACGATCGGGGTGGCGAAGTGCGCCGGCTCGAGCGGGTTGTGGCCGCCGGTGGGTACCAGGGTGCCGCCGATGAAGGCGACGTCGGCCACGCGGTAGAGGGCCGCGAGCTCGCCGAGGGTGTCGAGCAACAACACGTCACCGGCCTCACTGCCCGATTCGACGCGGCTGCGGCGCAGGCAGTCGAGGCCCGCCTCGCGCGCCAGCCTCGCGGCGCCGTCGAAGCGCTCAGGGTGGCGCGGCGCCAACACCAGCACCGCTCGCTCGCCGGCACCGAGGCGGACGAAGGCGTCGAGCACCTTCTCTTCCTCGCCGAGCATGGTCGAGCCGGCGAGCAGGATCGGCCGGCCGGCGGCCAGGCGGCTGACGGTGGCCTCGAGCTCCGGCTTCGCGACCGGCTCGGGGGAGTCGAACTTCAGGTTGCCGGTGACGTGGACGCGCTCGGGCCGAGCGCCCGCGGCCTCGAGCCGGCGCCGGTCCTCTTCGGTCTGGACACAGAAGCGATCGACGGCGGCGAAGAACAGCCGCCTTCCGAGCCACGGCGCCCGGCGCATGTGCGCGCCCGACCTCTCCCCCACTCGGCCGTTGACCACCGCCACCGGCACGCCTCGGCGGCGCGCTGCTCGCAGCACCAGGGGCCAGTAGTCGCCCTCGATCAGGATCAGCGCCGTAGGATCGAAGCGCCGGTAGAAACTGCGCACCGCGAAGCCGAGGTCGAACGGCAGGTAGGCCACGGTCGCGCGACCAGCGTCCTCGAACAGCGCTCGGGCACGCGCCTGGCCGGTCGGGGTCACGGTGGTCACCACCAGCGGCAGCTCGTCCGGAAGCCCCCGAATCAGGGTCGCGGCGACCGCCACCTCACCAACGGAGACGGCGTGAATCCAGACCACGCCCGGCGCCGGTCTCGGGCCATCGCGGAAGCCCAGGCGGCCGCGCAGCGTGGTCAGGTAGTGGCTGCCTCTGCGGGCCAGGAGAAAGGGCGCCGCGAGCAGCAGACCGAACGCCATCGACAGCTGATAGAGCAGCCATCCTGTCCAACCCAGAAAGCCCATGGGGCGAGCAGTATAGTGTAGGCTCGTAGCTTGGAGATCCTTCCCTGAAGCGACCCACGAGAAATGTCCAGAAGCGAAGATGGGGATTCTAGACGCCCCGGCGACGACAGCCGTATAACGGCACGGGAACCAAGGGAAGAAATGTCTACAGCACAACCCATCCAAACCACAGATTATCCGTCCACCGGGCCGACTCTCGCCTACTCCAAGAGCGGACTGCGCGCGCGGCTGCGCGAAGCCACCGACAAGGAGCTGCTGTTCGCCCTTCGCGACGGCGAGGAGGCGGCCCTCGACCAGCTGATGGAGCGCAAGACCAATCCGCTCCTGAAGCTCGTCTATCGCATCCTCGGCGACGCCGAGGAAGCGCGCGACATCGTCCAGGTGACCTTCTTCCGCCTGTGGGAGAAACGCGACTGCTTCGACCAGCGTTGGAGCCCCAACACCTGGATCTACCGCATCGCCACCAACCTGGCTATCGACCAGCTGCGCTCGCGGCGCAGCCGGCAGAAGAACCTGGAGCCGATACGCCTCCACCAGCAGGACGCCTTCACCACCCGCTCGCGGCGCGACCGGGCCCAGATGCACGAGGGCGAGGTGATGGCGATCTTCCACGAGCTGGCGGCCGAGCTGACCGAGAAACAGCGCTCGGTGTTCCTGCTGCGCGAGGTCGAGGGCATGGCCTCGAAAGACGTCGCGCAGATCGTCGGCTGCCGGGAGTCGACGGTGCGCAACCACCTGTTCAACGCCCGCAAGATCCTGCGTCGTGAGCTACTCGATCGCTATCCCGAGTACGCGAGCGGTCGCCGCGGAGGTGCCTCATGAAGCGTCGTCGCACCGGAGGTGCGCAGTGAGACATCGTGGAGGTGCGCAATGAATACAGTCTGCCCGGACTGGCGGAGTCTCTGTGATCGGCGCGAGGCCGAGCAGATCGAGGACGCCGAGTGGCGCCGGGCGCTGGAGCACCTGGACGACTGCCCGGACTGCGAGCGGGACGCGGTGGCGATCGAGCCGACGCTGATGTTTCAGCGCTTGCCCGTTCTCGAAGTCGATGCCGACGAGATCGCGGCGATGCGACGAGCGGTCGCCGGCATGAGTCGCGCCGAATCGATCGAACGGCGCCGGCCAGCCGTCTCGCGCACATGGCTGCGCGCCGCGGCGGTGGCCGCGGTGCTGCTCGGCCCGGTCCTGTTGCGCGGTTCCGGCCCGAGCCCCACCGAGATCGGCGCGGTGCAGTCCACGGCGACCGAAGCCCCGTCCCAGTCCGAGACGGATCTCTCGCTCGAGCAGATGCCGCTGGTCGAGTTCATCGACCCGGCCTACGGATCCATCATCCAGGTCGACGACCCGGATCTCTCCGTGGTGGTCGTCGCGAATTTCGATGTCTGACGGCGGATATGAATACAGGTTCTCGATGAGCACTGTGACCCAGTTGTCGCGATCCGGTAGCCCAGAAATGAGGCGCGCGCGCCTGCGCGCTATGGCGACCTGTGCGGTGGCCATGGTTCTCGGAGCCGCCCTGCCGATCGCTGCCCAGAATCTCGAGGCCAGCCCGAGTCAGCGGATCGAGGTCCATGCGTACACTCTGAAGCATCAGCAAGTGCACGAAGCCCTGAACCTGGTCCGCCCGCTCCTGACCGCGCGCGGCTCGGTCGAGGTCCAGCCCGGGGGCAATACCCTGGTGGTGCGCGAGACGCCCGCCGTGCTCTCACGGGTCAGTCGTCTGCTGGAAGGATTCGACCATCCGCCCGAGGACCTCAGGTTCGACATCAGGATCATCCAGGCCGGGCCCAAGCGGACCGGTATCTCTCCGCCGGAGCCGGGAAGTCAGGCTGGAGGGGGCGCCACGGACGAGTTGCCGGAAGAGCTGGCCTCGCGGCTGCGCGAGATTCTGCGGTACGACGACTACCGGGTACTGGCCCAGGCCGGAGTGACGTCGAAGGAAGGCCAGGACGTGAAGTACTCTCTCGGTCAGAGCTACAGCGTCAGCTTCCGCTCGGGCACGGTCATGGCCGGCCGGCGATTGAAGCTCGAGGGCTTTCGGATCGTCAAGCAAGTCAAGAATCCCGCCAACAAGGGGCGCCAGCTCGAGCCGCGCGAGCTCTTCCATGCGACGCTCAACCTGTGGATCGACCGTCCCTTGAGCCTCGTTCTATCCCAGGACGAATCACGCCGCGAGGCGCTGATGGTGGCGATCTCCTGCCAGCGCGAGAGTGATGGGCGCTAGCGCCCCAAGAAGCTCCGCCTGCGGCGGAGCTTCTTGGCCCATCCCCTCCGTTCTTGGAGCCTGTTGCGAGCAACAGGCTCCAAGGCCTCGACCTCGTCACGTCTGAGAGAGGCAAGAGGCGACCATGCAATTCGTCTGCAGGTACGGCACCCCTGACGGCCGCATCATGAGCCAGGTCCAACAGGGCAACGACGAGTCGGCGGTGCGGCGCGAGCTCGAGCGCCAGGGCTTCCACATCTTCGAGGTGCGGCCGCGGGGCGTGCCGTTCCAGATCAAGATGCCCTGGAGCGGCCGCCGCAAACGCATGCCGCTGGACGAGTTCATGGCGTTCAATCAAGAGCTGGCGGCGCTGCTGCGCGCCGGCCTGCCGCTGATGCAGTCCCTGGACCTGATGCTCGAGCGGATGGAGGACTCCCACCTCGCGGACGTGCTGGGCGAGATCCGCGACCGGGTCAAATCGGGTGAGGAGCTGTCCGAGGCCTTCGCCAGCTTCGGCGACCTCTTCCCGCCTCTGTACGCAGCATCGCTCAAGGCCGGTGAGCGCTCCGGTGAGCTCGAATCGGTGCTCCGGCGTTTCATCCGCTACCTCAAGTTGTTGATCTCGGCGCGCAAACGCGTGGTCTCCGCCCTGGTTTACCCGATGGTTCTCATCGGTCTCTCGTTCGCCATGATGGCGATCATGGCGATCTATGTGGTTCCGAGCTTCTCCCGGTTCTACAGTGACCTCGACGCCGAGCTGCCGGCCATCACCCAGATCACCCTCGCCGTCTCGTTCTGGCTGCGGGACAACGTCCTTTGGCTCCTGGGGTTCCTGGTCATTGGCGGCTTCCTGCTCAAGAGATGGGGTGCCACCGACGCGGGCAGAAAGGCCCTCGATCACCTGCGGCTTCAGATCCCGCTGGTGGGAGGGATCTTCCATCAGTTCGCGCTGTCGGAGTTCTGCCGTTCGCTCTCCACGCTGGTGGCGGGCGGCATTCCGCTGGTTTCGGGGCTCGAGACCGCCACCGGCGCGGTGGGCAACTTCTACATCGGCGAGAAGATCCGGCCGTGTATCGACGAGGTGCGGCAGGGGCAGGCCTTTCACGACGCGCTCGATCGCGCGGAGGTCTTCCCCAAGATCTCGATCGACATGATCAAGGTCGGGGAGGCGACCGGCTCGCTGGACGAGATGCTCTCCAGCGTCTCCGATTTCTTCGACGAGCGCGTCGAGACCAAGGTGCAGCGGCTGCTGACCCTGGTCGAGCCGATCATGCTGATCGTCATGGGAGCAATCATCGCGCTGCTCCTGATCTCCATCTACCTACCGATGTTCGGTGCCATGAACCAGGTCGGATAGCCTGGAGGAGTCGCCATGGAAGTGTCCACAACCTCTCCCCCAGAGCCGGCGCCGGAGCCGGAATCTCAGAGCGTCGATCCGGCCGAAGAGGAAGCTCTCGCCCGCCGATTGGCCGCGGACTATTCGATGGAGTTCGTGGACGTCATGAACTTCCGCATCCAGAACGACCTCTTTCGCCGCATCCCCTTCGACCTGATGCTGCGCTACACGTTCATCCCCCAGGAACAGCTCGAAGGCCGGATGGCGGTGGTGATGGCCGACCCCACGGACGTGCGCCGCCTGGACGAGCTGGAACTGCTGCTGGGGCAGCCGGTGGAGGTCAAGATCGGGGCGACCTCGGCGATCGAGGAGATCCTGCAGAAGTCCGAGAGCGCCCAGCGCGTGCTCGACGAGGCCACCGAGGACTTCCGCATCCAGCTCGTTCAGGGCGATGGCGACGACGCCGAGGTGCTGACGATCGACAGCATCACCCAGGATCAGAGCCCGATCATCAAGCTGGTGGACTCCACCCTGTTCAACGCCATCCAGCGCCGTGCCTCGGACATCCACATCGAGACCGGCGAGAACGAGGTGATCATCAAGTATCGCATCGACGGTGCCCTCTACCAGGCGATGGACGCCATCGACAAGCAGCACCACCAGACGATCATCAGCCGAGTCAAAGTGATGTCGGAGCTCGACATCTCCGAGAAGCGCATCCCCCAGGACGGTCGCTTCAAGCTGAGGCTGCGCGGCCGGACCATCGACTTTCGCGTCTCGATCCTGCCCACCGTCCACGGCGAGGACTGCGTGATCCGCGTTCTCGACAAGGAGTCGATGAACAAGGAATTCAAGAACCTGTCGCTCGACGTGCTGGGCATCGACGACGAGACCAAGCGCAAGCTGCGCAAGGCGATCCGCGAGCCCTACGGCATGGTTCTGGTCACCGGACCGACCGGATCCGGCAAGACCACCACCCTCTACGCCTGTCTGAGCGAGATCCAGTCGTCGGAAGACAAGATCATCACCATCGAAGACCCGGTCGAGTACCAGCTCGACGGCGTCGCCCAGATCCCGGTCAACGAGAAGAAGGGCCTCACCTTCGCCCGCGGCCTGCGCTCGATCCTGCGTCACGATCCAGACAAGGTGATGGTCGGCGAGATCCGTGACGAGGAGACGGCCCAGATCGCCATCCAGTCGGCGCTCACCGGCCATCTGGTCTTCACCACCGTGCACGCCAACAACGTCGTCGACGTGCTGGGCCGCTTTCTCAACATGCACGTCGACCTGTACAATTTCGTTTCGGCTCTCAACTGCATTCTGGCCCAGCGCCTGGTCCGCAAGATCTGCGAGCACTGCAAACGGCCGGCGGAAATCGACAGTCGGCTGCTCGAGCACAGCGGCCTCGATCCCGAGACCTACCACGATCTGACGTTCTACGAGGGAGCGGGCTGTATCGAATGCAGCGGGGCCGGCTATCATGGCCGGCTGGCGGTTTCAGAGCTCTTGTATCTATCGGACCCGATTCGGGAGCTGATTTTGACCAAGCGGCCCGCGGCCGAGATTCGCCGCGCGGCCAAAGAGGAAGGTATGAGTTTTCTGCGTGAGTCGGCGCTCGAGAAGGTGTTCCAAGGAGTGACAACGCTGCGTGAGATCAACAAGGTTACCTTCGTGGATTGAGCGCGCCCTGGGCCTGTCCCCAGTGCCGCCGCCGCCGCACGTGTTCGCTCTCGACACGACCGGGCTCCGCCATGGTTGTTTCGGGCGCGAGGGGCAGGGGTATGTGTACGAGCACGAATCCTCGCGCGAGCTGGGCGCCGAGGCCTTCGGTGAAGGCATGCTCGGCGCTCCCATGCGCGACCCGCAGGCACTGCGCGACGCGGTCGAGGGTCTTGCCCAGGACTTTCCGGAACCGATCAAGAGCGCCTCGCTGGTTCTGCCGGATACTTGGCTGCGTTTGATTTTCACCGAGATCTCGGAGCTGCCACGCAAGCAGAGCGCGCGCGAGGAGATGCTGCGTTGGAAGCTCAAGCGCCTGGTGCCTTTCAGGGTCGAGGACCTGCGGATCTCTGGGTCGCTGGTGACTCCTTTCCCAGCCCAGGAAGAACCCCTGAGGGTCCTGGTCGGTTTCGCCATCGAGCTGTTGATCAAACAGCTCGAAGAGGCTTTCGCAGCCGTCGGAATCGAGATCGGGCGGATCACCAACACCACCCAGGCGACCGCGGCCAGCCTCGCCCACGCCACCGACCCGGCCGACCTGGTGGCCCTGGCGGTGGCACACGACGACGCCTACACCCTGAGCTTCTACCGTCAGCGCGAGCCGCTTCTGTATCGCTACAAGGCCTACGGTGAGGGAGCGCTGTCGACGGAAGCGGTACGCCGGGATCTGCGCCTGACTACAACTTTCCTGCATCAGCATTTCCCGGAGACGGCCCTGGCCCGAATCTTCCTGGCGGCGCCACAGGAGCAGGAGGAGCCGTGGCTGGAGCTCCTCGGCGACGAGCTCGAGGCGGTGGCCGAGCCGCTGGCATTCGAGCACTTCCCGATCAGCCGCACGCAGGTCGGACCGACCTGGCTGGAAACGGCGCCGCTGCTGGGAGCGGCGAGTCTCGAGGTGGCCTGAAGTGAGAGAAGTCAATCTCGCACGGCGCCCGTTCGTCAATCGCCGGCCGGTGTTTCGCCTGGCGCTATTGCTGTGGATCCTGGGCGTGGCCTTCGCCGTGGTCAACTACCGGCTCTACAGCGGTCACTGGTCGGGCACCGCCAAGAACCGGCAACGGATCGTCGAGGTCGACCAGCAGATCGCCGAGCAGCGGCGCCTGCTCGGCGATCTCGACCGCGACCTGGCACGCATCAACCTGCCGCGGGAGAACCGCCGGACCGACTTTCTGAACGCGTTGATCTCCTACCGCACCTTCCCCTGGAGCGCGCTGTTCGACGATCTCGAAGAGGTGGTGCCGCTCGACGTCCGGTTGCTGAGCGTGCAGCCTCAGGTCAAGCTGGTGGCGGAGCCGACGAAGGCGCGCCGCCCTCGCCGGGCGCGCTCGTCCCGGCGACAGCCGCCCCCGTCCACCGCGGCTCAGACCGCCGCGGCCCAGACAGCCACGGAGCCGCAGCCGTTGACGCTGAAGCGCAACGAGGTGGCTCTGAGCCTGAAGGGCGTCGCCAAGACAGAAGACGCGTTGATGGAGTTCATCGACGTGCTGTACACCAGCCCCGACTTTCGCCGGCCGTTCCTGTCCGGCGAGATCAGTGAGCAGGGCAAGAGCAATTTCAACCTGACCGTCGTCTACCTCACCCGACCGCTGGTGCTTTCCGAAACCGAGGAATCGGAGGGCGATGAACCGTCGCCGGCCGAGGAGCCGGCGGCCCAGGAAGAGGCGCCCGACGGCATCGACGTCGCGGAAGCGACCGGAGCCGAGCCGGCCGCCATGACCGAGGACGACGAGGACTCCGACACGGCGACCGCCGAGAAGCCGCCGCAACCGGATCCGTCCCTCCTCGCGGCCAAACCGCGCGATCCGCCCGCGGCCGCGGCCCCCGCCGTCGCCACGCCTCCACCGACGGCTCCGCCGCCGCCCACCGCCCGGCGCCCGCCGCCGCCGACGCGGCGGCCTACCACTCGGCCGACCCCGGGCGATCAGCCGTCGACACGCCCGGTGGACGGCCGGGCCGGCCGCAGCACGCCCCCGGCAGCGCCCCCACGAACGGTGCCCACGCAGCCCGATGATGTCGAGCCGCCGCCCGAGGACGGCTTCGCCGAGCCCAACGCGTCGGCCACGCCACGTCTGCAAAACGGATCCCTGCCCCTGCCTCAGATCCCCGAGGGCGGCACAATCTCGGCGCCGGCCGGCACGCGGGAGGTCCTGGCATGAAGTCCTTGTTCGAGGCCTGGCGCCGTCACCTGTGGCTCTGGGTGCTGCCCGCGGCGTTCTGCATCCTCAATCTGCTGGTCTTCGCGTTCTACAACAGCGCCTTCGCGGGCAAAGTCGAGACCCTCGAGAGCCGGCATCGCACGGCCACCGAGCGGCTCACGGCGCTCGAACAGGAGCGCGAGGTGATCGAGGAGTTCCTGGTCAAGGTGGGGGCTCACCAGCAGGAGGTGGACGGGCTCTACGCCACCCGATTCGAGACCGAGGCCCAGCGTTTCACGCGCGCCGTTCAGGAGGTCAAGACCCTGGCTCGTCAGGCCGGCCTCAAGCCCACGTCGTTCGGTTACCCCAAGAAGGACTTCGGCGATCAGGGCCTGGTGCAACGCAACATCAACTTCTCGGTCAACGGTACCTATGACCAGCTGCGCACGTTCATCAACTTCCTCGAGCTGTCGGATCACTTCGTCACGCTCAACAGCGTGACACTGGGTGACAGCGGCGAGGCGAGACAAAATCCGAATCTCGGCATCAACCTGGCCATGTCCACCATATTCTCCACCCGCGAGATCGCCCCGCGGCCAGCCGAGGTCGAGACAGGAGCCGAGACTGACGCCGAGACAGAGGCCGAGGCCGAGGAGCCGACGACATGAAGCTCGGTACCCTCGGTGGGCGTGAGAAGCTCATGCTCGGCATCCTGGTGCTCCTGGCGCCCTTCGTCGTATGGAAGTATCTCAAGCCAGCACTGCTGGACCTCGCCAACCGTGGCAGCAGCGGCATCGGCAGGCTCGCCGGAGTCCAGCCGCGCGCCGCGGCCCGCAAAGAGATCAAGGGGCTGCAGCTGGCGGCGCTCGAGAAGCAGGGCGGCGAATACGAGCCGGATCGCAACATCTTCCGCTACGGTGAGAAGCCGAAACCGCCGCCGCCCCCACCGCCGCCGCCGCCACCAGTGGTGGAGAGAAAGCCGCGGGTGACCGCGCCACCCCAGCCGGTGGTGCCGCGGCCGCCGCCTCTCGATGTCGCGCTGATCGGAATCTTCGGTCCCGAGCGCAAGCGGGTCGCGGTCTTGACCGACGACCAGGGCATGCTCATCAACGCCTTGGAGCAGCAAGTGATCCGCGAAAAGTTCATCGTCCACGAGATCGGCTACGAGTCGGTCGAATTCAAGTTCATCGGATTCCCCGACACCGCTGCGGAGCGGATCGAGATCGGCGGCTAGGATCGCCATGGAGATTCGGAATATGGGCAGACCTATAGCTGGCAGACCTGTCGCTTTCAAGCGAGCTCTGGCGGTCCTGTTGCTGATGCTGGTCGGGTGCTCCGGCTACAGCACCTTCCGCAAGGCGCAGGTGGCGGAGTCGACCGGCGACTGGGACGGGGCCGTCGTCCATTACCTGGAGGCGGTTCGCATCCATCCCGACAACATCGCCTACCGCGCCGCTCTGATGCGGGCCAAGATCCAGGCCGCCCAGGAGCATTTCAGGAAGGGTAAGCAGTACCGGGCGGCGGGGGTGCCGGAGCGGGCGATGATCGAGTTCCGCAAGGCGGTGGAGCTCGATCCGTCGAACCAGTACGCGGAGTCCGAGCTGCGCAAGGCGGTGGAGGAGATCAACGCCGCGCGCGAAGGCCGCTCGCCGCGCTCCATCCAGGAGATGAAAGAGGGAGTACGGGGCGCCAGGGCGCAGCCGCCGGTGCTCAACCCGCGCTCCGAGGAGCCCATCGACCTGATCTTCTCCGAGCCCGCCTCGGTGGTCGACATCTACCGCGCGCTGGGCAAGGCTTTCGGCGTCAACGTGCTGTTCGACCCCAAGCTCAAGGATCAGGAGATCTCGATCGTGCTCTCCGGCGTCACCGCCCAAAGCGGGCTCGAGATCCTGATGCGCACGGTCAGCCACTTCTACAAGGTGCTCGACGAGCACTCGATCATCATCGCCGACGACACGCCCCAGAACCGGCGCACCTACGAGGACCAGGTGATCCAGACCTTCTTCCTCGACAACGCCGAGGTCAAGGACGTTATGACCATGGTCCGCAGCCTGATCGGCGCCAAGCACGTGGCCGCCAACGAGCAGCTCAACGCCATCGTCTTGCGCGACACCGCCGACAAGGTCAAGGTGGCCGAGCAGATCATCCTGGCCAACGACAAGGCCAAGGCCGAGGTCGTGGTCGACGTCGAGCTGCTGCAGATCAACACCAGCTCGCTCATGGAGCTCGGCCTGAGCCTGTCCGACAACCGACTCGCGATCACCCCGGACCTCGACGGCCAGGGCGGTAACCAGATCCGCTTCTCGGATATCGAGTTCATCAACGAGAACAACTGGATGTTGACCGTGCCGAGCTTCTTTCTCGACTTCGTCAAGTCCAACGGCGACGCTCAGGCGTTGGCGCAGCCGAAGCTGCGAATCACCGAGGGTGAGAAGGGCAACCTGACCATCGGCGACCGGGTGCCGATTCCCACCACCACCTTCAACACCGGAAATCTGGGTGGACAGGGGCAGGTCGTGCCGGTGACGTCGTTCCAGTACCAGGAGGTCGGCATCCAGATCGAGATCGAGCCGCGGGTGCACCACAACGAGGAGGTGACGCTCAAGGTCAACGTCGAGGTGTCGAACATCGCCGATTTCGTGACTGGCTCGGGCGGTCAGGAGCAGCCGGTGATCGGCACGCGCAACATCCAGACCAACATCCGGCTGCGCGACGGCGAGACCAACTTCCTGGCCGGCCTGATCCGCTCCGAGGAAAGCCAGACGAAGTCGGGCATTCCGGGGCTCTCGGACATCCCGGTTCTCGGGCGGTTGTTCACGCGGACCTCGACCGACAACCGGCGGACCGACATCGTGCTGACCCTGACGCCCCATGTCATCCGCCGGGCCGACATCACCGAGGCGGACCTGTTGCCGATCTGGGTCGGCACCGAGGCCAACATCACCTTCCGTGGCGGCAGCCCGCGCGTGGAATCCGACGTCAGCGGTCCGTTCGACGGCGACACCGACGCCCGCCAGCGGGTGCGCGACCGGCTGCGCGAGCGCCTGCGGTCGCTGCCCCGGGGCCTGCAGGACGCCGACGGCGACGACGATGACGACCAGAAGCAACCGCAGGCCGAGCGGCCTAAGGCGATCGACCTGGCGCCGGCCGGCGGTCCGCGCAACCGGTTCCAGAACCGGGATGAGGACGACGACAGCGACGGTCTCTGAGGCGCGTCCGTAAGATCAGGTGGAACGATGAGATCATGCCGCCCATTCGATGCTTCGCGAACGACCCCGCGCTGGTTCACCGGCCGCGGCGGTCAGCGCGGTTTCAGCCTCACCGAGCTGGTGGTGGTATGCGTGATCCTGACCTCGCTCTCGGCGGTGGCGTTCCCGATCGCCAAGTACACGATCAAGCGGCAGAAGGAGATGGAGCTGCGTTACGAGCTGCGCATGATGCGCAACGCCATCGACGAGTACAAGCGCTACAGCGATGCCGGCCTGTTGCCGGTCGAGCTGGGAACCGACGGCTACCCCACCGAGCTCGAGCAGCTCACGGAAGCCCACAACCTGGTGGGCCAGGGGCCGAGCACCGTCAAGCGGTTCATGCGCCGGATCCCGATCGATCCGATGACCGGCGAGGCCGAGTGGGGCCTGCGCAGCTACCAGGACGATCCCGATTCCGGGTCCTGGGGGGGCGAGGACGTCTACGACGTGTATTCGCTCTCCGTCGGCACCGGCCTGAACGGCATTCCCTACGCCGAGTGGTAGGAGCAGAGCGATGAAGACGAAGCGACCCCTTGCGAACGAACGCGGCTTCAGCCTGCTGGAGCTGATCATCGTCATCACCGTGATCGGCATCTTGTCGGCCATTGCCCTGCCCAACTTGCTGCAGACGCCGCGCCGCGCCAACGAAGCGGTGCTGCGTACCAACCTGCGGACGATCCGCGAGGTGATCGACCAGCACAACGGCGACAAGGGCTATTTCCCGCCCAGCCTCGAGGCCCTGGAGGACGAGGGCTACCTGCGCGACATCCCGTTCGATCCGATCTACGGCGAGGCCGAGTGGGGGCTCGAGTACGAGCAGCCCGTGTACGATGAGTTCGAGCCCGCCGAGACCGATCTGCCGGAGGGTGGCGAGCCGGGGATCATCGACATCTACTCGTTGTCCGACCAGATCTCCCTCGACGACACTCCCTACAGCGAGTGGTGATGCTGCCTCGGGTACACCGCCTGCGATTCCGCTTCCGGCAGCTCCTGCGTCCCTCGGAGGCGGGTTACAACATCGTCGTCCTGGCGGTGGCGATCACCGTGCTCAATATCCTGGTCGCCAAGGCCCTGCCGCTGTGGAGCACTCAGATCCAGCGCGAGAAGGAAGAGGAGCTGATCTTCCGCGGCCTGCAGTACGCCGAGGCGATCCGGGTCTTCCAGATCCGCAACCAGCGGCTGCCGACCAAGCTCGAGGAGCTGGTCGAGATCAAGCCGCGCGCGATCCGCCAGCTGTGGAAGAACCCGATGACCGACGACGGCGAATGGGGCCTGCTGTTCCAGGACTCGCCGATGAACCCGCAGCAGCAGCAGCAGCAGCAGCAGCAGCAGCAGCAGCAGCAGCAGCAGCAGCAGCAGCACCGGAATCGCGAGGGCCGTGGCGAGCAGGAGTCGCGGTTCGGTTTGCCCAGAGACGGCGATCAGGTGCGGGTCGGTCCGATCATCGGCGTCTACAGCCCGGAAGGCAGCGAGGCGATCAAGGTCTTCGCGCCGCTGGGCGGCGGTGGTGGCGAAATCTCGGAGTGGCGATTCACGATTGACCTGTTTCAAAAAGCAGCTATCGGGACAGGAGAAGGGCGGGCCCCGGCGCCGGTCAACGCGGATAACATCGGCAAGCCCTGGCCTCCCGGCATCCAGTTGCCGCGGTTCCAGGGCGGCGGCAACCCCGCCCTGAACCGCCGTCAGGGCGACGGCCGCGGTCGAAATCTGCTCGACCCACAAGGCACCGGCGGCAAGCCCGGGCAGGGCGCCAAGCCGACCCGGCCCACGGGCCGGGGAAACAGTTGAAGGTCCGCGTCCGCCGACTCGACCACGCGGAAGACCTGCCCTTGCCCTCGCCGGCGTCGCCCGGCAGCTCGGGCGTGGATCTGCGGGCGGCGATCGACTCGCCGCTGATCCTGGCGCCGGGCGAGCGCGCGCTGGTGTCCACGGGTCTGCGACTCGAGATCCCCGAGGGTTTCGAGGCCCAGGTGAGGCCGCGCAGCGGTCTGGCGCTGAAGCACGGCGTCACCGTGCTCAACAGCCCCGGCACCATCGACAGCGACTATCGTGGCGAGGTCAAGGTGATCCTGATCAACCTGGGGCAGCAGGACTTCCAACTCCAGCGCGGCGACCGCATGGCGCAGATGGTGCTGCACCGGGTGGAGCGCGCCGAGTGGCTGGAGGCCGAAGACCTGGGCGGCAGCAAGCGCGGTGAGGGCGGGTTCGGGTCGTCCGGCGTGGCTTGACCTACTCGTCCTGCTTGCGGGGCTTGGCGAAGGCGAGCATGAAATCTCGCATGATCTCTTTGAGCTCGATCGTGTAACCCGCCAGTTCGCGCAGACGGTCGTCCACCTGGTCCGCTGTCGGCGACACGATCGACACCATCGACCGCGGCCGGATTCTGTAGGTCAGGCGCTCGTCAAGGGACTCGATTCGCTGGAAGGCCTCCCGAAGTCGGTTCCCGTCCATGTCTCTCTCCCTCTATCTGTCGTCCGGTTGCCGATGCGCCGGTTGCCGATGAACCATCGTCGCCGTGGCCTGGTCCCGTGGGCGCACGACCAGCTCGTCGATATTCACATGCGACGGACGGGTCGCCGCCCAGGCGACGCAGTCGGCGACGTCGTCGGCGGTGAGCGGGGTCATACCCTCGTAGACTTTCTCCGCCCGCTCCTGATCACCGTCGAAGCGCACTGCCGAGAACTCGGTTTCCACCAGGCCGGGGGCGACGTCGGTGACTCGCACCGGGTGGCCGAGGAGCTCCAGGCGCAGCGTACGGGTCAGCGCCCGCAAGGCGTGCTTGGCGGCGGTGTAGCCGGCGCCGCCGGGGTAGGTCTCGAAGCCGGCGATCGAGCCGATATTGACGATGTGGCCATCGCCCGAGGCGATCAGCGCAGGCAGTAGAGCCCGGGTCATCCTCAGGGTGCCGAGCACGTTGGCCTGGAACATCCACTCCCACTGCTCGTCGCGGGTCTTCTCGACCGGGTCGAGCCCCAGGGCGCCGCCGGCGTTGTTGACCAGCAGAGCCAGCCCCGCGGGCGCTCGTTCGGCCACGGCGGCGGCGAAGGCCGCAACGCTCCCCGGATCGGTGACGTCGAGCACGTGGGCGGCTGCGCCCACCGGTTCGGTGACCGCGCGCAGGCGCTCCAGACGCCGCGCCCCGGTGATCACCGCGTAGCCCTCCGCGGCGAGCCGCCGCACGGAGGCGGCGCCGATTCCGGAGCTGCCGCCGGTGACGACGGCGACCTTGCGTCTCTCAGTCATGGGCTCGGGCAGCTTGTCGCGGTCAATTGGCGGACAGTGTCAGTTGGCGGACAGTGTCAGTTGGCCGAGCCTGCGCTGTCGGTGGGAGCCCAGGAGAGCTGCGCCGGGTCGATCCCGACCGATTCCATGCCCAGCCGCCAGACTTCGTCCGGGTCTTCGGAGAACAGCAGGTCCGTGCGCACCGGTGCGGTGATCCAGTCGTTGCGCAGGATCTCGTTCACCAGCTGCCCGGTGTCCCAGCCAGCGTAGCCGAGCAGCAGCCGGAACGACGACGGCGGCTGCTCCGCCAGGGATTCCAGATCGCCGACGTGCTGGGTCAACGCCACCCCGGGGCAGACCTCGAAACGGGTGTCGGCGCCGTCGGGATCCTCGTCGCGGAAAAGCAGGGTGCCGAGCTGGGGCTGCACCGGGCCGCCGAAGAATGCCAGGGAGCCCTCGTCGCCGAGCCAGGGGATCTCCAGATCTTCCAGAATTTCGCCGATCTTGACGCCCGTGGGCCGGTTGACGATGAACCCCTGGCTACCCTCGTCCTGGTGATGGAGCAGCAGGATCACGCTCTTGTGGAAGAACGGATCGACCACCTGCGGCATGGCCAGCAGCAGGATTGGGGTTTCGAGATCTCCGGCCGCGCTCATGGTCCTAGTTTAGCTCCTGAGGTAGACTCCGTGCACGAGTCTGCTGCATTTCGTAACGCGCCGAGGCGTGCCTGCAAAGCAGGAAGCAAGGGCGCCAGCCAAGTCTCCAGACAAGAGCCGAGTCTCCAGACAAGAAGGGTGACGTCCCATGAAAAATAGCTTCTCCGCCCTCAAGGCCCTCCGTGTGGGTGACCGCGAGCTCCGTATCGCCAGCCTGGAAGCCCTCGAGAAACAGGGCCGGCAGATCGGCCGTCTGCCCTACGCCACGCGCATCCTGCTCGAGAACCTGCTGCGGCGAGAGAACGGCGCCGACGTCACCGCCTCGGACATCGAGGCCATCCTCGCCTGGCAGCCGGAGGCCGAGCCGAGCGTCGAGATCGCCTTCATGCCCGCGCGCGTGCTGCTCCAGGACTTCACCGGCGTGCCCGCGGTGGTGGACCTGGCGGCGATGCGAGACGCCATGGTCGACATGGGCGGCACGGCGGAGAAGATCAACCCGCTGCAGCCCGTCGAGCTGGTGATCGACCACTCCGTGCAGATCGACGAGTACGGCTCCAAGGCGGCACTGCTGATCAACGCCGAGCGCGAGCTCGAGCGCAACTACGAGCGCTACGCCTTTCTGCGCTGGGGCCAGGGTGCGTTCGACAACTTCAAAGTCGTGCCGCCGGCCACTGGCATCGTGCACCAGGTCAACCTCGAGTACCTGGCCCGGGTGGTGATGACGGGTGAGGGCGAGGCGCCGTTCGCCTACCCCGACACCCTGGTCGGCACCGACTCCCACACCACCATGATCAACGGCCTCGGAGTGCTCGGCTGGGGCGTCGGCGGCATCGAGGCAGAGGCCGCCATGCTGGGTCAGCCGATCTCGATGCTCATCCCCCAGGTGGTGGGCTTCCGCCTCGAGGGCGAGCTCCCCGAGGGCGCCACCGCCACCGACCTGGTGCTGCGGGTCACCGAGATCCTGCGCTCCCACGGGGTGGTCGGCAAGTTCGTCGAGTACTACGGCCCCGGCCTCGCCAGCCTGCGGCTCGCCGACCGCGCCACCCTGGCCAACATGTCGCCGGAGTACGGCGCCACCTGCGGCATCTTCCCCACCGACCAGGTGAGTCTCGACTACCTCACCTTCACCGGCCGCTCGCCGGAGACAGTGGCGCTGGTCGAGGCCTACATGAAGGAGCAGGGCCTGTTCCACACCGAGGACAGCCCCGAGGCCGAGTACTCCGACCGCTTAGGGCTCGACCTCTCTACCGTCGAGCCGTCGCTCGCCGGCCCCAAGCGGCCCCAGGACCGTATCCTGCTGAGCCAGGCCCACACCACGTTCCGCGATCAGCTCGAAGGCCTGAAGGGCGTGGGGTCACAGAAGTCGTCGCTGCCGGTCGTTGGCGGCGACGACGGCGGCACGGCGGTGGCCGAGGCAACGTCCTCGACAGTGGCGACGGAGTTGGGCGGCGAAGAGTTCGAGCTCGACCACGGCGCGGTGGTGATCGCCGCCATCACCAGCTGCACCAACACCTCCAACCCGTCGGTGATGGTGGCCGCCGGCCTGGTGGCCAAGAAGGCCCACGAACGCGGCCTGAAGGTCAAGCCCTGGGTCAAGACCAGCCTGGCGCCGGGCTCCAAGGTGGTTACCCGTTACCTCGACGAGGCCGGCCTCACGCCCTACCTCGAGGCGCAGAATTTCCATCTCGTGGGCTATGGCTGCACCACCTGCATTGGTAACAGCGGGCCGTTGCCCGCGGCGATCTCCGAAGCGATTCGCGCCGGCAACCTGGTCGCCTGCTCGGTGCTCTCCGGCAACCGCAACTACGAGGGGCGGATCAGCTCGGAGACGCGGGCCAACTACCTGGCCTCGCCGCCGTTGGTGGTTGCCTACGCTCTGGCCGGGCGAGTCGATGTCGACATCTACAACGAGCCCCTGGGCCTCGGCTCTGGCGACGAGCCGGTGTTCCTGAAAGATGTCTGGCCGAGCCAGCAGGAGATCGACGACACGGTAGGTAAGGCGCTCAAGGCCGAGATGTTCCAGAGCGAGTACGCCGACGTCTACACCGGTGACGAGCAGTGGCGCGCGCTGCCGACGCCCGAGGGCGGCACCTTCGCCTGGGAAGGCGACTCCACCTACGTGCGTCTGCCGCCCTACTTCGTGGGGATGTCGCACGAGCCGCGTCCGCCGGAGGATGTGCGCGGCGCCCGCGTGTTGGCGCTCCTGGGCGACACGGTGACCACCGATCACATCTCGCCGGCCGGCGCCTTCAAGCGCGACAGCCCGGCGGGCAAGTACCTGATGGAGCACGGCGTCGCGCCCAAGGACTTCAACTCCTACGGCTCACGGCGCGGCAACCACGAGGTGATGATGCGCGGCACCTTCGCCAACGTGCGGCTGCGCAACAAGCTGGTGCCCGATATCGAGGGCGGTTTCACCCTGCACCTGCCCGACGGCGAGCCGATGTCGATCTTCGACGCGGCGATGAAGTACCAGGCCGAGGGCGTGCCGCTGATCGTGCTCGCCGGCACCGAGTACGGCACCGGCTCGTCGCGCGACTGGGCGGCCAAGGGCTCGCTGCTGCTCGGAGTGCGCGCGGTGATCACCCGCAGCTATGAGCGTATCCACCGCAGCAACCTGGTGGGCATGGGCGTACTGCCGCTCGAGTTTGTAGGCGGCGCCTCGGCTGAGAGCCTGGGGCTCGACGGCCGCGAGACCTACGACATCGAGGGTCTCCGGGACCTGATCGCCCGGGCCGCCGAAGGCGACGCCGACCGCGAGCTCACCGTCACCGCCCGGCGTGACGACGGCACCAGCCTCGACTTCCCGGTGCTGGTGCGGCTCGATACGCCGCAGGAGGTGCAGTACTACCTCCACGGTGGCATCCTGCAGTACGTGCTGCGGCAGCTGCTCTGAGGTCACCTGGTCACCGGGCGAGGACTCGATTCTCCGATGAGATCTACCTCCTCACCCGGTGAGGACGCGATCTTCCGGCGGAGCCTCCGCTGCTCCCCGCCCTGAAACGGGCCGTGTCATCATCCCGGCCTCTTTCAGGGCCCTCTCGGTCGCTCGCGGTGGCTCCCTCGCGGCTCGAAGATCACCACCTTCGCGCCGTGCTCGGGCATACACCGCGCGATCGTCACCGACGTTGGATGGGGGCCGCCATGGAGCGGCTTCGTGCAACGCGCACATAAGCTGCGAACGCAAATTCAACAGCCTGTATCAGCTTTTTGGGATTCATTGGTCTCACCATGTGCACAAATCAACTGCAACTACAGCGTTCGACTGCTTCATGTGCGCGTTAGGCGCGTTCTCAATTCCTATGGCAGATGTACATGTGAACACTCCCGAAACCGCCGATCTCGATGTCCTCGTAGTCGAAACCGTGAGCCGTCAGCATTTGGTGCATGTCGCGAATGATGTCACCAGCTAGTTGCCAACATCGCGTCAATCTAGTTCCGACCCAATTCCGATCAGCCGGGTAGTTGATGTCGATTAGCACAAGCCTCCCGCCAGACGTCAGGACGCGCCGCATTTCTGCCATAGCTTTCGTACCGTCTGGGTAGCCTGAGAACGCCATCGTGTTGACGACCGTGTCGAAGATCCCATCTTCGTAAGGAAGATCCTCCACCGTCCCCTGCTGCAGGTTTGCAGATAGTCTCACGTGTCGTAGGTTCTTCATAGCGACAGAGAACATCCGAGCATTCAATTCGATTCCGTAGACGTCGAACCGGTCCGCATAGTGCGTCATGAGGTATCCGGTGCCGAATGAAACCTCCAGGACACGACGGCCCCGAATGTGTGGCAGTACGCGCTTGAGCCACGTCTTCCATATCGGAAGAACCTTGACTGCGATGTCGTAGATCTTGGCAATGCGAGTGTATGTTTGATCGAATCCCACCTGATAGGTCCGAGCATCTCGGGGTTCATCCGAATACAGGCGTCTTCTCATAACGTCATGGACCCTTAATGCCCTTCGTGATCATAGACTGTCCATACCGGGCCAACAGTTCCTCGGTCCCCATTGGCCCGGCTTCAGCATCTTCAGAATGGAGACACCCTCTCTCCGAGTCTAGCACCCCGCGGCGACAGTGGTCGGACGAGCTACGTCTGCAGCTCTTCGCGCGAGCGCGAACCCAGACTGGACTTATCGTGTCCTGGTCGAGCATCCGACTCTCCCCCCGGGAGAAAAACCGGCCACCCGGAGTAACTATCCGCGGTTCGGGTCAGCTGCAAGGGGTCTGGGGTGTTTTCATAGACCTCGCCGGGCCGCCCTTCGGGGTCTGGGCCCCTCCGTTCGTAGGCTGCATGTCGCGCGGGGAATATACTCAGTCGATCTAAGAGGCTGGTGGCGAACGCAATGACCGAAGACCGACCCCGCAAGCTCGAGCCCTGGAAGCGGCTGCTCGGAGTGCTCGGCCTCACGGCTGTCACCCTGGCGAGCGCCGTGGGCGCCTACTACCTGGTCCGTGGAGGCGGCGAGGCTCCGGCGCCACTGGAGCAAGAAGGGGCCTCGCCCCTGATATCGAACCTCTTCGGGATCGTCCTCGGTTTCTTGTTCTTCGGAGCCGCGATCTTCGCCTACGTGATCATCCTCGTCACGGGCGCCTTCACGTTCGATTTCAACCGGCCCTTCTGGAGCTCGCTGAAGGTCAAGCTCTGGTTCTTCAACATCGCTGTCCTGGTCCTCGCCGCGGTGGGCCTGGGCTTCTTCGGCCGCGCGATTCTAGGGCCGATTCTCGCCGGCCTCGGTCTGCCGGTGCCTCTCGCCGACATCGTGCCGATGATCGGCGCCCTGCTTGTCGTGCAGGTGGCATTGGTGTGGCTCAACCTCTGGGCGCCGCTCGAGAAGGCGTGCATCAGGCGACGGCTGGAGGGTTACGGCGTCACACGCCGCTCCCTGGACGCCGGCTGGTTGGTCGGCATCTCGGATCCGGCGACGAGCAGCATGAAGAAGATGACCGCGATCGAAGACGACCTGGGCATGCTGTGGCTCCGGGACGATCAGCTCGCCTACCGCGGCGACAGCCAGGGCTTCGACGTGCCGCGTGGCGACCTGCTCGAGGTCGAGCGCGCCGTCGACGCGGCGAGCGTCCAGGCTCTCGGCGGCGCCGTCCACGTGATCCTGCGATTCCGCGGTGAGGGCGGAGCCGAGCGCCGTGTTCGCCTGCACGCGAGCGGTTGCTGGCACATGGGGGCGGTCAAGGAGAGGTTGGAAACCATGGCCGCGAGACTCGAAGCCTGGCGCGTGGCCGGAGCGACTCAGGCGCCAGGGTAGAGAGTCGGTCGCGAGTGCCGCCGCGCCGCGTCAGTGAAACTCGACCACGCGGATGTTGCCATGGTCGGATTGATGCCATTCGGTGGCGTAGAGAACGAGCTCGCTCCTGGGCGTGATGTACATGCCCGCCCCGGCATCGAAATGGCACCAGTCGCCGGCGCCGTCCACGCTGCCGCCCCGGCAATGGAACGTGCGGCTCGTCACGTGCTCGAATTCGATCGCGTCATTGTCGAGCCCCATCTTGTACAGATGCACTTTGTCGACGTCGTCGCCGCTACCGTACCCTTCGATCTGGAAGAGGTAGAGCTGGCCGGTCACACACTCCGTGGCAATGTAAGCGTTTTCGCCGTGAAAGCCGATGTCGGTCGAGCTGTGGAAAGTGAACGGCCCCGTGGGGCTCGGCGAGGTGTAGAAACCGTACTTCTGGCCACCGGATCTTCCCAGGGCCACAAGGTAGAGGCCGTTGTCGAGTTTGGTGGCGGCGATGCTCGCGGTACTGGAGTCGCCGATCCAGGGCTCGCCATGGATGTGCTTGTAGTAGCGGTGGATCGGCGGGTTCGCGTTGATGGTGGAGTTCTGGTGGACTTGACTGACGTCGTAGACGGAGAACCCGAACCCGTGGTTGTGCGCCGAGCACTCGCTGCACCAGCCGTCCTCGTTGCCTTTTTCCTGGCACCACTGCGCGACGTAGACGTGGTGGCCCAGGACGAAGAGCCCGCCGGGGTGGTTGTTGCCGGCATGGGTGCGGGCCACGGTTCGGTTGCCGGTCTGCTGGTCCGAGTCGTCGTCGTGAGGCATGCCCCCGAACGGCTCCCCGCCGGTGTTCTGTCCCGCGCCCATGCGCACGACCGCCAGAGCCCCCTGCTTGTTGGCCTGGCCGCTGTCGGTGCTGTGGGTGAACACCATGTACTCGTCGTTGCCGAGCCCCGCGACCCGCCCGATGGACTGGATGTGCTCGAAGCTCCCATCGCTGAGGCGATGCAGGATGTAACCCGGGTTCGGGACAGGGTAGGCGTAGCCGTCGAAGCGGATGCGGCCCGCGGACTGGTAGTGGTTCTCCATATCGTCCAGCCTTGCCTCCACGCCGCGGACGCAGCGATTGCAGTCCGGCGAGCCCCAGAGGCAGGATGTATCGCCGGCGAGGGAGTCGAGAACCGCTCTGCCCGGTGGAATCGGGTCGACGGTTTGCACATAGACACATCCAGTGCTCACCAACATCAAGGCGAGTGCCGGCGTCAGTCGTCGAATTGGGAATTCCATGACGAGCCCATCCTTCTGATCTTGATAGGTGTCGAACCGCCATGGTCAATGGTAGCAGTGCCGACCTGGATCCGAGCAGTGATCAGATTCTCAGGGGAGCACTAGTGTTTCGGGGCAGCACTGTAGACTCGGCGCACGAAATCACCAATCCCTGCAAAGAAGGAGTCTCACTTTGAGCGCCTACGACGACGTCTATCGCCGGTCCCTGGCCGAGCCCGAGGAGTTCTGGGCGGAGGTGGCCGAGAACGTCCACTGGACGACGCGCTGGGACCGTGTGCTCGACGATCGGCGCGCACCAGTCTACCGGTGGTTCTCCGGTGGTGAGCTCAACACCTGCTACAACGCGCTCGATCGTCACGTGGAGGGCGGCCGCGCCGAACAGCCGGCGCTGATCTACGACAGTCCGGTGACCGGCAACGTGCGAAGTTTCACTTTCCGTGAGCTGCGCGACGAGGTGGCGCTCTTCGCCGGGGTGCTGGCGGGCCAGGGTGTGGGCCGCGGTGACCGCGTGGTGATCTACATGCCGATGGTGCCCGAGGCGGTGGTCGCGATGCTCGCTTGCGCTCGGCTGGGGGCCGTCCACTCCGTGGTGTTCGGCGGCTTCGCCCCGGCCGAGCTGGCGGTGCGGATCAACGACGCACGGCCCAGGGTGGTGGTCTCGGCCTCCTGCGGTATCGAGGGCCAGCGGGTCATCCCCTACAAGCCGCTGCTCGACAAGGCGATCGAGATCGCAACCCACAAACCCGATGCTTCGATCGTGCTTCAGCGAGAGGCCGCGCGCGCCGAGCTCACGCCTGGCTTCGATCTCGACTGGCACGAGGCCGCGGCCGCCGCGAAGCCGCGCGACTGCGTACCGGTGGCCGCCACCGATCCGCTCTACATCCTCTACACCTCGGGCACCACCGGCGTGCCCAAGGGCGTGGTACGTGACAACGGCGGCCACGCGGTCGCCCTGTACTGGACGATGCGCAACATCTACGGCGTCGAGCCCGGCGAGGCCTTCTGGGCGGCGTCGGACGTCGGCTGGGTGGTGGGGCACTCGTACATCGTCTACGGGCCGCTGCTGCACGGCAACACCACCATCCTGTACGAGGGAAAGCCGGTTGGCACGCCGGACGCCGGCGCCTTCTGGCGGGTGATCGCCGAGCACGACGTCAAGGTGCTGTTCACCGCCCCCACGGCGTTTCGGGTGATCAAGAAGGAAGACCCCGAGGGCCGGCTGATGAGCGTCCACGACCTCTCCGGCTTCCGCTATCTGTTCCTGGCCGGCGAGCGCTGCGATCCCGACACACTCGGCTGGGCGGAGTCCAGGCTTGGCGTGCCGGTGATCGACCACTGGTGGCAGACCGAGACCGGCTGGTCGATCTGCGCCAACTGCCTCGGGATCGAACAACTGCCGGTCAAGCCCGGCTCTGCCGCCCGCCCGGCGCCCGGCTGGGACGTGCGCGCGCTCGACTCGGGCGGCCGCGACGTCGAGCCCGGGGAGACCGGCTCGCTCGCCGTGCGCCTGCCGCTGCCGCCCGGCACTTTCCCCACGCTGTGGAACGCCGAAGACAAGGCCGCGGGCGACGATCAGCTCGTCGACTCCTACCTCTCCGACGTTCCGGGCCACTACACGACTGGTGATGCCGGCTACGTCGACTCGGGCGGCTACGTCTTCGTCATGGCGCGCACCGACGACATCATCAACGTCGCCGGCCACCGCCTGTCGACCGGCGCCATGGAAGAAGTGCTGGCGGCCCATCCCGACGTCGCCGAGTGCGCGGTCACCGGCGTCGCCGACGCGATCAAGGGTCAGATCCCCTTGGGCGTCCTGGTGCTGAAAGACGGCGCCGAGCGAGACCCGGACGACGTCGTGGCCGAGGTCGTCCGCGACGTGCGGGCGAAGATCGGCCCGGTCGCCGCCTTCAAGACCGCCGTGGTCGTCGACCGCCTGCCCAAGACCCGCTCCGGCAAAATCCTTCGCGGCACTATGCAGAAGATCGCCGACGGCACCGACTACAAGACGCCGGCCACCATCGACGACCCGCGGATCCTGACCGAGATCACCGGCGCCCTGGCCGGTATCGGCTATCCGCGATCGCCATCAGGAGATTCCTGAGCCTCGGTTCCGGGGTGTTATGCTGTCTCGTGTATCTACAGCCAGCAGTCCGAGGAGCGGACGATGGAAGAACAGATTGGCCACTACCGGATCGTGAACGAGCTGGGGCGGGGGGCGATGGGAATCGTCTATCTGGCCCACGAGGATTCCCTCAACCGCACCGTCGCCCTCAAGGTGCTGGGGCCGACCCTCACCGAGAGTGAAGAGGACTTCCAGCGTTTCCATCTCGAAGCCAAGAGTCTCGCCCAGCTCAACCACCGCAACATCGTCCAGATCTACTTCGTCGGCGAGGACGCCGGGCGCCACTACTTCGCCATGGAGTACGTGCCCACGAGCCTGCAGCAGCTGCTGCGCGAGGAAGGCCGGCTCGAGAGCTCGCGCGCGGCCCAGCTGGTGCTCAACGCCGCCAACGGCCTGGCGGCGGCGCACGAGCGCGGCATCGTCCACCGCGACATCAAGCCGGCGAACCTGCTGGTCGCCGAGGACGGCACCTTGAAGGTCGCCGACTTCGGGATCGCGCGCATGGCCGCCGCCGCCACCCGCCTGACCGCGGCCGACGCCATCCTGGGGACGCCGCGCTACATCTCGCCCGAGCAGTGCGAGGGCGAGGGCGGCGACCACCGCTCGGACATCTACTCCCTGGGCGTGACCTTCTACGAGATGCTCTCCGGCCAGGCGCCCTTCCGTTCCACCAGCGCCCTCGCCCTGGTGCGGGAGATCCTGCAGGACACGCCGCCGCCGATCGAGGAGGTGCTGCCCGAGGTCGACGACCGTACCCGCACCATCGTCGGCAAGATGATGGCCAAGAACCCCGAGGAGCGCTACCAGAGCGCCCGCGAGCTGGCCGCTGATCTGCAAGCGCACCTGCTGAGCCGCGTGATGCCGGACTGGGACGGGCGCGGCAGCTTCCCGGCCGTGGCATCCGCGGCCGTGGCGTCTCCGGCGGCGCCCGGGACGGCCCCGGTCGCGTCGCTGGCCGCCGCGACGACGCCGATGGCCTCACCGCCCACCATGACGCCGGCCGTGCCACCGGTACCGGTGCCGGGATCCGAGGCGGTTCCGGTCACCCGTCCGACCGTCGAAGCGGTCGAGGAGAGCGGCACCTGGGACGACGGCGCAACAGCGGTCACCGCGGTCGCGGCCGCTCCGCCCCGCCGGTCGTCCTCGGCGCGCTGGGTGGTCGCGGCCCTGGTCTTCTTCCTGGTGGCCGGCGTCGCCGCCGCGGCGGCGCTCTGGCAGGTGGACCCCGCGCGCCAGGCCGTGATGTCTGCCGTGGGTGCCGTGGGGCAGTTGTTCGGTGGCCAGGAAGCCGGCGAGGAGCCCCAGCAGATCGCCTCGATCCCGGCCGATGCGGACGCCGGCGAAATAGCCACCTCGCTCGAAACCGCCCCCGGACCCGAGGCCGAGGAGTGGACGCCACCGCCTGAAGGCGCCACGATGCCGGTGCAGAGCGCCGCGCCGGCCGCGGGCCCAGAGATTCAACCGGCACCGGCGTCGACCGTCGCCAGCCTCCAGACACCGCCCGCCACCGGCGCGTCCACCGGGTCAGCGTCCTCGCGGCATGCCGGCGCCCCGCCGCCTAGCGGGGTCGCCATGGCCGTGTGGGGCGACGACCCACTGATCGCCGGCACGTTGAAGGAGTACCTGCGCGCGCGCCTGGGCTCGGAAGTCGAGCTCGTGGAAGGACCCACCCTGGCGGAAGAGCTGGTGGAAGGTCAGCCGCTCCCCGGCGAGCTCCTCGCCGCCGCCCGCGACGGCGGCGCGAGGCACGTGGTTCTCGCCACCACCACCTTCCTGCGCGAGCGCCAGCTCTTCTACTACGGGCGCCAGGACACCGCCTATCAGTCGCGCGTGACACTCGAGATCGTCGACACTGTCAGCCAGGACCGGCTGAGCCGCTGGAGCGGCACGGTGGAGTACACCGCGATCCAGACCGAGGCCAAGCTCGACGAGGTCATCGCGGATCCGACAGCCGAGCTGATCGAGAAGCTGCGTCGCTATTGAGCCAGTCATCCGCGATCGCCAACCGACGCCAAGGAGGCCGCCCATGAAGATCTGGCTCATGTTGCTCACCACCGCGCTCGCTGTCGCGCTCGTCGCCGTCCCGGCTCCCGTCGCCTTCGCCGACGACGAGGAGGCCGCCGTGCGGGCCGCCGTGCTCGACTACGGCCGTTGGAAGATCGTCAATGTGCTCTGGCAGTCCCACCCGGAGGAGTGAGCACGCCCGCTGATCAAACGCGCACGAGGCGGTTGCGGCCGGCCTTCTTGGCCCGGTAGAGCGCGCGATCGGCCGCCTTCAGAACCTGCGCGGGCCGCGGCCGGCGGGCGTTGCGGTCGGCGACGCCGATGCTGACGGTCACTTTCAGACCGCGCTGGCCGCTCGCGGCCCGGGCGCGCGACCTGGCTTTCTTCCGCGGCTTCCGCTTCGGCCGCGCCTGATTCCGGACCACGAAAGGACGGCCGGAGACCGACCGCCGCAGCTCCTCCAGGTGGGGCTCGGCGTCCTTCGCCGACCCCCGGGGAAAGAGCACCGTGAACTCTTCGCCGCCATAGCGGTAGGCGGTGCCGCCGCCTCCCACTCTGGCCAGCCGAGCCGCGACCCGGCGCAGAACCTGGTCTCCGACCTCGTGCCCGTGGCGGTCGTTGAGCCGCTTGAAGTGATCGATGTCGACCATGGCGATCGCGTAGTCGCCGCCGAGGTGGCGAAGGTTCTCCTCCAGGGCGCGGCGCGCCGGCAGACCGGTGAGGCCGTCTTCGAACGCCAGGACAAACGCGTTCTCGATCTGGGAGACCGCCAGCACTGCTCCACTTGCCGCGAGGAAGACCAGCGGCTGAACCGCCGTCTCGAAGGCGATGAAGACCGCCACCAGCGCGCCCAGCAGGCCCGCTTCGAGAGGGCTGCGCCGCCGCGCCATGCGGACGATCAAGGCGACGCCCGAGAGGGCGAAGAGCAGCAGGGCCAGCTGCGGCAAGGCCGTGTTCGGCAGCACCGTGGTCGGTAGGGCCGTGCTCGGTAGGACGGTGGTCCAGGTCTGGCTCAATCCCGTCACCAGGCCCGCCTCCGGACCGCGCGCCGCGCCCAGCACGAGCAGCCCTTGAAGCGCCAGGGCGCCGGCGGCCAGCAGGCCGGCCCGGCTCGACAGGCGCCATTCACCCGTGAAGCCGAGAGCCGCCAGATTGATCGGCACCAGACAGGCGACGGCGGTAAGCAGCGAGGCGTCCTCCGTCAGCACACCTGAGTGCAAAGCCTCGGTGGTGGCCGTCAGCACCGCCGCGGCCACCGCCAGCCGCCCACGCCGGAAACGCCAGGCGAGCAGGAAGGCGATCGCGA
This sequence comes from bacterium, assembly GCA_024226315.1. Classification (GTDB taxonomy): domain Bacteria; phylum Acidobacteriota; class Thermoanaerobaculia; order Multivoradales; family J023; genus JAAELT01. Next base: position 12,894 of record JAAELT010000389.1, on the reverse strand, counting down.
AGAGTCCTCGGGCGGCCCAGATTAGCGGCGTGCCCGCCGGCAGCTCCAGCAGCCATCCGCGGTCGAGGGCAAAGGCGGCCGCGAGCAGCGCGGTCGGTAGCAGCACCAGACGCATGAGGCGCCGAGCATAGTTCACTGCGCCGCGGCGGCTCTACGGGCAGGTGGCAAAGGCGCTGGCGTCGGTCACCGCGTTCGCGGGCTGGTCCAGCGGGTTGGTGTAGACCCTGACCTGGCCTTCCTGCGTGTCGGTCACGGTCACGGTCAATCCGACATCCGTGGTGGCGGCGAAGAACACCCAGAAGTGCTCGTTGATGGCGCAGCCGTCGAGGACCTTGATCAGCATCTCCCAGTTGCTGGGAGAGAAGAACCAGAGGTTGCTGGAGTCGTCAGTGCCGCCCGGAACGACTTGCGCTCGACCCGTCTCGGTGCTGGTTTCCCAGTCGACCTCGACCTTGAAACGATTGTCGTTCAGGCACAGCGTGGTGGGGCTGGGCATGCAATCAGCCTCGAAGCGCAGGACGATTCCGCCGTGGTCCAGCGCGTAGAGCTCGCCGCTCTCGTCTTCGCCGAACGAGACGATGCTGCGGCCGGTCGACTGCCACAGCGTAGCCGACCATTGGCCCGGCGAATCCTCCGTGGCGAGCCAGATGTTGCCGGTGCAACCGTCCGAGTAGACGTAGGTCCCCTGAAGACCGCTGATGCCGCCCCGGTACCGGTAACCCCCGGTCACGGCGCAGCCGTTGAATAAGCCGTCGTTGTGCAGGTAGGTGAGAATCGGATCGGTCAAGGGGCCCGGCAGGCAGGGATTGAAGTCCTGCACCAGGCTTCCTTCCCGGCAGCTCCAGCCAAAGTTCAGACCCCCGACCCCAGCCGGCTGAAAGCTGATCTCCTCCATCGAGGATTGCCCGACATCGCCGATGAACATGTCGCCGGTCATGCGATCGAAGCTCCAGCGCCACGGGTTGCGAAGGCCGAGGGCCCAGATCTCGTCGCAGCCGTCGCCGATGCCCGCGAACGGATTGCCAGGTGGAATGCCATAGGCCGCCTGGAGGCCGCAGATCTCGTTTGCCGCCGCGGGTGATCCGTCAGGGTCGATCCGGAGCATCTTGCCCAGAGGGGTGCTCGAGTCCTGAGCCCTTGCGAGGGAGTCGAACTGTGATCCGCCGTCGCCCATGCCGATGTAGAGATAGCCGTCCGGCCCGAACAGCAGATTGCCGCCATTGTGGTTGGAGAAGCCCTGCTCGATTTCCAGGATGGTGGTCGCCGAGGCCGGGTCGGCGACGTCCGGGTCCTCGGCAGAGACGCTGTAGCGTGCCACGACAGTGCGGTCCGCACCCGGCCCGGGATCCCGGGTGTAGTTGACGAAGAAGTGGCCGTTGGTGGCAAAGTCGGGATGGAAGTCGAGCCCGAGGAGCCCTTGTTCGAGGCTGGTGTCGTCCACCAGGGTCGTGATGTCGAGGAAGCTCGTGGGAGCGGAGACGCCGTCCCATACCAGGATTCGCCCCGCCTGCTCGACGATGAACAGACGGCCTGATCCGTCACCGGCATGCCGGATTGCGATGGGTCGCGTGAGCCCTGAGAGCACCGGTGTCAAAGCGAGATAGTCCGGGATCTGGGCGGCGGAAGGAAGAGCGGCAATGCACGAGAGCAAGCAAGCCATCGGCACGAGTGCGCCAGGCCGGAGCCAGCGTCTCCGCGTGGCGGACGCTGCGGAAGATTCGGTGCCAGCTGTCATCAGAGTCCTCCGATTCTCAGGGTGGAAGAGCCGCGATCATACCGCGTGGCCCGGCCTACCGCTGCCGAGGTCGGTGGCACGCTGAGATGCATCTCCCGCCTCCGTCGCTGCCTGACTCGATGTTGCCGGTCACTACCCTCGAGGGTGGTGTGCCGCCGTCCTGTATCGAACTACTCTGAGAGCCCTCCTCGTCACTTCGACGACCGGAGCGTCGGATGCTCAGGACCATGCAGCCGAAAGACACGGCCCCGATCCGGACCGCCACGGCCAGACGTTCTCTGCCTTTCGAGCGCTACTCCGCCGAGCAGGGTCTCTCCCAGACCATCGTCGAGTGCATCCTGCTCGATCGCCGCGGCTTCCTCTGGCTCGGCACCGAGGATGGCCTCAACCGCTTCGACGGCTACGAGTTCCGGGTGTTTCGCCATACCACCGACGACCCGGCGAGTCTCAGCTACAGCGAGATCACGTGCTTCCTGGAGGACAGCTCCGGCGCCCTCTGGGTCGGCACGTTCGCTGGCCTCAACCGCTTCGACCCCGGGTCGGAGACCTGCCGCCGTTTCGTCCATGCCCCCGACGATCGCCGGAGCCTGGCGGGCGACATCGTCCGTGCCCTGTGCCAGGACCGGTCAGGAAATCTGTGGGTCGGTATCCAGGGCGGCGGCTTGGACCGGCTCGATCCTGTGACCGGGCGCATCGTCCATCACCGTAACAACCTTCGGAGCCCGGGACGTGACGACGTGCGGGCGATCCTCGAAGACGGCGCCGGCCGGCTGTGGATCGGCACCACCGGCGGGCTTGATCGCCTCGATCCGACCACCGGGCGCTGCCGCCACTTTCGCCATGATCCCGGCGATCCGGACAGCCTCTGCCACGATTGGGTCACGGCGCTCCACCAAGACTGCGAGGGCCGGCTATGGATCGGCACGACCGGCGGGCTCGATCGCCTGGAGAACAGCTGCTTTCTGCACCACGGGCACGGGCTCGCGCACGCCAAGATCACGGCCATTTGTGACCAGGAAGACGGTCGCCTGTGGATCGGTCTCGACGGCGGCGGCCTGGACCTGCTCGACCCGGAGTCGGGCATGGTCGTCCATCACCGGCATGATCCGCGGGACAAGACGAGCCTCGGCACCGACCGCGTCTTGTCGCTCTGCCGGGACGGCGCCGGCGGACTGTGGGTGGGGACCTACGGCGGCGGCGGCCTCGCCAAGGCCGAGCCGCGCAAGGCCCGCTTCCAGCACTACCGCCGTCATCCCGACGACCCGCAGAGCCTCTGCCACGCGATCGTGTGGTCAATATGGGAAGACGCGCAGAGAATCCTATGGGTCGGTACCGACGGCGGCCTCGATCGCATCGACCGCGGGAGCGGCGAGATCACCCATTTCCTGCCGAACCCCGAGAACCCGCGAGGGCTTGTCGATCACGGGGTGCGGGCGGTCTACGAAGGACCCTCCGGCAGCCTGTGGATCGGCACCAACGGCGGACTCCAGAGGCTGGACCGCGACAGCGGTCACTTCGAGCGCTTCGTCCACGATCCCGAGGACCCCACCTCCCTGAGCCACGACGAGATCCGGACCCTCCACGAGGACGGCGCGGGGTACGTCGCGCCACAGGCGCGAAAACGTTACCTGTGGATCGCGACCCTGGGCGGCGGCCTGAACCTTTTTGATCCCGAGACCGCCGCCTTCACCGCTTTTCGCCACGACCCTGGCGATCCATCGAGCCTCGGCAGCGATTTCCTGCGCGCCCTCCACCAGGATCGCCACGGCGACCTGTGGCTCGGCGTCCAGGGCGCTGGGCTCGACCGCTTCGACCCGAAGACCGGACGCTCGATCCACTTCCGGCACGATCCGCGAGATCCGGGGACGCTCTCGAGCGACTTTGTGTTCTCGATCTGGGAGGACCCGGAGGGCATGCTGTGGCTCGGGACCTACGCCGGCGGCCTCGACCGCTTCGACCCGCGGACGGGCCGCGTGAGGCGCTACAGCGAAGCCGACGGGCTGCCTTGCAACTTGATCTACAGCCTGGTGGGCGACGACGATGGCAACCTGTGGATGTCGTCGAACAAGGGGCTGACGCGCTTCGACCCGCTGACCGAGAGGTTCCGCACCTACGACTGGCGCGACGGCTTGCAGGCAGACGAGTTCAACGGCGGCTCCTACCACAAGAACGCCCGCGGCGAGCTCTTCTTCGGCGGCATCAACGGCTTCAACGCCTTCTTCCCGGCAGCGATCGAGGACAGTCGGTTCGAGCCGCCGGTGGCGCTGACCCACTTCCAGCTGGCGGGCCGCTCGCTCGTCCCCGGCGAGGCGATCGACGGCCGCGTGCCCCTGGCCGCCGGCCTTGCCTGCGCGCAGGCGATCCGGCTCACTCATCGCGACCGGGTGTTCTCTTTCCAGTTCGCGGCGCTCGACTTTTCCAACCCGCGCAAGAACCGCTATGCCTTCCGCATGGTCGGGTTCGACAAGCGCTGGCAGCAAGCCGACGCCTCGCACCGTTTCGCGACCTACACCAACCTGCCGCCGGGGAAGTACCGCTTCGAGGTCCGCGGCACCAACAGCGACGGGGTCTGGAGCGGGCACCGCGCCTCGATCCGGGTGGCGATCGCGTCGCCGGTGTGGGGCACGTGGTGGTTCCGCGCCCTGGCGGCGGCGGCGGCGGCGGGCGTCGCGGCACGCTCCTACCGCGACCGGGTGGGGACCATCCGGCTACAGACCGAGCTCGCCGCGGCGCGGGAAGCCCAGCGGTCGATCTGGCCCCGGGGCGATCCCTCTCTGCCGGGTTTCGAGATCGCGGCGGCCAGCCTGCCGGCCAGCGAGGTCGGCGGCGACTTCTTCGACTTCATCTGGCTTGATCCGGTCCATGAGAAGCTGTGCATCGCGATCGGCGACGTCGCGGGCAAGGCCATGAGCGCCGCCATGACGGCGGTGATGGCGAGCGGCATGGTGGCGGCGAAGCTCGAAGACGGAGGGTCCCTGGAGGCGGCGCTGCGCAGCATCAACCGCCTGGTCTTCCGCAAGGCCGCGATGTCCTCCCGGCCCGCGAGGAAGCTCACCGCCCTTTGTCTCGCCGGCCTGGAGTCTTCCACCCGCGAGCTGCGATGGGTCAACGCCGGCCTGGCCGAACCGCTGCTCCTGTCGTCTCAGGAAGCACGTTTCCTCGCCACGCCGAACCCGCGGTTTCCCCTCGGCGTGCGCGAGGAAGAGGCCTACCGGGAGCAACGGACGCGGCTCGCAGCAGGTGACGTCCTGGTGCTCTACACCGACGGCGTGCCCGAGGCCCAGAGCCCCGCTGGCGAAGTCTATGGCTACGAGGCCTTGAAGGCCCGGCTCGAGGCGCTGCCGACGGCGGGGATGTCGTCGCGGCAGATCCTGCGAGTGCTGCTCGACGACGCCGGGAGTTTCGCAGCCGGCCTGCCGCAGCAGGACGACATGACGATGGTAGTCGTTAAAGTCGCGGGCGACGGCGAGCCTTGAGGGAGGCGGCCGGCGCGCGGCAGAGTATCGAACTGAGTCTGCCAAATGGCATTGACGATCCAGCCATGTGGCAGTATCCTGGTGATCAGGAGAAGCGTGATGTCGACCAGCCAGATCGTCCACCTGCTCGGTGGATCCCGAATCCTCGGAGAGGTCCGGGATCCGATCGAGATGGCGCACGCCGTGCGTCGCGGTCTGCCGTGGGCGGCTTTCGAGGCGCTGGTCGCGGCGCTCGCGATCTCTCAGGCCGAGCTCGCCGCCACTCTCCACATCCGCGCGCGGACCCTCAGCCGCCGCAAGGACGCGGGCAAGCTGGAGGCGATGGAGTCGGATCGGTTGTTCCGCCTCGCACGGGTATTCGCGCACGCGGTAGAGGTCTTCGAGGCCACCGAGCGCGCCCGCGACTGGCTGGAGAGCGAGAACCGCGCGCTGGGTGGCCAGCGGCCGCTCGCGCTGCTCGACACCGACGCCGGTGCGCGCGAGGTCGACGACGTCCTGGGCCGCATCGAGCACGGCATATTCGGCTGATGCGGGTCTTCCGCCTGTGCCTGGGCCGCTGGGCGGCCACGGCGTTCAGCGGCGAGGGCGCGGTGCGCTACAGCGGCCGCTGGCACTTCGCCGGCACGCCGGTGGTCTACACCGCCACGACGCGGTCGCTGGCCGCGCTCGAGACGCTGGTGCACCTGGAGATCCGCCACGCGCCGCCGGGCTTCGTGCTGATCCCGGCGGAGGTGCCCGGTGAGCTGATCGCGGACCTGGAAGACCCGCCGCCGGGTTGGGCCGCGCTGCCCCCGGGCGACGTCTCCAGGCGCGCCGGCAACGCCTGGCTCGAGTCGCGCCGATCGGTGGCGCTGCGGGTGCCGTCGATCGTGGTGAAAGGCGAGCACAACGTGCTCTTGAATCCCCTGCACCCGGAGCTCGGGCGGGTGGAGATCGGTGAGCCCGAGGCCTTCGGGTTCGATCCGCGGCTGGCCGGGGGCGGGTCAATCACCGGCAGCGTCGAGAAAAGCCAGGAAGCGGTCGAGATCGGCCTCAACCGCCTTCCAGGTTTCCGGCAGCCGGTCCAGGAGGCTTCGGATCCGTGTCCACTCCAGCTTGAAGCCATAGAGGTTGCGGAAGAGGTGCCGGAAGCGCAGGAACTCCCCCAGGGCATGGACCGTCTCGGAACCCAGCACGGGCGGCCTGACGCCTGGCAGGTCCAGGGCCATATTCTCCAGCAGCTCGCGGTGCCACGACGCACCGGCCGGTAGTCCGCCGTTGAGCTCCGGGGCGATCTTCTCGAACAGGTGCTCGATGCCGGTGTAAAAATCGTGAAGGATGGCGCCGATCCCACGCAGCTCCAGCACCTGCGGCGCCTTCTCGGCGAATTCGGTCGATGCCTCCAGGGCCTCGACGACGATGCGCGCGATCTGCTCGCGCTGCTGGCGAACCGCGGCCGCCAGCCGGACGAACCGCTCGCCGGGCTCAGTGGCTCGCGTCATGGAGCACGACTCCTTCGGCCGCCATGTGGGCGAGGAACGCCGGTTCGGCGGATTCGATCGGCACCAGATCGACATGGAGCCCGCCGGCGGATGCGTCGAGGTCGGCCCCAGCGCGAAAGAAAACTTCGTCCGGGATCCCCTCGGCGGCGAAGTCGATGTCCGAACCGACGCCGAACTCGCCGCGTGCCAGCGAGCCCACCAGGATTACACGGCGCGCTCCGTAGCGATCCCGCAACAGCCGCGCCAGGCGCTCGGCGGTCTGCTGTGCCTGCCGGGCCGCCTCGGCGTCGGCTCGGCGCTGCTGCCGCCAGCGCTCGCGCCAACCGCGGATATAGGAATCGAACTCGGCCATGATACGAAGATACCACGCCGAAACCGTGGTTGCTGGTCGGTCCGGCGCGGCCCGGTGGACCTCGGTCGCGGTCGCTCTCGGGTCGAAGCGTCGCGGTTCGTTACGCCCAGTCCTTCTGACCGGTCCTCAGAGAGTGCCGCGATAGACGTCCTTGCGATGACCCACCTTCACCACGTAGACGATCAAACGCTCATCTTCGATCGAGTAGACGATTCGATACACGCCCTGGCGAATCCGATACCGATCGCGGCCAGAGAGCTTTTGACACCCCGGTGGGCGCGGATCGGTCGCCAGGGCACGAATCTTCCGGGTGATTCGTTGGCGGTCCTTCTTTCGCGAGATCGCCTCGAGCTCTTTGGCCGCCGAAGCCTTTATCAGGATCTCAAATCTTGCCACGCCGCTTGAGGTCCTTGACCACGCTCTCGAAGGGCAGGTTCGCCTCGTGAGCACGTTCCTCGAACGCGGCGAGGTCCTCCGCATCCTCGGCAAGCGTCAGCTTGACGGCCTCGTTGACCAGGTCGGACATGCTCCGATCTGTCTCCACGGCTTTCAGGCGCAGCGCCCTGTGCAGCTCCGAATCGAAGTAGACAGTCGCTCTTTTGGTCACGGCAGTCATGGGGTCATCATAGCGTCTTGACGTCAAGGCGTCAATCGCCTGGCGTCATTGACCTCGGAGTCGGTGCTCTGGAGAGTCGGTGACTAACCCCTGAGCGAAGTGATGGGATCTCTCTAGACTGAGAAGTGGCTCCCAGCGGAGCTTTGTTGTCAATCGGTTCCGCGTCTACGCCATGTGCGACCACGTCGCCGGCAGCTCGTCCAGCTGCCTGGGTTCTGTTCGTCGCCAGGTCCGTCGCGGGCCATAGATCTATCGGAGGTGAAGAATGTACGCGATGAGTTTCAATTCGCGAGTACTACGCCTTGGACTCTTGCTGGTCTTGGTGACGGTGCTCGCAGTCAGCTCGCCGGTGCTGGTCGAGGCTTTGTGCGCCGCCCAGCAGGAGGACGGCAACTGGACCAACGTCGACCCCAACACCCGCGGTTTGACCCGCGCGAATCTGCGCTTCGTTTGCCAGGACCTGGTCCTGAACGGCCAGCTCTACCCGCCGGGTCCTCCGTGGTACGTCCACCTCTACGGCAAGTGCCACCCCACCGACTGCGACTGGGGCGAGGTCGGCGCCCGTCGGCTCGAGAGCGGCTACGTCTACGCCGAGTACGACCAGGGATTCGCCAAGCGATACGTCTATGCCAGGATGTCCCGGGTCCGGCCCGGCCAGCTCTGGGTCTGGATGTGGACCGACTTCCGTGATCCGGGGCGTAGGGACTACGCCTCGTCCAACTACTTCAACCGGTCGTAGCTCGAGACTGAAGGAGGATTCCAAGATGCGAGACAGTATTCGTACGTTGACCCTGTTGGTATGCATCCTGGGGCTCGCGGTCGCGGGCTGCGGGAAGGGGACTGGAGAGCCGGAGTCGGCGATGCTGGAGGATCTGGACCAGCCGGCGGCGGCTGGGGACGAGGCTCTGAAGGCCACCGAGCCTCAGCCCTTACCGGAGGAAGTGCTGGAGGCGGATCCCGGCGATCCGCGTGCCTCGGCAATGCTCGCGGATCTCGATGACCGCGAAGAGGCCCCGGCAAGGAAAACGGCTGCGGCTGACGAGCCGATACCCCTACCAGAGGAGGAACCGGAGTAGCCTCGGAGGGACTGCCATGGCTCTCAATGTCGAGAATGCAGAAGTCGAGAAAGCGATCCGGGTCGAGTGCTACGCGGGCTACCGCGGCGAGGAGACGCCGCGCCGGTTCTCCGTAGGCGGCCGCGGGGTGGTGGAGGTGGTCGAAGTCGTCGACGCCTGGTTGGCTCCGGAACATCGCTACTTCAAGGTCGCGGGCGACGACGGCTTCACGTACCTGCTGAGACACGACACGACCGAGCAGACCTGGTCTCTGGTGGGCTCGGCCGGGCACGACCGAGTCGTCCACTGACTTCTACGAGACTCGGAGCCGGCGGCCGGCCGCTCCAGCCGGTCGACACCGAAGCCCTGCTCTACGAGAGCCTGCTCAAAGAGCTGTCACCCTGGGGAGGAGCACAGGCTGCTGCCGGCGGTGCTGCCGCCGGTGATCTATGGTGGTCGCCAGAGGTGGAGTCGAGGCTGGCAGGGAAGAGGGCCACCTTGAGGCCCTGCGGGATCTGGCGATCCGCTTATCCTCCTACCAGCGGTCGCGATTCGCCCGGGAGTGCGGGCGGCTCTCCTCGACGTCGGGAAGACCTTTCAGGAAGATCACGTCCGGCCGGTGGTTGACGTAGGCTTCGAGGATGTGCTCGTTCCAGTAGGACCTGGACAGCCCGTATTTCATCAGGTGCTCGTACGCGGCGCGCCGGTCCTTCTTGCCCGACACCTTCGGCAGGGTCCGGTCCAGGTAGGCGAGCCACTCCGCGATCTCCGGTGACAGGACTACGTAAGGCGTAATGAACACCACGGCTACTTCGGAGCCCGGTGGCGGCACGACGCGCGCCAACCACAGCTCGCCTTCGGTACCCCGGTAGCCGGCGGGCACGGCACACCGCCAGGTGACGTCGGTCACCAGCTCGCGCAGAATCACTCGCTCGCCCTCCAACCCGTCGTGCAGCCAGAGGCCGAGGCGGCTGCGCTCGAGTGCCGACCATGCCGCCAATAAGGTCGGATCGATCCTCATTGCCTTGCCGACGGCGATTACGCAGGTGGCGATCGACTCTCGTTGCAAGCCGAAGGCGAGATCGTAGAAGGCCCAGTTGTTGAAGTAGGACGCGGTGAGCGGGCTGATCGGCGGGCCTGCGGGATGATACTCCTCCTCGGCGTCCGCGAACGCGTCTGCGAAGCGATGCATCTCCGGCAACTGGGCGATCATCTCGAACTGCACGCTCAACAGATTGTGCGCAGCCGCGAGCAGCCTGTGCTCCGGCTCGAGCCCTGCCAGGAGATCGTCCGAGGTCACCTCTTCGGTGAGCTCCGCGGCCTCGGCCCTCGCCGAGCGGAACTCGGCGAGATCCACGACCTTGCGCTTCTCGTACTTGCGGAGCGCCTTGATCAGGCGGCTGGCGTATCGGGGCATGGAGGTGATTCTACGAGCCGCCATGCCGGAAGGCGAACGCGGGAACGCGGCGATCTCGGCGGGTGGTCGCCGTAACGCGCGTCGCGAGCAGGAGAACGATGGCGGTGATCCGAGCCAACCCGCCGACCCCGGCTTACCGGGACATATGCGTTGACGAGCACCTGATAGAGGGTTATCGTATGCAGCAGGAGGCAGACCATGCGCACGACCTTGAATCTCGACGACCGCGCCCTGGAGGAAGCGATGGCCTATGCCGAGGGTTTCACCAAGACCGAGATGGTCAACGAGGCCCTTCGCAAGTTCGCTCGCGGCAAACGTCGCAAGAGGCTGCTCGAGCTGCGGGGAAAGGTGGAGTGGGAGGGTGACATCGACCAGCTGCGCAAACGCCGATGAAGGTCCTCGTCGACACCTCGGTGTGGGTCGACTTCTTCAACGAGTACCCGAGCAGAGAGGCGGAGGCACTGGCCCGCTTGCTCGACGACGAGGTGGAGATTCTCACTTGCGGTGTGGTGATCGCGGAGTTCTTCCAGGGCATCCGTAGGGTCGACACCCTGCCGGAGTTGGAGAGTCACTTCCGGGACATGGAATGTCTCGTGCCGCGAGAGCCGGACACCTACTTCGCGGCCGCTGCTCTGTACCGCGATCTGCGGGCGCGGGGCATCACGATTCGTTCCACGATCGACTGCCTGATCGTGTGTCTGACCGAAGAGCACTCCGCCCTGCTCCTGGCCAAGGATCGGGACATCGCCCAGATTCTCGACTCCGGTCTGACCGGCGTGCGAGGCGTCCCGGCATAGAGCGCGAAGCAGCTGAGCGGCGTTCCACCGAGCGGGTTCCGGCTCTCTGTCGGGTCCAGGCAGCCCTTTATTGCTGTCGGCCTAACTTCGCCTCCAGCTCCTCGGCCGGTACCCATACCACCTTGCCGTCGCGCCACATGGCCAGCGGCAGACCTTCTTCCTTGTGCTCGCGAATGGCCTGACGCGCCGCCTTTTCGAGGGCCGCTCCGATCAGAGCGTCGTCCTGGAGGATGGCGAGAACGTCTTTGGCCTGATCAGGCTCGGGCTTCATGGTCCATGCCTTTGGTTACGCTGCGCCAGGTCGATGAGTCGTAGATTCGTGATTCGGTCGCCTTGCCGCCTTTGGCTACGAGCACCGGCGAGTTGGCGCCAGCGTTGTCGTAGAGGCGCCAGGTGGTCGCCATGGGCTGGTAGAGACGGAGGAAGTTCTTCAGGCCCACATGATACCGCCTGCGTACGATCTCGTCCGGTACGTGGTGGCCGCCGCGCCTGACGCGGTCGGCGACGCGGCCGATGGCGTGCTCGGGGCTGGGTAGCCACAGGAAGATGACATGGAAGAGGTAGCCGCTCTCGAGGAGCTCTGCGATCCAGTGCGCGTAGGCGCGTCCGGCCAGCGTGGTCTCGAAGGCGAAAGTGGCGCGCCGCCGGCGAGCTCGCGGAGGCGGGTGAGCATGATGCGGCCGGCGGCCAGGGCAGCTCGGTCGGGGGCGAAGGGGGAGAGGCCTTGGGCGATGAGGTCGGCGTTGACGAACTCGGTGATGCCAAGGGTGTCTTTGAGCAGGGCCGGGCCGGAGGTGGACTTGCCGGCACCGTTGGGGCCGGCGAGGGCGATGAGGTTGGGTGAGCTGTCGACGGTCATGCGGTGGCGTCCTGGTGGGGAGTCTAGCTGCTTCAGCGGTTACTGGCGGCCCGGAACCAGACTCGGGGAGCTTTGACAGGGCTGGCGTGACCGACATCCCCGTGCTGACCGACGCCCCCGGCACCTGGGCGTGACCGACATCCCTGGCACCACGCCGGCTGGGTTGGGGGCAGTGGGCTCGGCCGATGATCGGTCTGATGATCGGCGGAGTCATGGGAGTCGCCCACTATCAGTGCAAACAGTTGCTAGGACAGCGTTACTGCCGGGTCGACACCTTCTTCGACCGCGGTGTGAACCTGGATGATCCACGCCCGAAGACCCTGGACTACCTGGAGGATCGCGCCAAGAGCCTCGACCTGGACGAGGTTCTCGACTGGCTCGAGACAAGCAGTTGGTGAAGCAACGAGTGGCCGCGGCATCGGGACCGTGGATTTCGATGCTCGTGTAGGGGCCTCTCGAGGACGGCGCTATATGGTACGTACTTCATAGAAACTGCGTACCATTCGGCGCCGCGCTCATAGAGGCTCAACAATCATCTACTTGAGAGAGCGGATCTCTTCCGCCTCCTCGATGTGGAAGCGGCGCCACAGGTTGTATCGCGGGTACTGGCAAACTCTGTAATGGGAACGACCACTGTCCTCCCAGTCGTCTCTGATCTGGCGCCAGCGCCTCGGCTCGATCGTTTTCGTCTCTCGGTTCTGGGGCACCAATTCGGTGCCGGTGATAGCACGTGCCTGAAGTACGACGACTTCTGAAGGAAGATCAAGGTCAGCCCCACCATCCCACACGCGGCGACCGTGACCGGCAAACACCGCGCCGCTGGGCCAGTACCGACGCTCCACCGGGGGGCCGATTGCCAGGCCGGTGGCGGTATCCCACAACCGCGCCGTGTTGTCCTCGCCCCAGGTCAGGGCGCGGGTGTCGTCGCCACTGAACACCGCGCCCCGGACTTCGCTCAGATGCTCGAGCGGGGGACGGATCGCCAGGCCGGTGGCGGCATCCCACAACCGCGCCGTGTTGTCCTCGCCCCAGGTCAGGGCGCGGGTGTCGTCGCCACTGAACACCGCGCCCCGGACTTCGCCTAGATGCTCGAGCGGGGAGCCGAT